>NZ_NOVE01000069.1 GCF_002265625.1 Prevotella sp. 885
AAGTCCCTTGTACATATTAATGCTGACATCATTTTTCATACAGCAAAGGTAAACATCTTTACGGAAAATCTATCATGTATCGTTGATATATTTGGGTAGGGATGCCACGGACTTTATCGGATGAGCCCGAAAGACTGCTACAACTACACTCGAAACGTCTCCTTGCAGGTTACGTACAATTTCAATGCCAAGCGCAGCAAGTACAAGGGAACGGGAGCCGGCAATGAGGAGAAGAGCCGCTTGTAGCTTGTGGGTTTGAGTAAACTATCTCCCTATTAAAATATAGATAAACGAAAATCGGTCAAGCAAAGGCTTGTCAACGAAAGGTTGACTGGCTCTTTGCTTGACCGTTATTCTTTTCTCTCACTTTATTGAACTTTCGCAAGTTCAGTTACTTTATTCCTCTGCGGTTAAGCGCCTCGCTATATCGCTTAGCGTTCTGAAGATGCTCCTCGTAGGTGCGTGCAAAGTTGTGCGTGCCGCTGAAATCCTCCTTTGCGCACATATACAGATAGTCGTGATGTACGTGATTTAGGACGGCGTCAATGCCGGCGATGGACGGAATGCGGATTGGTCCTGGGGGCAGTCCGGGGTTCTTGTATGTGTTGTACGGGCTCTTGATGTAGAGGAGGTTATTGTAGATTCGCTTCAGATCGAAACGTTTCCATGCGAACTTGATGGTCGGGTCAGCCTGCAACGGCATGCCGTCGGGATATTCCGCGTTGCGTAGCATGAGGCGGTTATAGTACATTCCAGCCACCATAGGCTTCTCGCCGTCGTTGGCTGTCTCCTCGTCGATGATGCTTGCCAATGTTGTCACCTCCACAGGCGTCAGTTTCATGGCGCGTGCCTTCTCCTCTCGCTGTCCGCTCCAGAAGTTATGGTTCTCCTTCTTCATGCGGTCAAGCAGCTTTTCCACACTGACATTCCAGTAGATGTCATACGTATTAGGGATGAATAGCGCTGCCACGGTGGCGGTGTCGTAGCCGTATTTCTTGCATATAGCTTCGTCAGAGAGAGCCTCGTAGATGGCTGCGCTGTCCACCATGAGACGTTTTGACAGCTCTGCGGCGAGACGGTCGAGTGTGCGTACTGAAGGAACGGTAAGGCTGACGGGCGACTGCAGTCCGTTCTTCATGTGGCGGAATACGGTGAAGGCTCCCTCGCCGGGCTTGATGGCGTAGCGTCCCGTGCGGATGTTGTCGGCATAATGGCTATGTCGTACGAGCGTCTTGAATCCTTCCATACCATTTAAACTTGATACGTCGGTAAGCTTGGTGTAAACCGAGTCAACTGTGTCGTCCGTGTCGATGTAGACGTAGCGCGTTTCGTTGCCTGCTGCCATCGACGCGAAGAAGTAAGAATAGACGAAGCCTGCCATCACCACCAGACAGGCAACTGCCGGGATGAGGTATTTTCTTCTTGTGTTCTTTTTCATTGTTTATGTTATTTTATTCAACAAATTTGTGTCTTAATACCGTACAAAGGTATTAGAATTATGACATACGACAAAATATATTAAGTGTTTTTAATTCGATGAAGTATTTTAGTGGTGTCTTAAACAAAATATGTGTACTTTTGCAGCTGATTGAACAACGAGGATAATCACAATAATAATATACACCATTAATATATATATCAGTCATGTATAACACTTACATATTCGACCTTGACGGCACCCTGCTGTCCACCCTTGCTGACCTTGCAGCCAGTTGCAACTATGCTCTTACCTCCAATGGCATGCCGGAGCGCACCATCGACGAGGTGAGGCGTTTTGTGGGCAACGGTGTGAAGAAGCTCATGGAGCGTGCCGTTCCCGGCGGTCTCGATAATCCGGCGTTCGACAAGACCTACGCCGACTTCCGCCAGCATTACATGCAACACAATCTTGACACCACGTGTCCTTACGACGGTGTGATGGAACTGTTGCATGAACTGAAGCGCCGTGGCAAGAAGGTGGCTGTGGTAAGCAATAAGTTTTATGCGGCAACGCAGGAGCTTTGCCGTCATTTCTTCGGCGACGAGCTTGTGCCCGTTGCCATCGGCGAGCGTGAGGACATACGCAAGAAGCCGGCTCCCGACACCGTAATAGAGGCTATGAAGCAGCTCGGCGTAACGGCAGAAGGGGCGGTATATATAGGCGACAGCGACGTTGATATAGAGACGGCACGCAATTCTGGCATGCCCTGCATCAGCGTCCTTTGGGGATTCCGCGACAAGGAATTTCTGCTTGCACACGGAGCCACCACACTCGTGGAACGTCCGGAGCAGATACTCGCGTGTTAATAAAGACGCTTTTGTTTGGTGGAAATAAGACATATTGTTGGTTTAAGTACAAAAAATAAGTCATATCGTTTTGCTGTAAGGAAAAAAGATGGTAACTTTGAAAATGTTAAAACAGCATTCTTATTAAACCTTATTAAAACCTTATGATTATGGTAGAATACTTCTTGCAACACATTTGGATGATATGGGCAGTGGTTGCCTTCGTGTGCCTGATAATGGAGATGACGTCTGGCGACTTCTTCATCACGTGTTTCGGCATCGGAGCCTTGTGTGCTATGGGCGTGTCGCTCACACCGGCGCCATTTTGGTTGCAGGTTGTGGCGTTCGCTGTGTTCTCCGTACTGTCCATTTATTTCCTGCGTCCGCGCCTCGTTGCCATGCTCAATGCCAAAGCCAACCATCGTGTCAGCAACGCTGATGCCATTATAGGCAGAGTGGGAGAGGTTTCGGAATCTGTGAAAGCCGGTGGTTACGGACGTGTGAAGCTGGACGGCGACGACTGGAAAGCAGAAAGCGATGCCGTGAATGACATCCCCGTCGGAGCACGTGTCAGAATCATTGGCAGGGAAAGCATCATCGTAAAGGTGGAGCCGGTGGCATAAGAATGTCGCTGATAAGCAGCGAACAGATTAAGTACTTTAACCAACAATATTAACTTTAACCAACATCAATTTATTATTATGAGTGTAATAACCGTCTTTCTTATAGCACTTGTTGTGCTTGCTGTAGTCTTCGTAAAGATGGCTGTAGTGATAATCCCGCAGAGCGAAACAAAGATAGTGGAGCGTCTTGGCAAGTATTATGCAACGCTCGGACCCGGCATAAACATCATCATCCCCTTCATGGATCGCGCCAAGACCATCGTGACCATGTATCGTGGCAGATATGCTTACTCCACTACCATCGACCTTCGTGAGCAGGTTTACGACTTTGACAAGCAGAACGTTATCACAAAGGATAACATTCAGATGCAGATCAATGCTCTTTTGTATTTCCAGATTGTCGATCCGTTCAAGGCTGTGTATGAGATTAACAACCTTCCCAACGCCATTGAGAAGCTCACGCAGACCACTCTGCGTAACATCATAGGCGAGATGGAGCTTGATCAGACGCTCACCTCACGCGATACCATCAACACCAAGCTGCGTGCCGTCCTCGATGACGCCACAAACAAGTGGGGCATCAAGGTGAACCGTGTGGAGCTGCAGGACATCATTCCGCCGGCAAGCGTGCTTCAGGCAATGGAGAAGCAGATGCAGGCAGAGCGAAACAAGCGTGCCACCATCCTCACGTCTGAGGGTCAGAAGCAGGCTGAAATCCTCAAGTCAGAGGGTGAGAAGACATCCACAATCAACCGCGCTGAGACTGCCAAGCAGCAGGAAATCCTGCGTGCAGAGGGTGAAGCACAGGCCCGCATCCGTAAGGCTGAGGCTGAAGCCATCGCCATTGAGACAATCACGGAGGCAGTAGGCAAGAGCACCAATCCTGCCAACTACCTGCTCGCACAGAAGTATATCCAGATGATGGAGCAACTCGCACAGGGCAATCAGGCAAAGACCGTATTCCTGCCCTTCGAGGCTACAAACATGCTTGGTAGTCTGGGCGGAATAAAGGAACTGTTTAAGGAAAAGGAATAAACATAAATTAATAACAAGATTGTCCCACTCTGCTTAAGCGATAGCAGCATACCGTTCACTAAGCTATGAAGCTATAAGGGAGTGGAACTTATTAAACACTATTATGATTATTTGCATATTTGTTGGCGCACGTCCAAACTTCATCAAAGTAGCCCCGATTCTTCGTGTCATGGAAGCGGCAGGAGTCAGCCACAGCCTCGTTTACGCTGGCCGTGAGGATGACCCCACACTTGAGCCGTCACTCTTCGACGACCTTCAGATGCGTCGTCCCGACGTCTTCCTTGGTGTCGACTGCGAGAACCTTAACGAGCTTACGGGACAGGTGATGTCCGCCTTCGAACGCTATCTGCAAAACCACAAGACCGACGCCGTTATCGTGGTGGACGACCTCGCCTCCACAATGGCTGCTGCCATCGTCACAAAGAAGCAGGGCATCCGTCTCGCCCACCTGGTGGCTGGCACTCGCTCTTTCGACATCAACATGCCGAAGGAAATCAATCGTCTCGTCATAGACGGACTCTCTGACCTCCTCTTCACAGCGGGCATCGGCGGCAGTAGTGCAGCTACCCGTGAAGGAGCTGAGTCGTCTAAGATATACATGGTGGGCAACATTCTTATGGACACTCTCCGCTTCAATCATCAGCGCATGCAGCGTCCCGCTGTCATGGATGAGTTGGGACTTGAGGACGGCTCTTACATCGTCTTCACGCTTAACCGCAAGGCTCTCATCGACAATACTGACGAGTTGCGCGGCCTTATGGTAAGCATGATGGAGCATGCAGGTGACAAGCCCGTTGTGGCACCGCTCCGCAAGCGTGCTGCAGAGGCTGTGGAGCGCATCGTAAGCGAGAATCCGCAGCTCTTCAAGGGGCTGCATCTTGTAAGCCCGCTCGGCTATCTTGACTTCGGTTATCTCACAGCACATGCTCTTGGCGTAGTGACCGACTCAGGCAATGTGGCTGAGGAGGCTACGTTCAACATGGTGCCGTGCATCACTCTCAACAGCTACACCGAACACATCGAGACCGTCAAGACCGGATCAAACGTACTCGTCGGCGAAGATTCCGTTCTCCTTGGCGAGGAGATGACGCGTATGGTGGCAGGTGAATGGAAGCATTGTGCCATCCCTGAACGTTGGGACGGTCGTTCCGCAGAACGCATCGTGCAGATATTGAGAGAAGTATGCCAGGGGTAAGGGCTTTATAGTCCTGCCCCAATCCTCCCGCAAACCAAGGTGTACTTAATAAAAATCATAAATCCATCAACAAACCCAAAACTAACATTTATGAACAACAAGTATTCTATCCTAAGCGCAGCGCTCATAGCGCTCGGCATCGTAGTCCTTGGTTTATGCATCAAGGGAGGTATTGACAATTTCGCAAACAAGGATCGCAAGGTTACTGTCAAGGGACTTGCTGAGAAGGAGGTGGACGCCGACAAGGTGACGTGGCCTATCGTCTCAAAGGAACTTGGCGATGACCTTCCCGATCTTTACACACGCCTCGGCAATACTCAGGCGAAGATAAAGCGCTTCCTCACTTCCCATGGCATAAAAGCCTCGGAGATCAGCGTCAACGCTCCCATCGTTATCGACCTTAATGCCAACCAATACGGCAGCAACGACCGCAATTATCGCTACAACATCACGTCCGTCATCACCGTAACGTCCAACAACGTCAAGCTTGTGCGTTCCATCATTGCCCGTCAAGCCGACCTTCTCAAGGAAGGCGTGGCCATTGTGGACGGCGGTTACGAGAATCCTGTAAAGTACGAGTATGTGTCGTTCCAGGAAATGAAGCCGGAGATGATGGAGGAGGCTATAGCCAATGCGCAGAAGACAGCAGAGAAGTTTGCTGCCAACTCAAAGAGCAAGCTCAACAAGATTGTGTCAGCTGACCAAGGCCAGTTCTCCATCGACGACCGCGACCAGACAACACCTTATATTAAGAAGGTGCGCGTCGTGACCACCATCGTTTACTCGCTGAAGGACTAAGACGTAATGATTATGGTATAAAAACTGCATATTGTAAAAGATTTAGCATTAATTGTGTTAAAAAAGTAAATTTCTTAGGTTTATCTCTTGACACGTGTCAATATTATTGCTATATTTGCGATATCTATTAAAAATAATAGTACTTACTATATACCATAGGATAATGTCTCACATCCTTTAGTCATTAACAAGTAGAAGCCTATACGAGACAAAAGGCTGGAAAAGGAGGATATTATGATGAAGACTATTAAGCGCAGTTATGATCTGGAATCATACGAGCTGGACAATGTTTATAACGAACCTGATGACCGCCACGGTCGTTTAGATTCCTCCATTTGGTACAACTAACGAATGTCATTTCAGACATCATAAGCTACATTTTTAAGGTGAGTCCCCGGAGAGAAAGTTCCTGAACCAGGAACATTCCTTCGGGGATTTTCTTTTATACTTCATTCATTACTTTTCTGAAAGCTCTGAACGCCATCAGTCTATTGTCTTCTTGAGGTTGCATTACCACGAACATGTGATTGTCTTCCTTGCGCGCAGCCATTATCTTTATTATCTGTTCCGCCAACCTTTCTGCCGTCTCGCCGTCAATGGAAGCGAAGAAATGCGAGAAGCAGAATATTGTGAGGGTGGGCGATTGGGCTGCGTCAGACAGGCTTTCAGCCGCTTCTTCCATTGAAGAAGCAAAGCGCCAGCTGATGTTTTGTCCGCCGAACCGTTTCATCTGCCTTTCGCCTTCAGCCCGCATTTCTTCCGAAACGTCGATGCCAACATACTCAATATTGATGTCATCGTCCGCCATAGTCTCCGCCAATGCCACACCGCACGTCGCCGGACCACATCCAACGTCCACCATTCGCAAGTGTCCGCCGTATTCTGCGGCAAGCTTCATCAGCTCTTCTTTTTTTGCCAAGAACGTCTGCTTTGCCTCATTATGGTATTTCGGCATGAGGTAACGGCAGAATATTTCCACCTGATTGGCAGCTGTCAAGCCGATGTTTCTTTCCTCTTCGCGGCTGTATACCGACATCCCGTGTGAGAAGTCAGACCTACCGTAGCAGATAAACACAAGGTTGACGTCGCGGTTGTTGCCGAGGAAAGCGTCGTCCTCGCTATTCCGTTGGGCAGCCGTCGGCATTCTGAAGTCGCCCTTGCAGAATTGTTCCGTAGGAACGTTCACGTATCCGTCCTTGCTCTTCACAAACTCCAGCAGATTATAGAACGTATAGTTCTCGCGCAGAATGTCGGGATTTCCGACGAGCACGAGGTGCAGACGTGCACGAGTCATCGCCACGTTCAGCTTACGGTCAATCACCATTCCGTCCTCCTCGAAGACGTTGTTGGTGAGGAAGTTCAGCTGGTAAGGCTGCTGTACGGTGAAGCCATAGATGATATAGTCGCGCTGGCTGCCCTGATATCTCTCCACGGTGTCGATGGTTATGTTATGTAGAACGCCGATGCCGTAGCGGTCGATGGCTCCGCGTATGGTGGCTATTTGGTTGCGATAAGGCACAATTACGCCCACCGTCTGGCTTTCGTCAAACCTGTCCTTACATATATTATATATCTGCACCACCGTGGCGGCAATCATTTCCGCCTCCACCTGATTGGTCTTCACCGAAGCAGCCGCCCTTGGCTTCTGCGCTGCCACAAAGGCTATGCGGCGTGTGCGGAGCATCTGCTCTATGCCGTTCTGCGAATGGCAGGTCTCTATAGGGAGCGTCTGATGATGGAGCGGCACCACTTCCAGCCGGTTGCCATAGAAAGCATAGTTCGGAAACTCAGCTATGTCGCGGTGCATACGTCCCTGCCGTGTGAGCATATACACGTAGCGCGGGTCATATCCGTGGTCAGTCTTGAAGTTGGAGAGCAGTCGTTCGAAGAGCGACAGACGACAGTCGGTCAGTCCTATGCTGCGCAGTTCGTCGTCATCTACGTGCGATTCCTCCGGTGTCTGCTGCACCACGGCTGGCAACTGCTTGTGGTCGCCGATGAGCACGAAGCGCGATATGGCGTCGCGCCCTCCCGACTGTGCGCTGAGCAGTCCGATAAGATGAGGCTCCAGTATCTGTGACGACTCGTCGATGACGGCAAGGTCGAAGTGCTTTATTTTGAAGAGGTGGATGTTGGCGTTGAGCGCAGCCGTTGTGGCACAGAACACCCGCATGCCGCTTATCACGTCCTTCACCTCCTTCGAGGTGCGGCATTGCTGCACGCGCTCCGATAGTAGATGGTCATGATAAGCCTCGTCGCAGTTTAGCGGCGAACCTATTCGCAGAAAATCTATTTGGCTCTCCACCAGCTTTGAGCATATCTCGTCCACGGCACGGTTAGTGTAAGAGAGCAGCAGCACGTTGGAGTGAGGGTCTGTAAGTTCCTCCTTGAGAATGTTGAGCAGACCGAACGATGTCTTGCCCGTACCCGGCGGACCGATAACGAGAAAGAGGTCGCGCGACTGCTTGGCCCGTTCCACAAGCGTATTGAAAGCGCCATACTCGCCCCGCATGTGTACGTGTTCGTCAATGGTGGGCTGTCGTTGGCTGAGGATAAGGTCGCGTCGCTGCTTCGATGCGGACAGGAAGCTGTGCATGGCGCTGTAGAGAGCGCGTGAAGACGACTCGAACATGTCGTGCTCTATTGCCCAGAACGTGCCTTCGGGCGTGTCGAACACCTGACGGTCAGTCTGCGAGTTGCGCAGCACCAGTTCCACACTCTCCGTCGTTATCTCCTTGATGGAAGCACGGTTCACCATCTGCGCACAGGCGTTTGGTGTGGCGTCCGCCTTATATGGATAGAGAATGACGATGTCGCCCTTACGGAAGTTTGACGTATCAGCCGACTGCTCCCTTGCGAAGTTCAGCGAGATGCTCTCCACCATGCCGTCCTTGTTCTGTCCGAACGAGCTGATGGTCAGTTCCTCGTAAATGTTGCCAGCCGCCCGCTTGTCCTCCAATGTGTCCAGCCAGATGGCTGCAAATCCGCTGTCGTCCTTCGTCTTGTTGCCCACCTTGGAGAGAAGATGCTCGCGCTCCACAAATTCCATGAAGCGGAAATAGTAGGCACGTTCCAGCGGCGAGGCGTCGTGTATGGGTGAGAGTAGCCGGTCAAGTTCGGGACGGGTCCATTCGTCCCACAGTCGTCCGGTGGCACCCTTGCGGTTGAGCATCTCCGGCGTGAGTTTCTCCAGCACCCTCAGCCCGTTGCTTGTCTGCGTGGTGTCGCACCATGTCAGCAGATTGCGCATGCGGATGGCACGCAACGTCAGTTCCGGGAGGTTGGCTATAGACACCAGTCCCTCGGAATACTTTGAGTAGAGAAGCATGAAGTGGCGCAGCTCGTCAGAGTGTTTTCTGAATTCGTAGCTGAACAGCGCCCTGTAAAGCGACAGCTGCACGAGGTGTTTCTCCTGCGGTTCGGGTCGGTTGGGATTGAATCCCGGAGCCGAGAAAGGCACGAAAGCGCCCTTGCCCGACTTCTGCTCTATGATGGTGGTGCGTCCCTCCTTGTCGTGCAGAAAGTCGAGACGTCCCTGAATGCCCAGCACTTCGCTGAAGAAAGTAGGCTCCAGCACCACCGCCTTCGGGTCATACTCGTCTATTTCTCTTGGCAGACGCTCTCCTATAAGCCTTTGTATGTTCTGCTTCTGCATGCGTGCGTCCGTATAGAACTTGTCCACCGTGCCCCTGTCGTTCATGTCGTCGCATGACGTGAGGCTGATGGTGTTGGCTTTGAAAAACTCCATCACGCCCTCGCCGAACGACACATCGCGACTGTGCACCGTGTCGTCGAGGAAGCGTCCTGCAAGGTTACCAAGATGGATGTGCACGGTATTAGCTTGCGGCTTCAGACGGTTCACCATATTCACGTAAGGCGACTCGGCGTACGTCTCGAAGCAAGAGGCTATGGTGGTGATGTCGATGAGGTAGTCAGGCTCGAAGATTATCAGTTCCGGCATGCAGACATTCTCCTCCATGCGGATGCGCACAAGATTGAGCTGCGAGTCCTTTGCGAGAATCTGCTTCAGGTAAGTCCAGTCGCCCTTGCCGTTATGCGTGAGATATCTGTTTTGCGTTCCGTAACACACCTTCATCTCCGAAGCGTTCTGCTCCTCCGTGACGTAGATATAGTCGTCGTCCCACGAGTTCACCACCACGCGCAGCATATTGATGTCAATCTTGCTCCACCTTGTCTTGCGGTCCTTCTTTGGGAAAAGCCTTGCGAGCGACTGCGGTATGCTCATCCTGCCGTTTATCGCCGACACGAGCAGAGCCGTTGCCTTGATGTCGTATGGCAGCGACGTAGTAAGGTCGTTGTCCGCTGTGTCGTGAATGGCGTTGAGCACCTTTCGCGTGTCGTGTATGAGGATGGCGTCCTCAGCCGGAATGTCATGCTGCTTTATGATGTAGTCAAGCTTGGCGAACAGTCCGATAAAGTTGATGCTGTTCAGCGCTATGGCTTGGTTGACAATACGCTTAAACGTATCGCGCAGAACATAATAGCGTTCGCGTATAGGGATGTCAGCTGTGGCAATGTCCTCCAGTTGGTCAAAGAAGGACATGGCGCAGTCAGCGGTATAGCATTTATTCGTGTGATTATTCAATGTCGGAATCATATTGATTATACTTGGCAAACTTACATAAAAAATGCGAATTATACGCCAGTTCTATAAAAAAACTGAGACCATAGCGCATAATGATTTATCCCAAATGGTTTCTGCGCAGCAGACGAGGCAAACTTAGGAGTCTATGGCGAGACGCCTTGCCTTCCGATACAATATTTGCATTTCTAACGCTCAATACTATGAGTTGAGCGCACAACAAAATCTTTGGTGCGAAATTCTTGAGTTTTGAGCGTTTAGAGGTAATGTTCTCATACACAGTGTGTTATGCGGTTTTCGGAAGAAACTCTATGAAATCCTGCTCTCAAATGAGCCTCTTTTAGCTGCAATAGCGCCACTTTTACACTCTAATAGTGGCACTATTGGATTGTAAAAGTGGCACTATCGTTAAGCATTGGTGCTGTTTGTTCAGCAGAATACCATAAAAACAGCTTTTTGATTCTCTAGAATCAATTTTTATTTTGTAACATGTTTTTACTATATAGACAATATTTGTATGGCGAAAATTCAAATAATTCAGGATAATCATTCGTGATTATCAAGGATTGTTTTTATCTTTGTGTAACAATTCAATTGATTATGACAACAAAGGAAATTGACGAAAAGTCGTTAGATCACGCACGCCGTCTCTTTGAGTCGGGCGATATAGATAAAATTCCCATTGGAACTACGGCAGGCCTTCAGCAGATACATCATTATCTGTTTGACGGTCTGTATCCATTCGCAGGCTCTATCCGTAACAAAAATATCGCCAAAGGAGGCTTTCGCTTCGCTAATAGTCTCTACCTCCAGGCCGCCCTTGAGGCAGTTGAGAAAATGCCTGAAGACACTTTTGAGCAAATCATAGAAAAGTATGTTGAGATGAATGTTTGCCATCCTTTCATGGATGGCAACGGCCGCTCCACTCGCATCTGGCTCGACATGATGCTCAAACGCTCTATAGGCAAAGTGGTTAATTGGCAGTATGTTGACAAAGACCAATATCTCTCGGCCATGGAACGTTCTCCCATCAACGACCTCGAGCTGCGCTATCTGCTCTCGCAGAACCTCACTTCCGACACGGAGAACAGTGAAGTGATATTCAAGGGGATTGAGCAGAGCTATTATTATGAGGGGTATGAAAAGTAAAGTTGCACGCAATTGAATACGCGTTTAGTCAAAGAAAAAATATGATAACAAAAGAAAATCTCAAAAAGGTGCTTTCTTTGGCTCATCCGATAAAGTCCGTGGCATCCCTACCCAAATATATCAACGATACATGATAGATTTTCCGTAAAGATGTTTACCTTTGCTGTATGAAAAATGATGTCAGCATTAATATGTACAAGGGACTT
>NZ_NOVE01000006.1 GCF_002265625.1 Prevotella sp. 885
TGAAAATTAATTGGAAGAACTGGAATTGGAAGAATCGTCACACCCTCTTTCCTCTAAAAGGCTCATTATCAACGGTTTAATCTTTAAATGACAAGATGAACATGAAGTACGATATCAGTAAAACCATCGTCCCGAAGATGCCAAAACTCGGTCGCGGACTCGAAAGCGCAGCACTTTTGCTCTCGCAAGTCTCAAAAGACATGCACCAGCCCATCGTTCCAATGCTTTTCCCTATCCTTGGCGCACACGTAATGTGCATATTGTGTATATATATATCGCTAAAAGCTGGTTATTTCGAAATAAATGGTGTATTTTTGCACAAAATTACAAGCGAAACACAACATGCAGATATTATTAGCAAACGCCAAGATAATGTTCGGCAAGGCGGACAGAAAGCCGGTGTCTGCCCCACTCTTCCAGAGCGTGGCAGAAACCTTGGCTGCGGAAATGGCAAGGATGGACGTGGAGGAGTTGGCCCGGCAGCTGGATTGCAGCAAGAAGATAGCGGCTGAGAACTGGGGACGATACCAGAACTTTATGGCAACCGAGAAGATGCCTGCCCTGCTTGCCTACAACGGTCAGGCATACAAGCATCTGCGTGCCGACACCTTGAGCGACGAGGCATTGGAGTATGCCCAGAAGCATCTTTGGATAACGTGTTTCCTCTATGGTCTGCTCCGCCCTATGGACGGCATTGTGCCCTATCGTATGGAGCATTGCGTCACGATAGAAGCCACAAACGACAAGCCCATTAATCAGTTCTGGAAAGACCGGCTGACAGACGTGCTAATAGATAGCGTGAAGGCAGACGACGGCATCATCCTGCATCTATCCACGGAGGAATATGAGCATCTGTTCGACTGGAAGAGGGTTTGCAAAGAAGTGACGGTCGTACAGCCTCTCTTCTATGTGCGGCAGAAAGACGGCAGACTGAAGATGCTGGCTGTCTGGGCAAAGTCGTGCCGCGGAGCTATGGTACGCTTCATTCTTAACAACCGCCTCGTCTGTCCCGAAGAGCTCTCCGCTTTCAGCTACGAAGGCTTTGAATACGCTCCGCTATTAGGCGACTCGAACAATCCGCATTTCGTAAGAGAAATTATCAAGTAAAAATATTATGAAACTAAACAAAATACATCATGTAGCCGTGATTTGCTCTGACTATGAGCAGTCTAAGCAGTTCTATACAGAAGTGCTGGGCTTGAAGATCGTAAGCGAACATTATCGTGAGAAACGCCAATCATGGAAGGCAGACTGCTGGATGGGCGACACATACGTAGTGGAGCTGTTCTCCTTTCCCAATCCTCCTGCACGTCCTTCCTATCCCGAAGCAGCCGGTCTGCGCCACCTTGCATTCGAGGTGGACAATCTCGCGGCGGCCGTCAGCGAGCTTGACAGCAAGGGCGTAAAGCACGAGCCGATACGTACGGACGAATATACTGGAAAGCAGTTTGTGTTCTTCAGCGACCCCGACGGACTGCCGATAGAACTATATGAAGAGTAAAGAAACATCACTTATAGGTATTGCCCGACTCACAACTAAATTGTATCTTTGCATCGTAACTAACAGATAAAAGACTATGACAGAAATGACAGCAACAATAATCATTGGACTTCTGATTCCGCTATTGGGAACGATGCTTGGTTCGGCTTTCGTATTCATGATGAAAGACGAGATGTCTGCGCGATTGCAAAAGACATTGTTGGGCTTTGCCTCAGGAGTGATGGTAGCAGCGTCCGTATGGTCTTTGCTCATTCCCGCTATGGAGATGAAGGCTGACAGCGGCGCATGGTCGGTAGTGCCGGCAGCTGTAGGATTCATGATGGGCATAGGTTTCCTGCTGCTTATTGACGAGCTGACGCCCCACCTCCATATCGGAACCGACAAGCCTGAGGGCATACGCTCGCACCTGTCAAAGACAGCTATGCTTGCCCTTGCCGTAACCATCCACAACCTGCCCGAAGGAATGGCAGTAGGCGTGGTGTTTGCAGGAGCCGAAAACGGCGCTTCGCACATCTCCTTAGCCGGAGCCATTTCCGTTTCGTTGGGCATTGCCATTCAGAACATTCCCGAAGGCGCCATTATCTCCATGCCTATGCGTGCGGCAGGCAACAGCCGATGGGAATCCTTCATGTTAGGATCGCTGAGCGGAGTGGTAGAGCCTATAGGAGCCATTGCCGTTCTGCTGCTTGCCTCACTCATTATGCCCGCCCTCCCCTACATGCTCGCCTTTGCAGCAGGAGCCATGTTCTACGTAGTGGTGGAAGAACTGATACCAGAAGCCTCAAGCGGCCAGCACAGCAATCTCAGCACTATCGGCTTCGCCATAGGTTTCGTGCTGATGATGGTGCTGGATGTGGTAATGGGGTAAAAATACTAACAAAACAGAAAATCTACGGTATTTAGTTAAAGATTATCAATAATTGACGTTCAAAACATCAAAATGCTTACGAATTGGATATCTTTGTGATGTAAATGACATATCAACTATACATACACCATAAGGCCCTTCGTCTATAGTAAGTTGTCCGAAAGCACCCCCTCAGACAACTTATTTATTAACGAATCATATTTTTAATGGGCTTAATCATATTATATTTTTTAGGTGCTCTGTCACTATCCTTTTTATGTTCCGTCCTTGAGGCGGTACTCCTATCCACTCCTGTATCTTATATCTCGATGAAGGAGAGTCAAGGCAGCAAGACAGCTTCCTTGATGAAACAGTATAAGAACAATGTGGACCGTCCCGTAGGCGCCATTCTTTCGCTCAACACCATTGCACATACCATCGGTTCGGCAGGCGTGGGAGCGGAGTCAATAAAGCTCTTCGGCGAAGAATACTTCGGACTGATATCAGCCATATTGACGCTGCTTATTCTTGTGCTTTCCGAAATCATTCCCAAGACCATCGGCGCTTCCTATTGGCGTTCGTTAGCTATGCCGTCCACAAAAATCATCCGTGTGCTCATCTTCATCACCTATCCGCTGGTTCTGCTTTCCGAGCTAATCACAAAGGTGTTCACCCCGAAGGCGCATCAGGCTTCTGTGAGCCGCGAAGAAGTGTCGGCAATGGTGGACGTCGGCACCACGGAGGGCATCTTCCGCGAATCTGAAAGCAAGATCATCAAGAGCTGTATCCGTCTAGCTGGAGTAAAGGCAAGGGAGGTGATGACTCCTTCCATCGTAATAGAATCTGCCAACGTGAACCTTACCATCAAGGAGTTTTACGAGCAGCAGACATGGAACTTCTCACGCATTCCGGTATACGACAAGAGCAAGGATTATGTCATCGGCTACGTGCTGAAGGACATGGTGCTGAAGGAATTGTCAGAAGACAAGTTCGATACCAAGCTTTCCGACATTATGCGCCCCATCCTTTCCTTCAACGAGGACGATTCGGTGTATCAGATATGGGAGAAGATGCTGGAGAAGCGCGAGCATATCTCAATCATCCTTGACGAATACGGCTGTCTGCGTGGCGTGGTGTCGATGGAAGACGTCATAGAGACCATGACCGGCGTGGAGATTGTGGACGAGGACGACGTGGCTGTGGACATGCAGGCTTTCGCCAAGGAAAAGTCGCGCAGGATGTTGAAAAAGTAAATAGTAAATGGAAAATTCAATCAGCCTTCAACATTACGACTCGCCATGCGGCAGGCTGGTCTTGGCGTCTTTTGCTGACAGACTATGCCTTTGCGATTGGAGCGACAATCCCTTTGCAGAGCGCAATAGACGCCGGATTGAGAAATACTTGAAGGCCACTTCCAAGACAGAGACAACCTCTGTCTTGGAAGAGACCAAAAGACAACTTGACGAATACTTTGCAGGCAAGCGCAAGGCTTTCGACATACAGTTACGCCTGGTGGGTACTGATTTTCAGCATGAAGTGTGGAATGCATTGCGAAGCATTCCGTACGGATCGACAAAGAGCTATAAGGATATAGCCCAATGCATAGGCAAGCCCAAAGCTGTAAGGGCCGTAGCAGGAGCCATCGGCGCAAACGCCATCAGCATCCTAATCCCTTGCCATCGCGTAATAGGCAGCAACCATTCTTTGACTGGCTATGCGGGAGGGCTGGAGGCTAAGAGAGGGTTGCTCGGGATGGAGAATATCTAACCTCCCGATTATTTTCCTGCGAGAATGAAGAGATGTTCTTGTAGTTGTGATACGAACATTTTGTAACGTCTCAACAACTCTTCATAAATCTCGTCTGTAACAGGCAGCCAGCTCTCTCTTATCCCTTCCATTCGTTCACTACCAGTCCAACATGGTGATATGTTTTCCGGATCAATTCTAAACACTTTGTAATACACACGATCTTTTTCAATCTTTGTAACAGTGTTGATAGAACGTCCATAGTAATGTCTTCCTATTTCTATCTCAAAATCCCCCTTTACAAGATTTTCTTGAATGAATTTGGAAGATTTGACATAGAAGTCTTCCATTTCTTGCTTGATTTTGGCATAAGTATCACAAGGAAGCTGTATTGCCTCTTCAGGTATGTCATTATCATACTCATCGGGGAAATCCCACCCCATGATTTGCCCTTTCTTTATAAGAATGCTTAAGGCGTCAATTTTGTCACCTCTAACACCCTCAATTTTATATATGGTCATCGGTTCTTCTTGATTAGAACCCGTCAGAATGAAGCAATCTCCTGTGGTCATAACGATATCTTATTTAGTGAATATATCCGCAAAATTACATCGGAACGCATTTATGAAATGCATGTTCTGAAGACCGGTTTTGCTTGTTATGATTCAGCCTATGCTTCTCTATGAATGACGTTGCCGTTGGCTTGATGTGTGGCAAGTACCAGCACTTCGGCTATCTGGACGTGCTTCGGAGCCGAAGCGGCATAGAAAGCCACGTCGGCGATGTCGGCTCCGGTAAGCGGCTTGATGCCTTTATACACCTTGTCGGCACGCTCGTTGTCGCCATGGAAGCGCACGTTGCTGAAGTTTGTCTCTACGAGTCCCGGCTTGAGGTTGGTGACGCGTACAGCCGTGTCAGCCACGTCGATGCGCAGACCGTCCGAGATAGACTTTACGGCTGCCTTTGTGGCGCAATACACATTGCCGCAAGCATAAGCAGCGTCGCCAGCTACGCTACCCACATTGATGACGTGTCCCTCATTGCGCTTCACCATAGCAGGAACGATGAGGCGGGTCATGGTGAGGAGTCCCTTTATGTTGGTGTCGATCATCGTGTTCCAGTCCTCCGGGTCGCCCTCATATTCCTTGTCCAGTCCAAGCGCCAGACCAGCATTATTGATGAGCACGTCAATCTTCTGCCATTCAGCCGGAATGGAATCGACAGCCTGCTTTGCAGCTTCAGCGTCGCGAACGTCAAAGACAAGCGTGAGCACCTTCGTGCCTTTTGCCTCCAGCTCCGCCTTTACAGCAGCCAGCTTGTCCGCACGGCGGGCTGTAAGAATAAGACTGTAACCTCCCTCTGCAAATCGTCTTGCACAGGCTTCTCCGATGCCACTTGTAGCACCCGTGATCAATGCTATTTTCATAATAAATGCTTAAGTTAGATGTTTATGTTAAATGGTATTATAAATTTGTGTGCAAAAATAAGGATTTTCTTCTAATAATCAGAGAATAATTTGTACTTTCGCAAACTATTCAGACAAATCTACGAAAACAGGACAAAAAACAAACAATACTCAAAACCTAAGATTATGAGAAATCTATTTACAGTTTCGGTATTCGCGTTGCTGTTCATCGGGCTTCCAGCCAATGCGCAGAAGCGTTCGTTGGCTGAGGCGGCAAAGGTGGCAACCGGGTTTTTCCATGCAGAAGAGGTGGACGCCATGCAGATGAAAGAGGAAGAAGGAAGCCGAAGGTTGCAGAAGAAGGTCATGGACTATACTTCAGACGCCTATTACATGTTCAGAAACAAGGAGGACAACCGACTGGTAGTCATCTCAGGCGACCAGCGCATGCAAAGCATCCTCGGATATACAGACAATGCCATAGAGGACAATATGATGCCAGACGGACTTGCCGAACTGCTCACTACGTACAAGAGGCAATACGCAGCTCTTTCGCCAGATTGTCAGACAGTATGCAAATCAAACTTAAACAAGGGAGAACGACTGCTGAAGACTCCTGACTGGGGACAATGGGCTCCCTTTAATCTGCGTACGCCACTCTCCTATCCTACGGGCTGCGCAGCCACAGCCATGTCTATCGTCATGCGTTACCATCAATGGCCAGTCATGGGACAAGGCAGCAAGACGCATATATGGAAAGACTCCGTGATGACAGCCGACTTCGAACATACACGTTATGACTGGGACAACATGCCCATGAGCTACGACTCATACACGACAGCTCAAGCCGAGGCTGTATCGTTGCTGATGCGTCATGCCGGAATAGCCGTTGAGATGTATTATGCGGCTGAAAGTAGCGGAGCACGCCAGTCGTTGGTGCCGGGAGCGCTCACGCAACACTTCCGTTATGCTACCACGACGCGCCTCGTATCAGCAGCCGACTATGATGCAGCTACGTGGGAAAAGATGATGCGTAGCGAGATTGACGCCGACCGCCCCGTCATCTATACGGGAGAGAGCACGATGGGACGCGGGTCGCATGGCTTCGTGCTGGACGGATATCGCGACAATCTCTTCCACTTCAACTTCGGATGGAACGGTAGCGGAAACGGATATTTCGCCATTTCTGCCTTTAGCTCCACAAGTACGGCGTTCGAGTTTGCCAACCAGCAGCAGGCTGTCATTGGCATCAAGCCACTCAGAGAGGATAATTGCGCTCCTCTCACTCTGGAATGCGAAGGAAAGTATGAGGGATTTTATTCTGACCTTACCACGCTAACAGCCAACACCTCAGTAAGCATACACCTCTCCTCGCTTACAGCTCTTCGCCAATGGAACGGCAAGCTGAGATGGGAGCTTTGTGATGCTGAGGGCAATGTGAAGGAAGCGTTCGACAGCAAGACGGTAAGCATTAACGGAGGCAACTCGCAGCCCATTGACTTCAGTTTCGACCCCTCAACCACAGCCACCAAGGGCAGCTATCTGCGACTTATGGCTTGCGAGAACGGCAAGGAGGAATGGACATTCGTGCTCAATGCCAAGGGACAGGAAGTAAGAATGGATGCTTACGAACGTAGGGTGCCCGTGGTGGAGATCATAAGCGACATGGAGAACGCCACTCTCAACGACCAGAACCAAGGCAACGTATGCTTCGAAGGCAAGCCTTTGCTCGGATCAACATACACATATAATATAGCATGGAAGAGCAGTACGGTGAAAAACATCGTGCAGCAGCGTTTCTGCGGCGAGGCTTATTGGCAGAAATCCGACAAGAGCGTAATGCTCACAGCCGACACATTATATATAAAGGCTAAGGCATACGAGCGTTCGCAACTTGTGCAGGAATGTCAGGTCAATGTGGTAAAGCCGGGACAGCTGGAGGCAACGCTTCTGAAAGCCACACCGGATGCTGACGCCGTGGAGTCGCTCACCATTACGGGAAGCCTTGACGACAACGACCTGGCGTATCTCTCCACCCTGCAGACGCTCAAAAAGCTCAACCTTGAGAACGCCACCATACAGCAAGGACTCTTCGGCGCTCCCTTCAAGGACTTCAGTCGCCTGGAAACATGCGAGCTGCCACGCTCCCTGAAGCAGATAGGAAGCGAGACGTTCAAGGGATGCGGATCGCTGAAGACAATATCGCTACCCGTCAGCCTGCAAGCCACAGGCAACGACATCCTCAGCGGATGCCAGAAAATGACAGACATATACGTACGCCCATCGTCACCAGACTGTGTGGCTACGGACGCTTTCCGTGGTCTGCCCAATCCTCAAGAGGTCTGCATACACGTTCAGCAGGGACTGAGCGACGTGTTCAGATCCAATGCCAAGTGGAGCATGTTCAGCCGTATAACTGACGACCTTCCCGCCCTGCCAAAGAGATTCGCCTGCGACGGCATAGAATATCGTGCCATCTATCAAGGCGACGGCAACTTTGCTGAAGTGACAATACCGAGTGGCGAGATGTATTCAGGCGCCATCGTAATCCCCGCCACAGTCACTTATCAGGACGTGGAATACGTGGTAAGCGGATTTGACCAGACAGACGGACTCTCACCGTTTGTGGGCAATCCGTTCATTACCTCGCTGGACCTTCAGCTCCACATCGACACGCTCCGTCGCATGCAGTTTATGGGATGCACGCAGCTTGCCTCGCTAAGCCTGCCCTCCACCCTGCGCTACATCGAAGATGAATGTTTCCGCAACTGTCCGATGCTCACACAGATAAGCCTTCCGGCAAGCCTTGAGGCACTTGGCGACAACGCCTTCTGCGGTTGCCAGTTCCTTACCGACATATATTGCTATGCAATGGTTCCGCCGGCAGGAAGCGAGGCAGACAATTATCCCTTCGCCCAATGCCGTCCTCAGAACGTCATGTTGCACGTGCCCTCAGGAACAGAAAACCTCTATCGAACGACGGGCTTCTGGACACGCTTCAGCAACGTAACGGACGACCTTTCGGCAGACGTTACGGCCATAGGCAACGCCACGACACCACGCTCCGAGATGCCACCCATAAAGACCGTAGGCAGACAGTATGTCACGATAAGGCTCAACACAGCCCGAACCGTCTGCATCTATAGCCTTAACGGCACCCTTAGAAGCACCCTGACTTTGCCCCAAGGCGAGAGCCTAATATGGATAAACGAACCAAGTATTATACGTTAATAGTTAAAAGTGAGGCGTTATTTGTTAATCTTTACAAAAACGTCACACATTTATTACTTTCGTAAACGAAATATCACTACCTTTGCAGCCGATTTTAATCCGATGGGGCTCGAAAAAGCATCGATACGTTATCGGTCGCCTCCCGGAAAAACCCGTTTATATTAAATAATTAAATGTACGCAATCGTAGAGATTAACGGTCAGCAGTTTAAGGCAGAGCAGGGCAAGAAACTCTTTGTTCACCACATCAAGGACGCTCAGGAAGGCCAGACTGTTGAATTCAACAAGGTACTGCTTGTTGACAATGAAGGTTCAGTACAGGTAGGTGCACCTGCCGTAGAAGGTGCAAAAGTCGTATGTGAGGTTGTGAACCCGCTCGTTAAGGGCGAGAAGGTTATCGTCTTCAAGATGAAGCGCCGCAAGGACTATCGCAAGAAGAACGGTCACCGTGCTCAGTTCACAGAGGTATTAATCAAGGAAGTAACCGCTTAAATTTAGGAGGAACAAGAAATGGCACATAAAAAAGGTGTAGGTAGTTCTAAGAACGGACGTGAATCAGCTTCTCAGAGATTAGGCGTTAAGATTTGGGGCGGTCAGAAGTGCATCGCAGGCAACATCATCGTTCGCCAGCGCGGTACAAAGCACAATCCGGGCCTGAACGTGGGTATCGGTAAGGACGACACCCTTTACGCACTCGTTGATGGTATCGTAAACTTCCGCAAGGGTCGTAACGACAAGAGCACAGTTTCAGTAATACCAGAAGCAGAGGCTTAACAAAACAAAACAACTATTCCAAACAAACATATTAATCCCAACTCTCATAGCATTTTGAGGGTTGGGATTAATGCTTTTATACCTGTAAGCATAAAAAACTTCTGTTCGATTTTGCCGCTAACCGAAAATTATGTAATTTTGTATTTGACAAACATTATAGATATCGCATTTAATACATTAATTGATTTAGCATATGCTTACACTTAAACTCATCAGTGAGGAAACTGAACGTGTTATCAAGGGATTGAACAAAAAGCATTTCCCTAATGCCGAAGAAGCCATCAAGGAAGTTCTCGCCATCGACCTTCGTCGTCGCGAGACACAGCAAGAACTGGACAGTAATCTTTCGGAAGCCAAGAAAATGGCAGCAAAGATTGGAGGTCTGATGAAGGAAGGCAAGAAAGAAGAGGCTGATAGCATAAAGGCAGAAGTGGCCAATATAAAGGAAACCAACAAGAAGTTGGAGGAAATCAAGGCGCAGGCAGAGAAGGATCTTATAGCAAAGCTCTGCACCATTCCTAACATTCCTAACGACGACGTACCCGAAGGCAAGGATGCCAGCGACAACGTAGTGGTTAAGGAGGGTGGCGTAATCCCCGATCTTCCGGAAGACGCTCTCTGCCATTGGGATCTCTGCAAGAAATTCAATCTTATCGACTTCGACCTTGGCGTTAAGATTACAGGTGCCGGATTCCCCGTATACATCGGAAAGATGGCTCGCCTGCAGCGTGCGCTCGAGGCATTCTTCCTTGATGAGGCTCGCAAGAGCGGATATCTGGAGGTACAGCCGCCGTTCGTAGTGAACGAGGCTTCAGGTTACGGTACAGGTCAGTTGCCTGACAAGGAGGCTCAGATGTATCAATGCCAGTTGGACAACCTCTACCTCATCCCTACTGCTGAGGTGCCCGTAACAAACATCTTCCGTGACGTCATCCTCGATGAGAAGGAGCTTCCTATTAAGAGATGTGCTTACTCGGCTTGTTTCCGTCGTGAGGCAGGTTCGTACGGCAAGGACGTAAGAGGTCTGAACCGCCTCCATCAGTTTGACAAGGTGGAGCTTGTACGCATTGACAAGCCCGAGCATTCATACAAGTCTCTCGAAGAGATGCTCCAGCACGTGGAGGGTCTCTGCCAGAAGCTTGAGCTCCCCTACCACATCCTCCGTCTCTGCGGTGGCGACATGAGCTTCACGTCAGCCATCTGCTACGACTTCGAGGTATGGAGCGCCGCTCAGAAGCGTTGGCTCGAGGTATCGTCTGTCAGCAACTTCGAAGGCTATCAGGCCAACCGTCTGCATTGCCGTTATCGCAACGCCGAGACCAGAAAGACCGAGCTTTGCCACACTCTCAACGGTTCGGCTCTCGCTCTTCCGCGTATCGTTGCCGCCATTATCGAGAACAATCAGACTCCGGAAGGCATTCGCGTACCGAAGGTTCTCGTTCCGTACTGCGGATTCGACATGCTCGACGACAAGAACTTCTAAGAAGATACCAACCATTGTAAAGACCGATACATTTAAATATGTATAGAACATAGGCAAACTGTAGGAGGTGCGGGCTTTTCCAGCCAGCACCTCCTACAAACTGCTGAACCTTTATCAATAGCATTTAAAACAAATATGTTATCATAAAAATCCATTCAAACACTACCAACCATCAACAATTATCCTATGAACAAAATCATCCTTAAGAAACAATTTTCTGAAAAGGTATTTCTTTTCGAGATTGAAGCCCCGCTTATCGCAAAGAGCAGAAAAGCCGGCAACTTCGTTATCGTAAGAGTCGGTGAAGGTGGCGAGCGTATGCCTCTGACCATCGCAGATGCCAGCATCGAGCGTGGTACGATCACTATTGTTGTGCAGAAGGTGGGTCTTTCTTCCACAAAACTTTGCGACCTTAACGAAGGCGACTATATAACAGACGTTGTTGGTCCGCTCGGCACCCCCACTCACATCGAGAACTACGGTACGGTAATCTGTGCCGGTGGCGGTGTCGGCGCAGCTCCTATGCTCCCCATCATCCGTGCCCTTAAGGCAGCTGGCAACCGCATCCTCTCCGTCATAGCAGCACGCTCACGCGACCTCATCATCCTCGAGGACGAAATCCGTGAGAGCAGCGACGAGGTCATCATCATGACCGACGATGGCAGCTACGGCGATAAGGGTGTCGTAACGGCAGGCATCGAGCGCTTCATCACTCAGGAAGGCCACGTGGACAAGGTGTTCGCTATCGGCCCTCCAATCATGATGAAATTCAGCTGCCTCATGGCTCAGAAGTACAACATCCCCGTGGAGGTATCGCTCAACACCATTATGGTGGACGGTACCGGTATGTGCGGCGCTTGCCGTCTCTCCATCGGCGGCAAGACCAAGTTTGTCTGCATCGACGGTCCCGAGTTTGACGGAGCACTCGTTGACTGGGACGAGATGTTCAAGCGTATGGGCACTTTCCGCGACGAGGAGCGCAAGGAAATGGAGCACTTCGAGGAGCACATGAATTATTCTGCTGCCAAGAATGAGCATAAGGCTCAGGCTGCGGGCGGAATGACAGAGGGTGCTGACGAAACTCTCCAGCAGCTTACCGATCGTGACGCAGAATGGCGTAAAGAGCTCAGAGCTGCAATGAAGCCGAAGGAAAGAAAAGCCATCAAGCGTGTCATCATGCCAGAGCTTGATCCTGAGTATCGTGCCACATCACGTACCGAAGAAGTAAACTGCGGTCTGACAGCAGAAATGGCAATCAACGAGGCTCACAGATGTCTTGACTGTCCCAACCCGCAATGCGTGGAAGGCTGTCCTGTTAACATCAACATTCCGTCATTCATCAAGAACATCGAGCGCGGCAACTTCATCGGTGCCTCTAAGGTACTGAAAGCCACATCCGCACTTCCTGCTGTCTGCGGTCGTGTTTGTCCTCAGGAGAAGCAATGTGAGAGCAAGTGTATACACCTCAAGATGAACGAGCCGGCAGTTGCCATCGGTTATTTGGAGCGTTTCGCAGCCGACTATGAGCGTGAGAGCGGCGTCAGCGCCATCCCAGAGATGGAGCCGAAGAACGGCATGAAGGTGGCTGTCGTCGGTTCAGGTCCTTCAGGTCTGAGCTTCGCTGGCGAGATGGCAAAGTTCGGATATGAAGTGCATGTCTTTGAGGCTCTCCACGAGATTGGTGGCGTGCTCAAGTATGGCATCCCCGAATTCCGTCTGCCTAACCACATCGTTGACGTCGAGATTGAGAACCTCAAGAAGATGGGCGTTGAGTTCCATGCTGACTGCATCGTCGGCAAGACCATCACCATCGCACAGCTCGAGAAAAAAGGCTATAAGGGCATCTTCGTAGGCTCGGGTGCAGGTCTGCCCAACTTTATGGGCATCAAGGGCGAGAACGCCATCAACATCATGTCGTCTAACGAATACCTCACACGCGTGAACCTCATGGACGCTGCCAATCCCAATACCGACACACCGCTCAACATCGGCAAGCACGTCATCGTCGTTGGTGGTGGCAACACAGCTATGGACTCATGCCGTACAGCCAAGCGTCTCGGTGGCGACGTCACCCTTGTCTATCGTCGTTCGGAGGCAGAAATGCCGGCACGTCTTGAGGAGGTGAAGCACGCCAAGGAAGAAGGCATTCGCTTCCTCACTCTCCACAACCCCATCGAGTATGTGGCTGACGAGAAGGGCGCTGTCAAGTCTGCCATCCTTCAGGTAATGGAGCTTGGTGAGCCTGACGCAAGCGGCAGACGATCACCGGTTCCTGTAGAAGGAAAGACCGTAGAGTTGGAGGTAGACCAAGTTATCGTAGCAGTAGGCGTATCGCCCAATCCGTTGGTACCCAAGTCTGTGGAAGGACTTGAGCTTGGCCGCAAGAACACCATCAGCGTTAACGAAAATATGCAAAGCTCCATCCCGACAATCTTTGCCGGAGGCGATATCGTTCGTGGCGGCGCAACCGTTATCCTCGCAATGGGCGACGGCAGACGTGCAGCAAAGAGCATGAACGAATACATCAAGGATCAGAAATAAAAATTCTGATTAGGAATACAAAACAATAAACAGTGGGAGGTATGGCTTCAGAGCCATACCTCCTTCTATAATAAAATAACAGTTAGCCCCTTCATTCAATTAATAAAATCAAAATCTTCAATGTCAGGAACATACACCATCGCACTACTTATATTAAGCAACATCTTCATGACCCTCGCATGGTATGGTCATCTCAAGCTTCAGCAGACCGGCACGTCTCTTCATTGGCCTCTCATCGGCGTCATCGCCTTCTCATGGGCCATCGCCTTCTTCGAGTATTGCTGCCAGGTTCCTGCCAACCGTATCGGCTTCGTAGGCAACGGAGGTCCATTCTCCCTTGTCCAGCTTAAGGTCATCCAGGAATGCGTCAGCCTTATTGTTTTCGCCGTCATCGCCCACTTTATGTTTCAGGGCGAAGCCTTGCGATGGAACCACTTGCTGGCATTCTGTTTTCTCATAGCTGCCGTTTATCTGGTATTCAAGTAAAAATTTCTCCCCTACATGAAAACGCCAGAACAGCTTCTCCTTAATAAGATACGCAAGAAATTCAATAAAGGCACAACAGACTTCGGCATGCTGGAGGACGGCGACCGCATCCTTATAGGACTCTCAGGCGGCAAGGATTCGCTATGCCTTCTGCAGTTTCTTGCCGAAAGATCCCGTATATTCAAGCCCAACATCAGCATTGAAGCCCTCCATGTACGTATGGGAAACATACAGTACGAGAGTGATGCGTCATATCTTGAGGAGTTTGCACGCTCGCATGGCGTCCCTCTGCACATCATCACCACCAGCTTCGATGAGGAAGGACTCCGCGACAAGCCTGCCTGCTTCCTCTGCTCATGGTATCGCCGCAAAGCCCTCTTCCGTTTCGCCCTCGACAATGGCTTCAACAAGATAGCTCTTGGCCATCACATGGACGACATCCTCCACACCACACTTCTCAATCTCTTCTATGAAGGCACGTTCTCCACAATGCCCGCCGTCATGCGCATGGAGAAGATGCCCCTTACCATCATCCGTCCACTATGCCTTGTCCACGAGGCAGACATCGCCCAGTTGGCACAGCTCTTGGACTATCATAAGCAGAACAAGACGTGTCCTTACGAGAAAGCTTCAAAGCGTGAAGACATGAGGCAGATATACGAGCAAATGGAGAAAGCCAACCCCGAAATACGCTATTCAATATGGCGGGCACTACAGAAAGAGGGCAAACTTACATGAGAAAAGCCAGCAAATTACGATATAGTTAAAAATTGTTCTCAATATAATTGTCCGTTTGACAGAAAATTCATACATTTGCAATTAAAAAATACAGACTATGAAGTTAGCAATAATGACTAAATCCACATTTTTCGTGGAAGAGGACAAGATTCTTGCCACCTTATTCGAGGAGGGGTTAGACAACTTGCATCTTTATAAGCCTGATACCTCCCCAATATATTCAGAAAGATTGCTCTCCCTCTTACCCGAGGAAACATACAATAAGATAACCGTTCACAGCCATTTCTATCTTAAGGAAGAATATCGGCTCGCCGGCATCCATCTCGACAGTACCTCAGAGCCTATACCCGTAGGCTATAAGGGAAAGATTAGCCGCACATGCTCTGACCTTACCGAGCTGAAGGAAATGAAGAAGCAGTCAGCATACGTATTTCTTGGAAATATCTTCCAAAGCCAGTCAGACCCCGCAGCCCCGACGCTCAACATTAATGAGCTGGAGTATGCTGCCGAAAGAGGACTGATAGACAAGAAGGTTTTTGCCATCGGAGGCATCAATGCTGATAACATACAGCTCGTCAGAGAGTTGGGATTCGGAGGTGTCGTCATCTGCGACGACTTATGGAGCAAGTTCAACATACATAACCAGATGGACTATAAAGAACTTATAGCACACTTCGAAAAACTAAGGAAACTAGTATACTAATCCGTAACACATAACAACAAAAAGCAATGAGTGAACAGAACTCTTTTTTGGTATTCTCAGGTACAAGCACGAGATACCTTGCAGAGAAAATCTGCGCAAGCCTGGGTTGTCCGTTAGGCAATTTGGTAGTAACCAAGTTCTCTGATGGCGAGTTCGCAGTCTCGTATGAGGAGTCAATCCGTGGTCGCGACGTATTCCTCGTTCAGAGCACATTCCCCAATTCAGACAACTTGATGGAGCTGTTGTTGATGATTGACGCTGCAAAGCGCGCTTCTGCACGTCACATCAATGCCGTTATCCCTTACTTCGGTTGGGCTCGTCAGGACCGCAAGGACAAGCCGAGAGTGAGCATCGGCGCAAAGCTCGTAGCTGACCTCCTTATGGCAGCTGGCATCGACCGCCTTATCACCATGGACCTCCATGCAGACCAGATTCAGGGCTTCTTCGACGTTCCAGTTGACCACCTCTATGCATCGGGCGTCATCCTCCCATATCTCCAGAGCCTGCACCTCAAGGACATCGTCATCGCTTCTCCTGACGTAGGCGGCTCTAAGCGTGCCAGCACCTTTGCCAAGTACCTCGGCTGTCCGCTCGTTCTTTGCAACAAGACCCGCGCTCGTGCCAACGTCGTAGAGAGCATTCAGATTATCGGCGACGTAAGAGGCAAGAACGTCATCATAGTTGACGACATGGTAGACACAGCCGGAACCATCACTAAGGCTGCCGACGTAATGAAGGAAGCCGGCGCTCTCAGCGTACGTGCATGTGCCTCACATTGCGTAATGTCAGGTCCCGCTTCAGAGAGAGTACAGAATTCTGCCCTCGAGGAGATTGTCTTCACAGACTCTATCCCCTACTCTAACCGCTGTGCAAAGGTTAAGCAGCTTTCTGTAGCCGATATGTTCGCCGAGACCATCCGTCGAGTTATCAGCAACGAGAGCATCAGCTCACAATACCTCGTATAACACGTACGACATTCATTCTTTATACACATAGACACAAAAAAAGCGCTCTTTTCTTCAAAGAGCGCTTTTTTTATGTCTATGCTTTTAAGCATTTCTCATTTCGTTCAGCAGCTGTTTCTGTCTCTCGCTAAGATTCGTCGGCAGCATAACGTTATACGTAATGATGAGGTCACCCATCGTACCGTCGCCACGGTCATAGCCCTTGCCACGCAGCCTTACCTTCGTACCGTTCTGCGTTTCCGGCTTTACCTTCAGCTTAATCTTCTGACCACCCGTGAGTTGCAGGATTACCTCGCCGCCGAGCAACGCCGTGTAAAGGTCGATGTTTACGTTGGCGTTCATCTCGCCCGCATTAGTCCTTGCGCTGCGACTGCGAGTGCCACGACTGCGTGATCCCTTTCCTGCACCTCCGAACAGCTGTTCGAAGAAGCTTGAGAAGCCGCCGCCCTCTCCGCTGAAGCCAGAGAAGTCGAAGCCGCTGAAAGGCGAACCGTCACCGCCACCAGAGTAGTAGTAGCTGCCTCCACCCGGACCTCCCTGTTCGAAGGCACCAGCCTCACGCCATTTCTCACCATACTGGTCATATTTCTTACGCTTCTCCGGATCGGAAATTACGTCATAAGCCTCGTTCAGAGCCTGGAATTTAGCCTTTGCCTTCGGGTCGTTAGGATGCAGGTCGGGATGGAATTGCTTGGCGCGTTTGCGGTAAGCTTCCCTCACTTCGTCCTGAGGGATGTTCTTGTCCACACCGAGAATCTTGTAATAATCAATAAATGCCATAATTCGTATCCTCCTATTATTTTTTATAATCCTCAGAGCAAATTACATGCCGAACACCTGCTTTGTTTGATATTTATTATTTGACCTTGGAGACATCAGTACAGTCTTTCCACCGACTTCACGCCTCTTACCGTGCGCAGCTTCTTCAACAACGCCTCCAACTTCAGCGTATCGTCGATGAGCACGTCAAGGTTGCCGCTGAACAGTCCGTCGTGGCTGTCGATGTTTATCGACCTCATCACAATCTTCTCCTCCTTCGATATGATGTTGGTGATGTTGTTCACGATGCCGATATCATCGTTGCCCACAATGCGAAGCGAAATCTGATACTTCGATTGTCCCTTACCGCTCCAACGGGCCTTCACGATGCGATAGCCGAAGCGCTTGCGCATCTCCGGAGCATTGGGGCAGTTCTGGCAATGCACCTTAATGCCACCCGAAACCGTCACGAAGCCGAAGATTGGGTCGCCGTATATGGGATTGCAGCACTTAGCGAGTGAGAAGTCCACCCCCTTCAGATTCTGACCAATCACCAGCTCATCGTCCGAAGAACGAAAACCGCTTCCCTCTGCGTTCTGCCCTCCGAGGCTGAATCCTTCCGCGCTACGCACAACGCCAGCATACTTGAGGTTAGCCTCATGATCGCGCTCCTCTATGTATTTGTCCACGATGTCGTTGGCGTCCAGCTTCTCGTCCACAATCTGACGGTAGAAGTCAGACATCTCCTTAAAGCCCAGACGCTTCACAAGGTGCGACATCACGCTGTCTTCCATCTCCACCTTGCGGTTTCTGAACTTACGTTCAAGAATTTCCTTGGCGTACAGACCGTCCTTTATCTGAAGCTCCTTCAGCGACTGGCGTATCTTCGCCCTTGCACGTCCTGTCTTCACGATGTTTGTCCAGTCCGCTTTCGGCGTCTGGTTACTCTGCGTCAGTATCTCCACCGTATCTCCCGAATGGAGCACCTCACGTATGGGCACATTCTTGCCGTTTATCTTGCCGCCCACACACTTGTTGCCCACACCAGAATGGATGTGGTAGGCGAAGTCGAGAATGGTGGCACCCTTCGGAAACTTCAGCAAGTCGCCCTTCGGCGTAAACACGAACACCTCATCCTCGTAAAGGTCCATCTTGAACTGGTCCATAAGTTGCAGGTTGTCGTTGTTCTCCAGCGCAGCTCTGATGTTCTTCAGCCAGTCGTCCAGTCCCGATTCGCTCTTGATGCCCTTATATCTCCAGTGCGCAGCCAAGCCCTTCTCGGCTATCTCGTCCATGCGCTCCGTCCTTATCTGCACCTCCACCCACTTGTTCTCGGGTCCAAGCACCGTGATGTGCAAGCTCTCGTAGCCGTTCGACTTCGGCACCGAAAGCCAGTCTCTCAGTCGCTTCGGGTTAGGCTGATACATGTCCGTGATGAGCGAGTAAGCCTGCCAGCATTGCATTTTCTCTTCGCTCAGCGGCGAGTCAATGATGATACGGATGGCAAAGAGGTCGTAAATGCCGTTAAATCCGCACTTCTGCTTCTTCATCTTCTGCCATATCGAGTGGATGCTCTTCGTACGTCCCTTTATGTGGCACTTTATGCCCATGCCCGCCAACTTCTCGCCCAGCGGAGCTATGAACTTCTCTATATATGCGTCGCGTGACCGCTTTGTTGCGTTGAGGTTTTCCTTGATCATGTAGTAGGCGTCATGCTCCAGATACTTCAGACTCAAGTCCTCCAACTCGCTCTTCAGCTTATACAGTCCCAGCTTATGTGCTAACGGGGCATACAGATAGCTGGCCTCCTCTGCCGCGCGGGTCTTCGCCTCCGTGTTCTGCGTGTCGCGAATCTGTCGCATAAGGTTCACGCGGTCCGCAATCATTATCAGCACCACGCGCATGTCCTCCGCGAACGACAGCAGCAGACTGCGGAAGTTCTCACTCTCTATGACAGGTCTTGTGGTGTAAAGCTCATGAATGCGCACCAAGCCGTGGATGATCTGCGCCACGCTCTTGCCGAACATCTTCTCCGCATCCTCCACGGTCATATAGCCGCAGATCACGCTGTTATATAGGAGTATGGCAAGCACGCAGTCGCGCTTCATGCCAATTTCATTCACCTCCAGCTCGGCAGTCTGAAAACTGAGAAGTATAGGATTTTGCCCGAAAACGTCTCTTCTTATCTTATTGCCGTCAATCTCTTCCTCCAGTTGCTTACGCACCTTCGCTTCGTCCTCCTCACTTATCTCGTCGCCGACGAGAGCCTTGAGGCGCTGGGTTATCTCTCCCAGCTCACGACGTTCCTCCAATGTAAATTCGAACTTTTCTTCCATAATTCACACCTTTAATAATTAATTTGCAAGACAAAGGTACAAAAATTCCGTATAACATTTCTTATTTCACGAAAAAGTCTTTACATTTGTAGGGTTATTAGACAATTTATGTAACCATAAAATCAAATATTATGTTATCCAAACAAGATTTAAACCAGATTTCCGCAAGAGGCATCTCTGAGGAGATGGTGGAGCACCAGCTCCAGAACTTCAAGCAGGGTTTCCCGTTCCTTAAGATTGAGGCTGCTGCCGCCATCGGCAACGGCATCTTCAAGCCCACAGAGGAGGAAGTAAAGAAGTACGTGGCAGACTGGACCGACTATCTCTCTTCTGACCACAGCGTCGTAAAGTTCGTGCCGGCAAGCGGTGCTGCCAGCAGAATGTTCAAGGATCTCTTCGCTTTCCTCAGCGCTCCATACGACTTACCCACCACCGACTTTGAGAAGACTTTCTTCGACAATATAAAGAAATTCGCCTTTAAGAAGGCTCTTTGTGCCGAGTGCAAGAAGAACGACGGCGGTTGCGTATGCGACCTTACCAAGGCTGGCAACTATAAGGCTGTCGTGGCTAACCTCCTCGAGGCTAAGGGCCTCAATTACGGTCAGCAGCCCAAGGGCCTCCTCCTCTTCCATCAGTATGAGGACGGACCGCGCACTCCTATGGAGGAGCATCTCGTAGAGGCTGCTCTCTATGCCAGCACCAACGGCAATGCCAACATCCATTTCACCGTCTCTCACGACCATCTGGAACTGTTCAAGAAGAAGGTGGCTGAGAAGATTGCTTACTATGAGCAGAAGTTCGGCATCAAGTATAATGTCAGCTTCTCTGAGCAGAAGCCTAGCACGGACACCATCGCTGCCAATCCTGACAACACGCCGTTCCGCAATGAGGACGGTTCGTTACTCTTCCGTCCGGGTGGTCACGGAGCGCTCATACAGAACCTTAACGAAATTGACGCTGACGTTGTGTTCGTGAAGAACATCGACAACGTGGTTCCTGACAGAATCAAGGACGAGACGGTTCTCTATAAGAAACTCATCGCCGGCATCCTCGTCGACACGCAGAAGCAGGTGTTCGCTTATCTCCGCCTCCTCGAGAGCGGCGCTTACACGGACGCTCAGCTCGAAGAGATGGTCAGCTTCCTCGAAGGCAGACTCTGCTGCCGCAAGCACGACGTCAAGAGCCTCTCTCGTGAGCAGCTTGCCGACTATCTCCGCACCAAGTTCTCTCGTCCTATCCGTGTCTGCGGCGTCGTTAAGAACGTGGGCGAACCGGGTGGCGGCCCGTTCCTTTGCTACAATCAGGACGGCACAGTCAGCCCGCAGATCCTCGAGTCAAGCCAGATAGACAAGAACAACGCTGAGTATATGGAGATGTTCAAGAACGGCACTCACTTCAATCCCGTTGACCTCGTTTGCGCCACAAAGGACAAGGACGGCAACCACTACCAGCTCCCCGACTTCGTCGACAAGAACACGGGCTTCATCAGCTCGAAGAGCAAGAACGGCAAGGAGCTGAAGGCGCTCGAACTTCCCGGTCTCTGGAATGGTGCCATGAGCAACTGGAACACCATCTTCGTGGAAGTGCCCATCGGAACTTTCAATCCCGTTAAGACAGTTAACGACTTGCTTAGAGAACAGCACCAGTAATATTATGAAAAGATAATAAAGAAGGTGTGGCAGAAGTAAAGAAACAGGGATTATCCTTTTTCAATATTTCTGCCACACCTTTTTATTTTAAAAAGTTATATCTAAAGAGAACAGCTTCTCTGACATCTTTCTATTACCAGTGGATCATGCGTTGCAAAGATTAGCGTGCGGTCAGCATAATTCTCATAGAGATTGTCAAGTAACTCTTTTGTCGTTTCTTCGTCAAGAGCGGATGTTACCTCATCAAGAATAAGAATTTCTCCGCCATGCAACAAACCACGTGCTATAGCTATGCGTTGTGCCTGACCTTCCGAAAGTCCTCCTCCATTTTCATGACATAGTGTATCAAGCCCGTTAGGAATGGAGCGTACAAAGTCTGCACAGCAAACATGCAGCATTTCGTATATTTCTTCGTCAGTTGCTGATGGATTGCCTAATAGCAGATTATCCCTTATTGTACCATGCATAAGTGTATTGCCTTGTGGAACATAAATAAAATTACAACGCATGGATAACGATGTCTCGGAACTTTCCTTTTCGTTATACACTCTCACATGTCCCTTCTGCGGGACAGCAAGTGCCACTAACAGTCTAAGTATCGTCGTTTTTCCCGTACCCGTTTTCCCGATCAAGGCGGTTGATGTTCCAGGATGGAAATCAAACGAAAGATTGCTAATTACGTCTTCCGAAGAATCGTCATAACGGAACGATACATTATCTAACATAATACCGCATGGTCCATCCATTTTAATCGGATTGTCATTGAGTTCCTTATCCCAATTCTCCATTTCCATAAGACGTTCTGCGGAGGTTACGGCTCCGACGAAAGAAGGTAATATACCATACAAATTCCGTAGAGGGCGATACACCTTATTAATTAATTGCAGAAAGGCTGTCATTCCACCAAAAGTAAGTGTGCCAGCAGACATTCGCAATGCAGCCCATAGGAAGGTTAGAATATAGACAAATGATTCTCCTGCGCTTACTATAGCACTCGCACGTATAGAAAACGACGTGGATTTCTTCATATTACCAAACAAGTTAGACTGGACGAAAGAAAAGCGTTCTGCTATAGTTTGGGTTGCTTCAAGCACCTTGAGGAGAGATCTATTCTGGATACTGTCCTGAATGACTGCTTGAATATTGCCCTCTGATTCACGTACGTCTTTTATAAGTTTGTGCATCTTCTTGATATATATTCTACTAATAGCCAAAGAGATGACAATTACCCCAAAGACCAAGATAGGCAGATAGTGGTCTAAATGATACAGACAAACCATTGCGGCAGCAAACATTATCAATCCTGATGCTGACTCTGGAATCTTGTAGCCTACAAAATTTAAGATAGTAGACACATCGATCTCTATACGGTTGACGATATCACCGGAATGAAGTTTGCCACTATCCTTACTTAATAACAGTTTATGCAATATACGTTGCCGCATATTGTTCTTTGCACGTGTTCCTTCAATATTGCCTACCCAGGTGCTGAAGGCCGTCAAAGCGAAGCCTAATACTATTAACAATGTAAGAATACCGATTGAACGAATGATGGATTCGCCTGTATTTATGGATGCCGAATCGATGACTCTTTTTACAGTCCATACTTGTAACAGACTGACAATCACCTCTAATATACCAAGAAGCAAAGCCATAAATACCAGCAGACGACAGTTGCGTATCGTGAGGACAAGGTATCTAATGACAGCATGTAGCTGCCACTTCCTTCCATTCCCAAGAATAGCTTTCTTCATTTTCTACTCTTTTGTCACTTCCTTTCCTTCTTCTATCCACCCGTTAAACCCTGCATCGAGTTCTACAACTTTGTATCCTTTCTTTGCGATTAATTCAGCAGCCTTCTTGCTTCGTTTTCCGCTTCTGCAATTAACGGCTATGGTGCGTTTGCGTGGTAAAGAAGAGAGGGCTTTCTGAAGGAAGTCGGGTTGTAGGACATCGATGTTGACGGCGTTGGGTATGTGTCCCTCGTCAAACTCCTTGGCTGTGCGTACGTCGAGGCGTATGACGGAGGTGTCGGCGATGAGATGCTGGAAATCGTCCACGGAGACGCTACGGAACCCGGGCTTAGAGGACTGGCAGGAGAGAAGTCCTGCGAGGATGATAGTGGCTAATAATGTTTTCATGGTTGCAAAATTACGTTGTTTTTAGTGTATTAGCGAAAATATCAGTAACTTTGTGACTGAAAAAAGGAAAAAGAAAGATGAAACAGCCAAATAAGCAAAACTATTACAGTAGCCGTGGAGGAGACTGCACGGAGTATGTGGTAAGCGAACAGACCCCGGACGCTCTCCTTCAGTATCTGCTCTCTCACGCCAAGGAGAGCCGCAACAAGATAAAGGCGACGCTGCAAGGACGCGGCATTAAGGTGAACGGTAAGGTGGTGACGCAGTTTGACGCGCCGCTGCGTAAGGGCGACCGCATTCAGGTGGCACGACACAAGAACAACAGCGCCTTTAAGAGTCGCTACGTGAAGATTGTGTATGAGGACAGATGGATAGTGGTGGTGGAAAAGAACATCGGCATTCTCTCAATGGCGGCAGGTCACTCGTCGCTGAACGTGAAGTCGGTGCTGGACGACTATTTCCTGAAGACCCGTCAGCGTTGCCGTGCGCACGTAGTGCACCGCCTCGACCGCGACACAAGTGGTCTGATGATCTACGCCAAGGACATCGACACGGAGCAGATTCTGGAGCACGACTGGCACGGAACGGTGTATGACCGCCGCTACGTGGCTGTAGTGAGCGGCGAGATGGAGGACGACAACGGCACCGTCCGTAACTGGCTGAAGGACAACAAGGCATACGTCACTTACTCGTCGCCGACTGACAATGGCGGCAAGCTGGCTGTGACGCACTTCCATGTGCTGGCAAGGACTACTGAGCACTCGCTGGTGGAATATAAGCTGGAGACGGGTCGTAAGAACCAGATTCGTGTTCACTCAGCAGACATGGGACATCCTGTCTGCGGCGACACGAAATATGGCAACGGCGACGATCCTCTGCACCGTCTCTGCCTCCACGCCTACGTGCTGTGCTTCGTGCATCCCATCACAAAGGAACGGATGGAGTTTTCTACGCCAATTCCAACATCGTTCCGCAGTTTGTTCTAAGAAAGGTGTCCCACAGATAGCGGATTAAGCAGACGATTTATAGGATTACGGATTTTTCTGATTATTCTGATTTTATGCGCAAAATGGCGTTAGCATCAGACTAATCAGGGAAATCCGTAATCTTTTATTATAAGTAACTACTCGCACCCCAGTTCGTAAACAAACGTGCTGTCAAAGTGGCGCTTTTATGGTGTCATAGTGCCGCTTTTACCTCCTAAAACCTCAACTATTGCCTTGCAATAGCGCCGCTTTGACACTGTAAAAGTGCATGCAAGGTGGCGAGCGGCGTCGCCACAGGCCTTGGAGAAGGAAGGTAAACTGAGGGGAAAAGCGTAAGGTGTTTCAGTTGTTTCAGTTTCAGTTCGTTTTTTAAGGGTCAGTTATGTCCGAAACACTCTTTTATACACTTATAACTAATTAATAATCAATATATTATATATAAAGAAAGGAAAAGTGATACCCTTTAAAAAACAACTGAAACAACTGAAACTGAAACGCTTGATACATCTGACTCCCAATCAAAATTCATCTAAAAGGCTAAAGGACAACAACTTAGGAGATCACAACAAAGAAAGCTCCAGCCATGTCTTCTCTTGGTAGATGCCTTGAATTGGTCAAACAATAGTGATTTATTTAAAGTATTACAATATTTTCGTACACAATATCACTCCAGATTCTCTGCTTTTACGCCAGGTATGGCTTCGAGGCAGCGGTGTGCGTCGGCGGAACGGAGGTTGATGCCGATGGACTTTCGGGATGTCGGGCGTATGTCCTGGGCAGCAGCGGCAGGAACTATCTCGGCGAAGAAGAGGCTGTCGAAGGAACAATCGACGGGACAGTCGCCGTCGTCCTGCATTCCTCCCTGGCTGAAGGCGGAGAGATCGTCAAAGCGGACGTAACGCACTCCCTTGCTGTCGGTGAGACCAAGGCAGAGCATATCGTCCTGACCACCGATGGAGGCATAGACCACCTCGGCGGCAGAGCTGCGCTTGAAGATGCGGTCGCGGTCACGCTTGAGAAGCTGCGAGACGGGGATGCGACATACACGACCCGTGTCGTAGACCATTACCAGCCAACGGTCTTCCTCCTCCTCGTGTACGGCAATCTTGAGGAGCGCCGGCTGATAGTCGTCCTCGTCCAGCACCTTATAGTTGCCGTCCGCCATGATGCTGATGACAGCCGAAACGGGTAGGTAATTGTCGTAATCGTCATACTCATGCAGGATGTTGTTGCGTGAGCGTGACGTCTGGACCGTCCACTCCCCTGCCTCATCGTAAGAGGAAGAGTCGGCTGGCGTTTGCTTCTCGGCTATGGGAGCCGGAGACGCCTCCTCTACCGGCAGATCGGTCTGCGGCTGATGCTGCGCCGCCCATGCCCTACGCTGCGAGAGGAAGCTCTCACGATAGGTGTCGTTGACGCAACGTGCCGAGGTGCCCATACGCTCATAGTAATTGCCATCCACCATGATGGGCGTGGGACATGGCTCGATGCGGATGATGAGAACGTCCCCCTTGATGGTATTGTCAAAGTTGGTGTGGACGTAATGGGCAGCCTGCTGACCGAGGTCTTGTGCCACGCAGTTGTCTACGTAGACCTTATACTTGTCGCGAGATCGTGAGAAGAGCGGATGCTTGAGATCCTCGTCGATGCCCATCTCGTAGCCGATGTCAGACACACCTATATATAATGTGCCGCCTTCCGCATTCAGGAAGGCACAAATCTCCTGCATAATCTTGAGGCGCTGCGCCTTGATGTCCACGCGCATGGACGACTCAGGATAAATGATGGAAGTCTTGAACTCCGTATGGAAGTCCTCCGAACCGTAATTCTTCTTATTTGAATGGTTCTTGTCGAGTTTGAGCAGGGACCTGATCTTGTCAAGGATGTCGCCCGCCTGAGTGAGCAGCCCAGCCTTCTTCACGGTATTGTGCGCCATGACGAGGGAGGCAAGCTGCTGCAGCTGCGGATTCTCGTTGTTGAGCGACTTACCGTAGAGATAGTCATAATAGTCGTCTTTATTGATGCAGCCGATAATTTGGAGCTGCTCGAAGTCGTGGCGCAGGGTGGCGTTATGATATATGAATGCGGCATCGTTCTCCTCCTGACGATGTATGGCCTCAAGGCTGATGGAGTCAGAGACGGCAAACTCGTTGAGGAGTTCGAGGAGGCGCAGACGGCTGGCGTAATAATTGATTCGCTCGTCATCGGCAAGGAGCTTGGCGATGAGACGGCAGTAAGAGAGATAATTGTAGGCACGTACGCTGTCGTTCTCGATAGTGGCCTTGGCGTCAATTATGAACATCAGCTCTCGGACGCTACGCTTGTCCATGGTGCGCACTTCCTCCTCAGCGGCAGAGCTGCCCGTCACGATGTCATAAACCTCGCCTCCGGCAAAATTGACCATAAGACGATGGAAAGCCTCAGCCACGGAGATGTGGCGAAGGTCGGAATAGCCGTTGAAGGTGGAGGCGATGAAGCCGTTGGTGCCCTTGGCAAGGCAGTCCACCTCTACGACGGCTCCCTTATAGAGGTCGTCCATGGTGATGTCGGGGCTGGGCGATACCGAAACCGACAGTCCCTCATAGCTGATGGCTGGCACACACTTGGCGCCAGCCGCACCCTTATTGACGATGCAGGTAAGGACAGAATCGTAACCGAGATGTTCCTCACGATACTGCTCCATAAACTCCGTTATGTATTCGGACATGCCGAAGACGTAAGTGCCGTCAGGATTGATGGCCTTGACGTATACGTCGAGGATGAGCGGCTTGCCGTCTTTCTCGAACGTGGAGACGCCGATGTCGCCGGGATAATAAGGTGAGCAGTCTGTGCGGATGTCCAGCGTGCCTGTGCCCTCCACCTCGTCGTTGACAATCTTACACTCGAAAACCAACGTGCCGGGGATGCGTCTGAAGATGATGACATGTGTCTGGTCGTCGATGTCGAGACTATTAATCTTAGACTGTATGAGAGAAGACTGTGCTGAGAAAACAGCTGTGTAAAGATACTCCCACAACTTCTTATACTGTCCGATGGTCTTGTATGTGCAGTTGCGAAGGTCGGACGGAATCTTCTCGTCAAGCTCCACCCCGAGTCCGTGCCACAACTTGAGTTCAGAGGGTAATGCGCTGTAACGACTGCCCATCATAGGAGGAGTGGATGGCATGAGGGTAATGGACGAATGATTGACAAGAAGGCGGGTCTTGCCGGAACGGAACTCAGCCCCGTCGAAGTCTTCCACGCTATTGTCGTCAATCTGCGAGCAAAGCATATTGGCCATAATGAAAGCGTCGTCACAATCGAAAGGCAGGGAAAAGTCGATGTCGGCATCCGTAAAGAGAGAAAGGAAAGCCTTATTGAGCGTCTTCTCGGGTTCGCTGACGTTCATGAGCGATACGAGGCGATAAAGCGTGGAGAGATTGAGGGGAAGGTCGATATAGGGAGATGTAAGGTTCTTCGCCAGCATCAGCTCTATGGCAAGCGTGCTTATCATGGTCTCGCGAGCGGCAGAGTCGGTCTGGAGCTTGTCGTTCTCAGGATAGAGGCGCGAGACATAGAGGTCGAGTATCTTAAGTAGCTGACGCTGGAAGGGCGGACGGCGCCACAACGAATCGGGCTGCGAACGGAGAGAGGAAAGGATGAGCGATATGGTCCGCTGCATGACGGAAGCGTCAAACATGAAGATGCCGAGGATGATGCCGAAATGCTTGCGGGGATGATAGATGAAAGCCGACTCAGAGAGGGTCTTGAGGACATCTTCCACATAGCCGACAGCCTCGCCACTATCTACCTTCTCCATAGCCTGAACGCAATAGCCAGTCTGCTCTATTATCTCCGTGAAGCGTTGCTCCAGTAGGCTGCGCTCCACAATTGTGCACTTAGGAAGGAAGGCAGGCGAAGCAAGGGCGGCAAGAGACCGGCGGCGGATGTCAGAAAGCACTTCGGGAAGTTCCTCCTTAGGCGTGGACGTTACGACGTGCTGAAGGAAGGAGCCGAACGCCGTGCTGAACGTCTCGATGTCAGAATCGCTGAGGACAAGAGTGCGTAAAGCCGGAGTGTTCCAGACGCAGTCGCCAATAATGGATGCGATGTCTGCATCCTTAAGCGAAAACTCGGACGCAGCAGCACCCAGAGTGGAGATAAAACGCACCTCCATGTTTTTCTGTAAGATATTAAGTATCTGACACTTGACGCGTGGCGTTAAAGCAGAATTGATGGTAGGAATCCAGTTCATCAGCGCCGTAAAGCCATAATTGTCCTCAAGCACAAACTTATCGTCCTTTATATACTTAATCTGAAATTCCACTTCGTCACCTATCTTATACCGCTCCTGCATAAGACGCTGGATGTTCTGCGACATATAGATGCCCCCGTTGTCGGTTTGATAATAAATGCAGTCAATAAAATCAGGCTTGGGTTGTTGTCGCTGGAACGCCAACTGCGACACCTGATAAATCTTGCCTTCATGTTCAACAATAAACTTATGACGGTCTTCATCTATTCGGACCACTTTAACTTTCAGAAAATGCAAATTGCTCATTTTAATAAATTGGTTTGGTTAATGATTAGCTTGCAAAATAACAAAAAACATTCAATTTCGGGCGTATAATAGGCGAAAATTTATGGTTTGTTAAAAGAAGAGGTTAGACAAAAAGTAGTAACTTTGCATAAAACATACATTTTAAGAAAACATTAACGACAATGGCAAACATCAAAATCACAACCACTATGGGCGACATCACAGTACGCCTGTACGACGAGACCCCACTCCATCGCGACAACTTCGTAAAGCTGGCTTCGGAGGGATATTATGACAACGTGCTGTTCCACAGAGTGATAGAGAACTTTATGATTCAGGGCGGCGACCCCGACTCGAAGAACGCTCCTGCCGGAAAGCAGTTGGGCATGGGAGGTCCTGACTATACCATCAAGGCAGAGATAAAGCCCAACCTCTTCCACAAGCGCGGCGCCCTGTGCGCAGCTCGCATGGGCGACGAGGTAAACCCGAACCGTGAGTCGAGCGGCAGCCAGTTCTATATTGTCTGGGGCGACGTGTATAAGGCTTCGCAGCTGAAGCAGATGGAGAAGCAGATGAAGCAGAACCAAGTGACCATCACCTTCAACGACCTCGTGACATACCACAAGGAGGAGATAATGGAGATGCGCCGCAATCGTGACCGTGCCGGCCTGCAGGACATGCAGGAGCGTCTGATGAAGGAAGCACAGGACATCTGCAAGGCTAATCCTGTGGGACTGAGCGAGGAGCAGATGGAGGCATACACGACCATCGGCGGCACTCCACACCTGGACGGACAGTACACGGTATTCGGCGAGGTGACAGAAGGACTGGACGTGGTGGAGAAAATCCAGTCTGTAGAGACGCAGCGTGGCGACCGCCCCTGCGAGGACATCAAGATATTGAAGACAGATGTACTGTAAAGACAGCATAGAGTCGGCATACTGCTTCTTCCACCAGAAGTGGAGAGTGTATGCCCACTCCACCATACCGTCCCAGAAGGACGACATCGAGTATGCCATCTCTTCATACGTGCAGGATATGGACAAGGCGCTATACAGCCATATAGCACACGGAAAGGAGGACTTTCTGTGCGAACACCTGACGTTCGCTTCCGACATGCAAAGCGCCCTACATGACCTGGAAAACATGATGTGACACCTTTTTCTAAAAACAAAACATTATATGAACGACAAGGCTCTTACTATATATAAGGCAAGTGCTGGTAGCGGAAAGACATTCACGCTTTCCGCAGAATACATAAAACTGCTTATCCTAAATCCTAACAGCTACCGAAGCACTCTTGCCGTGACCTTCACCAACAAGGCTACGGAGGAGATGAAAATGCGCATCCTCAGCCAGCTATACGGCATCTGGAAACAACTGCCAGACTCGAAGGGATATGCGGACAAGATAAAGAAAGAGCTGGGCATAGGCGACAAGATGCTTACGGAGAGAGCCGGCATAGCCCTTCACAACATCGTAAGCAACTACAGCTACTTCAGAATAGAGACCATCGACTCTTTCTTTCAGAGCGTGCTACGCAATCTTGCAAGAGAGCTGGACCTGACAGCCAATCTCAAGGTGGAGCTGAACGACGAGGACATCGAGTCGAACGCCGTGGACCAGCTCATAACCGAACTGCGCGAGAAGGACGACTTTCTGAAATGGATAATGGACTTCATCCAGGAGAACATCGACGAAGAACACGACTGGAACGTCATCGGAAACATCAAGGAATTCGGCAAGAACATATTCAAGGAATTCTATAAGACACACTCGAAGGAGCTGAACAAGAAGCTGGCGGAGAAGGGATTTTTCGGACGTTATACCCACATGCTGCGCCAGCTCAGAGACAACGCCAAGAAAGACATCCAGACAGAAGCCGAACGCTTCTTTCAGGCGCTGGAGGAAAGAGGATATACGGTGAATGACCTGAGCAATAAAACGAAAGGCGTGGCTAGATACTTCATCAAGATAAGGAACGGAGTGATGGACGACAGCATTCTGACAAAAACGGCTGTCGGAGCGCTCAACGGCGAAACGGACAAATGGGTGACGGGAAGCGCCCCGCAAGACTTGCGCGACTTCGCCACAGGCACGCTGGCGAAGATTCTGGAGGAGACGGAAGAGGTGAGATCGAAAAGATGGCGTACGTACCAGTCGGCTGCACTAACCCTGCGAAACATCAATCAGCTGCGACTCCTTAACAGCATAGATACAAAGGTGAGGGAGATGAATATGGAAACCAACCGCTTCCTGCTCAGCGACACCCACTCCCTACTCCACTCGCTCATACAGGACTCTGACTCGCCCTTCATCTTCGAAAAGATAGGCACACGTCTGGAGACCATCATGATAGACGAGTTTCAGGACACGAGCGTCATACAATGGCAGAACTTCAAGGTGCTGCTGGAAGAATGTATGAGTAACGGCGAGACTAAAGGCAACCTTATCGTAGGCGACGTGAAGCAGAGCATCTACAGATGGCGATCGGGCGACTGGCGAATGCTGAACAACATAGAGACGGAATTTCCTGGCAAGAATGACATGCTGAAACTGGAACCTCTGGACACCAACTGGCGTTCGCAACGTAACGTCATAGTCTTCAACAACGCATTCTTCAAAGCTATGGCTGACGTGGAGTATGACAATCTGACACAGCTGGACAGCTCGGACAACGGCATACTACGTGCCGAACAGCTGAAGAAGGCTTACTCGGACGTGGAGCAGAAAGTGGCGGAGAAGAAGAAGGAGGCTTTAGGACGTGTGGAGATAACCTTGCTGCCAGGCAATAAGGGCAACAACTCGAACGAGGAGATGATGGAGATGGTGAAGACCAACATAGAAAGCCTGCTCAGCCAAGGAGCGGCATTGGCGGACATAGCCATCATAGCAAGATCAAACAATACATTGCAAGCCATAGCTGACTATCTGGCGATGGAGCTGCCGACGGTCAGACTGGTGTCGAACGAGGCGTACAGGCTGGACAGCTCTATGGCGGTGGAGATAATCGTAAACGCCATGCGTTACCTTGTGGACACGGACAATGCCGTGACAGCAATATACCTCCAGAAAGCCATACTGACACACATCATGGGAAAGACGGAGGAAGAAGCCAACAGCATTATTGCCAAGGAAGGATCGTTCGCAGAAACGCTTCCGGCAGAATATCTCAATAACCTGACGGAGCTGGCTTGCATGCCGCTATACGACTTGGCAGAGCACCTCTACAACATCTTCCACCTCCAGACCATAGAGGGCGAAGACGCTTACCTCTTCAAGTTCTTCGACTTGCTGGCAGACTTCATCGTCAACAATACGGCTGACATCAATACGTTCATAAACGAATGGGACAGCTCGTTCTACAAGAAGACCATTCCTGCCGACTCCATCGACGGCATACAACTCATAACCATACATAAGAGTAAGGGACTGGAGTTTGAGCACGTGATAATGCCGTTCTGCGACTGGCAGATAGAGAAGAGCGGAACGATATGGTGTTCGCCAAAGGATGATCCCTTCGATGCCCTGCCCGTGCTCCCCGTACCGTTCAGCTCAAAGCAGATGCTGGGCACCATATATGAGGAAGACTACTATGAGGAGCATCTGCAGAACATGGTGGACAATCTGAATATGCTATATGTGGGTTTCACACGAGCTTCGTCAAGCCTCATCGTTTTCGGCAAGCGTGGCAACTCGCTCAGCAGATCATCGTCAATGGAGCAAGCCCTCTTCAAGATGGATCTGCCTGGAAGCGTCATAGAAGGAACGCCAGGCGACAACAAGAGCACCATGACATTCACGTACGGCGAAACTTATATAGCCAAGGAACACAAGCATGAAGCGTCGGCTAACATCTTCCTTCCCAAGAAGGAGAAGATAGAGGCGGCATACAGGAGTTACAAAGGAAAAGGAAAGTTCCGACAGAGCAACAAGAGCCAGGACTTTATCACACCCGACGACAACGTGGAGGAAAAGCAGAAACAGACGTACATCAAGACGGGACGACTGCTGCACAAGCTGTTTGCCACGATAAAGACCAAGGCTGACATCTGCCCTGCCATAGACGAACTGGTGGCAGAAGGCGTGCTGGACGACGAGACCATGACGGCTGAACAGCTGAGGAAGATGGTGGAGAAGAGAATGACGAACAAGCAGGTGGCAGAATGGTTCGAGGACAAATGGACGCTCTTCAACGAATGCTCCATCCTGCTGTACGATAAGGCTACGGACACCGTGACGGAACGACGACCGGACAGAGTGATGAAGGACGGCGAGAGGATTGTAGTAGTGGACTTCAAGTTCGGCAATCCGGCTCCGGAATATATTGATCAAGTAAGAAACTATATGGCAATAATGAAGAACATGGGATATGCCGACGTGAAGGGATACCTGTGGTATGTTTATTCTAACACTATAGAGGAGGTAAGATTATGAACGAGACATCTTTCCTGGAACATGTGGCGAAAGACCTGCTGAGCAAGCACGGAACCGACCTTTCGCGCATGGCGGTGGTATTCCCTAACAAGCGTGCGGCGCTCTTCATGAACGAGTTTCTGGCACGTAATGCGGAGAAGCCGGTATGGAGCCCCACGTATATGACCATAAGCGAGCTGTTCGGCAAGCAATCAGAATATGCTCTCGGCGACTCGATAAAACTGATATGCGACCTACACAAGTCGTTCGTAAAGTGCACGGGACTGGCAGAAGACCTCGACCACTTCTATGGTTGGGGACAGCTGCTGCTCTCCGACTTTGACGATGTGGACAAGAATATGGCTGACGCCGAACGGGTGTTCAGCAACCTGAAGGACATACACGAGCTGGACGACATATCATACTTGGACGAAGAACAGCGCGACATTCTGAAGAAATTCTTCGCAAACTTCACGGAGGACAAGGAAACGGAACTGAAGAAGAAATTCCTCAGCCTATGGTGTCACTTCGGCGACATCTATGCAGACTATCGTGACCGGCTGAAGAAGCAAGGACTGATGTATGAGGGTGCGCTTTACAGAGACGTGGTGGAGAACAAAGATCTGAAGCTCGACTTCGACCAATATGTCTTTGTGGGATTCAATCTGCTGCATACCGTAGAACGACAGCTTTTCTCGACAATAAAGAAGCAGGGCAAGGCTCTCTTCTATTGGGACTTCGACAACTACTATATGCCGAAACCCGGAAGACAGCACAATCCGTCAGCAGGAACATACATAGCACAATACTTGGACGACTTTCCCTGCGAGCTGGACATAAAGTCAGAGGATGTGTATGACAATATGAAGGGCGAGAAGCACATGACCTACATATCGGCTTCCTCAGAGAATGCCCAGGCACGCTTTGCCGGCAACTGGCTGATGGAGAACGACAGATATAAGGCGGGCAAAAAGACTGCCATAGTGATGTGCGACGAAAACATACTGCTGCCCTTGATGCACAGTCTGCCGGAGGATATAAACAAGGTGAACATCACAAGCGGTTATCCGCTTGCCACGACACCAATATTCTCTTTCGTGTCACAACTCTACGACCTCTACACCTTGGGTATGAGGCAGAACGGACAAAGCTACGGCACGTCACTTCTCAGCAAGGTGATGGGACATCCATACGCAGGAATGGCAACAGAAAGCGCGGCTGACCTGCTGAAAGAGATAAAGGAGAGACGCCTGCAATATCTGTCCGTGCAGTATCTGGCTACGTACGAGAAGGACGAAGGCATGGACGTGATGTTCAGCCAACTGCCAAAGACGAACGAAGGCATGACATTCAATTCGGCTTTGCTCGGCAAACTATCGAACATCGTAAAGCGAATTGGCATTACGGGGGCACAGCAGGAGAAGGACGCCTTCTTCCAAGAGGCGGTATTCAGAATGTATACCGTGCTGAACCGACTGAAGACGCTGACGGACAACGGCGACTTGGACGTCGACCAGAATACGCTACGACGACTGATAAGGCAGATTGTGACCACTACTGCCATCCCGTTCCATGGAGAGCCTATCGTGGGAATACAGATAATGGGTGTGCTGGAAACGCGAAACCTCGACTTCGACAACCTCCTCATCCTTTCATGCAACGAGGGCAACATGCCGAAGGGCGTAAACGACTCGTCCTTCATTCCCTACGCCATACGAAAGGCTTACGGACTGACCACCATAGACAATAAGGTGGCCATATATTCGTATTACTTCCATCGCCTCATACAAAGAGCCGGAAACGTCACCATTATGTATAACGAGGCTACAGAGAACGGACATACGGGAGAGATGAGCCGCTTCATGCTACAACTCATGGTGGACGGCAGCCAGCAGATAAAGCATGCCAGCCTGTCAGCATCAAATGCCACAACGCCTATAAAGAGAAGAAGCATCTGTAAGGACAAGAACGTCATGAGCGTGCTGGACGGTATGAAGAGCATGTCGCCTTCTGCCGTTAACAAATATATAAGGTGTCCGCTACAGTTCTTCTTTCAGTACGTGGCAAACGTGAAGGAGCCGGACTGCAACGACGAGGATATAGACAACCGCATGTTCGGAAACATTTTCCATAAGGCTGCACAATTCATATATGAGGATATAGCAAGCCATAACAACAATGTGGTGACAGACGCGTTCATCGACAAATATATAGATAATGAGGAATTGCTCGGAGACGTTGTGGACAAGGCGTTCAGCGAAGAATTCTTCAAGACTGACATATCAAAGGGCAAGATAAGCCTGAACGGACTGCAGATTATCAACAGAGAAGTGATTCTGACTTTCCTGCAGCAGATGCTGCGTCACGACAGAGCAAATACGCCCTTCAACATTCTGGCTTTGGAAACTGCCGTGTATGAAGACGTAAGCTTTACCACTCCAAGCGACGGCAAGCAGAGGAAGCTAGAAGTGGGCGGCATCATAGACCGACTGGATATGGTGAAGGACAGAAAGACTGGAGAGGACGTCATACGAGTGCTCGACTACAAGACAGGTAGGCAACCTAAATACGTATTGAAGAATGTGGAAGAGGTGTTTAATGCTGCAAACATAAGCAGCAAACACTCCGACTATTACCTTCAGACTCTCATGTATGCACTTAACGTGAGAGGTTCAAGGAAGCTGAATCCTGCAGGACTGAAGGTGGCGCCTGCCCTTATGTTCATAAAGCAGACCGTCAACAAGGACTACGATCCTATTCTGTATTTCGACAAGGAAAGAATTATGGACGTGCTGCCTTCCAAGACGGAATATACGGAGCACCTGAAGGATGTGCTGAAAGACATATTTGACCCTTCGGTAAGTTTTACGCCTACGAAGGACAAGAAGACATGCGACACGTGTGCGTTCCAGAAGATTTGCGGAAGATAAAAAGGAATACGTAGAAGATAAAAAAACTTGTGGAAGGTTTGCTGTAACGGGCAGACTTTCCACAAGTTTTTTGTTTAGAACGGCAGACCGACGGCAAAATGCAAAGCCATGTCGCGACCGAAGTTGGGATTAAGAATCGGAAAGTGTTGGCGCTTATTGTCGTATACGGGATTGATGGCTTTCATACCCATATCCAGTCTTATGACAAAATAGTCGAGATTGAGACGTAAGCCCAAGCCGTACGATACGGCTATCTGCTTATAAAACTCGTCAAAGCGGAACTGGCCACCCTTCTGCTCCTCGTAATACTTCAGAGTCCAGATATTTCCGGCGTCCACAAAGAAGGCACCATTAAACTTCCAGAAAAGGAAGGTCCGAAGCTCAGCATTAAGGTCGAGCTTCATGTCGCCGGTCTGATTGATGAAGTCGATGTTGCCGTCAGTACCCTTATACCGTCCCGGACCGAGTTCTCTCACTCCCCATCCACGTACAGAGTTGGCACCACCAGAGAAGTAGCGCTTCTCGAAAGGCAGCACCTTACTGTTGCCGTAAGGATAAGCTATGCCCAAGCCCACATGCATGGCAAGCGTGTTCTTGGTGTCGATGGTCAGCACTCGCGTGTAATCGAAGTCGCCCTTAACGTATTGGGCATACGCAATGTTGAACAACGTATACTGTCCTTCGGCGTTTTTCTTGTCGCCAAGAATGTGCGAGATGGCGCTAAGAAGATTGCCGCCGATCTCGAAGTTAGACCTTACGGCATGCTTACCGTTATTATAATGGAAGTTTATGCCGGTCTTAAGGATGAAGAGATCCTCGTAGTTATACTTCAAAATGGCATTTCTGCTCGACACATCGTCAAGGTAGTTGGTCTTGAACGTCTGCGAAATCCAAGGCATGTGCACGTAGTTGATGTCAAGGAGGTCGAATCGGTAAGAGCGATGTCGTCTGTTGTTCTTCCAATGATATCGCCATGCACCCGTAAGGACACGTCTGTGAAACTCGGGACGGTTCTGGAGGTTATAGCTGAAGAGAAGCTCCGACTGGAGATTCAGCTCTTTCTTGAAGCGCTTGGTAAGGAAGGGCGCTATGATGCGGGGGAACATCAGCTTGGTCTCCACATTATACTCCTCATAATCCTTGTTCTGATAGCCGTCAAGACCTGAGATGGCCTCGAAAGCTCCACGCAGCTGGATACTGAAAAGCTCGCTACCACGGAAGAGATTGTTGTTCTCATAAGTCAACGACACAGCAGCACCAAGGTCGCCCGCAGTATTGGTGCCTTCCGGTTGGAAGGAAATGGAATTGGGCTTGCGGGTGCTTATCTGAATGTCGCAATTCAGAAGGTTGGTGTCAGGCAGCTCCGTAAAGTGAATGTTGGTGTACTTAACCGCTTGCAGACGTCCGAACTTATTATATGTGTCCTGCAATGCTGTGGCAGAGAAAGGCTGTCCTTCCTCCACATACGTATTGTTGACCAAGACTTTCTGGCGTAATGGAATGAAAGGCTTGCCATCGCCGCTGGCATAACGTATGCCGTTTATGAAGTATTGCTTGTGATTGGTCTCAACGCCGTTATTGGAAGCACGATACTTTATTATCCTAAGCTTTACATCCACGGTTCCTCCCTTACCTGTGGAGTCGACATCGAAGTGGATGAAATCCTTATTGAACTTATAGAATCCCTTATCAGCAAGAATCTTCACTATTCGCTTTCGCTCATTATCGAGATTTTCGCTTGAGAAATCCATACCGGTTTTAAGACCGCGGCTATTAGGGTCGTTAAGATGAAGAAACTCCTCCAACGTAGGATCCTCGCTCTCATATACCACATTACCTATAGTATAAAGATGTCCGGGACGCACGGTATAGTTGACGTGCGCCCTACGCTTCTTGCTCGTGGTGGTTCTGCTTACCTCAGCATTCAGATATCCCTTCGACTGCATGGCAGAAGTCATGTCATGGAGAGTTCGGTTGCTTTCTATGGAATCGTAAACGACAGGAGGTTCGCCTAAACGGCGCAGGAATCTGTTCATCCATACCGTAGAGTCGCGACCTGAAAGGCTATACAAAGAAAGGGGGACCTTGAAGACGGAGAACCACTTGGTGTTGGGGCGCTGATGGACGTAGGGATAGAGAGTACGACCGTCAAAAACAGAATCCTCACTCTGGATGGTGGTCTTCTTCAAGAGATATTGGTCTTCTGGAACAAACTTGAGCGAAGAACAAGATGCCAAGATACATATCGTGAAGACAAAAACGGGCAAAATCCATTTACCACTTCTAAACATTCTAAAACCTATACTTTTATTAGTAATAATATATTCTAAATATCTTTGCAAAGTTAATAAATAAAAAATATAATTACTACCTTTGCAGAATATAATTTATAGTTTTCGTACTGATTATGATTAGCAAGAACAAGATAAAGTATATCCATTCACTTGAAAACAAGAAGGGCCGCGACTCACAAGGAATGTTCGTGGCTGAGGGTCCGAAGGTGGTGGCTGACATTTTGGCATTACACAAAGAGAAGCTGCGCATGCTGGTAGGCACAAAGGATTGGTTTGACAATAACATGAAGCTTATTCCGAAGAACGCGGGATGCGAAATCGTGGAAGTAACGAACGAAGAACTGTCAAAGACAAGTCTGCTCTGTCATCCGCAGCAGGTACTTGCTGTCTTCGAAAAGTTAAACACCCAGATAGACATCAACGACATAGCTAAGAAGCTGACACTCATGACCGACGGCGTGCAGGACCCTGGCAACCTTGGCACCATCATACGCATAGCAGACTGGTTCGGCATTGAGAACATAATATGCAGCACAGACACGGTGGACGTATACAATCCAAAGGTGGTGCAGGCAACTATGGGAAGCCTGGCAAGGGTGAACATCACGTACATGGACATGGAAAAACTCTTTGCTATCGTACCGTCAGACCTTCCCGTTTACGGAACTCTGTTGGAAGGCAAGAACATATATGAACAGCCGCTTACGGACAACGGCCTTATCATAATGGGCAACGAGGGCAAGGGACTGTCCGCTCTCAGCCGCTCAAAGATAACCAGAGCCATCCGCATACCCAATTATCCAGAAGGACGTGAGACGGCTGACAGTCTGAATGTGGCTGTGGCAACTGCTATTGTAGCAGCAGAATTCAGACGTTCGATTAAATATTAAACAAAACCTCATAACGATATGATTATAAACGAATTGATAAAGAGTCGTAGTCACGCAGGATGTATCAGCTCCTCGGCTAAGCTTTATTCGGACAACCTCTCCACAATATTCAAGAAGACATGGCTCATAACCCTCTTGGCATCTATATGTTTCTCGGCAATCTCTTTCCTGCCGACAACAGTAATGCCGGGACAGATAAGCCCAATGATGTTTCTGGGCATATATGCATGCTACTTGCTTTTGCTCGTAATAGTATCGTCATGCGCCATGGCTACCTTTGCCAAACTGGTGAACGGAGAATCATATAAGCACACGCTAACGAAATGCACAGCTGTAACAGCCACGCAATTAGTAACACTTATCGTAGCCACTACGGCTGTATACAGTAGCCAGCAAAGTCTGGTAAAGTGGACGGCAAGTCTTGGTGCAGCTTCCTCACAGGTGCTTGTCGCTTTGGGTGTATTGGTAGTAGTGGCGGTATTTTTCGTTCTGCTTTCTCCATTAGCTTACACTCATACAAAATACATTCTTGAGAACGGCTCAAAGTATGCGTCATGTTTCGGCAAGCCATATAGTTTCGGTATGAAGAACTGCGGATATATAATCCTTTCCGTTATTGTTGCTTTACTTGAACTCGTATTGTCAATATTCTTATTCTCAATACCTTTCATAGTATGTCACTTCTCAAGTTTCGCCGATTTTCTCGGAACATTGGACGGCGACACAAGCGGTCTTCCTTCATACTTCAACATGCTGGTATTCGGAACTAACATCGTATTCTGCTTCCTGACATATTACGTCGTATACAGCATTTTCCTGCTGTTCTGCTTTGTTTATGGCAACATTGAAGCAAAACGCATCGGAACAGCCAAAGACCAATCACCCCAAGACGCAGCAAAGGATGAATAAAGTGATTGTAGCTATCGGCTCAAACTATGACAGCAGACCGAGGATAGAGGCAGCAAAAAAGTCGCTCCAACGACTAATACATAATGCCGGATTCACGCCTGAGAAAGAGACTGCGCCAATCGGCGTCAGCTTGCCTTGCGCCAACTACACAAACCTGCTCGCCTATGGCTATACCGACATCAGCATAGACAGCCTTCGTGAGCATCTGAAGGACATAGAGAAGGCATGCGGCGACAAACGCGAGGAACGCCGGAAAGGCAAGGTGGCGATGGACCTTGACATTCTACTCTATGGCAGCAGCCACCACCATGACGCCGACTGGCAAAGAGACTATATTAAAGAGATGATACATTCTATACATCATTTTCTGCAGGACGTAAACAACATCAAACAACAATGAAAAATCATATTATGCACAAACTTATTCTGGCTGCCATAATGCTCGTCATTACAGCATCAGCCAACGTAATCAAAGCACAGCCACGATTCGACGAATGCTTCGCCGACTCTACACTTCGCCTTGACTATATATTCTCAGGCAACGCATCACATCAGAAAATTTCCGTTGACAAACTTTGTCTTATGCCACGATGGTATGGCAAGAAAGCACATCTGGACGAACTGCCTATGGAAGGCAACGGACAGATAACAGTACGTGACGCTAAGACCAACGCCGTGATATACCGCAACTCCTTCTCTACGCTTTTCCAGGAGTGGCTGACATACGACGAGGCAAAGCACGTGGACAAGGCTTTTGAGAACGTATTTCTTATTCCGATGCCTAAGAACACGGTGAAGGTAACTGTGGATTTGATGGACAATCGTCGTCAGGTGATGTGCAGCATGACACATACCGTTGTGCCCAACGACATCCTCATCAGACATATCGGCTTCTCACATGTTACACCATACACCACAATTCAGGCAGCCAAGGACACTACCAAGTGCATCCACATAGCCTACGTAGCAGAGGGCTATACAGAAGCAGAGATGGACGTATTCCTCAAGGACGTGAAACTTGCCAACGAAGCGATGTTCAGCCACGAGCCGTTCAAGGAATTGCGCGACCGCTTTAATGTCGTGGCTGTATGTTCGCCTTCCGCCGAATCCGGAACAAGCGAACCATCGAAGGGAGTATGGAAGTCGACCGCTCTTGGCAGCCATTTCGACACGTTCTATTCTGACAGATATCTCACAACGCTTAACCTCAAAGACCTTCACAATGTCTTGGCAGGTACGCCCTACGAGCACATTATTGTGCTTGTGAATACAAGCGAGTATGGCGGAGGTGGTATTCTCAACTCATACAATCTCTCAATGACCCATCATCCATTGTTCCAGAAAGTAGTAGTGCACGAGTTCGGTCATAGTTTCGCAGGATTGGCAGACGAATATGCTTATGAGCAGGAACAACTGTCAATACATCCTCTCGACATCGAGCCTTGGGAACCCAACATCACTTCACTCGTAAACTTCAAGGGTAAATGGGAGAATCTCTTGCCGAAGAAATATGAGGTGCCGACACCTGTCGTAGGCAACAAGAAGAAGATTGGACTTTATGAGGGTGCTGGCTATCAGATGAAGGGTATGTACAGAGGTCAGGAAGACTGTCGTATGAGAAGTAACAACGTACCATATTTTTGCACCATCTGCCAGAACCATCTGCGAAATCTTATACGCTTCTATACAGAATGACGAGATTATGGAATAAAATGTTAAGAGAATGGCAGAACCATAGAAGCATAATACTGCTCTTATTGGTTTTGGCATTCACACAAACCTCTTACTCGCAAACCAAATACGACAATATTTCAGACAAGGAAAAACTGAACAAAGCCGTGGATTACTTCCAAAGCGGCAAGTATCACGAATCAATTATCCTTTTCAAGCAACTCGAAAAGAGATTCAACCTCAACTATCGCTTCCGTGCATATATGGGCGTATGTTATTATTACGACCATGAATATCGTCTTTGTGACAGCATCATCAGTTCCGTCTCAGACAAGCTGGAGGTATTCGCCCCACACGAGCGGTCTGTATATTATTATTGTGCAGCTGTCAGCTCCTTAGAAACGGGGAAGCTAAAGCAAGCAATCAACTATTTTGAAAAGACGCTCCTTCTATGTTACGACAACGAAAAAGGCAATATTCTCGGTCATATAGCGAAATGCTATCTTGGTCTTGACAAGGTGGATGTGGCGCAGGAATACCTGTTGAGCGCAAAGGCATACATAAATAGTTACGGCGGCGAATGGACGATGCAAAAGCTTGAACGCGAAATCAGATGTTGCATTGGCGGACGTAACGACGACGAGTAATGGCATAAGATTTGCTATAGTTATAATCAAAACAGCTATACATTTTTAAATATAAAAACACACATGATGAACCAGTTTTCACCAAAAGTTTCCCAAGTTTTGGCATTCAGCAGAGAAGAAGCCCAACGCCTTTCTTGCAAAACAGTTAGTGTGGAGCATCTTGTTTTGGGAATGTTAAGGGATAACACAAATCCATTGACACCAATATTACAGACAATGAATATTGATGAGGCGTCGGTCAAGCGCGAATTGGAAGCCAAGGCTTCTGACAATATAACTAATACATCAGAAGATTCGGTATCGTCAATATCTATGGACGAGCATGCGGGCAACGTACTGAAGCTGTCCGTACTGGAGGCAAGACTCCAACACTCGCAGGAAGTGGAACTGAAGCATGTGCTTTTGGCTATCTTTCACGACCAGACTCCGAGTGGAGCCAAAGAGGTATTAGAGAATAACGGCTTGTCATACGAAACCGTAAAGAACTTTTTCATGCAGACAAACACCACAATAAAACACAACAACACTCCGACAAACGGTATCGGCCTTTCTGAAGAAGAGGACGAGTCAACGTCACGTCATTCTGTCGGAAACGCATATAACAACCCTTCAGGTAATGGTCGTCCTTCAAGCGGAACTTCAACACCAGTGCTGGACAAGTTCTCTACGGACCTTACGGCTGCTGCCAAGGAAGGTAAGCTCGATCCCGTCGTAGGACGTGCTGTAGAGATGGCAAGAGTGACGGAAATCCTGTGCCGAAGAAAGAAGAACAATCCTATTCTTATCGGCGAACCTGGTGTGGGCAAGAGTGCTATTGCCGAAGGACTGGCACAGATGATTGCCAAGCACCACACCTCTCCCCTGCTTTTCAACAAGCGAATACTGCGTCTGGACATGACGTCCATCGTAGCTGGAACAAAGTACAGAGGACAGTTTGAGGAGCGCATTCAGGCTCTGCTTCGTGAACTGGAGAACAACCCTGAGATTATTGTCTTCATAGACGAGATTCATACAATTATCGGAGCTGGCAGCACGCCAGGCTCTATGGATGCAGCCAACATCATGAAGCCGGCTTTGGCAAGAGGACTTATACAATGCATAGGTGCTACCACACTTGATGAATATCGCAACTCTATCGAAAAGGACGGAGCCTTGGAGCGCCGTTTCCAGAAGGTTATGATAGAACCGTCTACAGAGAAAGAAACGTTAGAGATTCTTCAGAATATAAAGGAACGCTACGAAGACTACCACCACGTACGCTACACGGATGAGGCTTTGCTTGCCTGCGTGCAGCTCACCACACGATACATCACAGAACGCCAACTACCCGACAAGGCAATTGACGCTATGGACGAGGTAGGTGCTAAGGCTCATTTACAGCACGCCGTAATTCCTCAGGAGATTCTTGACAAAGAGAAACTGCTGAGCGAGACGATGCGTCTGAAGAACGCTGCCGCTGCAGACCAGAATTTCGAGCTTGCAGCAAGTTATCGCGATCGTGAATGCCAGCTCGAGGATGAGCTTCAGAAGCTTAACAAGGACTGGATGCAGAACGATAACGGCGTTCGTGAAACCATCGACGAGGCAGAAGTGGCTACGGTTGTGGCTCAGATGTCTGGGATTCCTGTTCAGAAGATTTCAGAATCAGAGGAAGGCATGCTTCGCCATCTTTCAGACACTCTAAAGTCGTCCGTTATCTCTCAAGACAAAGCCATCGACAAGATATCAAGATGCATCCAACGTAGCCGTCTTGGACTAAAGGATCCCAATAAGCCAATCGGAGTGTTCATGTTCCTTGGACCTACGGGTGTCGGCAAGACTTACCTTGCCCAGAAGTTGGCAGAAACGATGTTCGGTACAAAGGACGCTCTTGTCCGCATAGACATGAGTGAGTACTCGGAGAAATTCAACACTTCACGTCTCGTTGGTGCACCTCCGGGATACGTCGGTTATGGTGAGGGCGGTCAGTTGACCGAGAAGGTAAGGCGCCATCCCTACTCTATCGTACTCCTTGACGAGATAGAGAAAGCTCATGGCGATGTCTTCAACCTTCTTCTTCAAGTACTTGATGAGGGTCGTATGACAGACGGCAACGGCAGAATGGTGGATTTCCGCAATACCATCATTATCATGACCTCTAATGCAGGAACACGTCAGTTGCAAGATTTCAGCCATGGCATCGGCTTCAACGCAGTATCGCTATCAGGTGCAGCAGACGAAAAGAGCAAGGAATACGCTCGCTCTGTAATACAGAAGAGTCTGAGCAAGCAGTTCGCTCCAGAATTTCTCAACCGCCTGGACGACATAATCACCTTCGAACAACTTGACGCCGCTGCCATCCGAAAGATTGTAGACATAGAGTTGACACGCCTCATAGATCGCATGAAGGAAATCGGCTACTCAATAACAGTTAGTGATGCCGCGAAGGACTTCCTTGCTACAAAGGGCTACGACCAGCAGTTTGGAGCTCGTCCTCTAAAGCGAGCTATACAAAACTACATCGAAGACGAACTCTGCGACTTTCTCCTTTCCGGTAATGTCAAGAAGGGAGCAACGGTAAAAGTAGAGAAAACAGAAGATGCAGACAAGCTGAACATTTCAGTCTGCGAATAAGCAATAAGGTTTCAAAAGAAAAATCACCATTAATCGTCCATAGAACGGTTAATGGTGATTTTTTATATACACGTTAATACTCCTAACATAGGTATAATCAGACACCTAACATAGGTATGATCATAGGTGTAAGTAATGAGGTAAGGATACCGTTAACGGTAAGGCCAAGGCTGGCGTAAGCTCCATGCACCTCGTTCTTATCCATACAGGTGGCAGTTCCTAAGGCATGTGCTGCGGTTCCCATAGATAGACCTTGAGCTACCGGCGACTTAACATGGGCAAAACCCATAGTACGATATCCGCATATTGCACATAAAAGCCCCACACCAACAACGACTGCGGCTGTAAGCGATGGTATACCACCTACAGCCTTCGTCACCTCCATAGCAATAGGAGTGGTGACGGACTTGGAAGCTAATGACAATACCACCTCCCTTGAGGCTCCAAGCTCTTTGGCAATAAACACGACGGAAACAATACCTACGATGCAACCTGCAAGCTCAGACAAGAGGATTGGGACAATCTGCTTCTTGATGGTGGACAACTGCATATACAAAGGTACTCCTAATGCTACAACAGCAGGCTTAAGCCAAAACTCTATCATTCGTCCACCTTGATAATAGGTATCGTAACTGACTCCTGTAAGTTTCAGAAAAAGTATCATGCAGCATATAGCCACTAATATTGGATTCATTATCACCCAACCCGTACGACGACGTAGCAACTTACCAAGAAAATACGTACCGAAGGTAAGGGAGATAAGGAAAAAGTCGTTTGAAAAATATTCCATGATTGTGAATGTTCGGTTGTTTATGTGAATATCGATTACTTATGCTTAAATATATCATGCGACTTGTCTTTTGCCTTTCCATAGAACTGGTGCATCCATCCGGTTACAGCCAACACCAAAATGGTGGAGATAACGGAAGCTGCAAGGATAGGTACAAGCTCGGCCTTTATCAAGTCGAAATAAAGCATGACAGCCACTCCTGGCGGTACGAAGAAGAAACCGATGTTTCCGACAAGGAAGTCGGAAATACTACGTACCCATTCCAGTCGTATCACCTTCAACTTCAACAACATGGTCAACAGCAGCATTCCGACGATGCTCGAAGGCAACGGAATGCCAGTTAAATAAATCACTAATTCTCCTAACGCGAGACAGCCAAAGATTATGGCCAACTGACGAATCATCATATATCCTGAAAATCTAAAAAATTATATTATGTCTTGCATAATCAGGAACTCACCAAAAGTTCCTTTAGTTATCTTTTTCTGGGCTTCAGCTTCAAGGCTGGTATGTTGACCATATCGCCTGCTTTCAGCTCTCGATAGTTATTGACAGCTTCCACGTAACACTCCATTCCTTCACCAAGATAGAACTTGCTTAAGGACTTCAATGTCTGACCTTTCTGTAGCTTTACGCGCTTGCTGACGCCTACAATCATATATGCTCCGGTACGTATTCTTGGATCAGAATCGTAGGAGAGCGTAGACTTGTGTGCAGCCTGCGCACCAGCATCCTTAACTATGGATATCTCTTTAACAGAAGACGGTTCCTGCTCAGTTACCACTTTGCTTTTAGGCACAGATGGAACTACAGCCATAGTATCAACCTTTTGTGATACAGCCTTAACAGCTGCGGCTGGCTTTGATTTAACTTTCGGAGCAGGACTAACATTTACGCGTGCCTTGCTCTCAAGTTGCTCTATGCGACGGATATTGTCGTTCGCAAACTTATTAAAATAAAAGACTATTCCTGCTATTGCGACCAAGACTACAACAAAGAACGTCAAGACGTAACGCCACATCTTCACACGTTGCCTATGACACTCGTTACCTAGAACGTAGTTGTCCGCTTCATCAGCTTTATCCTCTGATTCTTTCGTGGGTTTACGCATCAAGGCGACAGCAACATCGCTTGCAGCATGAGCAGCAGTCTGTGCTGAGCCTAACTGGACATTATCTTTGGGATTTTCTTCACCTTCCTGAATATCTTCTGAAGAAGACTCCTCTGAAAGAGAAGGTTCTTCTGATGAAATCGGTTCATCGGAAGAAGAAGGTTCTCCTGAAGAAACCGGCTCCACGGAAGAAGAAAGTCCTTCTGAAGAAACTGGTTCCTCGAAAGAAGATGGTTCTTCTAAGGTAACGGGGGGCTCAGAAGGAATCTCTTCTGAAAGAATTTCATCGGAAGGTACATCATCGGAAGAAGTTTCTTCTAAAGAAGTTATTCCTTCATTCTCTTCCTCGTCCACTTGCGAGAAATCGATTCCTTCATTAACGACAAAAGTTTCGAATTGGGCAAAAGGACTGTTTACCCTATCGCGCAGCATAGCCTCAGGTGTGAAGACAATCTTATAGCGTCCGTCTATTAAAATTCTCTCACCTGTATTGACATCAACGCTAACACGAGGGTTTACAGATTGCATACGGAATGTTCCAAGGCCTTTTACCTTGACACTCGTAGCATCGCTACCGTTACGGAGTTCGTCGGTAATGACAGCAAACATCTCCTTCAGGAAATTCAGAGCGTCATTATCGGACAAACCGTATTTATCGGTAAGACTTTTGGCAAATTCATTCAGACTTGTCATTTCTGCTTTTATCGTTTAACATTCTCTTTACTACTGGCGCTGCCTTAAAAGCAAGAACAATCTTTGGAGGAACCATCATCTTCTGTCCCGTCGACGGATTGACGACAATCCGTTCATTGCGTTTTTTCACTTCGAAGACGCCAAAGTCGTCCACAGATACGCCATCGCCGTCATCGAAGCGCTGAGCCATCGACTCTATTACGCGTCTTACGAGCTTCTGTGTATCATCGAGCGAATAACCACAACGCTGCGAGAGTTCTGAAATATATTCCTTATTGTTCATCTACTTTTATAGTTTTATTTCACGACATGACCATAGAGGTCAAAGTCGTCGCTGTCCGTTATATGGACATTATAGAAGGCTCCTGTACGGAGACGCTTGTCAGACTTGATAAGTACCTCCGGATCCACCTCCGGCGAGCAGAATTCGGTTCTGCCGATATAGTAGTCGCCTTCCTTGCGGTCTATGATGGTACGCAACGTGCTTCCCACCTTGCTTGCCTCTACTTCTGCGCTAATAGCCTGCTGTACGGACATAAGTTTGTCCAGACGGCGTTGCTTCACTTCTGCAGGAACGTCATCCTCATAATGTTCAGCGCTATATGTGCCTTCCTCTTCGGAATAGGCAAACGCTCCCATTCGCTCAAACTTTGCCCACTTGACAAAATCAACAAGCTCCTTAAAGTCTTCTTCTGTTTCGCCAGGGAAGCCCACCATGAGAGTGGTACGAATATGCAAACCAGGAACAGTCTTACGAATCTGCTCAATAAGAGCAATAGTCTCTTCCTTGGTCACATGTCTGTGCATGCGTGTGAGCATGTTGTCAGAGATGTGCTGAAGGGCTATATCAAGGTATTTACATACATTATGGTTGTCGCGGATGACGTCAAGCAACTCCATGGGGAACTGGTTGGGATAAGCATAGTGCAGACGTATCCACTCTACGCCCTTTATGGCAGCCATATCCGAGATAAGGTCTGCGATATGACGCTTGCCGTCGAGGTCTACACCATAATATGTCAGTTCTTGCGCGATAATCTGAAACTCCTTCACTCCCTTAGCCACAAGGCTACGCACCTCGTCAAGGATTTCCTCCTTAGGACGGCTTACATGCTTGCCGGTAATCAGAGGAATGGCACAATAGGCACAACGACGGTCGCATCCCTCGCTAATCTTAACGTAGGCATAATGCGACGGTGTAGTAACACAAGGCTTAACGTCCTGACAAGGCTGTGCCGGACTACCGAGATCGTCGATTAGCTGACGGAAGTCGAACTTGCCATAATACTTGTCCACCTGCGGAATCTCCTCTTCCAGTTCTGACTTATATCTCTGCGAGAGACAGCCCATGACAAAGAGCTTGCCTATGCGTCCCTCTTCCTTAGCCTGAACAAGCTCCAGGATGGTGTCGATGCTTTCCTGCTTGGCATCCTCTATGAATCCACAAGTATTGATAACAACTATCTCGCCGTCAATCCTCTTCGGATCGTGCTTGCACAGATAGCCGGCTTTCTGAAATTTATCGATGAGTGCCTCGCTGTCCACAAGGTTCTTTGAGCAACCCATCGTTATAACGTTTACAAGTCCTTTCTTCATTCTTATTGTCTAAAATCAGTCTTTCTTGAAAAGAGAATCTACAAACTGTCGCTTATTGAAAAGCTGTAATGCCTCCATCGACTCTCCCAGTCCGATGTATTTCACGGGCACCTTCAGCTGGTCGCTGATGCCGATTACCACACCGCCCTTGGCTGTTCCGTCAAGCTTGGTTATGGCAAGTGACGTAATCTGCGTAACCTGCGAGAACTGCTTGGCCTGCTCAAAGGCGTTCTGTCCTGTACTTCCGTCCAGCACGAGCAATACTTCGTCAGGAGCTTCAGGCAACACTTTCTTCATCACGTCCTTTATCTTCTTCAGCTCGTTCATGAGTCCTACCTTATTGTGGAGACGTCCGGCTGTGTCTATAATTACAACGTCTGCATTATTTGCCTTTGCAGAAGAAAGCGTATCGAAAGCTACGGAAGCGGGATCAGAACCCATCTGCTGCTTGATGACGGGCACTCCCACTCTCTCGCCCCAGATGCATATCTGCTCCACGGCAGCAGCACGGAAAGTGTCGGCAGCTCCGAGATAAACCTTCTTGCCGGCTTTCTTAAACTGGTAAGCCAGCTTGCCGATGGTAGTGGTCTTGCCTACTCCGTTAACACCAACCACAAGGATGACGTACGGGCGATGGTCAGAGGGAATGTCCCAATCGTCATTCTCACCAGTATTGTTCTCAGTAAGAAGAGCCGCAATTTCGTCACGCATAATGCCGTTAAGTTCCTTTGTGGAGATATACTTGTCGCGAGCCACACGTTCTTCTATACGCTTGATGATCTTCAATGTTGTCTCTACACCTATATCTGACGTGATAAGGGCTTCCTCAAGATTGTCGAGCACCTCTTCATCTACGGTAGACTTGCCGGTAATGGCACGCGCAATCTTATCAAACACGCTGTGCTTGGTCTTCTCAAGTCCGTTATCGAGGATTTCTTTCTTGTTTTTACTAAAAAGTCCAAATATTCCCATATGCGATTTCTAATTATCTTGCAAACTTACATAAATTTGGTGAATTATTCGCCTGTTTTTTCAAAAAAGTGGTGTATATACATAATAAACGCCGAGAGAATCAGTCCCGGCGTTTATTATAATTATAAATTTCAGTATTATATCAATCAAATACCTTGAAAGTGTAGCCTTGGCTTATAAGCCAGTCCAACGATTCTGGGAGTGCCTTATGCAGTTTCTCGATGCTCTTAAGCGAGTCATGGAAAGTGATGATTGAGCCGTTTCTGGCATATTTCTTCACGTTAGCCACTACATCGTCAGCGGTCATCCACTTCGAATAGTCGCGCGTCACCAGATCCCACATCACGATGCGATAACGACGTCGCAGAAACAGATACTCCATGTGTGTCATACATCCGTGTGGAGGTCTGAAGAGATGCGCCTTTATCAGCTCGTTGGCTTTCTCCGTATCGTCAATATACGTCTTGGTAAGGTGCTTGAAACCTCCAAGATGGTGGAAGGTATGATTGCCCACTTGATGTCCGGCGTCCACTATCTGCTGATATAGGTGCGGATACTTGCGGACATTGTCACCCACCATAAAGAAGGTAGCACGAATGCCATAACGTGCAAGCGTCTGGAGAATGAACGGCGTGGCTTCCGGTATCGGACCATCATCAAAGGTCAGATATACGGAACGCTCATTGTGATCCATCCTCCAGGTGGCACGTGGGAACAGCCACCTCAACCATATTGCCGGTTGTTCGATTATCATTGGCCTTCGTATATTGCTCCGCCCTTAGACTGATAGATGCTGTAGTACTTGTCCACAGCGTCCATGCGCTTCTTGGCTGATTTCACGTCAAAGAGCGATGTGATGTCAGAGATGTTCTTAAGAATATACATCTGACGCATCATGCTGTCCTGACACATGTCGAAGCGCGAACCGGTCTGCTGGATGTAGTAGTCAGCATACTCCTTCTCGCGGTTCCATACCTTGTCGAGCACACGCTTTGCATCTGCCTTCTTTCCAAGGAGAGCGTAAGCCTTTGCGATGTCAGGTGCTCCAGACATAAACGAAAGCGGAATGTTATACTCAGGAAGCACCTTCTCTGCCTTACGCAGAACCTTCAGCGCCTTGTCGTTCTTACCCTCGGCGATAAGCTCGAGAGCCAGCTGAGCGAAGAGATGACGATGTGTGAGACACATACGCATTACGGTCTCGTCAATGTAGAGTCCGGGCGTTTCCAGACCGCCGAACTTGAAGCGGTTCATGACATTATTATATGTCTTCTCCGTATCAAAGTTGCGAACGCCGGGGTTGCGTGTGGTGAATGGTGTGATGCGGTAAGCAAGACCCTCCTGCACGAAGTTGTCGCCAAGGTTCATATAGTTGTCCGAACCTACGGTTGTTGCTACGTAAAGAGGACGCTTCCAATTACACTCGGCAAGCATCTCAAGCATCATAAGGTCGTTCTTGTAGAGTGCTCTCTTGCCTGCCAACGAGATGACCATTCGGTCAGGTATGGTGTCGCTTGCCATCATCATGCCGCTACGACGAACAGCATCCTTGTCAATGGTGATGTATACGGTATCGGTCGGGATGACGTGCATGTCAGCATCCTTTGAGCGAACCCAATACTTCATGATGTTCTTCAGCTCGAATGGTGAGCTACCGAACTGCTCGGCTGCTTCCTTCGGGTGCTCGGCATAGAAGCTGAGAACCTGCTGCTTGAGCGACGGATTCACCTCCACGTAGTCGTTGGTGCCTGAGCAGAAATCAATACGCGGCCATGTGATAGGCACAGAGGGCGAATCGTATGCCGGACGTTTCATCTGGTCAATATACCAGTCGGTCTGGAGATAACTCAAGTTGCAGACGCGGGCATCTGTACGCACGCCTTCCACCTCCTGATTATACCAAAGCGGGAACGTATCGTTGTCGCCGTTGGTGAAGATAATCGGATTGCCCTTATCCTGCAGGGTATTGAGATAGTTCTGACCGAAGTCGCGACATGTGTATCTGCCGCTACGGTCATGATCGTCCCAAGTCTGTGAAGCCATCTGCACAGGTACGGCGAGGCATGCCACGCCTACGACAGCAGCTACTGCCACGTCATTGCCCTTAAGCTTCTTCTTCAGAAGGTCATAAATGGCGAGCACTCCGAGACCACACCAGATAGCATAAGCGTAGAACGAACCTGCATAAGCATAGTCGCGCTCGCGTGGCTGCTGAGGTGTCTGATTCAGGTAGAGGACGATGGCAAGACCTGTCATAAAGAACAGGAAGAACACCACCCAGAACTGGCGGATTCCTCTGCGTCCACGCCATGCCTGCCAGAAGAGTCCGACAAGACCCAAGATAAGCGGCAAGCAATAGAAGACATTGTGTCCCTTGTTGGCCTTAAGGTCAGAAGGCATCTTGCTTTGGTCGCCGAGCATCCAGTTGTCGATAAACGAAATACCGGTAATCCAGTTGCCATGCTCAGGTTCTCCCGAACCCTGAAGGTCGTTCTGACGTCCTGCAAAGTTCCACATAAAGTATCTCCAGTACATGAAGTTGCATTGGTAAGAGAGGAAGAAGCGGAGGTTCTCCCATTGTGTCGGTACCTTTACGATAACGTCTTCGCCGCAACGGTCATAATGCACCTCATTGCCCTTCACACCGCCAAGCCAGCTTTCATAAGCCTGAGCGTGTGCCGAGCTGTGCATACGCGGGAACAACATGTTCTGTGCATAGACGAGCTTATCCTTGTGCGAAACTATGAAGTAAGAGTCTTTCTCCGTGTCGCTGGCCTTCTCCTTACGCTGCCAGATCGGGGCACCCTCTGTACGCTTGGGCACACACATGTTGCCGTCAACATCGAATGCCACCTGCGACGTGTAAGCCTGTCCGTAGAGCAACGGAGAGTCGCCATACTGGTCGCGGCTGAGGTATGAGCCGAGTGTGAATACGTCCTCAGGCGAGTTCTGGTCCATCGGAGGATTGGCAGAAGAGCGGATAACGATTACTGCATAGCTGGAATAGCCGATCATAAGCATCAGCAAGCAGAGGAGCGTGGTGTTTTTGAAGCGTGCGCTGACGTAAGACACCATCTTCTTGTCCACCTTCTTGCGGTAGTTAAGACCGAGATACAAGGCTACGAGAATCAGTACACCCACAATACCTGCTCCCCAGCCAAGGCCGCGGAACGGAATGCCGAGCATACCTACAGACAACACGAACGCCAGGTTCTGACGCTTGAAGTTACGGTCTGTATATGACTCCCAGATTGCCCAGATGACGATAGCAACAAGGAGGATGATATAGATGATCTCGCCCGTATTGAACGGACAGCTAAGCACATTGACAAACAACAGCTCAAACCAGCCTGCAACATTGATGATGCCCGGCACAACGCCGTAGAGCACGCCTGCAACGATGACGAAACTGGCTGCCAATGCCAACAAAGAACCCTTCAGTTCGATGTTCGGGAACTTGCGATAGCAATAGACGAGGACAATGGCGGGGATGCACAGCAAGTTGAGCAGGTGCACACCGATGGAGAGTCCGGTCATATAGGCTATAAGCACAAGCCAGCGGTCGCTATGAGGCTCGTCTGCATGGTCTTCCCACTTCAGGATCAGCCAGAACACGATGGCTGTGAAAGCTGACGAATAAGCATACACCTCTCCTTCTACAGCTGAGAACCAGAATGTGTCAGAGAATGTATAGATAAGCGCTCCCACAAGTCCGGATGCCTGAATGGCAATGAGCTTTCCTGTTGTAAGATCCTCCCAGTCACGAAGGATGAGCTTGCGTGCAAGGTGGGTGATACTCCAGAATAGGAACAGAATGGTTGTGGCGCTAAGAAGCGCACTCATGGTATTGACCATTCGGGCCACCTGCGACGGATCACTTGCCAACTGTGAGAAGAGGTTGGCGGTAAGCATAAAGAACGGTGCTCCAGGCGGATGGCCCACCTCCAACTTGTAACCAGTAGTAATAAACTCAGGACAGTCCCAGAAACTGGCTGTCGGCTCAATTGTGGAACAATACACGAAGGCGGCGACGAAAAACGTCAGCCATCCAAGCACATTGTTCACTAAATTGTACTGTTTCATTTAAGTGTTATAAAAAGAAATTGTTTATATTCTGTCGTATGTATTAGATGCAAAGTTACAAAAATATCGTTAAAGGGTATTGGCTTACATATAGAGTTAATAAATTTTAGCACATAAAAAAGCGGATGCCGACAGATTGTCTATTGTCAATCCGTCAGCATCCGTTATAAAAATCTCGTCATTTCCCGGCGCAAGAATGACGCCAAGAAAGCCTTAGAGTGTGATTACTCGCCGAAGTAACGCTTGTAAAGGCCCATGAAGCCTGCGCAATGGCGAGCCTCGTCCTTAGCCATCTCGTGTACGGTGTCGTGTGTGGCGTCCATACCGGCAGCCTTAGCGTTCTTTGCAATTCTGAACTTATCCTCGCAAGCTCCGCGCTCTGCTGCGATACGAGCAGCAAGGTTAGCCTTTGTGTCGCTCAATACGTCGCCGAGAAGCTCAGCGAACTTGCTGGCATGCTCAGCCTCCTCAAAAGCGTAGCGCTTGTAAGCCTCAGCAATCTCAGGATAGCCCTCGCGGTCAGCCTGGCGGCTCATAGCGAGATACATACCAACCTCACCACACTCACCATGGAAGTGAGTCTCAAGATCCTTGATCATCTCCTCTGTGGCACCCTCCATACGGGCAGCGCCAAGGGTATGAACAGTTGCGAAAGCGGGACCCTCAGTCGGGTCGTTCAGCTCCTGGAACTTGCTCTTGGGAGCCTTGCAGATCGGACACTTCTCGGGAGCCTCTGTTCCCTCATAGATGTAACCACAAACTGTGCAAATAAATTTCTTCTTCATAATGCTAAATGTTTTGTATATTAATAATGTTATTGTTATTTTACTTCGTCGGAAGAAGCTGCTTCTTCCAGACATTCGTTACATATTCCTTTATAATAGAGCTGCACGTCCGTGACCTTATGCCCGGCTATAGAGTCCTGCTTCAGGAGGGGCGACACTTCGTCGAAGATGTCATACACCTTGTTGCACTTGGTGCAGTAAAAGTGGGCATGCGCCGATATATCACCGTCATAACATACACGATGTTCGTTGATGGTTATCATTTGCGCGGCATCGTTTTCTGCAAACAAACGTAGCGTATTGTAAACCGTCGTGCGACTCAGCGTAGGAATCTTCGAGCACAAGCCGCGATACACATCGTCCACCGTAGGATGGGTTGCATGAGTAAGCAGATATTGCATGATGGCAAGGCGCTGTACAGAAGGCTTGATTCCATGATCTGTAAGTCTTGTGTAGGCTTCTTTCTGTTTCATCTCATTCACTTTTTCTATTTCACATTGCAAAGGTAAGCATTTATATTTTACCGTGCAAGTAAAAGTTGGAAAAATTACAAAGTTTAAAGTGTAACAATTGTTAAACAATAGTTGTATTCCTTATTATATATAGCAGACCAATGGCTTTACATAATACACGAAAAGACCATAAAAGCCAAGGACAAAGTGTATTAGCCTTGATTTTTTATGGTCTTTCCTTTATATATTGCCATGTATCTCCTACTCCAGCAACTTCACCATGTTAAGATCCGTTATCTTGCCGTCGGGATTTATCTTTGCCGAAATGCGATACTTGTTCTGCACATTTGTGCCGTCTGTATGCGACACGTTCTGACCTGCCGTAAAGCTTACGCTATACTCATATTGTCCGTCGCCCACCTCCTTCTTGTTGATGGTATAGTCACCTACAGTACTCCAGTCCATTGACGCAATATCCGTCTTATAGATTTTGTGCAAGAATGTCACTACGTCGTTTCGTGTGGCGTTGGTCTTGCCAAGGAACGAATTGATGAGCGAACCGAATGCGCTTGTTACGGCATCCTCGTCCTTGTTGTTGATACTGCTGAAGAACGAGTCGAAAATGCTCCTTACCATCAGTTTGTCCTCTGGCTGCACGGTCTTGGCATTGATGCCCTTTATGTTCTGGTTGGCCTCATCCACGTGCTCTCCGTCAGCATGCTGCTCCAGGTAGGTTTCCATAGCCTCCACGGTATTGGCAGCCTGTGCGGCAGCCCAGTCGATGGAGTCAATCTTATGTATGGCGAGCGACTTGAAGGGCGAGTCGGGATGCTGCTCAAGATATTGTTCAAGTGCCGACTTCGAACCGCTTACCAAGGCGTTGGTCCATTCCTCGTCCGACTGCTTCAGTTCTGAAAGATGCTTTTCCATATTCTGGATGTGCTCCTCTGAGGCTTCGTCCATATAGGTGTCGAGATAGTTCTGCACCACCTGCACGTCCGTGCTCGAGAGGGCGTACTCGTAAGCCTGATTCTCGCGCTCCACGCTCGACTGATGATAGAAGAAGTAGCAGATGCCACCTATCAGCAAGGCGGCAAACACAGCCACGGCTGCTACCAGAAGATTGTTTCGCTTCGTCGGCGTCGTCATATTTTCCGTGACAGTCGCAGACGTATTTATGCCAGCGTTTTCGGTTTGTCCATTGGTTGGATGTCCGCATTTCGGACATGCGGGCTGATCTTTGAAGTAAACCTGTCCACAAGCAGGACATTTCGTCAGTTTGTCTTTGATAGCCACGCCGCACGACGGACAGTATGGAGCCTGGTCGCTAATCTCATGACCACACTCCGGACATTTAATCATTGCCATATATATGTATGTATTGTTGTGATAATTCGTGTTAATCTATCTTTTGTAACATCACGCCCCGTCAATGATGTATGAAGCGTATCTCCCTCAGACTATGCCGTCCCACAAATCGGCTCTTGTCCACATATCCGTTTATTCCGTCGATGTGTCCCTTTCCCGTATACTGCCAGATGATGTAGTCGGCATCGTCGTTAAGCACCGGCATACGTGATGAGTATTGGGCTATCATCAGCTTATATCCCCTCAGCTTTCCAGAGAGATAGTTGTTGTAGAAGTTGGTGCCGGTATAAACCAGAGGTTTCTGCTTATAAGCCTTCTCCACCATGTGAAGGAATGTGAGAAGGGAGTCGCAGAACTCGTCTGTGGACATTCCCTGCTTCATCTCCACGTCAATCATCGGAATAAGATCCTGCTCCTTCGGACGGCATTGTGTCATGAAGTTCTGCAATTGCTTGGTAAGGTCTGTCTTCGGACGGAAGAAATGGTAAGAGCCCACCTTCAGTCCGTAACTGTGCGCCGTCTGTATGTTCTGCTCGAATCGGCTGTCTATTCTGTCGCCACCTTCCGTGGCTTTGATGTATACGAATGCCATCTTGGTGTTGTTGCCGATTGTCTCCCAGAACACGTCTCTCTGATAGTGACTGATGTCTATGCCATGGATGTGAGAGCAAGTGTCCTCACATTCCACCAAAGAGTTCTGCGCAAAAAAAGGCGTGGACAACAGCACGCCAAGTAAAACAAGTATATTTCGTTTAATAAAATTTTTCATAATTGCAAAGGTACTGCAATTTGGAGAGACCACAAAGAATAATTGTCAACTTTCCAAAATTTTATGATTTTTTTATTGACAGTAAGTAGAGTTGCAGTTCATTGCTCATAAAATGGCTCATTACGATTGATAAAGTGGCTCATTACGATTGAAAAACGTAAGCGTATCGTTTTGATGCAATCATATCATTGAGATTTTTTCATGTGACAAAGGTAAAGGAATGAATGATTATGAGCTTACAAATAGGCTGCAAGGTGGCAACAACGAAATTTTTCGACCGAGAAAAGATTTCAAGCAGCCATCAAGAGATAAACGATTCGAAGAAAACTGACCTTGAAATACAAGCACAATGGGAGTTCTGAACCCTGAAACATACAGCAGGAAGCGAAAAATAAGTAGTATTACTGGAATTTCCGACTTCAACTGTCACACACAGCAACATAACAACCCCTTGATTATCAGCCTTTTAAAGAAAAGAAAGACACGTTTATTCCAGTTATTCCAGTTATTCCAATTAATTTTAAAGCACATCCATCCCCTCTCTTTTATATATATATTATATATATAATTAATTAATAATCAATAAGTTATAGAGTTCTTAAAAAGGGGGTTAGCGTTTTTCACACCATTATTTTTAATTGGAAGAACTGGAATAACTGGAATAACTGGAACGTCAAAGCCAACACAACTTTCCCTCTAAAAGGCCACTCTCATTTCTCCATCAAGCATGTCTTGGTAGCTCTTTACAGTCGGCATAGAGGCTCTTTACGATTGGCAAACAGCCTCTACCGTAGACCAATTCATATAACAAAAAATGAGAGCTGAGATAGTTGAGACCACCTCAACTCTCAACTCTCAAATAAAAAGTTGTTTATTCTTCGTCAGAAACCTCAGCAGCGTGCTCGTCGATAAGCTTCTGCTGGAGGTCGTTCGGAACAAGCTCGTAGCTTGCAAACTTCGTTGTGAACGAAGCACGTCCTCCGGTAAGGCTGCTAAGCGAGATAGAATAGTTGGCAAGCTCCTTGAGAGGAATCTTAGCCTGGAGCTTCTGATAGCCAGCCTCGCTGTCCATACCCATGATAAGGGCACGACGGCCCTGAAGGTCTGACATCACGTCGCCCATGTAGTCTGCCGGTACGTAAACCTCGAGGTCGTAGATAGGCTCGAGAATCTTCGGACCTGCCTCCTTGAAGGCTGCCGAGAATGCGTTACGTGCTGCGAGCATGAACGAAAGCTCGTTAGAGTCAACCGGGTGCATCTTGCCGTCATAAACCACAACGCGTACGTCGCGAGCGTAGCTGCCGGTAAGCGGACCATGCTCGATGCGCTCCATTATGCCCTTGAGGATGGCAGGCATAAAGCGTGTGTCGATGGCACCACCAACTACAGAATTGATGAATACCAGCTTGCCGCCCCACTCGAGATCAATCTCTTCACGGCCCTTGATGTTGATCTTAAACTCCTGGCCATTTATCTTGTAAGATACGGGATCGGGCATTCCTTCTGCGTACGGCTCCACAATCATGTGAACCTCGCCGAACTGGCCTGCACCACCCGACTGCTTCTTGTGACGATACTCGGCACGCGCCATCTTTGTGATGGTCTCGCGATACGGGATGCGTGTCGGCTCAAACTTGACAGCCAGCTTCTCGTTGTTCTCCAGTCTCCACTTCAATGTGCGGAGGTGGAATTCGCCCTGACCGCGTACGATGGTCTGACGAAGCTCCTTGCTCTGCTCCACCATCCATGTGGGGTCTTCCTGATGCATACGGAGGAGGGCTGCCATAAGCTTCTCTGTCTCTGCTGTGTTCTCAGCCTTGATGGCACGTGAGAATTTCGGATTCGGGTATTTGATGAAATCGAAGCGCCATTCGCAATCTTTTCCATTGAGGGTGTTTCCTGTCTTTACGTCCTTCAGCTTAACAGTACATCCGATATCTCCTGCCACAAGCTGGTCAACGGGTATACGGTTGGCTCCAGCACAAGCATAAATCTGACCGATACGCTCCTTAGAGCCGCGGTCTGCATTGGTGAGGTCGTCGCCCGGCTTGACGGAGCCGCTCATAACCTTGAAGTAGCTCACCTCGCCGATGTGCGGCTCCAGTCCGGTCTTGAAGAAGTAGACTGACTCAGGACCGTTGCTATCAGGCGTGATTTCCTCGCCACGTGTGTTATGGAGCTTAGGCATCTCGCTTACGAAAGGTACGACGTTGCCAAGGAACTCCATCAAGCGGCGAACGCCCATGTCCTTACCTGCGCAAACGCAGAATACGGGGAAGATGGAGCGTGTGACAAGACCCTTGCGTATGCCTTCGCGAAGCTCGTCCTCTGTAAGGGTTTCTTCCTCGAAGAACTTCTCCATCAACGTCTCGTCGTTCTCGGCAGCAGCCTCTACGAGCTCCTTGTGGAGAGCCAAAGCCTTCTCCTTCTCTCCCTCAGGAATGTCGACGATGGTGGGCATACCACCGTCCGGTCCCCATGTATACATCTTCATGAGCAGCACGTCGATAATGGCGTTAAAGCCATTGCCTGTGCCGACGGGATACTGAATCTGTACGCACTTCGAACCGTAGATAGACTTCATGTTGGCGATGATGTTGTCAAAGTCGCACTTGTCTGAGTCGAGCTGGTTGACGAGGAAAATAACTGGCTTGTGGAGTTTCTCAGTATAACGGAAATTGTTCTGGGTGCCCACTTCCGGGCCATACTGTCCATTGATAAGAATAACAGCTTGGTCTGTTACGTTGAGTGCAGTAATGGCTCCACCAATAAAGTCGTCAGAACCCGGACAATCAATGATATTGAGTTTCTTGTTGTTCCACTCTACATGGAACACGGTCGGGAACACAGAATAGCCATATTCGTGCTCCACGGGGAAGTAGTCGCTTACCGTGTTTTTAGCTTCCACCGTACCACGGCGCTTGATGATGCCACTTCCAAAAAGCATAGACTCGGCAAGGGTGGTCTTGCCGCTACCCGCACTGCCCAGCAGGGCAATGTTCTTAATCTCATTTGTTTGATAGACCCTCATATCTTCAGGTTTTAAATGGTTAATATAAGATTTATCATGGCGGATTGACATGGGGCTGTGTCTATCCGTCATCTAAGTTATGAAATAAATGAATAACGACAAAAGAAATCGGGAAAAAGTGTGATTTTTTTAAACTTATTAGTAATTTTGTTTACACAAGTTAGTACTTAATACCACTCTATACATTAATTATATGGAAAAAAAACTGAAGTTCGGAATATACATCCACATACCTTTCTGCTCCAGCCGATGCATTTATTGCGGCTTTTACAGCACAACATTGGCGAAAACAATGGAAACAGGCTATGTGGAAGCGCTTCTACACGAAATAAAGCTAAGAAAGAAGGAACCTCTTTGCTTCTGCGGCGAAGGCGAAACGCCCGTCGTGGACACGATATATATAGGAGGCGGTACGCCGTCGTGTCTTAAGAGCGAGAATGTAGGGCGAATACTGTCATGCGTAAAGGAAACATACGAATGTCAGTTGAGGGAGGTGACTATGGAGATGAATCCTGACGACATCACAGATGAATACGTTAAGGACGTGAAGGGATATGGGGTGAACAGAATAAGCATGGGCATCCAGTCGTTTGACGACAGCCGCCTGCGCTTCCTGCGCCGTCGCCATACCGCCGAAATAGCCCGTAACGCTGTCAGCACGGTACGTCGTGCCGGCATAAGCAACGTCAGCATCGACCTTATGTTCGGATTCCCCGGACAGACCGTAAGCGAATGGCAGGAGGACGTGCGTAAGGGGGTGGAGCTTGCTCCAAGCCACATATCCGCCTACAGCCTGATGTATGAGGAAGGCACTCCCCTATTCAGTCTGCTGGAGAAAGGAAAGGTAAGTCAGATTGCGGACGAGACGTCCATAGAGATGTATGAGAGCCTTATAGACCAGCTAAGCTCAGCCGGATATGAGCATTACGAGATAAGCAACTTCGCCAAGCCGGAACATCGCTCGCTACACAACTCGAGCTACTGGCACGACGTGCCTTACTTGGGCTTCGGCGCTTCAGCCCACTCTTACACCATAGGCAAGCGAAGCAGCAACGTGGCTGACATAAGACAATACGTGGAGAGCCTTAGGACTGGCGTCCTGCCTTCGTCAATGGAAATAATAGACGACGACACGCATTATGACGACCTCGTGACCACAGCCCTAAGGACAAAGGAGGGGCTGTACGTGGACAGCCTCAAGCCTAAATATCGCGAATATATAATGAAGGCTGCCAAGCGCAACATAGACGCGGGGCTGATGGCGATGGACAACGGCCATCTACATCTTACGCGTAAGGGACTCTTTGTGAGCGACATGGTGATGTGCGACCTTATCTACACATAGGCCACCAACCTTTATTTACACTTGGCGTACCATGCGGAGAGACTGGCACGCGAGATGCCGAGACTGACCATACGGTCGAGGTCTTCGCGTGCGCCCTTCTTGTCTTTCATCCGCAGACGGACGTCGGCACGCGAAAGCAGATAGTCGGTATTGTCCGGGCTTAGCTCTATCGCCTTGCCATAATCGTACTCGGCAGGGGCATAAAGCTTCTGCTCTACCTCCATTCCGGCACGTGCGGCATAAGCCAAGGCGTTGGCAGGATGTTGTTCCACAAGGAGGTTTATCATGTTCATGGCCTCCGTATGGCGATTGTCCTTCTGATTGAGCAGAGCCAGTCCTAACGTAGCCTCGAAATTGCCTGGCACGACGTAGAGCAGGTGCTCAAGGTCGAGACGGGCAAACTTATAGCGATGCTGCTTCTCGTTGACAAACGCACGATAGAACAAGGCTGCCACGTTGTCAGGCTGGCGATTAAGCACATAATCATATTCTTCACGCGCATACTGCCATTCCTCCAGAAGGATATTCCATTTGGCTTTCCTCAGTCTCAGATCCAACGAGTCAGGATGATAGGCAAGGACATTAGACGCTTGCGAAAGGCTGTCGCGAAGAGCCTTCCTGTCCATGTGTTCATCTTCCTGTCCGAAACAGTTAAGACACAAAGCCAACAAAATAAGTATGGATACCGAATGTTTCATGTTTTTTTCTTCTCTTTGTAATTACAACGAGAATAGTAACGCCGTATGCCTTGGATTTATTGTGTCAATTTGGTTATATTAACAATATAAACTAATTTAACTTTGCCGTTCGGACAAAATGTAGTAATTTTGTCGGACCAAACCAGCCGCATAGTTGGTTTATATGTCAAATTCATATTAAGCAAATGGCAGAATATTTAAGCACAAACAAAAAGAAAATTACCGCACCCCACTTTTTCGAGATGAAAAACAGCGGCGAGAAAATCAGCTGGCTTACTGCTTACGACTTCACCACCGCCACCATCGTGGATCAGGCAGGCGTTGACGCCATCCTCATCGGCGACTCAGCATCTAACGTGATGCTCGGCAATCAGACCACACTCCCCATTACCGTGGAGGAAATGATATTCCATGCACGCGCCGTAGCAAGAGCCGTGAAGCACGCCCTCGTGGTATGCGACATGCCTTTCGGAAGCTATCAGGTAAGCGAGGAGGAAGGCGTACGTAACGCCATAAGAATAATGAAAGAAACTGGCGTGGACGCCGTGAAGCTCGAAGGCGGAGAAGAAATAGCTCACATGGTGAAGCGCATCGTAGACGCAGGCATTCCAGTATGCGGACACCTCGGACTGACGCCTCAGAGCGTGCACAAGTTCGGAGGATACGGTCTTAGAGCCAAGGAGGAGGCAGAGGCTGCCAAGCTGATGGCTGACGCAAAGGCTCTGGAGGAGGCAGGATGCTTCTGCATCGTTCTGGAGAAGGTGCCCGCCAAGCTGGCAGAGGAAGTGACGAAGGCTGTCTCTTGCGCCACAATAGGCATCGGAGCCGGCAACAAGACGGACGGACAGGTGCTTGTATATGCCGATATGCTCGGAATGAATAAGGGATTCAAGCCCAAATTCTTACGTCAATACGCTAATTTATACGAAATAATGACGGACGCCATCGGACGCTATGTCCAGGACGTCAAGTCTTCAGATTTCCCTAATGAATCAGAATCATACTAACAACCAATGTACGCCTACGTTTAAGAGGCTATGGAATCGCGACTTCACCATGCTTGTCATAGCAGAGGTGATGTTGTGCATGTCGTGCTATATGGCCATTCCGCTCTTGCCGCAACGACTCGCCGTGAGTCATGGCATAAGCATGGAATGTGCCTCAGCCACGATGATAGCCTTCGTCGTAGGTATCTGTGTGTCAGGATTTTTCTCGAGTTGGCTAATCCAACGCTACCGACGCAATAAGGTATTCTGCATCTCGGCATTATGTCTCGGACTGACCATCGCCACGATGTTTGTCCTGACAGACCGTACGGCAGGCTTTACGGTTGCGATAAGGGACGTGGAGGCCATCGCCATCTTCCTGACATGCGGATTCTTCTTCGGCAATGCCAAGCGTGTGCTCTCATGCACGTTGCTCATAGACAAGACCGAATCATGCCATAGAACGGAGGCCAATTATACTGCAATATGGACATCACGCCTTGCCATCGTGGCAGGACCGATGGCAGCCCTTGCGCTTACCAACGAGGCACGAACGTCGCTCATCTACACTATAGCAGCCGTGGCTGTGCTCCTGTCGATGTTGCTCGTCCTGAGCGTACGGTTCCCATTCCGCGCTCCCGAAGAAGGTACACGCATCCTCTCGCTCGACCGCTTCTTTATGCTACGCGGATGGAGCACCACCATCGTCGTCATGCTCATGGCGGCAGCTCTCGGCTTACTCATAGCCACAAAGCAGGACATCGAGTTCTATCTATTCATGATTTCCGGCTTCGTCATCTCCATAATGGTGCTCCAGTATGCCGTGGTACGTACAGGACGCTATACATCTGCCGTAGGCAATGCCTGCATATTGGTGGCGATGGCAGCCATGCTGTCCTATCATGGATGGGCTGAAGATACACTCTGCCCCATTCTCCTCGGAATGGGATTCGGACTGACCAGCTCCGAGCAGCTATACAAGCTTCTCGATCATTGTGACCATTGCCAACGAAGCACAGCCGAAAGCACATACTTCATGGCAAGCGACGGAGGCCTGTTCCTTGGCATCGCCTACTGCTGGAGTCCGGCTCACAACGAGGCTATGTCAGACATCCTCATAGCCATGCTCTTCATCCTTGCCACTATGGTATGCACGGCAGGAACGATGGCAAAGAAAAAGCATAATAAATTTCATGCATAGCGTTGTGTTACAACACATAGCAAAATATCATTAAAGTATTACGACCAAACAACATTAAACAAAAGGAGGTTACTTATGATTATCAATTTTGACAAAATCGAGGAAAAGAGTATCGAAGGATTCAAGGGTGGAAAAGGCACTCTCCTTACCCGAATGGCTGACGACGGCAACGTCAAGATTATGCGTAACGTGCTTAAGCCGGGCAGCTCCATCGGCACACACACGCATACTGACAACTGCGAGGTGATTTACGTTCTGGAAGGACAGCTGACCTTTATCTGCGAAGACGGAAAGGAAGAAATAGCTAAGGCAGGCGAAATACATTACTGCCCTAAGGGAAAGATGCACACAGGAGAAAACCGCACGGAAGAAGACGCTACGTTTATCGCTTTCGTAGGATAATAAAATGTAGGAATAATACCGTTACTAAAAATTCGTAGGATACATGCCAAGGAAGAACGAGATAGACATGCTTCACGGCCCGTTGCTTGCGAAGATCATCATTTTCGCCATGCCGCTTGCCGCCAGCAGCATTCTGCAGCAACTGTTCAATTCGGTTGACGTTGCCGTAGTGGGACGCTTCGACAGTAGTTATGCTCTTGCCGCAGTCGGAAGCAACGGACCGGTAATAAGTCTGCTCATCAATCTCTTCCTTGGAATATCCATGGGAGCCAATGTTGTCATCTCCAACCACATAGGACAGAAGGACAACAACCTTACAAAGTACGCCATACGCACAACGGCTGCCACCGCCCTCTTCTCAGGATTGGCATTAACCGTTATAGGCGTACTGGCAGCACGCCCAATACTCACCATCATGGGCACACCAACGGAGGTTCTCGATATGGCTGTACGTTATCTCCGCATCTATTTTATCGGCACTCCCTTTCTCCTTATCTATAATTTCTGCTCAGCCATACTAAGAAGCAAGGGCGACACAAGCCGACCTCTCTACATTCTCGTCATTGCGGGAATCATCAATACAGTACTTAATCTTATACTTGTAATAGTCTTCCACATGGGAGTGGCAGGTGTGGCTATTGCCACGGACATAGCAAATGTCTTTAGTGCCGCAAGCATCATATTCCTTCTTATACGTGAGGAAGAACCTTACAGACTGAATCTCCGAAGCATAGGCATAAACAAAAATGAGTTGAAGAGCATGCTTATGATTGGCGTTCCGGCTGGACTCCAGGGAATGGTGTTCTCCTTCTCCAACGTACTACTTCAGACAACCATCAACAGCCATGGAGCGGATGCCGTGGCAGGATCGGCAGCAGCAGTAAATTTCGAGTATTACTGTTACTTCATAATTTCTGCATTCAACGGCGCAGCCATCACTTTCATAGCGCAGAACTATGGTGCTGGCAACTATAATCGAGTAAAGCGCATCTACTGGCTATGTCTCGGACTCAGCACCTTGCTAAGCGCAGCATCTGCGCAACTATTCATCTGGCAAAAAACCTTCTTCGTCAGCCTCTTCACCACGGACGCTTCCGTGGCAGAATATGCTTACACACGAATGCTGATAGTACTATCATGGCAATTCATAGCATGCAGCTACGAGATTTCGGCATCGGCAATGAGAGGCATGGGAAAGTCGATGCTCCCCACCCTGCTTACCATCGTCGGCACTTGTCTGCTACGTGTGGTTTGGGTGTTCGCCGTATGTCCAGTCTGGACATCTTACCAAACCATTATGATAGTTTATCCTATAACATGGATAACAACGGGCATAATGGTCTTTACGGCATTCCATATTACAGCAAGAAAGAAATTGGCAGGAGCATAGCGAGTATCTTTAAGACGCTATGCTCCATAATAAGTTGTAAGATCAGATTCTCTTCACCTTCCTTGTAATTACAAGAATGTTGAAGAGAGAAATCACTAAGAATATCATCATTCCTAAAAAAACGGCATAAAGCATGCTGCCGCTTTCCATGTCAGGATAGAGCATGAGGAGCATGTCCATATAGTATGACCGGGCTAAAGCCAATGCCACGCATGCAAGCAGGAGAACTACAAGATTCAGGCCGATGGTGAGCAACTGATAAGGCAACGACACGCGGTAAGGGCTGTATCCTATAAGGAGAAGGTTCTGCAACTTCGTGGAGTTCTTCTCTACAAGCAGATAGATGCTGAGCATGAGGATATAGAAGCTCAGAACTGATATGAGTATGCCGACAGCCATGACTATGGTTACGAGGAGCTTGAGGAAATACGTGGTCTTCTCAGCGTCCATATTGTTGTCTGCCGTGTCGTAACCATGGCTCTCCATAAACTCTGTCACTCTGGTGTCCGTGGGATTGTCCACCTCCACTATCATACGCGACGGAGCTTCAGGTGCATCAGGTGCAAACTGGCGGTTGCTCCACTTCATAAACTGCTCAGGCACAAGGATGGAGTTAAGACGCGAGGAGAAACCTATCACCTTACCCTTAAAACGACGGTCGCCACCTGCTCCATGAACGAAGATGCTGAAATCTATCATACCAACAAGGCCTTCGCTAATCTTCGGAAGCGAATGGCTTTGGGCGAAGCCGAAGTTATACATGGTGATGTAAGAGCGAGGGAGGATAATGGGGACAACGTCAGAACCTTCCTCATAACGCCACTTGTCAAGCGGTACGTCAACGAAACGGTCTGGTACGCTTTCTATGAACAGCTCCGAATTGAGCACATTTACGCCCTCTACGCCCATAGATGCTTCCACACGATATCCGGCAGAAACAAAGCGTCCGATGCCTTTAACGAAAGGCTGCGACTGTAGCTCATCGATGTCGGAGGCTGTAAATGTGTTCGTGCGACCGGAGAGAGTGCTACCGGTACCGATAGCTTTGGAAATGATGAGATAATTGGACTTCATGAAACTGTCCTCTCCTGTGAATATGGGGAGGATGTCACGATAAAACTGAAATCCGAAAAGAACAATCATTACGCCAAACAGATTGGCAAAGAAAAATCCCACAAACTGCGGGATGCTGATATGCTGCCGCAGCAGTTTCCAAATCAAATTCATAATCTTACTGTTTTCTCGTAATTCAATGGAATGTGCTTTCCTATGCTTGTCATTATAACTCCTGCTCCTTGACGACGTGCTTCTTCCATAACTATCTCGCCCATAATAGCAGCATTCTGATCGTCAAGATGGCTGATTGGTTCGTCGAGAACTATGAAGTCGTATGGCTGAACGAGGGCTCGCATGAGCGCCACTCTCTGCTGCTGGCCGTACGACATCTCGCCTATAAGAGCGTCCTTCTTGTCCCCGATGCCCAACATATCAAACCAACGACGGATGGTTTCGGCGGCGGTATGTGAGGTAAGGCGATTCTTTATTTCGACATTCTCCCAGGCTGTAAGTTCAGGGAAAAGGCGAAGTTCTTGAAAGAGTAGGCTTACATGCGACTTACGTACATCTGTCCATTGTGAGGTTCGGAACGCTCTTGTGTCGTGTCCGTCAAATAGCACCTGACCGGAATAGTCGTTACGATATCCAAGCAGATAACTGCAAAATGTGCTCTTGCCACGACCACTCGCCGACTCGAGCAGATAAAGATGTCCTTTCTGAAAGGTCACGTCTTTTCCCCATATCTCTGAGTCGCTATTATCGCGCGACTGAAAAACATGGGGAACGACGTTCTGGAACTGTATATTATCCATATTAATTATTTAAACTTCATAACGTATACTATTGTCTTCATTCCTCCAAAGGCGTTGCTTATGCTGGCAGCAACATCATTCGTTCCTGCAATGGCAGAGGGATTGACAACTACAGCCAGACGCGAATTACGAATCTCGCCAGTTATGTCCGAACTAAGGGAGGGCTTTGATGACTTGTCAGCAAGGCATGCGAGCTTTGAGGGCGAATTGGTGGCGTAGAAATCGTTGGTCTTTAATCCGAAACTGAAGTTGGCATCGCCACTACGATAGATCCAAGCTTTATCGCCATCGTCAGAAATGGAGCAACCCTTTTGGCAGGAACTTTTCCAATAATCGATATCCTTAAGCCATTTTGGAGAATCCACAACCTTAGCGAAGATAGAATAACCAGCACGCTTGTCAGTAAAACCGTCAGCAGCAAAGAACAAATCGCCGTCAACGCTACGAAGGATGTTATCAAGGTCTATGGCCATATTAGCTCCGGCAAGCATCGCCTGGAAGGAAGGATTTGACTGAAGCAGGGGCAGAAATTCCTCACCCTTAACATTAAGGAACATAGCGAAGGCATCATCCTTCGACACAAGGGGAAAATATGAGTCGCCTATCTTACGATAAGCCTTACCTGCTTCATCAAGCGACTTCTGAAGTTGCTCGTCAAAGGAGAACGGGGTTCCTTCTATCAGAACGTGCTGTTTATGGAAATAGACGTTGGCAGCAACAAGAAGCTGCGAAACATCAGCTCCTTTTGGAGCGCCGATAAACAATGGACCAGCAATTTTTTCGGGCAATGCCTGGGCTTGGGCAACAAAGGCAAAGGGGCTTTCCATGGAAGAAAGCTTGGCGAATATTGGCTTCTTAACTACGCTTCTTTCCTTCTTCTGACCAAGCAGACGCATAACAACGCGCTTGGCATCGGGCATGGCTGCTGCCGTCACGGGACCGAGAACCACGAGGCTATTGGAAGAATAGCCAACACACCACGATTCCTTAATGTCCGTAAAATAATAGTCGCCCGTCTTTTTCACCTCAGAGCAAAATCCCTTGGAAGACTGCGAGCTGAAGAAATCCTTCAGTTTATCCATATCAGACACTTTGCCACACAAGCCGAAATTGCCGTCAACGGTCTCGAAGAGATATAGGCTGCTTGTAGCATCCAATCCGCAACCTTCGAGATTGTCTACACCAAGCAGACTCTTTATGGCAGAAACGGCTCCTCCATCTTCAGACTTTGAAAGGTCAAGACGTGCCAAAGCTGTGGCGTTGGAAGGAATGGCGTTAGTGTAATTGCTGCCACCACATAAAAGAAAAGCTGTGACTATAGCAGCTATGGCACACAGACAAACAGAAATACTGATTTTAAGTTTATTCGATTTAGACATAATACCTAATATTTGTCATTCATTTACCTCCTTTCAGCAAGGGGGATTCACATATCAGAGCAAGCGCTTGCAGAGATTCGCCATCATAACGCCGCTCAGTCCGGCTGTCTCCGTACGCAATCGGCAACGTCCAAGACTTATCGGTTCATATCCGTTGTCTATTGCCATACGTACCTCGTCAATGGAGAAATCGCCTTCTGGACCTACAAGAAACGTCACGGTTTCTTCAGAATCGATGGTCTTCAACACATCGAAGAAGTCGGTACGGGGAATCTCATCATAACAATGGGCTATGAACTTGCGACCCTCTCTTGGAGCAAGGATAAAATCATGGAAAGACTGAAGTTCACGAACTTCTGGCTTGCGGGCCTTATGACTCTGCTTCATGGCAGACACCACAATACGCTCTATACGATCCGTACGCAGGGTTTTACGTTCAGAGAAACGACAATCGAGGAACGCCACTTCATCGAAACCTATCTCTGTGGCTTTCTCCACCATCCACTCTATACGGTCCATCATCTTGGTAGGGGCGATTCCAAGACAAATCTTGCCCTTCCATTCCTTTTCGGTATGTTCAGTAGAAATAATGTTATACATGCAATGGCGACCGCTTGCCATCGTCACTTCCGCTTCAAAAAGGCCACCCTCGCCGTCAACGATATGAATGGTGTCGCCTGCCTGCAGACGAAGCACCTTAACGGCATGCTTAGCTTCCTCCTCCGGCAATTCATTAACGGAGGAGGCTTGAGGAACATAAAAATATCGTATTTCTTTCATTTCAGTAAGTTACTGTTTCTTTTTAGCGAGTTTACTGTTTCTTAGTTCTGAATACTAATCCGAACAATACTGCTACGACCAAAGCGTATGCTGCGAATATGAACCAGCATGTCTGCCAGTCGCCAAGAAGGAACGAGCCCTTCGGAGTATCCACCCATTGACAGTAATGATTGATAACCTTTCCGGCAAGAAGCGTTCCGACTGTAGCTCCAAGCCCATTGGTCATGAGCATAAACATTCCCTGAGCGGAAGCACGGACAGAAGCGTCACATTCCTGATCAACGAAGAGTCCGCCTGAAACATTAAAGAAGTCGAACGCCACACCATATACAAGGCACGAGAGGATGAAGAGCACCACACCTGGGAATACGGCATTGCCCAATCCGAAGAAACCGAAACGCAATACCCATGCAAGCATAGCTATCATATCACGGTCTTGATGCCATAACGACGCATGAAGAACGGGATGAGAAGAATACACAATGCCTCCGCTATCTGACTAATAGACACAAGGAGGGTGGCGTTGTTGGCAGCAAACGAATCAGCCATCTCAGGAATGCCCTTGAAGCTGGTTATGAAGGGAGTGGCATAACCGTTAGTCACCTGAAGCGACATGCCAAGAAGGGCAGAGAAAAGGAAGAACAATGCCATACGCTTGGTGCGGAACATTGAGAAAGCATTCAGGCCTAAAGTCTCTGCCAAAGATGTCTGTGCCTTAGGAGCCAACTTGCACTCGGGCAACGTAAAACAATAAAGGAAGAGTACGAAGCCAAGGATGCCAGAAACAAGGAACTGAAGATGCGTATACTGGAATTTGCCAGCATTCTCGGATAATGTCAGTCCGAAATTGCCTCCATCAAGGAAGGCACAATTGACAAACCACATTGTAGCGATAAAGCCAACTGTTCCAAAAACTCGTATCGGGGGAAAGTCCTTTACGGTATCGAGCCCGCCAGACTTGAGAATGGCAAAAGCGGCAGTATTCGATAAAGCAAGCGTTGGCATATAGAATGCCACGCTAAGAGTGTAAAGCGATATGAAGAGGGTCTTGTCCGGATTTGGAGAAGCATTGCCGAGAAGGAAAAGCGAGACCATGAAACAACCGGCTATGAGGTGACAAAGACCTAACAGACGCTGTGGTTGGATAAGCCTATCGGCAATTACACCCATAATGGTGGGCATAAAGATAGAAACGATTCCCTGAATCGCATAAAACCAAGAGATTTCGGCACCCATACCTGCACGACCGAGATACTGTCCCATGGACGTAAGATAGGAACCCCATACTGCGAACTCCAGGAAGTTCATCAGAGCTAAACGGACTTTCAAATTCATAGATTAGGATATTGTTTTTATTAGTTTACCCGACAAAGGGCATATTTCACATATTTGTAAATATTGTTTAGATGCAAAGTTACGGCAAATAAGACATAACACAAAATATGTTTGGAGGTTTTTCCTAAAAACAAGTACAAAAAAGAAGACAACCTGTAGGTTGGGAACATACAGATTGTCTTCATCTAAAAATGGATATGTTTCGGTGTTAGTTGTTGATACTTCCACCAACAATATCGAGCAATTCGTTAGTAATAGCCTGCTGACGGCTCTTGTTGAACTGAAGATTGAGCTCGCGAAGTATCTCATCAGCATTATCTGTAGCGGTCTGCATGGCCACCATTCGGGCGGCATGCTCGCTTGCGATGCTGTCGAGCAAGGCTGTATAGAGCATCAGGTGAAGATACTTGGGAATGAGCTGCGAGAGGACTGTATTCATGTCCGGCTCAACAAGAAAGTTATCGTTGAGCGGACGTACGTTTTCCTCTTGCTTGTGCTCCTCTGCCGAAGCATTCTTCTTAAGATACTCCTGTGCCTCCTTTGAGGTTACAGTAGAGTTAAGGTCACGAGTGCGGTCGCGCTTCAACTCCTCAGTAAGGTCGATAGGAAGGAAGTTCTTGCGTGTAAGAATCTGCGAACCGGCGCTCTTGAAATGATGATAAATCATCTCCACGCGGTCAACATCACCACTAACAAACTTCTGCCCTATCTCACGGGCTATTTCAATACATTGCTTCACGTTCGGCTTTTCTGCAAGACTTGTAAAGTCTCCTGCCACATGAAGCCCCATTTTAGCCGCCTTCTCAGCAACCTTTCGTCCAATCGGGTAGACAACAATATTGTCCTTGCCCAACTTCTCAGAATACTCGTCAACTATATGCTGGAGCAGACGGATGACATTGGCATTAAATCCACCACACAGACTGCTGTTAGAGGCATAAACCACCAAGGCAACACGCTTTACGGGGCGCTCCACGTTGAAAACCGTGGATGCGTCAGCCTCAGAAGCGAGGAAAGTCTTGAGGATATGCTCAAGCATCGTCTCGTAGGGAAGCATGTTCTCAATCATCTGCTGAGCATGATGGAGCTTAGAGGAAGCCACCATCTTCATGGCACTCGTAATCTTACGGGTGCTGTTGACTGATGTGAGTCTGTTCTTGATTTCTTTGAGTGACGGCATAAGCTATTACTTTTTATACTGACCTGCTACATCAGCCATAGTCTGTTCGAGAACAGCTGTGAGCGAGTCGTCAATCTTACCACTTGCAAGTGCCTCAATTACGTCGGCATGCTGAGTACGAACCTTGTCAAGGAAGGTCTCCTGACACTCACGCACCTTCTCAACGGGCACGTCGTGCATCAAGCCATGTGTTCCGCAATAGATGATGGCCACCTGCTCGCCAACGGGCATCGGAGTGTACTGTGGCTGGATAAGCAGCTGATTGTTCTTACGGCCACGGTCGATGGTCATGGCAGTAACGGCGTCCATATCACTTGAGAACTTAGAGAAAGCCTCAAGCTCACGATACTGAGCCATATCAATCTTCAGCGTACCAGCCACCTTCTTCATACTCTTAATCTGAGCCGAACCACCTACACGCGATACCGAAATACCTACGTTTACAGCAGGACGGAAGCCCTGGTTGAAGAGGTCGCTCTCCAGATAGATCTGACCGTCGGTAATAGAGATAACGTTGGTCGGGATATAAGCCGAAACGTCACCAGCCTGAGTCTCGATGATAGGAAGAGCGGTAAGCGAACCACCACCCTTTACATGACCCTTCATACACTCTGGCAGGTCATTCATCTGTTCTGCCACCTCCTGCTGATCGTTGATACGTGCTGCACGCTCCAACAGACGAGAGTGAAGATAGAACACATCGCCCGGATAAGCCTCACGTCCTGAAGGACGACGAAGAATCAACGATACCTCACGGTAAGCAACAGCCTGCTTTGAAAGATCATCATAGACAACGAGTGCTGAGTAGCCACGGTCGCGGAAGTACTCGCCAATGGCGGCACCTGCAAACGGTGCGTAATACTGCATGGCAGCAGGATCGGCAGCCGTAGCCGCTACGATGATAGTGTAAGGCATGGCGCCATGCTGCTTGAGGTTCTCGACGAGAGCGGCAACAGTAGATGCCTTCTGGCCGATAGCCACATAAATACAGTAAACGGGCTTGCCTGCCTCGTAGAAACTCTTCTGATTGATGATGGTATCAACGGCGATGGCAGTCTTACCAGTCTGACGGTCGCCAATGATAAGCTCACGCTGGCCACGGCCGATAGGAATCATCGAGTCTACAGACTTGATACCAGTCTGCAGAGGCTCCTTTACCGGCTGGCGATAGATAACGCCCGGGGCCTTGCGGTCGAGCGGCATCTCGAAAGCACCTGTCATGTCAATCTCGCCCTTGCCGTCGATGGCCTGTCCGAGCGGATTGATGACACGTCCGAGCATATTGTCGTTGACGCGGATAGAAGCGATGCGCTTGGTACGCTTAACGACCATGCCCTCCTTGATGCCCTCCGTAGAACCCAGAAGCACACAACCAACGTTGTCCTCCTCGAGGTTCATTACGATAGCCATAGTGCCGTTCTCGAACTCGAGAAGCTCGTTGGCCTCAGCGTTGCGGAGTCCGTATATACGGGCCACACCATCGCCGACCTCAAGCACAGTACCCACCTCGTCAAACTGCTGGCTGTTGTTAATGCCCTGCAGCTGTTCGAGAAGCACCTGTGACACTTCGCTTGGTTTTATTTTATCTGACATACTTCTTTAAAAGTTAATTAATTAAGCTGTGACAGAATGGCATTGAGCTGTTTCTTCACGCTGGCATCCATACGATAGGTGTCGTACTCAAGTACGAATCCGCCAATGATGTTAGGATTAACCTCTGTCTGGAACTCAACTGTGCCATTTGTCCTTCCCTCAACCAACTGTCGCATCTTCTGCTCCGTAACGGAGTCGATGGTGCAGGCAGTCGTTAGTTTAGCACCGATTAGATTGTTATGCTTTCTGTACAGAGTAACAAACGAGTTGGCGATGAATTGCATGATACTCTCACGGCCTTCTTTGAGCACAAGGGCGACAAAACGCTTTGTCAAGTCGCATGTTCCTCCAGCAGCTGCTGCGAGGAGCAGACTCTCCTTCTGCTTCTTTGAGAGCATGGGATTATCTATCGTAACCCTCAGCGCAGGCGTCGTGGAGTAGCTGTGAGCAAGGGTCTGCATGTCAGCATACACCTTGTCGGCCTCCTTAGCCTCAATGCCCGCCTTGAGCAAGGCGCGTGCATATCTGACCGATATTAATCCTAAATCCATAGCTTACTCTTATTTATTATTAGCTGTAACTTCATCAAGCATCTGGTTAATGTAATCCATCTGTGCCTTATCTGTATTGAGCTTCTGGCGCAAGACCTTCTCCGAAATCTCAACACTCAACGCAGCTACCTGCTGGCGAATCTCGCTGATTGCAGCCTGCTTCTGGCTTTCAATCTCTGCCTTGGCATCATTGATGATGCGGGCGCTCTCTTCACGAGCCTTCTCCTGTGCCTGTGCCACGATAGCCTCACGTGTAGCAGCAGCCTCCTTGAGAATGGCGGCCTGCTTTCCACGTGCTTCCTGAAGCATCGACTCGCTCTCCTGCTTGATGTTCTCCAGCTGGGCAGCGGCCTTCTGCGCCTTGGACAGACTCTCGTCGATGTACTTCTTGCGCTTCTCCACCATCCCGATAATAGCCGGGAAGCCGAACTTGGCGAGCACGAAGAACACCACAAGGAATGCAAGAAGCATCCAAAAGAGGAGTCCAAGGTCAGGAGTTAATATTGATGGCAATGTACTAAAATCCATTTGCAATATTTTACGAACTCTTTGTTGCTATTACGTAAGAGTGCAACTCCTTACTTGATAAGGAAGGCACAAGCTACGATAGCGAACAATGCACAACCCTCAACGAAAGCTGAAGTAAGAATCATGTTTGTCTGAATCTTGCCTGAAGCCTCGGGCTGACGTGCAATAGCGTCCATTGCGCTGCCGCCAATCTTACCAATACCCAAACCTGCGCCAATTACTGCAATACCTGCTCCGAGACCGCAGCCCAGCTGTGCCAGACCTTCAGCAGCCAAAAGTGATGAAATAATCATAGTTGTTTAATTTTTTTAAGTTGTTATTTTTTTATTGTTTATTCTGTTGTTAAGCCTCTGCCTCCTCTTCCTTCTGAGCCAGACCGATGAACACGGCGCTCAACAAGGTGAAGACATAAGCCTGAATGAATGCCACAAGCACTTCAAGACAGTTCATGAAGAGCATCATTATGGCACTTACGAGGTTCAAACCTATACCGTAGCCCACGCCCATCGACCATCCGAGGAAGATGACGCATGTGAAGCTCAGGATGATTGCGTGACCTGCCATCATGTTGGCAAAGAGACGGACCATTAGAGCGAACGGCTTGGTGAACACACCGAAGAACTCGATGACTGGCATCAAAGGCACCGGATAAGCCTTGAGGAATACCGGTACGTGAGGCCAGAAGATATCTTTCCAATACTCCTTATTGCCAAAGAGATTGATGGCAATCATGGTGCAGATGGCGAGGAAGAACGTCACGTTGATGTTACCCGTCACATTGGCACCACCCGGGAATATCGGGAGCAAACCGAGAAGGTTCGTCGTAAAGATGAAGAAGAACACCGTGAGCAGATATGGTGCGAAGGGCTTGAAACGCTTCTCGCCTATCGACGCCTTTATCACGTCGTCATAGATTGTCATGACGAACATCTCCATCATACCGACAAATCCGCCAGGAGCCTCACTTCTCTCGTCCTTGTTCTTATACCAGCGGGCGCATGGGATGAATATTCCCAGCAGCACGAAAACCACAATCCAGATCTGTGCCACAGTCTTCGTGATGCTAAGGTCGATGGGACGCACCTTCGAGCCATCAGGCATTTTCTCATAGATCTTGCCATGATGTTCCTCGTCGAAGAAGAAATTCTTCGGCAAGGTATGCTCTGTGCAGAACGACCACTCGCCTGTACTTGAACTTCTGACGATTATCGGCAACGGAATGCTCAGACTCTTGCCCTCATAGGAAGCGATGTGCCACTCATAAGAGTCAGACAGGTGCTCAAGTACCGTAGACGGAATATCGAGCGACTTGCCCTCCTCTCCATGGGACCCTCCTGCAAAGGCGAAGGCTGGCATCAATGCCAATACCAAGAGAAGTAATAATGACTTTATCTGTTTCATTATCGTTTATTTATTATCTTTGTCACACTCAGTATGCGAATTGGAGACGTGCGAGAAGAATGCCGAATGGTGGACAATCATCCATAAATAGAAAACCATAAACACCAGACAGTATTCGAGCATCGCATCGCGACCTACGGCAATGTAGCATCCTACAAGCGTGAAGAGAGCCAACAACATACGGAAGCCGGACACGGCCGAAAAGAATGTCGGAAGCATATTCTGATTTGCCACGGCTATCCTTTTCCATAAGAATATGTCGGCAAGCTCCACCACAAGGGCGAACAATGCACTCACTACAAGAGGCGGGACAAGTCCGTCAACATGAGCGAACATCTGCAGGGAAAGTACAGCCAACGACAGTACCACTACAGCTAAAATAGTCTGCACGACATAACGTCGGCTAAGTTTTGCTATCTCTGTATTTTTCAACATGTCAACCGGGTTTCATTAAAGTTCAACACAAATGTTTACGTTGTTTTTCTGCACCTCAACGAAACCACCCATTGCCTTCACCTCATGCTCGCCTTCTGAGTCAAAAAATGTGATACGTCCGCTATCGAGTGTAGAGATAATAGGAGCGTGATTGGTAAGTATCTCGAATTCACCACTTGCGCCCGGCACGACCACGCGGTCCACCGTTCCTACAAACTCCACTTTCTCAGGAGAGACGATTCTTAGATTCAAACTCATATTCTTACAAGTATTAAGTGTGAAGCGGATTATCCCTTAGCTGCCTCAAGAAGCTTCTTACCCTTCTCGATGGCATCCTCGATCGTACCTACGTTAAGGAATGCCTGCTCCGGAAGGTTGTCCACCTCGCCGTCGAGAATCATGTTGAAGCCCTTGATGGTGTCCTCAATAGAAACCATCACACCCTTAACGCCTGTGAACTGCTCTGCCACGGCGAACGGCTGAGAAAGGAAACGCTGCACTCGACGTGCACGGTTCACGGTCAGCTTGTCCTCGTCAGAAAGCTCGTCCATACCAAGGATGGCGATGATGTCCTGAAGTTCCTTATAGCGCTGAAGAATCTGCTTAACGCGCTGGGCGCACTCATAGTGCTCCTTACCCACAATCAGCGGGTCGAGGATACGTGATGTAGAACCCAGAGGATCTACGGCAGGATAAATGCCAAGCTCCGTAATCTTACGCGAAAGCTCTGTTGTGGCGTCAAGGTGAGTAAAGGTTGTTGCAGGTGCCGGGTCAGTCAAGTCGTCAGCAGGCACATATACTGCCTGTACCGAAGTAATTGATCCCTTCTTTGTAGAAGTAATACGCTCCTGCATCTGTCCCATCTCGCTGGCAAGTGTCGGCTGATAACCTACGGCTGAAGGCATACGACCGAGAAGGGCGGACACCTCAGAACCTGCCTGAGTAAAACGGAAGATATTGTCGATGAAGAACATGATGTCGGCTGCTTCGCCGTCCTTTCCACCATGATCGCGGAATTCCTCTGCAACTGTCAGACCTGACAAAGCCACGGAAGCACGTGCTCCAGGCGGCTCGTTCATCTGTCCATAGACAAGTGTGGCCTGGCTCTTTTTAAGCTCTTCCTGGTCAACGAGAGACAAGTCCCACTTGCCTTCCTCCATTGCCTTTCTGAACTTGTCGCCGTACTTGATAACGCCTGACTCGAGCATGTCTCGGATAAGGTCATTACCCTCACGAGTACGCTCACCAACTCCGGCGAATACCGAATAACCGTTATGACCCTTGGCGATGTTGTTGATAAGCTCCATGATAAGCACGGTCTTACCCACACCTGCACCGCCGAACAGACCAATCTTACCACCCTTCATGTAAGGCTCCAGAAGGTCAATGACCTTGATACCCGTTGCGAGCATCTCCTTGTGTGTGGAAAGATCCTCAAACTTGGGCGCCTCACGGTGGATAGGATAAGCACCCTCCATGCTGAGCGTGCTCATACCGTCAATAGGCTGACCGATGACGTTCATCATACGACCCTTGATCTGCTCACCTGCCGGCATCATGATGGCATTGCCTGTCGGAACAACCTTCAAGCCACGCTGCAATCCGTCGGTATTGTCCATTGCGACGCAGCGTACGGTATCTTCGCCGATGTGCTGCTGCACCTCAATGATAAGCTCCTGTCCGTTAGGACGCTTAAGCTTCAGAGCTTCGTGAATTTTAGGCAACACCTCTTCAGGGTTCTTTCCGGCTGTATCGAAGTAAACGTCGATAACCGGGCCGATAATCTGCGAGATGCGACCGTTGATTTGTGACATATAGATTTTATTTATTATTAGTTTTTTTATGCGCTGCAAATATAACAACAATATTTTACATAAAAAATAAAATCGCTACAAATGCTCTTAAAAGTACCAATATTTTAGTGCAAATCGGACAAAGACGTTATATGCTCAGCTCGTCAAGCACCTTAATGAGCTTACGGTCGAACGGCTTATCGCTTCGGATAGCTTCGCTCAGCGGCACATAAACAATCTCGTTGTTGCGAACGCCTATCATCACGTTGCGCTGTCCCTGCTGAATGGCCTCTATCGCACCTACGCCTGTTCTGGAAGCAAGGATACGGTCATGAGCGCTCGGACGACCGCCACGCTGCAAGTGACCAAGGATTGACACGCGTACGTCGAACTGCGGGAATTCCTTCTTTACACGTTCTGCATAGAACATAGCGCCACACTTGGGGCTTTCCGATACTATTACAATACAGCTCTTCTTCGACTTACGGATGCCTCGCTCCATGAATCGAGCCAACTGGTCCACGTCGGTTGAATCCTCCGGAATGATGGCAGCCTCTGCTCCACTTGCGATAGCGCTGTTCTGAGCAAGGAATCCTGCGTCGCGTCCCATCACCTCTATGAAGAAGATGCGCTCATGGCTCTGCGCCGTATCGCGGATGCGGTCCACACACTCCACGATGGTGTTCATAGTGGTGTCATATCCGATTGTCGAGTCGGTTCCGTAAAGGTCGTTATCTATGGTTCCGGGCAAACCGATGCAACATACATCATACTTACGTGCAAACTCCATAGCACCGGTCAGCGATCCGTTTCCGCCAATCACGACAAGAGCGTCTATGCCATGCTCCTGCATCTGCTGGTAAGCCTTCTCCTTACCCTCATCGGTCATAAATTCCTTTGAGCGGGCAGTCTTAAGTATGGTTCCTCCAGACATGATTATTCCACTAACATTCTCTGTAGTGAAGTCTTCTATTTCACCGTTGATAAGACCGTCGTATCCGCGATAGATACCCTTAATCTTATAACCGTTACAGATGCCTGCACGGGTTACCGCACGTATAGCAGCGTTCATACCTGGGGCATCACCACCCGAGGTCAAAATTCCTATTGTTTGAATTCTTGCCATAGTTAATGTATTATTGTAGTAAAAAGTTCATTATCAGAAGGCCGAGCACGGAGCCTATCATCGCCACCCAACCCACATTACGCAAATACCAGCCGAGTTTTATGCGTTCTATCTTCATAAGCGCCAGTCCGCTCATACTGCCTATACACAAGATGTTTCCGCCTACGGAAGACGAGAAAGCTATTGCCTTCCAGCAGAGTCCGAGGTCTGCCTTCGAAGCCATATCCGCTCCATCACCCAACAAAGTCGGGGCAGAAACAGAGAGCACCGAAACCGACGTGACGAAATTGTCGAGCACGGAGCTGGCAGCCTGAGCAATCAGTCCCAGCACCAAAGCGTCCGAACAATAGTCTTTCAGCCAACCTTCTATGCTGTCCGCAATACCCGTCTCGCAAACCACGCCGACGGTAAGCATGATGCCCAACACGAAGAGTATCATCTGCATCACGTCATACTGAAGGGCACGCAGACCTCTGCGTTTCACCTTCTCCTCTGGATTTAGCGACTTGCGCGTTATTATTTCATTTACAACGCAAAGCACAGCCACCACGCACAACGCACCTACAAACGGACTGAGCTTCGTAATGTTATGGAATGTAGGTATAAACCAAAGACCGCCTATACCTATCATAAGCATCAGAATGCGCTGCCAAGTCTTCACGTTGGCATCGTCTCCACGATACGTGAGCATCATGTTCTCCACCTCCACATGTGGCGGCAGCATCCTGCCGATCCACCATACCGGCAACGCCCATGCCACAAGGCAGGGAACAGCAAGAGTCATCGAGTAATTGGTGGCTGTCACGGCTCCCGTATTCCACAACACCAATCCCGTAGGATCACCGATTACGGTCAGAGCGCCACCGCAGTTTGCCGAAATGGCAATGGCACAACCCATAAGTATGCGTTGCTTCTGCTTCACCACCACTCCGTGCATCACGGTCAGCATTATTACCGTAGTGGTAAGGTTGTCCAGATTGGCAGAGATGACAAACGTCAGGGCAGAAACAATCCATAGCATGCGTTTGCTATGGCGCGTCCGTATCAGTCGCGTAAGAAAGTCGAAGCAGCCGTTGTTCACCAATATCTCCGTTATTGCCATAGTGGAGAGCAGGAACAACACCACCTCGGAGGCTTTGCCTACGTATCTGAGGAAGATGTTCTGTGCTATGAAGTTCTTCACCTCAACCGAGGAAGAAGGGCGTAAAGCCAAAAAATTGGCATATTCTGAAGAATGATGGCTCGTTACGAAGTCCATTCCGTAACCCACATAGAGAATCCAAACCAGCGTTCCAACGAAGATTGCAACGGCGGCTTTGCTTATATTGGTGAATTTCTCGGTAGCTATTAAGATATAGCTCAGAAGAATTATGGTTACAATAACTAAAGTCATGATCGTCTATGAAAGATTACACGTGCAAAGGTACAAAAATAATCGACGTACGCAAGAAAGGAGCACGTATTTTTACTTTTTTTGATGCGTTTCTCAATAAAATATCCTACTTTTGTACCACAAATATCACACTTATGAATTATTGGTTTGTCTTTCATAAAAACGACGTCCTGCTGAAACAAACAGCAGACGGAACTTACACCATTCCTTTTGGAGATTCATGCCCGTTCTGCTTGAACGAAGGGGCACACGTACTGAACGTAACGCCTATGGCTGACGGCACACTCGTCAACGCCTTGGAAATGTCTGAAAATGTCGATTCTGCCGGATATGAATGGTGCGACTTGCGCAAGTCTTACTACAAGCTTTCTCCTGAGCTTTATCAGAAAGCGGGAAAATGCCACGAGCTGCTATATTGGGACATCAACACCCAATACTGCGGACGTTGCGGCGAAAAGCTGGTTATGAACACGGAAATTTCGAAGGTCTGCCCTAAATGCGGCAAGCTCTCGTGGCCTCTCCTTGCCACAGCCATCATCGTCCTCATCAACAAGGGTGACAATCTGCTCCTCGTCCACGCAAAGAATTTCAAGACGGACTTCTACGGTTGCATAGCCGGATTCGTCGAGACGGGAGAATCGCTTGAGGAAGCCGTACAGAGAGAAGTCATGGAGGAGACGTCGCTCAAGATAAAGAATCTCCGCTACTTCAAGTCGCAGCCTTGGCCCTACCCTTGCGGTCTGATGGTGGGCTACTTCGCCGAATACGAGAGCGGAGAGCTGAAACTGCAGGAATCGGAGCTTTCCAAGGGAGGATGGTTCCATAAGGACGCGCTTCCCACCATTCCAGAGAAGCTGAGCCTGGCACGAATGCTTATCGACAGATGGCTGGAAGAACACGCCTAAGCAACAAAACCACAACATAACGACAACACATTATTATATACAAACACTTATCATGAAAGAAATAGGATGGGGATTCATTGGATGCGGCGAAGTGACCGAGAAGAAGTCGGGACCTGCCTTTAACGAGGTGCCCGGTTCGCACGTTGTGGCAGTTATGAGCCGCAACGCCGAGAAGGCTGAGTCGTACGCTAAAAGACATAACATAAAAAAATGGTATACTGACCCTCTTGAGCTCATTAACGACCCGGAGATAAACGCCATCTACATAGCCACGCCGCCGTCCAGCCACGCCACTTTCGCCATCATGGCGATGAAGGCAGGCAAGCCCGTCTACATAGAGAAGCCTCTCGCTGCAAGCTACGAGGACTGCGCACGAATCAATCGCATAAGCGAGCTGACCGGCGTGCCTTGCTTCGTGGCTTATTACAGACGTTACCTGCCTTACTTCCAGAAGGTGAAGCAGATTATCCAGTCCGGAGCCATCGGCACGCCTGCCAACGTACAGATAAGGTTCTCCGTTCCGCCACGCGACCTTGACTATAAGAGCAACGGTTCGCTACCTTGGCGCCTGCAACCCGACATCGCAGGAGGAGGCTATTTCTACGACCTTGCCCCTCATCAGCTCGACCTGATACAGGACATCTTCGGCGTAATAACACGCGCACACGGCTATTGCTCTAACATGGCAAAGCTCTACAAGGCAGAGGACACAATAAGCGCCTGTTTCTACTTTGAGAACGGTCTGCCAGGCAGCGGCTCATGGTGTTTCGTGGGCCATCAGAGCGCCAAGGAAGACCGCATAGAGGTCATCGGCGAGAAAGGAATGCTCTCCTTCTCCGTCTACAACTACAGCCCCATACAGCTTGTAACGAGCGAAGGCAGAAGCAGCATCGTCGTTCCCAATCCGCCTTACGTACAGCTGCCCATCATCCGCTCCGTCATAGAGCATCTGCAGGGCATTGGCATTTGCGAATGCACGAGCGTGAGCGCCACTCCCGTCAACTGGGTGATGGACCGCATACTCGGCAAGCTCTAAACAAAGACCATATCCAACCAAAAGAACACTATATACGTGACAAAACGACTCATCTTACTGGCGATTTCAGCGCTTCCGTACATCCAGATGTCTGCACAAAAGGCAGACACGGACACGTTGGCCATGACGGCTGACAGCGACACTATAGTACGCTCGGAAATATCTGAGCGCACTAAGCGTGAGCCGTTTTTCAAGCGATTGATGAAGTCGACATACAAGGTGGTAAAGAACTTCAGCAGGGTGGACACCAACTACATCGAGCCGCAGAAATACAATTTCACGTTCATGATGCAGAACACCAACACGTATGAGTCGTACACCATCAGCTCCGGAAGCGGCAACGACTTTATGTTTTCCCCGCAGCCGTCCATCAAGATTGGTCCCTACGTCGGCTGGAGATGGCTGTTCCTCGGTTACACACTCGACGTCAAGCACCTCCGCAACGGCAACAACAAGCAGGAGTTCGACCTCTCGCTCTACAGTTCGCAGATTGGCATCGACCTCTTCTACCGCAAGACCGGCAACGACTATCGCATAAAGCACGCCTATCTCGACCATGATCGTGTGATAAACACCGAGCCTCTCAACGGCGTATCGTACGACGGCATCAACGTAGGCATCAAGGGTTTCAACTTATACTATATTTTCAATCATAAGCGATTCTCTTATCCTGCCGCCTTCAGCCAGTCCACCATACAACGCCGCTCAAGCGGTTCGGCTCTGTGCGGAATAGGCTACACCAAGCATTCGCTCAGCATAGACTGGGACAAGCTCTATTCCATCGTCTCTGACAAGCTGGGCGAGGACGTGGCAAGCAGATACATGAGCGAAGGACCCGACAAGAAGAAAATCAACTATACCGACATTTCCCTGTCCGGAGGTTACGCTTACAACTGGGTGTTCGCTCATAACTGGCTGGCTGCCATCTCGCTCTCGGCTGCCATTGGCTACAAGGGCGCAAGTAGCGAGAAAGACAACGAGATTCTGAACTTCCGCGACTTCTCGTTCCACAACTTCAACCTCGACGGAGTAGGCAGACTCGGACTGGTATGGAACAACATGAAGTGGTATTACGGCATAAGCGCCATCTTCCATACTTACAATTACCGTAAGTCGCAGTTCCGCACCAACACCACCTTCGGCAACATAAATCTGTATATAGGATTCAACTTCGGCAAAATGAAATAAAGAAAAGAAAAAAGACTAACACCACAAAAACAATATGATAACCAAATCATTCCTCATAGCTATGAGCACTCTCTTGCTCACAGCATGTTCCGACAGCAACAAGACCAATGCGCAGCAGAAGCCAGCAGCTCCCGTGACTGTCAAACCGGCTCCAGCAAAGCCAGCACCCAACGACGCATCTACAAAGCCTGCAGACAAAGACGCCGTCATCATCACGTCCATAATAAAGGATTCTGAAGCTTACTATAAAGAGCTTTGCAAGAACGCTTCTGTCAGCAAGGAGGACCGACGTTCCAAGCTAATCCTTCACATAGCAAGGAAATTCCTCGGCACACCCTACATGGCTAAGACATTGGAGACAGAAGGCAAAGAACGCCTCGTCATCAACGCACGACAGCTCGACTGCACCACATACGTGGAGAACACCATGGCCATCTATCTTTACGTGACTAACAGCCGCACCTCCTACGACGACTATAAGAATCAGCTGCGCCTTCTCAGATATGCGAACGGCGAAGTGACGTACGCCGCACGCCAGCATTACTTCACACAATGGATAGAGGAGAACACAAAGAAGGGATACGTACACGAGCTGCAATCCCCCACCCCTCCGTTCACATCCGAACAGCTTCTGCGGATTGACTTCATGACCACGCACGTCTCTCTTTACCCGATGCTCAAGGATTCGCCCGAGGACATCAAGACAATAGCACAAAGAGAACGCGAACTTAGCGGAAGAAAATATCGCTACATCCCTAAAGCCTCCATCCGAAACACCAGCCTCTTCCGCTCCACCATAAAGGACGGCGACATCATAGCCATCACCACCTCCAAGAAGGGACTCGACACGTCACACATCGGCATTGCCGTGTGGCACAAGGACGGGCTGCACATGCTCAATGCCTCGCAGATACACAAGAAAGTGGTGGAAGAACCGATGACGCTCTATCAATACATGCAGCGCCACCCAAGCCAGACAGGCATCAGAATAGTCAGAATGAAGTAAGTTGATAGATAAAAAAACGAGAAAAGGATGGAAACTGAGCGAAAACCCAATTCCATCCTTTTCTTTATTTCTTGCTTTTTATAATCCTCAGATTACTTTACCTTAGCTACGATAGCCTTGAAAGCCTCAGGATTGTTAACAGCGAGGTCAGCGAGGACCTTGCGGTTGATCTCGATACCAGCCTTGTGGAGTGCACCCATAAGTGTAGAATAGGTCATGTTCTCGAGACGAGCAGCAGCGTTGATACGCTGGATCCACAATGCGCGGAAGTTGCGCTTCTTGTTACGGCGGTCACGGTAAGCGTATGTGAGACCCTTCTCCCAAGTGTTCTTCGCAACTGTCCAAACATTCTTTCTTGCACCATAGTAACCCTTGGTCAACTTAAGGATTCTTGTTCTCTTTGCTTTTGAAGCAACGTGATTTACTGATCTTGGCATAGTTTTTCTTTTCCTTTAAATGTTTGACTAGTGAAATTAACGAAGGCAAAGCAAGTCACGAACTTGCTTGAGGTTGCTGTTATCAACAATTGCTTGGTGAACCAGGTTTCTCTTCTGCTTCTTTGTTTTCTTAGTCAGAATGTGACTGTGGTAAGCGTGATGACGCTTGATCTTACCGGTTCCGGTAAAGCGGAATCTCTTCTTTGCACCGGAGTTTGTCTTAACTTTTGGCATTTTTTTGTTATTTAATTTATTAATATATTGTGGCAACGCATATACCAAGGCGTTACGCACATTTTTCTATACTATGGTCTTTCTTGTCTGACGCAAGGAACGTCTTTTCTTATTCCTCGCCCTTCAGAGCCTTGAGTGCTGCCTCGCTCACCTTAGCGTTTGCGAGCAGACCACCGTTTGCCGGCATCTCTGTGTTTACAGCCTCTTCCTTCTTGGCGTTGGCGTCAGCCTCTCTCTTCTCGCGGTCCATCTTCTGCTGGCTCTTCTTCACGGCACCAGTCTTCTTCGGAGCCAGATAGAGGAACATCTTCTTACCGTCGAGCTTCGGAAGCTGCTCCACCTTTCCGTATTCCTCCAAATCGTTGGCGAAACGGAGCAACAGCACCTCGCCCTGCTCCTTGAAAAGGATTGAGCGACCGCGGAAGAACACATAAGCTCTCACCTTATTGCCGTCAGAAAGGAATTCCTGAGCATGCTTAAGCTTGAAGTTATAGTCGTGAGCATCAGTCTGAGGTCCGAAACGAATCTCCTTGATTTCAACCTTTGCCTGCTTAGCTTTCATTTCCTTTGCATGCTTCTTCTGCTGATAAAGGAACTTGCTGTAGTCAATGAGACGACAAACTGGCGGCTGGGCATTGGGAGATATTTCAACCAGGTCGACACCCTGCTCTCTTGCCATGTCCAAAGCATGACGCGTAGGCATCACTGTTGATTCGCCGTCACTAACTATACGTACTTCCCGAACGCGAATTTGCTCATTCACGCGGTACTGGTTTTTCATTTTGTCATTCTTCATTAAACTATTTTTGATAAGCTATATTTTTATAAGCGGGTGCAAAGTTACCTATTTTCAGCCGACCGACAAAATATTTTCGATTCTTTTTTGCCCTTCCACTCCCGCAAGTTCAATATTTTTTATAATTTTGCACCATAACACGTATATTAATATGGAGAACATACATTTAACAGGACTTTCGATAGCCGTCAGCACTTTTTTGGTTATCGGACTGTTCCACCCCATCGTCATTAAGATGGAATATTATTTCGGAGTACGCCTGTGGTGGATTTTCCTTCTTGCGGGCATCGCCTTCATCATCGGTTCAATGCTCATTGCCAACGTCATAATCTCCTCACTTCTCGGAGTGTTGGGAGCCTCGTGCCTGTGGAGCATAGGCGAGCTGTTCGAACAGAAGCAAAGAGTGAAGAAAGGATGGTTTCCGATGAACCCTAAGCGGAAGGAGGAATATGAAGGCTGAACTCATACTTGTGGGCAAGACCACGGACAAGCTCTTCGCTACAGGTATAGCTGATTACGCAGACAGGATAACACATTATCTCTCCTTCTCCATCAACACCATCCCTGCGCTGAAAAACACCAAGAACCTCAGCGAGGAGGAGCAGAAAAAGGCTGAAGGCGAGCTTATCTTGCGCCAACTGCAACCCTCTGACACCGTAGTGCTTCTTGACGAGCACGGAGCGGAGCGCACCAGCATGGAGACGGCTGCATGGCTGCAGAAGAAGATGCAGACAGCACGCCGACTGGTCTTCGTCATCGGAGGTCCCTACGGCTTCTCAGACGCTGTATATCAGCGTGCCAACGAAAAAATCTCTCTCTCACGCATGACCTTCTCACACCAGATGGTCCGCCTGATATTCACCGAACAGCTCTATCGTGCCTGCACCATCATTAAGGGCGAGAGCTATCATCACGAATAAACAAGAACACAATCTTGTCATTTGGTCATTTTGTCAAAATCATTCTCTGAATGTTGGTTATTTGGCTCTATAGTATAATATGCATTTTATATATTATACTATAGGAGTCTGACAAGCACTTTCGCTTTTTCATTTTGACAAAATGACAAAATGACAAGATGACAAGATGACAAGATGAATTAGGAGTTAGCAATTTGCGCAGCGCCACTTTTCACGTCATGGAGGACAACTTTACACGCCCCGGGGGACAACTATTGCAACGTTGGAACATATATACTAACTTTGCAGCACAATCAAATTGTTTAACTAAGACGCCCAACAACCAATGAATAGCAGGAACACAAAAAACGGAAACACATCAAAATGGAATTCCTCGACTCCTATCTTGACACGTTTCCGCTTTGTCAGTCATTATCTGCGTCAAATCCACAACGCAATAAAAAAGTATGGTTACTTCACAGCCTCAACAAGCTCGTCTGCTGTTACAAGCTTCTGTTCGCCTGTGGTCATGTTCTTGAGAGTGAACTTGTTGTCGGCAATCTCCGACTCGCCAGCAAGCACCACGAAGGGGATGTTCTTCGAGTTGGCATAAGCCATCTGCTTCTTCATCTTCGCGCTGTCCGGATAGATTTCGGCACGAATGCCTTCCTCACGACACTTTCCGAGCATCGGCAGGCAATAGTCAGCCTCAGCCTCGCCGAAGTTAATGAAAAGCACCTGAGTGCCGCATGTGGTCTGCTCGGGATAAAGATCAAGGCCGCAAAGCACGTCGTAGATGCGGTCTGCACCGAACGAGATGCCCACTCCGCTAAGTCCAGGCATTCCGAAGATGCCAGTAAGATTGTCATAGCGTCCACCACCAGTAATCGAACCGATGGCATAGTCGAGCGCCTTAACCTCAAAGATGGCTCCCGTGTAATAGTTAAGGCCACGAGCGAGTGTAAGGTCAAGCTCGAGAGTATTGCGGATGCCGCACTTGGCAGCCTTCTCAAGGATGAAGCGTGTCTCCTCCACTCCCTTCATACCTGTCTCTGAAGAAGCAAGCAGATCTGCAATAACCTGAAGCTTCTCCTCATTGGTGCCGGTCATGGCGATAATCGGCTGGAGCTTCTCCACAGCCTCATCAGAAATGCCGTTGGAACGCAACTCAGCGTTTACGCCGTCCAGTCCGATCTTGTCCAGCTTGTCAATAGCCACCGTGATGTCCACAATCTTCTCTGCCTCACCGATAACCTCAGCTATTCCGGTAAGAATCTTGCGGTTATTGATCTTGATTGCCACGCGTATTCCGAACTTGGTGAATACCGTGTCCATAATCTGGATGAGCTCCACCTCGTTAAGAAGCGAGTTAGATCCCACTACGTCAGCATCACACTGATAGAACTCGCGGTATCTGCCCTTCTGCGGACGGTCTGCACGCCACACGGGCTGAATCTGGAAGCGACGGAAAGGCAGCTGTATCTCCTCTCTATGCTGTACGACATAGCGTGCGAAAGGCACGGTAAGGTCATAACGGAGTCCCTTCTCACAGAGCTTTGAGGCAAGGTGAAGAGAGTCGCGCTGAAGCAGCTGCTCGTCGTCTATCTTTGAGAGATAGTCACCGGAATTGAGAATCTTAAACAACAGTTTGTCGCCCTCTTCACCATACTTGCCCAAGAGGGTCTGCAGAGTTTCCATGGCAGGAGTCTCGATCTGCTGGAATCCGTACAGAGCGTATACGCCACGTATGGTGTCGAAGATGTAGTTACGCTTCGCCATCTCCTCAGGAGAGAAGTCGCGCGTACCTTTGGGTATGCTTGTTTTTGCCATATAATGTCTTAGATGTTACTTGCGTACGATTGTCTGCTCGCGGTCCGGACCGATTGAGACAATGCGTATAGGAGTCTCGAGATATTCCTCAAGGAAGTCGATGTAAGCCTTGAACTCTGCGGGGAACTGGTCCTCAGATGTGAATGATGTCATATCCACGTTCCATCCCTTAAACTCCTTGTAGATAGGCTCAACGCCCTCCAGCTCGTAAGGAAGGTCTGTGGTCTGCGTTCCGTCCTGCAGCTTGTAAGCCACGCATGCCTTGATGGTGGGGAATGTGTCGAGCACGTCGCTCTTCATCATGATAAGCTCTGTAACGCCATTAATCATGATAGAGTATTTGAGCTGTACGAGGTCGCACCATCCGCATCTGCGCTCACGTCCTGTCACAGCGCCATACTCGTGACCGAGGTCGCGAATCTTGTTGCCAGTAGCGTCGAAGAGCTCTGTGGGGAAAGGACCAGCACCCACGCGTGTGCAGTATGCCTTCATGATACCGTAGACGTTGCCGATGCGGTTAGGACCGATGCCGAGACCGATGCAAGCGCCTGCGCAGATTGTGTTGGAAGAAGTAACGAAGGGATATGAGCCGAAGTCTACGTCGAGCATTGTGCCCTGTGCTCCCTCGCAAAGAACGTCCTTGCCAGAACGGAGAATCTTGTTGATCTCGTGCTCGCTGTCTACGATGTGGAACTGCTTGATATACTCGATGCTTTCCATCCATGCCTTCTCCACCTCTGTGATGTCGAAGTCTGTATAGCCGAGGGCTGCAATCTGCTTGAGGTGTGCGGCCTTGTGTGCCTCATACTTCTCCTGGAAGTTTTCGAGGATGTCGCCCACACGCAGACCGGTACGGCTTACCTTGTCTGTATAAGTAGGGCCGATGCCCTTACCAGTGGTGCCCACCTTGTTCTTTCCCTTTGAAGCCTCGATGGCTGCGTCGAGTACGCGATGTGTAGGCATGATAAGATGTGCCTTCTTTGAGATATGGAGGCGCTCCTTGAGGTCGTGACCGCTCTTCTCCAAATCCTTTGCCTCTGCCATGAAGAGGTCCGGAGCAAGAACCACGCCGTTACCTATAATGTTGACCTTACCACCCTGGAAGATGCCAGAGGGGATGCTGCGCAACACGTACTTCTGGCCTTCGAACTCCAAGGTATGTCCTGCGTTAGGACCTCCCTGAAAACGAGCAATTACATCATACTTCGGAGTAAGGACGTCTACGACCTTTCCCTTTCCCTCATCGCCCCATTGGAGACCGAGGAGGACATCTACTTTTCCTTTATTCATAAAAAATCAAATGTTTTGATTCGGTTATTTTTTGTTTTCGTTCTTTATTGCCACCCGCTTACGCTTTTCCTTCAGCTGGCAGGCTGAGCACACTCCGTAAATGTAGAGCGCATAGCGGTCTTTACGGAAGCGGCGCATCTTGGCGTCCTGCAGGAGGTCTGAAATGCCTGGTATGTCCACGTCTATGGCCTTGCCGCATACTGTGCAGATCTGGTGGCAATGGCTCTCGTTCTTATAGCACGCCTCATAACGGGTGCCGTTCTGAAAGCGGTGGCGTATTAGAAGACGCAGCTCGACGAAGAGACGAAGCGAATTGAATAGCGTGCCGCGGCTTACATGAAAATTGCGCTGCGCCAACTCCTCCACCAAGTCTTCCGTTCTGAAGAATCCTCCAAGGCTGTATGCGGCGTCAAGCACAGCAAAACGCTCGGGTGTCTTCCGGCAATGGTTGGTTTCGATGTAATCAGTCAGTACTGACCGAACCACTTCCTTGACGTCATCTTTCATTTAAATGCAAAGTTACATTATTTTAAGAAAGTATCCAAATAGATAGCCTAAAAAGCATCCAAACCGAACTCTTTCAGCAGTCTGGCTGTATGTTCGGCATAGGGGCTGTCGCTTCCCGTGATATATTCCAGGCAGTTGACCATGGCATGAACCACGTGTCGGTCTGCCTGACGGAAGTCGGCTTCTGCACTTCCGAGCAAAGCTGTATAAGCTTCTGCATCGAGCGGCTTACGCTGCTTGAGCAAGCGTGTGGCGAGATGGTAAGCGCAGATATGGAGACACTTATTGTCGGCATCGAGAAGAGGCTTCACCAAGCGGTCGGCTCCCTCAATATGCTGGAAAAGATTGAACGCAAGAAACTCCGCCAACTCAATGGAGTCGACGGATGCGGACCATTCTACAGCCTTCTCCACGGTCATCTCTTCCGCAGGGCAGAGAAGTGTGGCAAGCATGCGACATTCCCTTATCTTCTCCGCCCACAGCATGTCAGCCAGCTCCATGTCCTTGTCGTAGGAGGAGGCTATACGTCGGAGGTCGGGTTGGGATATTCCCCAATTTATTTTATAGTCAAGGCCCTTCTCACGCATTGACTGCGACGTCACTCCATTCATGAACAGACGGAACGACCTTTTAATGGCCTTCAGCTTTTCGTTATTATCCATTTTATGGTCTTTGTTGCTGTTTTAGAGATAACCGTACTCAGAGGAATATCTGAGCATCTGGTGTTCATATGTTTCTGAATAGTCGAGACGGACATCCGTTATGGTGCCGTCGGCTGACTGTTCGAGGGTCATGTGCGGATTGAGGAATCCCTTGTATGGGGCTATTCCCAACTTGGCATAGCGCTCCAGCATCTCTTCGTGGAGAACAGAATCGACGTGTATGGCATATTGCTCCACCATGCTACGTGCCCCGTCGAAGTCGCCCTCGCTCTTTATGCGCTGTATTTCGGCAAGAAGAGTGGCGAAAGCCTGACGAAGGAGTTCGTAATCATTCACCTGGAGATATGTCTTGCCGTCCCTTTGGGTCAACGAAAGAGCCGAGGGATAGTTGGCGAGAGTCCATCTTGCCACCAGCGCACGGTTGCGCATATGTGCCTCCTCTATTTCATGTCCGGGCTTGATGCGCGTCAGCTGAGTCATCAGACCGTTCATAAGATAGGTGTAGTATTGCGAACGATAAGCATCGGCGTCAGGCACAAGACCTAATTCCACGAGTTTGGCGTCTGCGATATAATAAAGTCCGAAGAGGTCGGCACGGGCTTCCTCTATGGTGCTGCCATAGGCTCCAAGGGCGTCAGCTGACACTCCAGGGAGCAGTTGTCCCGATCCATGACCGAGACATTCATGGAGGTCGGTATGGAGATCGTCGCAAAGGTCGCCGTACTTCAGAATGAGAGCACGTGTGGCGTCGTCGATGACGTATTCGTCAAGGAAGCCGTTGCCACGTGCCGCCTGATTGTAAGCGTGCGTAAGATTGCCGATAGTAATGCTCTTCGATCCGTGGCTTGCCCTTATCCAGTCAGCATTAGGAAGATTTATGCCAATGGCAGTGGAGGGATATTCGTCGCCACCAAGCATGGCTGAGCAGACCACATTAGCAGTAACGCCCACCACCTTAGTCTTGCGGAAGCGCGGGTCCACGGGCGAATGGTCTTCAAACCATTGTGCGTTCTGGCTGATGGTCTGAGTGCGGCGTGTGGCTACAAGGTCCTTGTACGTGACGATGCCTTCCCACGAAGCCTTGATGCCAAGCGGGTCGCCATACACCTCGATGAAGCCGTTGATGAAGTCGATGCGGCCTTCCTGCTCCTTGAGCCACTCTATGGAATACTGGTCGAAGACGTGGAGGTCGCCTGTACGATAATAACTGATGAGCAGATTTATGATTTTTGTCTGCTGCGGGTTTTCAGCCACTTCTGCTGCCTTCTCCAGCCAATTGACAATGTGCTTGATGGCATGTCCGTAAAGTCCGCCTTCTTTCCATACGTCCTCGTGGATGGTGCCGTCAGCATGCTTTCGCAAGGTGGAATTTAGTCCATAGGAAATCGGAGTCTGGTCCTCTGGATTGCGCATAGAGGCATAGAAATCCTCCACCTCCTTCTGCGAGAGATTTTCATAATAGTTGCATGCAGAAGTCTTGACAAGGTCGTCGCCGTCCTTCTGATTTACGCGCTTTGCCTGTACGGAAGGATTGAAGATTACGGGGCACAGCTCATCCAAGAGGCTGTCCACGGTCTGTCCTTCGGCAAGCGGCAGCTTGTCGGCTCCGACCTGACGTACGGCTTCGATGAAGAAAGGCTCGGAGAAGTCGGGGACAAACTTCTCGCATCCATAATGATGATGGATGCCGTTGGAGAACCACACACGCTTCAGATAGACCGTCAGAGCTTGGAAATCGTGCGACGTGCGGTCGCCCACGAAGTTCTCATACACAGCCTCCAAGGTCTTCCTGATAAGAAGATTGTGACGACCGAACTGGTCGGTTACGATGTCACGACCGCATAATGTGGCCTTGGCAAGATAATATATATATAGTTTCTGCTTTAATGTCAGATCTTCGAAACCGTCAAGACGATAGCGGAGCATCTGAATGTCAGCAAAACGCTCATCTGTGAATTTAAATGTTTCTGCCATTTATTTTTAAGGTTGAATATAATTGGCCTGATACTGCCGCGGCGTCACTCCCGTGTAGAGTTGGAACGCGCGGTAGAACGACTGTCTGTTAGCAAATCCCACCATATCCGATATTTCGTCCATACGCAAGCCAGCATAGCGCTTGTCCGCAAGCAGAGCCATCGCCTCTTCTATGCGCAGACGATTGACAAACTGCGAATAGTTGAGATGATAGCGCACATTTAGTACGATGGAAACATACCTTGTGTTCGTATGCAAAGCCTCAGCCAGTTTCTTGGCCGTGAAATGTCGGTCGCGGTATTTTTTCTCCACGACCATCAGCTGCAGGAGTTGTTCTTTCAGCTTATCGAAAGTTTCGCTCGAAATCTTGGTAAGATATGCTGGTGCCTTTTTTTCATTAGAATCTTTTTCCATATTGCCTTACTAACAAACACGATTAAAGATTTTCACACTCTGACAACCATAATGTACTCATTGCGTCTGACGGCATACGCCAGTCGCCTCTCGGACTGAGATTAACGCTTCCCACCTTCGGTCCGTCAGGCAAGCAGGAACGCTTGAACTGCTGATTGAAGAAACGGCGGAGGAACACCTTCAGCCAATGCTTTATCACATCGTCCGGATATTGTGCATCGTCAAAAGCATGGCGTGCAAGCATATAAAGCTTGCCGGGCTTATAGCCGTAACTCATGAAGTGATAGATGAAGAAGTCGTGTAATTCGTATGGTCCCACGAGGTCTTCTGTCTTCTGCTTTATGTCGCCGTTCTCGTCTGCGGGAATTAGCTCGGGGCTGATGGGCGTGTCGATGATGTCAAGCAAGGTTTCGCGCGACTTGTCGTCCACTAAGTTTTCTGCCACATAAGCCACAAGATGACGGATGAAGGTCTTGGGCAGACCGGCATTGACACCATACATAGACATATGGTCACCATTATACGTGGCCCATCCCAATGCAAGCTCGCTAAGGTCGCCAGTACCGACCACAAGTCCTCCAAGCTGATTGCTGAGGTCCATGAGTATCTGAGTGCGCTCACGAGCCTGACCGTTCTCGTATGTCACGTCATGTACGTTGATGTCATGATCGATGTCGAGGAAATGCTGCTCCACGCTCTTGCAGATGCTTATCTCGCGTATGGTGATGCCAAGGCTCTGCATAAGCGATATGGCATTATTATAGGTACGGTCTGTGGTACCGAATCCGGGCATCGTGACGCCTACTATTCCCTTACGGTCGTAGCCAAGCTTGTCGAAGGTCATGGCACATACGAGGAGGGCAAGAGTGGAATCAAGTCCGCCGCTTATGCCAAGGACCACAGTCTTGCTGTGGGTATGGACGAGACGCTTTGCCAGACCGCTCACCTGGATGGAGAATATCTCGTCGCATGCCTCGTGCATCATATCTGAACTCGGAACGAAGGGCAGAGGATTGATGTGGCGCAGAAGAGTGAATGGACGCTGCTCGATGGGTTCGGCTTGAGTGACTACAGACTTGACACCACGCTGTGCGTGCTGGTATGTAGTGTTCTTACGGCGCATAGTGCGGAGCTTCTCCACGTCAATCTGGCTTACTACCAGCTGCTCGTCCAAAGAGAATCGTTCCGACTCGGCTATGAGCTTTCCTTTCTCATATATATAGGCGTTTCCTCCGTAAACCAAGTCCTGCGTGCTCTCGCCGAATCCGCAAGAGCTGTAAACGTAGCCTGAAATAAGGCGAGCGCTCTGCTGAGCGAGGAGGCGCTTCAGGTAAGCGTTCTTGCCCAACATCTCGTCAGTAGCGGAAAGATTGAAGATGATGTCTGCTCCGGCAAGGGCAAGACTGTTGGATGGTGGTACGGGCGACCATACATCCTCGCAAAGCTCGATGCCGAACTTCACGCCGTCGCTGGTTTGGAAGATGTGGTTTCCGGGAAGGACTGTCACCTTATTGCCTGCGTAACGTATTTCTACCGGCTCTGTCATGTCATCGCCAGAGACAAACCAGCGCTGCTCATAGAACTCGGAATAGTTGGGCAGGAATCGCTTGGGAACAATGCCAAGGACAGTACCATGCTGACATACTACGGCACAATTATAGAGTCCGGTACCGATACATACAGGTACGCCGATGATGGTAATGACATCCAACTTACGCGACACGTCAAGCAGATGAAGGACTGCATTCTCTGCTCCTTCCACAAGACTCTGCTGAGCGAAGAGATCCTGGCATGTGTAACCCGTAACAGAAAGTTCGGGGAACACCATTATCTCCACACCCTTTTCGTCAGCCTGAGCTACAAGTTTCTCTATTTGCTCGATATTATAATCTACGTCAGCAACCCTTACAGAAGGAATTGCCGAGGCAACCGTGATGAAACCGTAATTCATAAAAATCAGTTTTGCTTTTAGGTATTATATTTTGTTGATAGATACAATGTTAACGTATTGTCACCTGAGTGGCTCCATAACCATACTCCTGGAACGAAGCATCCTGATAACGATAGTTCTTGTAACGATAACGCAGCTCGTTCACCAAGGCATGACGGAGCACGCCTTCTCCCTTACCGTGGATGAAGACGATACGCTTGCCTTTGTTGGCCTTGTTTTCCTCAAGGATGCGACGGAAATAATCCAGCTGATAGTTGAGGATGTCCGCATTGCCCATGCCTGCTGTGGTCTCGAGCAGTTCTTCTGCATGAAGGTCGACAACCAGCAGATCATCGTTGGAACTCTTGGATGCCTTGGCATGTGACGAAGTATTGAGCGACTCCAGTCCCTTCAGTTTCTTATACGACACTTCGCTTGCCAATGTTCCCTGCTTCTTCTTACCTGCTTCTTCCTCTTCCTCGGTATAGACGAGCTTGTCTGCATCGATGGGCTTGAGCTGAGCCACCTCATCGTCCTTAACAATCTGATAGAGCAAAGCTGGTGACTCGAAGAACTCATTGTCCTGGAACGTGTGGAGCTTGAAGAACTTCACCTTGTCCACCTTGAACAGCACGTCGCATACAGGACGAGCTACAAAGGTCTTGTCGCGCTTAAAGGAAAGCATCTGCAAGCGGATGCGGCTTATCTCGTTAAGCTGGTCGAGTGAGAATGTCTCGAGATAGAGCTTCGTGTTAGGATCGAGTTCGCCTTCTGCTCTCAAGGTATATTCGGCGCCTTCCATACTCATATAGAGGAAGCGTACGTAATAATTACTGTCGTTTACAAGATAGCAGTCGAAGTCGGTCTTCGTAAAGTTCTTTACGTCTTTGGGCACGAATGCGTAATGCACGTTGAGCTTGTTGCCACCCTTGCGCTCCTGAACGGGAGCCTTGTATGTAACCTCACGGTCGGCAGCATCATATTCTTCCTCATAGGCTTCTGCCTCCTCATCATAAGCATTCATCTTAGCCTTTACGGACATAGAGAATGAGTCGGGGTCAGCATTTGCAGCCTCAGCTTCTGCCCCACCCTTCTTAGCCACTACCTTGGATGACGAATATTCGTCGCCTGTACTGGTAACTACAAGGTCTGATATGGGGGTAGGAATCTGAAAGCCGTCCTCATCCTCCACAAGGGCAATGTCCTTACCCTTAAATCCTGCTATAATGCCTCCTCCAATCTCACTAAGAAACTGGACTTTATCTCCTATCTTCATTTTTCTTACGTTTCGTTATGTTATTTATTTGTTCAGCCGCTATCTCCTTGACATTACGGTATCAGCAGAGAGCTGTCACCATAGCTCAGGAAGCGGAAATCGTGTGCCAGAGCATAATCATAGATTTTGCACCAATCACCATGTACGAATGCACTTACGAGAAGCAGCAAGGTGCTCTGCGGCTGATGGAAATTGGTTACCAGCATCTTCACAATATTATACTCATAACCTGGAGCTATGATTATCTGGGTACTGGCATGCAAAGCGCTCAACCCGTGCTTGTCAAGATACGCCAATATGTTCTCTATTGCCTTGATGGGCGTAATGGGCTTGGCTACGGCATTCTCGTAAGGCTCCCATTGGCATACGTGGAGTTCTTCCTCGGAAAGGTCAAGAGTTTTTTCCAACTTCACACCTATATAATATAGGCTCTCAAGTGTGCGCACGCTTGTGGTGCCTACGGCTATTGCCTTAGCTTCATGACGGATAAGCTTTTCGAGGGTCTGGCGATGAACACAAATATACTCAGTATGCATCTCATGATCCTGTATTTCCTCAGACTTGACGGGCTTGAAAGTTCCAGCGCCAACATGGAGCGTCAACTCTTCACGGTCTATTCCATGACGGTCGATGTCGGCAAGTACCTCCGGCGTGAAATGAAGACCGGCTGTCGGAGCTGCTACCGAACCCTTTATCTTTGAGTAGACAGTCTGGTATGTGGTCTTGTCGCTTTCCTGCGTCTCACGGTTAAGGTAAGGCGGGATGGGAAGCTCGCCGACTGCATCAAGCAATTCTGCCCACGATACATCAGAAGCGTCCCATGAGAAGTCTACACGATAACTCTTATGTACGTCTTCCTTACGCTCAGCTACAAGAGTAACCTCTTTGCCCTTAACGTCGAAAGTGCGCTTCAAAGTTCCTTCCTTCCACTTCTTCAGATTGCCAATCATGCAGAGCCATGAGCAATGACCAGTGGTCTGGAACATCTGCTCATAGTCAGCTGGCATATACGGTTCGAGAAGGAATACCTCTATCAAGGCTCCTGTCTCCTTACGGAAATGAAGGCGTGCCTGAATCACCTTGGTATTATTGAATACCATAAGAGCGCCCTTAGGAAGATATTGCGCTATATTGTGAAAAACGTCCTCCGTCACTTCTCCATGACGATAGAGCAGCAACTTGCTATTGTCACGCTTTGCAAGCGGAAACTTAGCTATGCGCTCGTCAGGAAGATTATAGTTAAAATCCTTTATTTGTATGTGTTTTGTATCCATTTTCTTTAGTAAATAATAACAGCACGTATAATAGTATATATAATTGTAAGGAAGAATACCAGCTCCACTATGTCGACATCGTCCAAGCTGTAGCCCGTGGATGTGTATTGAGTTGACACATAGTTGTTGACGGACGAAAGACGCTTGTAAAGTAACGTGTAAAGCCAATAGACGAGAAAGCCTACCGCTGTTCCCCATGCCAGTCCTGTAAGGACATCAAAGGGATAATGCAGTCCGAGGTAAATTCTCGTATATCCATTTACGAGCGACCATACCACCAACGTCGTACCCAGCACCTTGCTACGCACAAGAAGACAGAAAAATACTGCTATGGAGATGGTATTAGCCGCATGTGCCGAGAAGAAGCTATAGTCCATGCTCCTCAATCCAGAAACGAAATGTACCATTTCGCTTATCTGAGGCTCATTGCAAGGACGGGGTCTTGCCACCAAAGGCTTAACAATAATGTCTGCCGTGACATCTGCCAACAACACACAAGCTGCGGAGCATCCTATTACCAAGAGTATCTGCGCCACTGACTCGTTGTTTTTTATGACTAGATAAAGAAGCGCCACGTAAAGTGGAACCCACGTCAAGCCATGGGTAAGACATGCCATCCACCCATCAAGGAACACCGAATCGCTACCATTGAGGAACAACAGCAATTCGCGGTCTAAATCAATTATGGTCTGAGAGTCTATCAATTTACTTATATATTATTAAGTATTCTATTCCTTTATAAATAACTAAATGATCTCCAAAGAGTTGCGCTTCAGCCAACCCTCTTTACCGTCGTCGAGCTTTACAGAATACCAATCGGACATAGTGCGGTCTACAATCTGGACTGCAGTTCCTTCATGCACTACGACAGCATCGGCGCTACTGTCTGACGGGGTCAGCTTCACACTTGCCGACGGAGCCACTACCACTGCTCTATCACGAGCATCGAAGTTATGCTTCTGCTGCCATGCGAACAATGTGGAGAAGACAAAGACAAAGACTGACAGCAAGGCTACGTAAAAGCCAAGCTTGCGCATCCACTCGTCACGGCCAAGCAAGAAAAGCATAGCCATACCGAGACATGCGAAGAAAGCTACGATTGACAAGCGTGCCCAAGCGTCCATGTCCATAAGATTCTGAAGCATCGTATATCCTGCAGAGAAGAAGTTCTTCTCCTGACGCTCTATCTTGTCAATAGTCTTCTCACGAACAAACTCCAGATTGAAGGTTACGTCGCGGTCAGACGGCGAAAGACGATGTGCCTTCTCGTAAGCGATAATCGACTTGGTGATGTTTCCAAGACGATAATAGCAGTTGCCCAAGTTATAATACAACTCTACGCTCTCGCCCACTTTCAGCAAGTCAGAATAATCCTTCGAAGCCTGCAGATAATTGCCCTTGGCATATTCCTTATCTGCGTCAACCTTGGTAATTGCAACCTTAGCAGGAGCAGCTGTTGCTGTAGTCGCAGCAAAGAGAAGCGTGATGAGAGCAAGGAGCACAGGCGCTGCCACCTTCTTCTTAGCTGTCTTTATAGTATTCTCAATGTCCATTATTGCAATCATAGCAGATTCGTATGTCTTGTTCATGTTACCGGCAGGGTCGCCTGGCGAATAACGCTCAAACTCGCATTCATCCAAAGCATGCACGAATTTCTCTGTTGTCTCCTTCTGCACGTTTCGTGCTTCGAAAGCCTCAACCACATTTTCGCGAGAAAGACTCTCCACTGGCATATTCATACGGTCACCAACGTAGCCCCACAAAGCACGGAGCACTTCGTCATAGAATTCGCCTGAACGGCCTGCCTTCATAAGACGGTAAGCTGTCTTAAGGCGCTTGGTTGCCACCTTTGTGGCACGCTTCTGCTTAGACGCCACGATATTGGCACTGTCGAGAGCACGCTTGCGGAACACAACAAGAACGGCAACGAACACTACGAACGGGAGAACCAGCCAAAGCCAGTAACTACCGCTTCCCACAAACGAGGTGTAAACGCCGACCACGTCTTCGTCACTCGTCTTTATCGGCTTAATATCCTTCGGCTGATCAGAGAAATCGTCCACGGTGGTCTTATTACCGTCACCCTTCTCAATCTTTACCTGCAAGGGCTGGGTCTTTATTGTCTTGTAGCTATTAGTAGATGTATCGTAGTAAGTAAGCGATACGGCTGGAATGGTATAGTCGCCTCGGTTGCGGGGCACGACAAGATAGTCGTAAATCATATTACCCTCTATACCGTTGGCTGTAAGCTTGGTCTTGTCAGACACCTTCGGGGCATAACGGTCGAAGTCTTTCGGGAAATCAACCACCGGCTGCTTGATAAGCTTAAGATTGCCGATTCCGCCTACTACCACACGGAGAGTAAGAGGCTCACCTTCCTTGACCGTCTTATGATTGAGCTGGGCAGAGATTGTGAAGTGTCCCACTCCACCTGAGAAGTCGACAGGGCGTTTTGGAAGCGGATCCACTTGGATGTCTATTCCAGGAGCCACAATATTGCGCTTCACCTCTACATAACCCGAACCACCATTAAAGAATGCTTCAAACGGGTCCACAGAATTGTTTCGCTGCACCACGATTCCCTTGAATGTGATGCTTGGTATGGAGAGCTTGCCGGTCATCTGCGGAAACATTACATACTGGCTCCATGTTACGCAACGATAATTCTTGCCGTTAACTTTCTCAAGATGGAAACTCTTCTGCTGAGGAAGCGGCACTTCCTGCGTATGGAATCCCTTCAAGTCAGGCATCTTGCCGTCCAAAGAAGTAAGGTCTACAAGAGTATAAACCTTATACGTAAGGAGTACTGGTTCCTGCTCACAAACACGACGTTTGCTGGCGCTAACCTTCACAAAGAGATCATTAGCACTAATCTTGCCTGAAGAACTCATCCTTGGCTCGGCATCTTCGTGCATCTGCGGAGCACCATTGCCATGACGAGAGCCCGCTCCGACTTTGATGGTTACATGATGCGAAGCTATTGTCTTGCCTCCGACACGTGCCTTAGCTCCTGAGACAGTATATGTTCCTGGCTTATCGGCATATAATGTGTATGTGAATGTTATGGAAGACGAACGGCTGGTATGGCCGTTCACAATCTGATAGCTCGACTGCTGCGATGTGTACGGACCTGCTATAACCTCAAGACCGGAAGGAATGGATCCAGCCCTGAAGTCATCCACGTCGTCCGTATTGATGGTAAACGACAGTCTGAAGTTTTCTCCCGCAGACACCTTGGAAGGTGCCGACACAGAGATAACCTGCGCATTGACGGTCAATACGCACACCATTACAAAGAGAAGCAATATATATGCCTTTTTCATTCTATTCTTTATTCACGTTTACAGCACAAATGCCTAATATGTTATTGATTTCTTTCGTTTACCAGTTCTTGTCCAGCTTCTTACTCTTCTGACGCCTCATGGCTTCCTTTATGCGACGCTGCGTCTGTTGCTCGTTCTGCATGGCAGCATTAAGCAGTTGTTCGGCGTTGTCCTTACTCATACGCTCCTGGCTATTCTGCTTCTGCTGGTCATTCTTATTCTGGTTCTGATCCTTCTTGTTGTCCTCTTTCTTCTTTTCCTTGTCTTTGTTTTGTTGATTCTTCTTATTCTGATTCTTATTCTTGTTTTGATTTTTCTTCTCCAACCTCTTACACAAAGCAAGGTTATATCGCGTTTCGTCATCCGAAGGATTGTTTCGCAGACTTTCCTTATACGCCTTTATGGCATCGCCATACAGCTTGTTGCTCTGACATACATATCCGATATTATGATATATCTTTGCCTTTCTCATCCTTGCCTTCTCCACTCTTGCAGCCTTCTCAAACTGCTGAACGGCAGCCGAGTCTTTCTTCTGCATCATAAGCGCACAGCCAAGGTTGTAAAGGGCTTGAGGATTCTCAGGATTTACAGAAAGCGACTTTCTGTACTCCGCCTCAGCCTTCACAAAGTTCTGCTGGTGGAAATGTCTGTTTCCATAGCGTATAAATTGGCGGTCTGCCTGCGCCAAGGACATTAGCGATGTCATGGCAAACAACACCAGGAATAATAATCTGTTCATCTTCGGTTGTATTCTTATTTTATATTCTCCTCTTTCTAAAGAGACGCACATTTCTCCATCGTGGATTCTTCACCTCAAGGATGCATGCATCCAAAACCAAGAACAATAAAGCCAAGAGGGCGAAAATCTGGAATTGCTCGGCGTAATTGCTGTATGTAGCACCACCTGTTTCCCCCTTCTGAAGCTTTGATAATTCTGAGTTGAGCTTTTCCTGAGCGTCGTTTGAATTGTCAACATGTATGTATGTTCCGCTTCCTGCTTTTGCCACTGCACGACACATTTCCTCGTTGAGGGCAGACATTACCACCTGACCGTTGTTGTCCTTCAGATATTCTCCTCCACCCACAGGTATGGGAGCACCCTTAGGATCACCGACACCAAGGATAAAGACATTTATGCCTTTCTTGGCAGCGGCTTTTGCTGCCTCTTCCGCACCACCTTCATGATCTTCGCCATCGGTTATGAGGATTATGGCTCTTCCAACTTTCTGCTGTTGCGTGAAACTGCTTGCCGAAAGATTGATGGCACGAGCGATGTCGGTACCTTGAGTGGCGATAAGTGAAGGGTCAAGATTTTGTAAGAACATCTTGGCTGACACATAATCATTTGTTATCGGAAGCTGTACAAAGGCATCACCGGCAAATACCACAATACCTATCTTGTCATCCGTGAAATGGTCAACCAGATTCTCAACAAGCATCTTGCTCTTATCCAATCGCGAAGGCACAACGTCTTGCGCCAACATTGAGTTACTGATATCTACGGCTATAATGGTCTCGATGCCCTGTCGCTTGTCATCAGCCACCTTTGCTCCCATCTGCGGACGAGCAAGGACAACTATGATAAGCGCCACCACTGCCATTAAAATCCAGAACTTACATGCCAGTCGAGCCGATGAGGCGTCTGGCATGAGGCTCTTCAACAATTCCTTGTCTCCTATCTTACGCAGCTTGCGATGTCGGCGCCACAAACCATAATACCTCAATACCACGAGACATGGCACGAGGCACAACAGCCAAAGATAAGAAGGGTCTTCAAACTTAAACATGTTTAAACTATTCCTTTAAGGTATTCTACGTAACACAGTCACTCTGAGTAAGATTTCAGAGAGAAGAAGAACGAAAGCCGCTAATGCGAACGGCATATATGCCTCATAACGCTTTGAAAAACGCTTTACGTCCATCTTTGTTTTCTCTAACTGGTCGATGTCTTTATAAATCTGCGAAAGCTCACGGTTGTTGGTGGCGCGGTAAGCGCTACCGTCTGTAGTCGCAGCAATATCAGCCAAAGTCTTGGTATCGATTTCCACGGGCATATTGACATACTGTACACCACCCGCAACTGGTACTGGATAAGGTGCCACCTTGTTGGTACCGACAGCAATCGTATACACTCTTATACCCATGCTCTTGGCTATCTCCGCACTTGTCATCGGTGAGATGTCGCCCATGTTATTGCTACCATCAGTAAGAAGGATTATCACCTTACTCTTAGCCTTCGAACTCTTCAGTCGCGAAACAGCATTGGCAAGTCCCATACCTATGGCAGTACCGTCGGAAATGATGCCACGCGCAGCAATATCCGTACGCACTGATCCCAACAAGCTCAAGAGCGAGGCATGGTCGGTAGTCATAGGACATTGCGTGAACGACTCTCCGGCAAATATGGTCAGACCTATGTTGTCATTGGGACGTCCGGCAATAAACTCAGCAGCTACACTCTTCGCTGCCTCCAGACGGTTGGGCTTTAGGTCCTCAGCCAACATTGAAGTCGATACGTCCATAGCCATCATTATGTCTATGCCCTCCACCGACTTGTTGTCCCAAGCGTTATGGGTTTGCGGACGTGCCAACACGCATACCAATGCCACAAAGCAAAGGCATCGCAACACTATCGGCAAATGCACAATCCTTTGACGCCAGCTCTTCGGTGCAAAGCGGTAAGCCTCTGTGCTCGAAACACGCATAGTTGGTTCGCTCTTCTTACGGAAAAGCAGAAACCAGACAACGTAGGGCACAAGCAGCAAGAGAAGTGCGAAGTATTCTTTATTAGCAAATTCCATTATTTCCTTTTTCTTACATATCCATATTCTTATGCATCATCCTGCTAAAGTGTAAGCAGGTATACATGATAAGCAATATATATCACGAGAACTGTTGCCAAAATCGCACAACACCATATTAATGTCTTGATGGTTATGCGGTTCTTTCGTGTCTTGATGTCATCGTCGCTCAGCTTCGGCACGATGCGCTCCTCCTGCGGTTGTTCGTCATGCTTGGTCTGGTCGATGTATTGTATGGCATTCACGAGGTTCATATCCTTCTCACCCAAAAGCGATGAATACTTGGCAAACTTCACGAGGTCTGCGGTAGCAAAAAGCTCACGCAATTCGTCTATCATCGTATTGTCACCAGCCGTCTTCAACTGTTCGATTATCTCCGAGCTGGTCATCTCCATGGCATTGAATCCGAAGCGTTCTCTGATATACTTTCTCAACGTATCGGTCAAGTGTGTATAATACAGCTTCTGCTCCTCTGCCGTATTGAAGCTCTCACTCTTGAGGCGTGTCATCTCATTAAGGGCTTTCTGATGTGCAGGTATCTTCTTCACCACACGTACTCTCACCACGATGGGCTTGTTCTGCTTAAGACGCAGAATAAGATAAGCGAGGAAGGCTGACACAAGCATCACCAATACTCCAAGCCAGTAGAGCGGACTCCATTCTGACCACATGAAAGGGTTGTCCTGTACATCCTTAGGAGGAAAGAACTTTTCGGGATGAAGCGTGTCCACCTCACATTCCAGCACCTTAAGCGCCAGCTGATTGGAAGCATACACCTTGCCGTCCACCTTTACCTTCATACCCGGAATGGCATACAGTTTTCCGTCGAAGCTTGTAAGAGTGAATGTCTTGCTGACAGTAAGCTGGTCGTCTGACTCAGATCGATTCTCAGGACTTGTCTCCACTACTTCCACTCCAGGCACCATCTGCTGGGCACGCTTAAAACGCGGGAAGGCAACATTGGCTCCCTTGCGTGCCGTAACCTCTACCGTCAGGTGAGCCTGCTGTCCTATAAGGATTGACACAGAGTCAATCTTCGACACCACGCTTGCCTGTTGTGCAGCGGCAGCAACAAAGGAGAATACCAATATGTATGATAATAATAGTAAGCGTCTCATTACATCATGCGTTTTGTCAGTTTCTTGAGGCGAAGAGATGCATCATCGCCTTAACATAATCATCGTCAGTTGCCACAGACACCCAATCGACATTGGCTCGCGACAACGTGTCTTTCAGCATCTGCTGTCGCTCTATCCAATAACGGGCATGCGCTGCTCTCACTTTCTTACTGCTCGTATCGACATACATCTCATGACCCGACTCAGCATCAACCACCTTAACCAATCCGACATCCGGAAGAGCTTTCGCCCACTTGTCATACACTTGTATGGCCATAACGTCGTGCTTGTTATTGGCTATCTGCATCTGCTTGAAGAAGTCATGTCTGTCATAGAAGTCGCTCAGCACGAACGCCGTCGTGCGGCGCTTCATCACTCTGGTAAAGAACTCCATTGCTCCTCCGATGTCTGTCTTACGACTCTCGGGCTTGAAGTCTAACATTTCGCGGATGATATAAAGAATGTGCTTGCGTCCCTTCTTTGGCGGGATATACTTCTCAATACGGTCCGAGAAGAACACCACTCCAATCTTGTCATTATTCTGTATGGCGCTATAAGCGATAGTAGCAGCAATCTCTGTAGCCATTTCTGACTTCATACGGCTACGCGTACCGAAATCCAACGATCCCGATACATCCACAAGGAGCATCACTGTAAGCTCGCGTTCCTCCTCAAAAACCTTCACATAAGGTTTGCGGAATCGCGCCGTGACATTCCAGTCAATGTCACGCACATCGTCGCCGAACTGGTACTCACGCACTTCAGCGAACGCCATTCCTCTTCCCTTGAAAGCGGAATGATACTGACCGGCGAAGATGTTCTGGCTCAGGCCCCTTGTCTTTATCTCTATCTTGCGGACCTTTTTTAATATCTCAGACGTTTCCAATTCTATAACGATTTCTGAATTCTATAACGATTTCTGAATGTAATAGCTTATACAACAGCTATTCGGGGAGTTGTTAGGGCACCTCTACCTTGTTGATAATCTTCGAAACAATCTCCTCGCTGGTGACATTGCTTGCCTCTGCCTCGTATGACAATCCTATACGGTGACGCATAACATCATGGGCCACAGCGCGAACGTCCTCAGGCACCACATATCCGCGACGCTTAATGAAGGCATAAGCGCGGGCTGCCTTAGCAAGGCTGATGCTGGCACGAGGCGAACCTCCGAAAGTAATAAGGTCCTTAAGTTCTCCAAGACCGTACTTCTCAGGATAACGTGAAGCGAAGACGATGTCAGCAATATACTGCTCTATCTTCTCGTCGATATACACTTCCTCTACAACGGCACGAGCCTTAAGAATCTCCTCCGCTGTTGTCACAGGCAGAATGTTCTTCTTCTCACCACGCAGATTCTCGCGGATGATAAGCTTCTCCTCCTCCAAAGAAGGATAGCTGATAACCACCTTAAGCATGAAACGGTCTACCTGAGCCTCAGGCAACTGGTAAGTTCCCTCCTGCTCTATCGGGTTCTGCGTAGCCATAACGAGGAACGGGTTGGGCAGACTGAATGTCTCGTCACCGATAGTAACCTGATGCTCCTGCATAGCCTCGAGCAAAGCACTCTGCACCTTAGCAGGGGCACGGTTGATCTCATCTGCAAGTACGAAGTTAGCAAATACCGGTCCCTTCTTCACGTGGAAGTTCTCGTCCTTCTGTGAGTATACAAGCGTACCTATAACGTCAGCCGGCAAGAGGTCTGGAGTAAACTGTATGCGGCTGTAATCGGCGTCAATAAGTTGAGCAAGGGTCTTTATGGCAAGGGTCTTTGCCAATCCCGGCACACCTTCCAAAAGGATGTGACCGTCACTAAGCAAAGATATCAGCAATGACTCTACAAGATGTTTCTGACCGACAATCACCTGGTTCATGCCTGTCACAAGATTGGTTACGAAACTGCTCTGCTGCTCTATGCGAGCATTCAGCTGTCGAATATCAATAGATTCTGACATTTCTTATTCTGTTTATTATATGTTTATATTTCGATACTAAGAGGCAATCTTCCGCCTCGTTTCGAAGCACAAAATTACTGAATTATTAGCGTAGAGCATAAATCTTGCATCTAAAATATATTAAAATGTCACATGTTTTTACCTATCACAAAGCTTATTCTGCTATTTTAAGGCCAAAATGACGAGTCATCTCTTCATACACACGTTGTACGGGGAATCCCATTACGTTGTAATAGCTACCGCGGATGCCTTCCACACCCACATATCCAATCCATTCCTGAATGCCATAAGCACCTGCCTTATCGAAAGGTTTGTAGCGCTCAACATAATAGTCAATCTCGCTGTCGCGAAGCTGTCTGAACGTCACCTCAGTAGCTACAGAGAAGCTGCGACATTCCGTTGCCGTAGCAAGACATACACCAGTAACGACCTTGTGTGTTCTGCCACTAATAGTACGCAGCATGCGCCTCGCATCTGCAGCATCCTTTGGCTTGCCGAGAATTTCATCGTCCACCACTACAATGGTGTCTGCAGTAATGAGAAGTTCGTCTTCTCCAACCGTATATGCCTCATGCTTCTTCACAGCAAGGTGCTCTGCCACTTCCTCCTTTGGCATCGTAGCAGGATAACTCTCGTCAATACCGTTTATTACGTTCACACTAAAGTCTACGCCCAACCCTTTCAGAAGTTCCTGACGACGTGGCGAATGACTTGCCAATACTATTTTCATCGTATATTTCTTTTAATTCTTATATGTTCCTATTTTCTCATATTAAGGCATTACCATCCGAATGCCACAGCTTCGTCCATCCACAGACCTTTAGCTCTCAACACCTGTTCTATGATGTCGCGTCCTACGCCATAGCCTCCACAGCGGTCGCTCACATAACGGCTTATGCTCTTTATATCTGTGCATGCATCCTTCGGACAACAGGCACAACCCACTCTACGCATAAGCTGATAGTCAGGAATGTCATCACCGACATAGATTACTTCCTCGTCCTTCAGTCCGTATCGCTCCACCAAGTCGTCATAAGCCACCATCTTATCACTTACCTTCATATAAATATCGCGCACGCCAAGACCGCTGTAACGCAATCTTACAGCGTTGGTATTACCGCCGGTTATAATCGCTATATGCAATCCCTGACGTACCGCCAGCTGTATGGCATAGCCGTCCTTGATATTCACCGTACGAAGAGGCTCTCCCTCGGAAGAGAGCGTTATGGTTTCAGCCGAAAGCACGCCGTCAACGTCAAAGACCACGGCTCTCACCTTTTTCAAATCATAATCTATCATTTCTATTCTATATTATATTAATGTATAGCATTCATGTATGCTGTATATATTCCATTGTGGAATTATAAAATACAAATATACACAAAATATACCATCTATAACATAGATGTATCAATTATTATTTGTACTTTTGCTTGGCTCTTAAACCTAACATACATAAACAACAATAAAAAATCTAAAATGAAACAGTTAAACAATATCAGACAATTCTCTGTTATCCTGTTATTATTATCGCTGTTGCCATTATGCGTACAGGCGCAGACAACGGAATCAAAAGAATACACTATCGTTAATAACGTTGACGATCTTTCGAATGGCGATCATATCATTATTGTGTCCAAGTATTCTACGGCAATGATCGGAAAAGTAAACACAAACAGCAAAAGTCAGCGTCTGTTATCTACAGAAATAACCCTAAATGCAGACAAGACTCTTGCATACACAAACTCTGACGCTGCTTGTTTTACGTTAGTGAAAACAAACGATAAATTCAACTTCCGCAGCAATGAAGGGAAATTCATCAATAACGTCTCAGAAAAAAACGATAGCAAAGACATCAATCTTAGTGATGAGATTTCAGAAAACACACAAGCAACGATATCATTTACCAAAAAATATGGTGACGCGAGAATCTTATTTGAAAAGAATCATCCTAAATACTTGAATTACGTACAAGACTCAAGATGGTTTGGATTTATCGAGTCACCGAGTTTGGGAGGACCAGACGTTGTATACATATATAAGTTATCTTCAGAAATAATAACAAAGACAAAAACAAGGATGTTATTCGGAGAAGATGCTAAGAATACATACGACGTAACCTACGGAACAACAGACTTCGCATCTCCTAAAGCCAATGTATATGCTGACAACACAATTATTGCTGATGCCAAAATCTCATACACAAGTAGCAACACGGACATAGCTACAGTGGACAACGACGGCAAAGTCACCATAAATAACACTAACAAATACGGCGAGACCACGATTACTGCCGCCTACTCAGGTGATGACAACCACTACCCTTGCAACGCCTCATACACAATCAAGGTAAATGAAAAACAAAAGATTGCGACAAAACTTTCTTTCGAAGAAGTTGACCGTCAGACAATCGTGGTGAAAGTGAACGAGGAAAATAAATTTACCGGTGCAAAGGCAATATTGTCTCCAGTAGAAAACGGCAAAATCACTTACAGCAGCAGCAATGACAACGTAGCAAAAGTAGACAACGAAGGCAATATACACTTAAACAAAATTGGCGAGACTGTAATATCCGCAAACTATGCCGGCAACGAGACGTATGCAGCAAGCTCTACATTCTATCGTCTGCAATATAGAGGAGAAAGTATAGTATTCGCTTCTAATTACAATTCGTTTAATAGCCTCAAAGACAAATACACTACGGCTGACCTCAATTTTGTAGACTCAATATCAAACAAGGACTATAAATGGAAGGTTTATGAAGGTAAACGTACAAGACAGGATAAAAGTCTAATTCAACTCGACAATAGAGGAGGTAGTCTAACATCTCCAGAAATAGACGCGCCAAATGGATATAATGTTACAGTATTATATTATCAAGAATATACGCCCGGATCAACAAAAGTCTTAGAAATCAAAGCAAATAATAAAAATATAGAGTCTGTCTTCGAAAAATATGGAGAAGAAAAACAAACGAATGGCACAGGCTTTAAAGTCACAGCAAAGATTCCACAAACATCAAATTTCCGCATTATCCCTGGTAGAGTTGCATACATCAGCAGAATACAGATTGACATCAACCCAATATTCAACATCACTCTGAAAGAATCTGCGGATAACAGTCAGATTATATATGCGCATAAGGGAGAAATAATAAATGCCCAACTTGAACGAACATTAGTAGCAGATAAGTGGAATACGTTCTGCATTCCCTTCAATCTAAGCGTAGCTGACGGAAAACTATGCGACGTTGAAGCGGAAGTCCGCGAATACGACCGTATAGAGGGTGATGTCTTGATGTTTAAAGAGTCAAAAGAGATTGTCGCCGGACGCCCTTATCTTATCAGACCTAAAGGTAAAGACATAAACTTGGAACGATTCTTCAATAGCGTCAGACTTACCGGACCTGAACTTGAGAAAAGTGGAGACGAATCATTCTACATGATTGGAACATACAGCAACAGAACGTTCAGCGAGGAGGAGAGCAGCCAATACTTGTTCCTTAACGCTAACGCTGAATTCAAACATCCCAAGCCAGGAACAACTATGAAGGGTATGAGAGCATACTTCTACTGCTCACCGGATGTTCAGGCAAGCCAGATGAAAGTAGGCTTCACAGATAACTCTACAGACATCAAGGACATTGAGCAAAACAACATGCAAGCCAACTCACAAAGAATCTACACAATAAACGGCTCATACGTTGGAACAGACAAATCCCTCCTTCCTAAAGGAATTTATATTATTAACGGAAAGAAATACATAAAGTGATTCTAAACTCAAAATCGGTCATTAGCATTTCTCGCATTTATAAGCAATGAGAAATTCTAATGACCGATTTTTTATTTTGCAAGCCTTGCCATAAACGGGGCTATAATTTCTGCAGCCTGCTCAAGGTACTTTCTGTCTGTATCGTTAAAAGTGGAGAGTTCTGTACTGTCAATATCTATCTCTCCTACAACAATTCCTTCAAAAAATAAAGGAACAACAATCTCAGATTTTGACAACGAAGAACACGCTATATGACCAGGAAACTCTTCCACGTCGTTTACCACAAGACTGCGCCCCTCCTTCCATGCCGAGCCACAAACGCCACGTCCATACTTAATTCTTGTGCATGCTGGAGTGCCCTGAAACGGACCAAGAATAAGTTCATTGCCATCAACAATGTAAAAACCAACCCAGAAGTATTCTTTAGGAAAAGCCACCTTCATCACAGCAGCACAATTAGCCAATACGCTTATAGCATTGTCATCAGCACAAGCAAATGTCCTTATCTGGGCAAGAAGGGCTCAGTGGAAATTTAGTGGGGATAAGCATAAATCTTTGCAAGTCGATACAGAAAAAACTTTTCATCAACGATGCCCCTTAGTGATGCTCTGAAAGCTTTGATTTTTGCATTAAAGGATTCAGCTG
>NZ_NOVE01000070.1 GCF_002265625.1 Prevotella sp. 885
TCCTATAATTCTGATGATGCCGCTTCGCCTTAATTTGGCAGATAAGGACAGACGAGTTAATTTCAATTTTAAACAAAGATTGGAGGAAGGAAGACACCGTCACATTAAGGAATGGACGGATGAAAACCTTTCTCCAAATTTGGTGGTCAAGCGCATCAATACTATAGGTAAAAAATGCGCAGGATTTTAAAGCGATTTTGAACACCCTACCTTTCGGGGCTTTCTGCATGGCAGATACCAAATACAAAATTAATGATTATTTCTTTAATTTCAATACCGTTTTCTCTTTTTTTTCTTTTCTGCTTATACAACTACATATTTTTCCACTCTACATTTTGTTTTTTCCATGAACCATCTCTTCAGTAATGGGATGTAGTTAAAGGCAATTACTCAGCACATGTCTTCTTGTCTAAAAACATGTTCTTTATGTCTAAGCGGACGGTGTCTTCTTGTCTGCCATGCAAATATCGTACAAAGAGTAAAAAGCTGTTACAAAATAAAAATTGATTTTAGAGTTCCGGTTTGCTATTTTTACGGTGTTTTGCTGTGCAAACAGCACCCGAGCTTAACAATAGCGCCACTTTTATCATGCAATAGTGCCACTATTAGAGTGTAAAAGTGGCGCTATTGCATGATAAAAGTGGCGCTATTGTAGTGTAAAAGTGGCGCTATTGTAGTGTAAAAGTGGCGCTATTGCAGCAAAAAACGGCTCTTTTGCGAGTCTGATTTCATAACATTTCTCCAGAAAATCGCATAACACACTGTGTATGAGCATATTGTCTCCAAACGCTCAAAACTCAAGAATTTCGCACCAAAGATTTTGTTGTGCGTTCAACTCATAGTATTGAGCATCAGAAATGCAAATATTGTGTCGGACGACAAGGGTTTTATCCTTTCAATGCTCGCATAGCGTTAAGCACAGCCAGTACCGTTACGCCTACATCCGCAAACACTGCCATCCACATTGTGCCGAGGCCGACAGTGGCGAGAAGCAGGATGACGACTTTCACACCAATGGCAAACCATACGTTCTGCTTTGCTATGGCAATGGTGCGTCGGGCAATCTCCACGGCTGTGGCTATCTTCGAGGGATGGTCGTCCATGAGCACTACGTCGGCAGCTTCTATGGCAGCATCACTACCCAGACCGCCCATGGCAATGCCCACATCGGCACGCTTCAGCACGGGAGCGTCGTTGATGCCGTCACCGACAAACGCCAATGTCTTGCCTTCCGGCTTGTCCGCAATGAGACGCTCCATGCAGTCCACCTTGTCAGCCGGCAACAGCTCTGCATGACATTCGTCGATGCCCAGCTCTTCTGCCACCTTAGCGCCTACTTCCTTTCGGTCGCCTGTCAACATGACAGTACGGCAGATTCCCAGGCCGCGCAACTTAGATATTGCTTCCGCACTATCCTCCTTCACCACGTCGTTTATGACCACATGTCCGGCATACACTCCGTCTACAGCCACGTGCACTATTGTGCCCGTACGATGACAGTTATGCCATTCAGCTCCAATGTCTTCCATCATCTTGGAGTTGCCAACAGCCACAAGTCTGCCACCGATTCTTGCCTTCACGCCACGTCCGGCAATCTCCTCCACGTCCGTCACATGACAGCCGTCGGTTGCCTCTTTGGGAAAAGCGTCACGTAAGGCAGCACCGATGGGATGAGTGGAATAATGCTCCACGTGTGCTGCAAGATGCAGTATCTCGTTGGCATCGAAATGGTCAGGATGGACGGCTTCCACGGCGAACACGCCTTTCGTAAGCGTACCTGTCTTGTCGAACACCACGGTTCCGAGATTAGCCAAGGTGTCCATATAGTTGCTTCCTTTTATGAGGATGCCCTTGCGTGAAGCTCCTCCCAATCCTCCGAAGAATGTCAGCGGCACACTTATGACAAGGGCGCATGGGCATGAGACAACGAGGAAGATAAGGGCACGATGAAGCCATACGGAGAAGCTCTCAAGATAACCTGTGGAAGCGAAGAACGGGGGGATGAAAGCCAAGAGCAAAGCCGTCGCCACCACTATAGGCGTATAAATGCGTGCAAACTTAGTGATGAACGATTCGCTTCTCGACTTGTTCTTGTCTGCGCTCTCCACCAAGCGGATAATCTTCGACACTGTGCTCTCACCGAAAGTCTTTGACGTACGCACTCGGAGAACTCCACTAAGATTGATGCATCCCGAGGCAATATCCTCGCCTATCGTCACCTCACGCGGCATGCTCTCGCCTGTCAATGCAATGGTGTTTAGCGACGACGTGCCTTCAATTACCTGTCCGTCAAGCGGAATCTTCTCGCCCGGCTTCACCACTATGGTCTCGCCGATGGTCACTTCCTCCGGCGACACGCTCTTCACAGTTCCGTCACGCTCCACGTTGGCATAGTCAGGACGGATGTTCATGAGGTGCGAAATGCTGTCACGGCTCCTGCCTTCGGCATATCCTTCAAAGAGTTCGCCAACCTGGAAGAACAACATAACGAACACAGCCTCAGGAAATTCCGTCTCTGCCCCTGGCAGAAAACCTATACACAATGCACCGATAGTGGCTATGGACATAAGGAAGTCCTCATTGAGCATATCTCCCTTGAATATTCCTTCCAGCGCCTCCTTCAATGTGCCGTGTCCGATAAGAAGATACGGCACCAGATAAACGAGGAGCATCTGCCATGTAGGCAGGTCGCAGGTTTTCTCTATAAATACAGCGCCAGCCAGAAGCAATGCCGTAAGGCATATTACGGTTATCCTGTTTTTCATCCCGCCATGCTCATGGTGGTGTTCATGCTGATGTTCATGCTCATGGTGATGATGAGTATGCTTTCTTGTTTCGTCTTTCATAATTATGTTTTTATTATGGTTCTTTTTACAGGTGCAAAAGTATAAAATGTCGGTCGCAACTTGGTTGCATTCCGCCTTGTGGCTGATTATATGTCGGTAAAACGACAAAAATACGTAACTTTGCACTAACATATCATATTATAAAGGAAATGACAAGACAGATAGACATACATAAGATAACTGAACGCTCGGGCAACTTGCCTGCCTCTCTCGTGGCAGAAAGGCTGAACGACCTTCTTCTCTCACATGACTCATTGGTGGTCACGGCTCCACCCGGTGCGGGCAAGTCGACTCTCCTACCCCTTACCATGCTGGCAGGCGGCGTCAGTGAAGGCAAGATACTGATGCTCGAACCGCGAAGAGTGGCAGCTCGCCACATTGCCTCACGCATGTCTGACATACTGGAAGAGAATGTCGGCGGAACAGTCGGCTATCGTGTAAGATTTGAGAACCGTGTCTCTTCCGACACTCAGATTGAGGTATTGACGGAAGGCATTCTCACGCGTATGGTGGTCAGCGACCCTACGCTTGACGGTATAGGCGTCGTTGTCTTCGACGAGTTTCATGAGCGCAGCATCAATTCCGACCTTGCGCTTGCCCTTGTCCGTCAGGTGCAAAGCGTGTTACGTCCAGACCTTAAGATAGTTGTGATGTCGGCAACGATAGACGCTGAAAAGATTTGCGACACCCTTGACGCTCCCCTTGTGGAATGCGAGGGACGCATGTTTCCTGTGACTATCCGCTATGCGCAGGACGACATCGAACCACGTGACGCGGCAAGGACCACGTGTCAGGCTGTCATTGAGGCATACAAAAAGGAGGAGGGTGACATTCTGGCATTCCTGCCTGGACAAGGCGAGATAGAAAGGTGTCGTGAGATTTTGTCCGCTTCACAGTCGTTGGAGGGCGCTACGGTGGTGCCGCTTTACGGCAATCTCTCGCCATCCGAGCAGCAGCGTGCCATCGCTCCGTCAAAGGAAGGCGAGCGAAAGGTGGTGCTTGCTACGCCTATTGCCGAAACATCGCTCACCATTGAGGGCGTAAGGACGGTTGTGGACACAGGCCTGTATCGCAAGCCGGTCTTCAATCCGCGCACCGGTCTTACCCATCTGGAGGTGACAACGGTAAGCCGCGACATGGCGGAGCAACGCGCAGGTCGTGCAGGACGTGTGGCTGAAGGAACATGTATGCGTCTTTGGACAAAGGCTGCAGAGACACACATGGAGGAGCATAGACATGCGGAGATAGAGGACGCCGACCTTGCTCCTATGCTTCTCAGCATTGCCTCGTTCGGCGAAACTGACATAATGAGCATGCCTTGGCTGACGCTTCCGCCAAGACGTAACGTGGCTAACGCACATGCGCTGCTGGTTATGCTGGGTGCCATAACGGACGACGGGGTTGTCACGCCGACAGGAAAGCGCATGGCTGCCCTACCCTGCCATCCACGTATAGCGAGGATGATTCTTGGTGCAGGTTCGGATAAGATGCGTGCGCTTGCCTGCGACATTGCGGCATTGCTGGAGGAGAAAGACCCGATGGCCGATTCGGGCAGCTCTGACATGGCGTTAAGAATCTCCGTATTGCGTCGCATGCGGAAGAACGGCAAGCCGGGAGGATGGACTCGCATATCGAAGATTGCTGCAGAATACAGAAGGATGGTTCGTGTGGATGAGGACAATACGGACGTTGTGCCATCCGAGGTGGGACAGCTCGTATGCTTCGCCTATCCCGAACGCATAGCAATGGCTATCGACAAGATAGGAACGTATCGTCTTTCGAACGGAAAAGAGGTGCGTATAGACGGTAAGGATGACATTACGGCTCACGAATGGATTGTTGTGGCGTCAATGTATGATGGGGCAGGGACAACGGGACGCGTGTTTTTGGCAGCGCCGATAGATAAAGAAGACATAGATGAGAGTATGCTCATACGTCGTGACAATGTGTCGTGGGATTCGCGACAGGGACGACTGGTGGCGCAACGCGAATGGCGTGTCGGCAAGCTGACGCTCAACAGCCAACCCATCCAGGACATCGACGAGGAACAGGCTGTGGACATTGTATGCGAGGCCATGAAGAAGGACGGGCTGAGCATGTTGGATTGGAGCGACGATGATGTGGCACGTCTGCAAAGGCGCGTGGCGCAAGTGGCGCAATGGCATCCCGAACTGATGTTGCCGGACGTATCAACCGAGCATCTTATGCAGACGGCAGCAGAATGGTTGCCTCTTTATCTGCGTGAGGGCGGCAAGCTGCGCACTTCTTCAGCCGAACTTAAGAAGCTGAATCTGAGCGAGATGATATGGAACATCATCCCATACGAACAGCAGAAAGAGATTGACGAGATTGCTCCGACGCACATTCAGGTGCCTACGGGCAGCAAGATACGCATCGACTACCGTCAGGGTGCCGAGGTTCCTGTCCTTAGCGTGCGCCTTCAGGAATGCTTTGGCATGGACTCCACGCCATGCGTTGACCGTGGACGACGTCCGCTTCTTATGGAACTTCTCTCACCGGGATTCAAGCCAGTGCAGCTGACCAGCGACCTTGCAAGCTTCTGGCAGAACGCCTACTTTGAGGTAAGGAGCGAACTGAGACGCCGCTACCCGAAGCATTACTGGCCGGACAATCCGCTTGAAGCAGAGGCTGTCAGAGGCGTAAAGCGAAAGCAGTAAGATGAAGAACCAATGAAGAAAATGCAGAAACGATAAAGATGCAGCGCCGTTAAGCCACAATCTGTCAATGAAAACAATCGGGCTTGCGTAGCTGCGTCTTGCCGTTCTTACCACGTTTCTTCATCTGCTCCTTCAGAGCGCATCCGCTACAGCCGTAACATCCCGAACGGCTGCTTCGGAACGCCAGCCTTACACGATAGACTACATACGCGATGGCGACGATTATCACGGCAGCCACAATGATATACTGTATGATTTCTTGCATATATGTTAAGCTTTTAATCTTTATTATATAAAAGGCAAAGGCGGACAACCAAGTAGTGTTTTTCACTAATGGTCGTCCGCCTCTTTAAGTTATGATATTCTTCTCGCTATTAGTAAGCGAAGAGAGGATATGACTTCATAGTCTCGTTCACTCTCTTGCGAACGCTTGCGATAACCTCCTCGTTCTCAGGATCGTTGAGAACCTCCTCGATGAGCTCTGCAATGAGAACCATAAGGTCTTCCTTAGCACCACGTGTGGTGATGGCAGGAGTTCCGAGACGGATACCTGATGTCTGGAAAGCGCTACGTGTATCGAACGGCACCATGTTCTTGTTGACGGTGATGTCAGCAGCAACGAGAGCGTTCTCAGCCACCTTACCTGTGAGGTCAGGATACTTATCGCGAAGGTCGACGAGCATAGAGTGGTTGTCTGTGCCACCGCTTACGATGGTGAAGCCACGCTTAATAAGCTCCTCAGCCAGAACGCTGGCGTTCTTCTTAACCTGCAATGCCCACTCCTTAAACTCAGGCTGCAATGCCTCCTTGAAAGCAACAGCCTTGGCAGCGATGACGTGCTCCAACGGACCACCCTGCTGACCGGGGAATACGGCAGAATTGAGCAGCTGGCTCATCATCTTCGTAACACCCTTCGGTGTCTTGAGACCCCAAGGATTCTCAAAGTCCTTACCCATGAGGATGATACCACCACGCGGACCGCGAAGAGTCTTGTGGGTTGTAGATGTGACGATATGTGCGTATTTTACTGGATTGTCGAGAAGTCCGGCTGCGATAAGACCTGCGGGGTGAGCCATGTCAATCATAAGGAGAGCTCCCACCTTGTCAGCTATTTCGCGCATACGCTTGTAATCCCACTCACGGCTGTATGCAGAACCACCACCGATGATGAGCTTCGGCTTGTGCTCGATGGCAAGGCGCTCCATCTCGTCATAATCCACGCGACCAGTCTCCTTGTTGAGGTCGTAGCCTACGGGATTGTAGAGGATACCTGATGTGTTAACGGCAGAACCGTGTGAGAGGTGACCACCGTGTGCGAGGTTCAGACCCATGAAGGTATCGCCCGGCTTCAGCACTGCGAGAAGCACTGCTGCGTTGGCCTGTGCACCAGAGTGAGGCTGCACGTTGGCATATTCTGCTCCGAAGAGTTTCTTTACACGTTCAATGGCCAATGTCTCCACCTGATCTACCACCTGGCAACCGCCATAATAACGCTTGCCGGGATATCCCTCAGCGTACTTGTTGGTGAGATATGATCCCATTGCTTCCATTACCTCGTCGCTGACGAAGTTCTCAGATGCGATAAGCTCGATGCCTTTAAGCTGACGTTGATGTTCTTTCTCAATCAAGTCGAAAATCTCTTGGTCTCTTTTCATAATTAACTTGTTAGTTGTTTTGGGTTAGTGTTTTTATTGTTACGTTTATACTAATTCAACTTTGTCGATGTACTGTTCCTTGTCGCAGTAGTGACACTTCAGGATGCCACGCTTCTTGTCTACGACGTTGAAAACGGTGCTCATCGGCTCATTGTTGGTTATGCACTTAGGGTTGTTGCAACGTACGATGCCACGAAGCTCGTCCGGAGTTTCCACTGTCTTCTTCTCCACCACCTCGTAGTCCTTGATGACGTTGAGCACCACGTTGGGCGCCACAACTGATAAGCGTGAAATCTCCTCGTCCGTAAAGAACTTGTCCGACACCTTGATGATGCCCTTCTTGCCGATTTTCTTTGAGGGATAGTTATATCCGATGGTTACGGGATTCTCCAGTTTCTGCAGTTCCAGGAGGTTCGCCACCTCGTAAGTCTTCTCTGCTGGTATATGGTCGATAACGGTGCCGTTCTTGATGGCGGCCACCTGACGTTCTGTCTTGTTTGTGTTCATAGCTTTCTTATAAGATTATTGTCTTGTCGTTCTTTACGTCGTCAAGGCTGATGCCGAGGACATAGCAGAAGATTGCCTCTCTTGCAAAGAGTCCGTTGCCAGCCTGCTGTATGTAGTATGCGTGTGAGCTTTCGTCCACGTCGTAAGCAATCTCGTTCACTCTTGGCAGAGGATGGAGCACTTTCATATTAGGCTTTGCCTTTGCCAGCATGTCGCGCTTAAGGATATACACGTTCTTTACGCGCTCATATTCCATGAGGTCAGAGAAGCGTTCCTTCTGCACGCGGGTCATATATAATATGTCAGCATTGGCGATGACGTCCTCATTGAATTCGGTATGCTCCTCAAACTTGATGTTATGCTCCCTGCAGTATATCTTATACTCCTCAGGCATGGCAAGCTCCTTAGGTGCTATGAAATGGAATGTCGGGTTGAAGTGGCGCATTGCCGTGATGAGCGAATGCACTGTACGTCCGTACTTCAGGTCGCCGACAAGGTAGATGTTAAGGTTTTCCAGTGTGCCCTGAGTCTTGTATATAGAGTAAAGGTCGAGCAGACACTGTGATGGATGCATGTGTGCGCCGTCGCCGGCGTTAACGATAGGAACCGGAGCAACCTCACTGGCGTATTGTGCAGCGCCTTCCACAAAGTGGCGCATTACGATGACGTCAGCATAGTTTGACACCATGAGCACTGTATCCTTGAGCGTCTCACCCTTTACCACACTTGAGGCTTTCGCATCCGAAAAACCTATTACGCGTGCGCCAAGACGATTGGCTGCAGTTTCGAAACTTAGTCGTGTACGGGTGGAGGGTTCGAAGAAAAGCGTCGCCACTACTTTTCCTTTCAGCAGTTCTCGGTTAGGATGTTTTTCGAACTCTTGCGCCATCTCAAGGAGATACATCAATTTTTCCTTGGGAAGGTCTGCGATTGTTACAAAATCGTGTCTCATCATTTATTTAGAGTTAATGGTTGTTTCCTAATTCGCTTGCTAAGGTAATCATATTTTTTCACATAGAATGCAACTGAAATGCAATATTTAATCTTTTCACGTTTTTTTGATAATACAACGACAAGCTTACGGCATGATATTCTGAATTTCTCTTGTTTTTTACTGTATAAGGCTTGTAATTCGGGATTTTTCTCTAATTTTGCACAATTAAGTCATTGATGAACATTACTCATGAGAAAGAAATTCGTACATTTCCTTTGGGGGTTACTGGGCACCGTGCTCAGCGTTTGCGTATTTGCGTTCGTTGCCATTTGGAACGGATGGATAGGTTATATGCCTCCCGTGGAAGACTTGCAGAATCCCATCAACCGCTTTGCCACGCAGATTTATTCGTCTGACGGCAAGGTTATAGGCACATGGAACTTTAACCGCGAAAACCGCATCTGCGTGCAATACTCCAACCTCTCGCCTTACCTTGTAAAGGCATTGGTGGCTACGGAGGACGCTCGCTTCTACGAACATTCAGGCATCGACTTTATCGCTCTTGGACGCGCAATCGTGAAGCGCGGACTTATGGGACAGGCAAGCGCAGGCGGCGGATCGACCATTACGCAGCAGCTTGCCAAGCAGCTCTATTCGGAGACAGCAAGCAGCACGTTGCAGCGCGTATTGCAGAAACCCATTGAATGGATGATAGCCGTGAAGCTGGAGCGCAACTATACTAAGGAGGAAATCATAGCACTATACCTTAATTATTTTGATTTCCTTCATAATGCGGTGGGCATAAAGACAGCCGCTAATACATATTTTAAGAAGGAACCGAAGAATCTGACGGCTTGCGAGGCTGCCACGCTCATAGGTCTGTGTAAGAATCCGTCTTTGTTTAATCCTGTACGTTATCCCGAGAGATGCACGGAGCGACGCAACGTCGTGCTCGACCAGATGCGAAAGGCGGGATACATAACAGAATCGGAATACCACGAGTTCACCAACGAACCTCTTGTTCTTAATTTCCACCGTACAGACCACAAGGACGGCACAGCTCCGTACTTGCGTGAGTTCCTGCGTATATATATGTCAGCGGAACGTCCTGACAGAGCCAAGTATCCGTCATGGAACAAGCGACAGTACGTCATCGACTCCATTGCGTGGGAGACTGATCCGCTATACGGATGGTGTAACAAGAACTTCAAGAAGGACGGCACACCATACAATCTTAACGCCGACGGCCTGAAAGTATATACAACCATCGACTCGCGTATGCAGCGATACGCAGAGGAGTCGGTATATAATCATGTTGCACGATTCCTCCAGCCCGAGTTCTTCAAGGAGAAGCGAGGAAAAGCCAATGCGCCTTTCTCATCGGCTCTGACAAAGAAGCAGGTCAATCAGATTATGGAACGTGCCGTTTTGCAGAGCGAGCGTTATCGTGCTCTGAAGGCAGCAGGAGCTTCTGACGAGGAAATCCACAAGTCGTTCCATACGCCTACGGACATGTCGCTCTTCACATACCACGGCGACCTTGACACTACGATGACACCTATTGACAGCATACGTTATGTCAAGTCTTTCCTCCGCGCCGGATTTATGAGTATGGATCCGAAGACGGGCGAGGTGAAGGCATACGTAGGAGGCCTCGACTATACGCACTTTATGTACGATATGGTTATGGGCGGACGCCGTCAGGTGGGATCCACCATCAAGCCCTTCCTCTACAGTCTTGCTATGGAGAACGGCTTCTCTCCGTGCGATCTTGCCCCTAACGCGCAGCGTACATATATGGTGGCAGGTCGTCCCTGGACTCCACGCAACGCCAATCACAGACGTGCTGGCGAGATGGTGACGCTGAAGTGGGGTCTGGCACAGTCGAGCAACTGGGTTTCGGCTTATCTTATGAGCAAGCTAAATCCGCAGCAGTTCGTGCAGCTGCTCCACGATTACGGCATAAACAATCCCGACATCCATGCTTCCATGTCGTTATGCCTTGGTCCGTGCGAGGTGTCGGTGGCTGAGATGGTTAGCGCATACACGACGTTCGTCAATAACGGCATCCGCACCGCTCCGCTCTTCGTGAGCAGAATAGAGGACAACGAGGGCAATGTCATCACAGCCTTCCAGCCACGCATGAACGAGGTGATAAGTGCAGAAAGCGCATACAAGATGATTGTGCTGCTAAAGGGTGTCGTCGACGGAGGTACGGCAGGCCGTCTGCGCTATAAATATAACTTTACTGGCGAGATTGGCGGAAAGACAGGTACAACGAACCGCAACTCCGACGCATGGTTTATGGGCTTCACACCGCAGCTCGTCAGCGGCTGCTGGGTAGGCGGCGAGGACCGTGACATTCACTTCGACTCTATGCGTATGGGTCAGGGTGCGACGATGGCGCTGCCTATATGGGCTTACTTTATGAAGAAGGTATATAGGGACAAGAGCCTGCCTTACGACCCCAACGCCGTATTCGACCTTCCGGAAGGCTACGATCCTTGCAAGAACGACACCGAATACAACACGGGGTACGACATCGACGAGGTGTACGAGTAGGAAGAAAACGGAAGAATAAGGTTTAGAAAAAGCGTACAAAAATTTGGCGCTTTTAAAAAATTTATATACCTTTGCATCGCGTTTGAGTAAAACGACAATGGTTTGGCCGATATGGCTCAGTTGGTAGAGCAACGCATTCGTAATGCGTGGGTCCCCGGTTCGAGTCCGGGTATCGGCTCAAAACATGCCAAAGCATTATTCGCTTAACGCGGTAATAGCTCAGTTGGCAGAGCACTAGCTTCCCAAGCTGGGGGTCGCGGGTTCGAACCCCGTTTACCGCTCACAATCATAAAAAGCTGTAAATAATTCAACAAATAAGTCAAGGAGGTTCGTTATTCGAGCCTCCTTTTTTTGTATCCAAGATTAAATATCCTATCAATTCTCAATCAACCCGACTCCTCTTCTCGGCTCAGTGGAAATTTAGTGGGGATAAGCATAAATCTTTGCAAGTCGATACAGAAAAAACTTTTCATCAACGATGCCCCTTAGTGATGCTCTGAAAGCTTTGATTTTTGCATTAAAGGATTCAGCTG
>NZ_NOVE01000071.1 GCF_002265625.1 Prevotella sp. 885
ACGAATATCGGTTCTGTCACCTGGTCTCAGCTCGTTTTCGTCAAGGTATATGTGAACAAGCTTTGTTTCTTTCTTTTGCTCTACAAACACGTCTTTAAGGTCGAACCAATCCAGCATGTGTTCGGGCAAAAGACATTCTGCAAGGAGTCTATACTTTTCCATATTTATCCGTTCTTTGACTTTATAAACGGACAATATAGTGTTTTTATTGTACTACGATATCCACACACTTTTTCCAGTGGTCCAAACTTAACCAAGGTATTGATATTCGTTCCAAGATTATTCAAGTCTCTTATCTCTTTCATCAACTCCTTCGAAACAGGTTGGCGTATAATGGCATGAAGTGCACCTTCACGAATGTAGGTACTTATGGGCATCTCTCCAGCCTTACGTTTGATACGGACAAACTGTTTTTGTGTGAAACGAACTGGTATGGGCTTGCCATACTTTTCCTCTTCAGGGAGAGGCTTGCGCCCTCCTGGATTGTTGATAACATGTTTTGCCATTTATCTCTTATTCTTTTTGATTTCAGTTCTTGAGGTGCAAGTTTCTCAATAGGTATTGACCTTTGCCATATGCTTGATAGGCAAAGACAATAGCACAATCGGATATACCGATTGCTACTGTTTTCGTATATCGAAAACACAAACTTGCTCCCGAAAGAACTTAATAATTTGCTAACGCATGTTTTTGACCATAGTGAAACATTTATCGCTTGGAGTTATAATGTTGCCTTGTATCAACTGACTCCACTTTTCTCTTGCGGAGGAAATCATTCAAGTCCTTATCTCCTGCATATTCGTCTGATGCATCAATCGTTTGGCTTCTGCAATTTGCTTTGAGTTGCAAGGTTGCATTACGTCCTGCTTCATCATTATCCAAATGACAATAGATGCAGTTGTACTTGTCCAAGATCTTAATACACTTAGGAACATTGATTACAGAGTTCAACACAACGGCATCACAATCTCCATGCAACACAACATAAGATAGAAAGTCTATGAAACCTTCAAATACATGGCAGACTTCGTTACCTTGTGATATTACGGAAATATCCTTTGGAGAGATGCAACCTTTGAAATAAGCATTGCGAATTTCGTAACCACCCGAGCGATTTGGAAAGCCCAATGCAAAATAGTTTCTGCCATGACTACGATAATGAACTTCCTTACAATACCGTTTTGCCACATTCCAAGTTATCCCTCTTTGTACAACATATTTGTACAGGGCATAATGGTTCAGCTCCTCAGTTTCTATATTGGTAAAAGCTATGCCATCTGCCGTCTTCGTTTCTTGTATTTGTTGAACAGTATTGGCAATCGTTAAGTTCCGAAGATAATCTTGAAAGTTGTTTGGATGAAACAACAGATCTATTAAGGTTTTAACTCCACCACCTTTACCCAATCCGAAATCGTACCAAACATTTTTATTGATGTCCACCTTGAATGATGCAGCTTTCTCATCATGCAATGGAGACAAATACCACCAGTTTGCTCCTTTCTTTGCAGTAGGCTGATAATGGTGACTTGCAAGAAAGTCAATTATCTGTATATGCTTATTATCGAATGTATTCATCGTTAATTTGTTGTTGAGTTGTTGAATTGTTGAGTTCGGATGATGAAAAGAGAAAATCGTTGAGCTATTGTTGACCATATTGTTGAGCCGTAAATGCTTATGCCACAATGTATATGTTCTTCTTTTCATCATTTCAACAAATCAACAGAGATTATATGTTTAATGATTCTATGAACTCCTTAGTCACAGTATAATAACGTCCCACCCGACTCACTGCACCAAATTTTGTTGGCTTAGAGTAGTCGTATTGGTATGTCGTATATGAAAGTGCATTGGGAGCCGGCTTCAATCGCCATAACTCCTTCACTACTTTGCGAATATGCCACAATTCCACCTTTACCCCATTAATCGAAAGCAATGGCAGCAGGTCTTGTGGTATAAATGAAACCTTGTCCACTTTCTGACATTCCATAATGCTGCGCAATAACTCTACGAGATCAATCTCCGTATGGTTGCGGTTGCATTGCATGATGCGTTCCAAAGCATCCGTATGAATAAGCGTAGGATTGAACCACATACGACTCTCTTTAGTGCTATATAGTGCCCGATGTTGCAAGTAATACAAGAAAGCTGGAATTTGCGCTTTCAACTTCTGCAAGAAGTTCGTGTCATCGCTTTCCAGCGGCATTATCTTGCGCACCCAATAACGTGTCTCTCCGGTATCAATGATAACTGGGAAAAGCTCATTATTGGAGCACAAGACGAACTTGGCGAAGAAATTCACTTCTTGTCTGTCCTTGCCTTTGGCTTCAACCTTATATGTCTGCGCTGTACTTAGGTTTTTCAGACGTTCTGAATCCTCACGTCTGCACAACAAGACCTCATCAACGACAATCAACAACTTTCCTGCCCAGTCAGCATTGAACTGACTGCGGAAGTCTTCGTTTGTGTTGAATGTGGTATTGTCTTGAAACACCGCTTTCAAGAAATTCAAGAAGGTCGTCTTACCTGTATTGCGCTCTTCAGACACCAACAACAGAATTGGTAGTTTCTGTGTCGGTTGCCTATAAAGCAGTTGCATATAGTCCAATCCTAATTCAAACTGCTCACCGAAAATATGGCGCATCAGTTTTATGATGTCAGGAAACTCGCCCTCAACAGGCACATGAGTAATTGGCTCATACAAATTGTAGAAGCCATCTATCTCTTTATGGTAATCTGTATGACTTGGCACAGTACAGAAGCCATCATATTTTTTGATAGGCGGAGTGTGGCTTTTGCCATAGTCTTGACGGATTGTCCCAAAACTCCATGGTATGCGACGCAATACTGTCGTTCCATTGGCTAAAGGTTGGTGTGCCAGTTTGTACAGAGATGTACCCACACGAATGTATTCTTCTTTAACGTCTGCCATATCGCTTGCTATTTATAAACGACATTGCTTCGTTCTCCAAATCTGCTTCCGATTTTCGATAAGTACCGCTTTTCAGCCATTCTTCTATTTCTGCCTTGTTAAAAATGATATTCTTTCCTTTCTTGTGAAATGGTATTTTTCTTGCACTCGTCCAACCATAGATGGTCTGTTCTGCCGGGTGAGTAGGCAAAAACTCTATGAGATCAGCTACATTGAACCATTGCTGTTCTTCACTCTTCTTTGGTGGTATCAGTTTGTCCACCTTATCACCCAACTCATTAAGTTTGGCATACATGACAGCCAACATCTGAGGCATGTCATTAAACGTGATGTTTTCTTGTTGCATATTTATCAATATTTGTTTCTGTGTGCAAAGGTACATCTACGTTTGTGTGGCAATACGTGGGGCTTTGTGGGGATATAAAAATGACAGATGCGCTATTCGCTTGATAATAAGTGAATAACGCATCTGCCAATAGTTAAACAATGTAAGTTTTGTGGAAAAGCGTGGAATGGTGGGGATATCCACACTTAGTAACTCCTTTTTATGGATTCATCTATTATTTCTTTGTATTCTTTGTTCTTTTCCGAAACTCCAACACTAAGGAAATCTTTATGATGCTTGTCGTAATATTCCATAGAAATATCGCATAGTTCCAACATACTTTCTATCCAATGTCTTGGGGAATCAGACAAAGCAATGGTGTGTGAAACAGCAAACAGCATATAGCAAATACGTTGTTTTTGTCGAGGCAGTGGATGGACTTTGGCTTTATCTAATTTGAGATTCAAAAAATTGATGAAGTCGCTTGCGGGCATGTGCTTGAACTGCTTGCCATTACAAGTCTGATAAATCCCAACACAAACGCCAAGGTTGACAATATCCCTCAACTGAGCTATTTCTTTCAGTATTAAAGATTTATCAATCATGTCTATATCTCCTTCTCCAAGTGTTCTCCATTTTTTAGGATGACATCTACTAATTTTGATATTTTACGAATCAGCAACTCCAGAAATTGCATCTCAAAATAATGCACCTGTCCACACTTCAATTGCTCCTGCCTATATATGCCATATAGTTCTTCTCCTTGCCTATGCGCTTCATCGTATGCCAACTTTATATTGTCGCACTGTGCATCCAATGTCTTGAAGTCCTCTGAATTAAAATCCATCATATCAAGTCTGTTACTTTCAGTTTGATACTTTCTCCACAGATTCGTTGCTTTATCTTTGGCCGCATCCCATCTCTCTTTATATTCTTTCAAGTGAGACTGCTCCATATTTATGAAGTCCGATGCGTTCCAAGCACTCAAATCAAGAGAGACAAACTTATCCACCTCCTTCTTTAAGCCTATAGCGCTTTCATAGAGGGATTTTCCGTCTTGACGTGCCAAATTCTCAACATCATCAATGATGCCGTTGGTGTTCTGATAATCGTGATAGAATTGTGCTATCACACAAGCATCGGCAAATGTAATGTCTGATACATTTGTTCGTGATGCTATGATATGGTTTACTCTTTGTAAACGCTTGATTATTTCTTCAATTATGTTTGCCATATATAATATAGGTGAATATGTTACTTGATAGCAGCCAAGTCTATCTTGATTGCATCGGCTGCATTCTCTTTCTTTTCATCTACCACTTTTGTGTATCTCTGCGTTGTACGAACATTGGTGTGTCCCAACATCTTACTTACCGTGAAAATGTCTGTGCCATTGCTCAGCTGGAGCGTAGCATAAGTATGGCGGAAACAATGGAAAGTGATATGCTTAGTGATTCCTGATGCTTCAATCCATCTTGCCAAGGGTTTGGAAATCCAGGATGGGGCAGGAAGACCTTCAAATACTAATTGGTCAGGATGCCCGGGTTCTCCACATAGATCATACGCTTGCTCAGAAATAGGCATGTACTCAACGCCCTTTGTCTTCTTTTGGTCGAAGTTGATGCGATAGTGAATACCTTCCTTTGTCAACTCCTTCCATGTCATTTTCATAATGTCGCAATGTCGAAGACCTGTCAAAGCAGAGAAAAGGGCTGCACGTTTGATAGTGGGATTGTTGCATGGTGTACAAACCAATCGGTTAAGTTCCTCTAAGGTAAGATGCTCCCTTCTTGCCTCTTTCTCTTTTATACCTTTTATCTTAGCTGCAATATCAGATACAAAATATCCATCAACAAACGCTTGCTTTAATCCAGCCTTGAATATTGCGAAATAGGTGGAAGCCGTATTTTGCGAGATTGTCCCTTTCTTGTTACCTCCTTGTGGAGCATCCAAAAGGAACAATCTAAAATCCTCAACCAGCTTTGTGTCTATGTTGGCAAAGACCATTGGCTGATTGTCGGTAAAGATGAGCATCAGTGCATATACACGATTCCAATTTACAATAATAGAGTCTGAACTATTCCTGTGCCGAATATCTATTATACTCTTGAAATATGTAATAAAATCGCATTGCGATTTCTCTTTCTGTTCCAATAAGGAGGCTTCTGATTCAGAATAAAGTCCTGCGGTATCGTATTCCTTTTGTCTAATAGCCCTGACCTTGTCTGCATAGATGCATGATTCTTGGTCAAGCTCCGACTTGCAAAGGATAACACCATTGACATCACGTTTCGGCTTATATGTTACACTTCCGTCGGAAGCTGTTCTTGCCGTTCTGCTTTTGTCCCATATCGGAGTGGTTATAGTACGGTTGACATACTCGCGCACTCGCTGTGGTTTGCCACCGTTTTTGGATATAACCGGATATGACTCTATGTAAAGATACCATTCCTTGCGAAACTCTGCCTTGCGAAGTTTCACGGAAACACGGGTGTGGGATAGAGATTTCTTCATAGGGATGCTTATTTATAGAGATTGTCTATTTCTTTTTTGGGCACATATACGAAATTGCCGATTTGCCGAGTCGGAATTGAAAACTTTCTGATTTGAAGATAGAGTGTACTATCATTCATGTGATATTTCTCACACGCTTGTTGTATCGTATAGCAATCCTTTGGTTCCAAACTATACAGCTTGGGAATGGGCTTGGGCTGCTTCTTAAGCAAGCTCTTCCTTAGAGGGTACATCTCCATAAGCGTTTCTTTACTTACCCGTGTTTGACGTTGCCCGACATTCACACTTGGAATAACACCCTTGCGTATTAAACGATAAAGCGTTTCCTTGCTGATGCCAAACATGGAATATGCTTCAGGTACAGTTATGTATTCCTGGTCTTTCGGGATAGCTTTGGCTATGGCATCCAAACGCTCATTTCTTTTCTCTTCATCTTTCCTACGCTTAAATGCAACTTTAGAACATCTTGGTGAGCAATACCAAGACGTGATGGTCTTTGCGACGAATGGCTCACCGCAAATCTTGCATTTTCTTGTTATCTCAAACTTTGCTACACCCATACAATTCTACTTTATTATTACTTATGTTTATTAAGTGTCACATTATCTACCAATAAGTGTTGGTACAAATATGGTGCAAAAATAAAGCAAATATCCGAAAAGAGCGAAAGAAATACAAAGTTTAACTAAAAAGAAAATCCGCATAACTCATTGAGCTATGCGGATTTATCTATCTATACCTTTCGGTAGTTATCTATACTTACTTCACCTCCTCGAAATCTGCGTCCTGGATTGTGTCGTCGCCCTTTGCGTCGCCACCAGCCTGCTGCTGTGCGCCAGCACCTGCCTGAGCGTCAGCGCCAGGCTGTGCACCACCCTGATACATCTGGGCAGAAGCGGCCTGCATTACGTTGTTGAGGTTGGCGATGGCTGCGTCGATGGCTGCAACGTCTGCTGCCTTGTGAGCGTCCTTGAGCTGCTGGAGAGCCTGCTCGATGCCCGGCTTCTTGTCAGCAGGAATCTTGTCACCGTTGTCCTTGAGGAAGTTCTCGGTTGTGAAGATCATTGAGTCAGCCTGGTTGAGCTTATCAATCTTCTCGCGCTCTGCCTTATCAGAAGCAGCGTTCTGCTCTGCCTCTGCCTTCATACGCTCGATTTCCTCCTTGCTAAGACCAGAAGAAGCCTCGATGCGGATGGCCTGCTCCTTGCCTGTTGCCTTATCCTTTGCAGATACGTTGAGGATACCGTTGGCGTCGATATCGAAGGTTACCTCAATCTGAGGAACGCCACGGCGTGCCGGTGCGATACCCTCAAGGTTGAACTGACCGATTGACTTGTTCTGAGCTGCCATAGGACGCTCACCCTGAAGCACGTGGATTGTTACGGCTGTCTGGTTGTCAACGGCTGTTGAGAATACCTCGCTCTTCTTAGCTGGGATAGTTGTGTTAGCGTCGATAAGCTTTGTCATTACGCCACCCATTGTCTCGATACCGAGAGTAAGAGGAGTAACGTCGAGCAATACGATGTCGCCTACACCGCTCTCCTTGTTAAGGATAGCACCCTGGATGGCTGCACCTACAGCTACCACCTCATCGGGGTTAACACCCTTTGAAGGCTCCTTACCGAAGTAGTTCTTAACGAGAGTCTGAACGGCAGGTATACGGCTTGAACCACCAACGAGGATCACCTCGTCAATATCAGAAGTCTGGAGCTTTGCGTCGCGCATTGCGTTCTGGCAAGGAACGAGACAAGCCTGGATGAGGTTGTGAGCCAACTGCTCGAACTGTGAACGTGTCAGAGTCTTAACCAAGTGCTTTGGAACACCGCCCTCTGCTGAGATATACGGAAGGTTGATTTCTGTAGAAGTTGTGCTTGAAAGCTCAATCTTAGCCTTCTCAGCAGCCTCCTTCAAGCGCTGCATAGCCATCGGATCCTTAGAGAGGTCGATGCCTTCGTCTGCCTTGAAGCCGTTAACGAGCCACTCGATGATAACCTGGTCGAAGTCATCACCACCGAGGTGAGTATCACCATTGGTAGAGAGAACCTCAAACACACCGCCACCGAACTCGAGAATAGAGATATCAAATGTACCACCACCGAGGTCGAATACGGCAATCTTCATATCCTTGTTAGCCTTGTCAACACCGTAAGCAAGAGCTGCGGCTGTCGGCTCATTCACGATACGACGAACATTGAGACCTGCAATCTGACCAGCCTCCTTAGTAGCCTGACGCTGTGAGTCAGAGAAGTAAGCCGGAACGGTGATGACTGCATCAGTTACCTCCTGTCCGAGGTAGTCCTCAGCGGTCTTCTTCATCTTCTGAAGCACCATAGCGGAAATCTCCTGCGGAGTGTACTTGCGGCCGTCGATGTCAACACGGGGATAACCACCCTCGTTAACTACTGAGAACGGAACGCGTGTAACCTCCTTAGCGCACTGGTCGTATGTCTCGCCCATGAAACGCTTGATAGAATATACGGTGTTCTTCGGGTTGGTGATGGCCTGACGCTTTGCAGGATCGCCCACCTTACGCTCACCGTCCTTTACGAAACCAATAACAGAAGGAGTTGTACGCTTGCCTTCGCTGTTGGTGATAACTACAGGTTCGTTGCCTTCAAAAACTGCAACACATGAGTTTGTAGTACCTAAGTCGATTCCAATAATCTTTCCCATAATTGTATATTTTTTATTTTTATTTTCTTGTTTAATAAAATGTAATATGCCGAACATCATTCACTTACGTCCATATCTCAGTATTTCCATACTTCCATATTTTCGCTTCTGAACGGTGTTCGGCATATAATATACAAATGGTGTGCCAAAAAGTTGGCGATTAGCATTAGGTGACATTTCTGCCACCTTTTATTATGCCATTATGTCATATTTTGAGTATTCCCTTCTGTCTGATATCCTGTGAAGATGCTCCCACCATGATATCAAATTCGCCTGCTTCAAGCACGCGTTTCATATCCAGTCCGATGATGGAGAGTTCGTCGAAACCGAGTGTGAAGGTCACGTCGCGGCTCTCGCCTGCCTTGAGACTTATCTTCTCGAAAGCGCGGAGTTGCAATGGCGGCTGTGCCACTGAAGCGGCACGGTCGTGAACATAGAGCTGCACCACCTCACTGCCATCACGGCTGCCGGTGTTCTTCACATTTACTGTAACCTTGGCAACAGCAGGGCTGGCATCCATCATAAGTCCGTTGTCTGATGTCATACCTACTGCCGATGAAGACAGCTTCTCTATCTTCAGACCGGAATACTCAAATGTGGTGTATGAGAGTCCGTAGCCGAAAGGATAGAGCGGTTCTGATGTGAAATCCATGTAGTCGCGCTGCTTACCGGCACTGTAATAGACGGGGAGTTGTCCAACACTGCGCGGGATGCTCACCGGGAGACGACCAGACGGATTGGCATCGCCAAAGAGTATGGAGGCAATAGCCTTTCCTCCCTGCTCGCCAGGATACCAAGCGGTGAGCAATGCGTCAGCCTTCTCTGAAGCATTGTTCATAAGCAGCGTTCGTCCCTCTATATAAACAATGATAAGTGGCTTGTGATTCTTCTTTGTAACAGTAGCTACGGCATCAATGAGTTGTTCCTGCTTGCCGAGGAGATCCAGAGTGGAACGGTCGAAACCTTCACCGCAGTCCATATCCAGCACCTCCTTGGATGCAATAGCTGCACCAGTGGCGATATACTTAGTACGGAAATCGCGGGCACTGGAACCACCCACTACGAGAACCACTGCATCAGCACTCTCTGCAGCACGTACAGCAGCGGGAATATCAGCTGTAGTGGTATCACGTACAGCACAACCCTTTGCATACACCACTTCCGTCTTGTCACCTGCGGCAGCCTTCACTCCGTCCAGAACGGTATGGATGGCCTCGCGGGCCTGCGGTGCTGTATAATCACCAAGCTGGTTGTACGGTGTGTCAGCGTTAGGACCGATGACAGCAATTCTGCCAAGCGAACGTGAGAGCGGCAACACTCCGTCATTCTTAAGAAGGACGGTGCCTTCCTCTGCCACCTGCTCTGCTATGGCCATATGTTCTGCCGAACGACATGTTGTCTTGGCACGCTTCGGATCGACATACGGATTTTCGAAAAGTCCCTGACGGAACTTCAGACGCAAGACATTAGCAACGGCACGGTCAATATCTGCCATACTGATGGCACCCTTGTCAAGTTCGTTCTTAAGATGCTTGCCATAAGCATCACCTCCAAGGTCCATATCAAGACCTGCCTTAAGAGCCAAGGAAGCAGCTTGTGCTGTATCGCGAGCGGCTCCAAGAGACTGGATAACCTCAATGGAATAAAGGTCACTGTAAACGAAGCCATCGAATCCCCACTCGCCACGAAGCATATCCGTGAGAAGACGCTTGTTAGACGTACATGGCACGCCATCCACCTGGTTGTAAGATGTCATAACCGTAGCAGCGCCATTCTTGACAGCCTTCTCAAAAGGCAGAAGAAGCTGAGAGCGTAGCATACGCTCTCCGACAAAGACACCACCACCATTGTGACCTCCCTCAGGAACGCCATATGCTGCAAGGTGCTTAGGAGTGCAATAAACATGACTTCCGTCAGCAGCATCTCCCTGCAAGCCTCTAACGACAGCAGGACCCAAGACAGACGCCAACCAAGGATCTTCGCCGAATCCTTCTTCCATACGTGACCAACGCGGCTCTCTCGCCACATCAAGCACCGGACCATAACCGACATTTCCTCCCTGCGAACGAACTTCCTTGCCCATAGCATCGCCCATACGATACATCAAGTCAGGATTCCAAGTGCTGGCACAGCAGAGTCCGGTAGGATAAACTGTGGTGCCGATTGCCATATGTCCGTGTGGAGTCTCCTCTGCAAAGAAGATAGGAATGCCAAGACGTGTCTTCTCCACAGCATATCGTTGCAGAGAATTAATGGCTTTGGCTGCAAGTTCTGGATAAAGACCTGTCTCAAGTGTCTTCTGGGTCCAGGGATCAGCACGCAGTACAGCCCAATACGAACCGATAGGCGCCTTGTCCATCATATCACGGAAGAGCTGGGAAGGCTCCACTGTCTTCTGGCTTGTCTTGTTATACATCTGCCAACCAAGCGGGCAACGCAACTGTGCAATTTTCTCCTCAACGGTCATACGACTGAGCAGGTCAGCAACACGCTCCTCCACCGGTCGGGAAGCCTGCTTATAGACAGGAGTTTCAACCATTGTCTTCTTTGACGAACGCTTGTGCGACTGTGCAGAAACGGGCACAAGAGTAGTGGCAAGAAGTAAGGCAAGAATGGATATATTCTTATGAATCATATTATATAATGTTAATTGTTTGTCAATTAGTTATTAAAAAAACCTCAGATAAAGAAATCAGTTTTTAGCTGATGCAAAATTAATAAAAAACTACTAAAAACAAGATATAAAGATACAAAAAAAGGTCTTCAAAGTCGTTAGACTCTGAAGACCTCAAGTAAAAGAAGGCAGCCACCTACTCTCCCGCATTGCATTGCAGTACCATCGGCGCAAACGGGTTTAACTTCTCTGTTCGGAATGGGAAGAGGTGGGACACCGCCGCAATAACCGCCTAATGTTCGTTCGCTACGCTCACTCTAATTATTATTTATTAATTAGTATTTATATTTATTTGTGGCGTGCGTATAAGATAGACACGTTGATATAGCAAAAACTGTTGTTAAAGTTGTCAACAACTGAAAGCACGACTACTCGTGAAGAAAGTCTCGGGCAATTAGTACTGCTCGGCTTTGACGTCACCGTCTTTACACCTGCAGCCTATCTACGTCGTCGTCTACAACGACCCTCAATGGAGTTCTCATCTTGCGGAAGGCTTCGCACTTAGATGCTTTCAGCGCTTATCCTAACCAGACTCGGATACCCAGC
>NZ_NOVE01000072.1 GCF_002265625.1 Prevotella sp. 885
GTCAAGGAGTCCTGCCGGAAGAAATAAGGACAATACGGATTTGTAATCTATGGGCTGAGTTCTATTCATGACGCAAAGATAAACAATAATATTGAATTGTTAAAAACACAACAATATTATTTGATTCTAAAAATCATGGTCCCAATAAAGGTGTCTGCGATGATGGCGGGCAATAAAGTCGATATTGCGTGTAAATATCAACTTGCCCAATTTGCTTGGATGATTACCGCTTAAATCACCATCCTGCAACATGTTGTTCTCAAGCAGATAATGTAGCAACTCAGGATGCATGAGCTCCATATTTATTAGAGCATCCATCGTTTCCCTTTGCAAGGTATGTGCATCACATTTTCTATAGTATGGGTTGTATCTGCATTTTATCGCATGGATAATGTTGGGTGCAAAAATGATTCCTGCCTTCTCTGAGATAAAGCCTACCTGAGGACCACTTGGCAAATGACGGCAAACCTCTGTTATATCCAACTCTGGCGAAATCTTCGTCAGCCATTTTTTTAGTTGTTTGGTGTCCTTAAAGAAAGCAAGGCGTTTCCCTTCCGCCTGTTTCATGTATAAAGGATAGGTATGTTCGTAAGAGTGTCTCAATTCAGCCTGACGTTCATGCATCTTGTCATACATTTCTTTCTTCGAGTTGAACAACACACCATTGATTTCCAAATCTTTATCAGCAAACTTCACAAGCGCTGTACAAATATACGAACCTTTTCTGAATACATCAGGATAAACATTCTTCAGTTTGTACTCTTCGTCCTTCGAGCTTTTCAGCACAGCATATTCCGAATCAGCATCGGTCACCTCGAATATGTCCTGCTGGCAATACTTCAGATTCCTCAGTTTTTCTGCCTCCTCTTGCATGTTGTTTCCCAAATACATATCCGCCAGCCACAGATGAGCCGTTTCTGCCATTGGTCCTATCTCGCAATTCATAGATAAAGCAGTTTCTGCATAGTATATAGCTTCACCTTTACTAAACTGTCCTAAGTACGAATCCAGATATTCCTCAAACTGATCTTCCGATAAAGGAGAGCAGAGAAGATAGGAGCGACGAAGCCATATTAGCACGTGCTTCAACTTAAAATAGTCATTAGCCGTATCTGTGTTGTATATAAAATCATACAAAGAATCGTTAACGTCTACCTCATCATCCTCTGTAAGTATCTCCATAATGGCATTTGCCGCGTCCTCCCCCATAGCTAAAGGATTGAGAAAGCGGTCGTCAAAGTTTCTGGACAATACCAGCCATACCAACAGTTCTACTTCTTGGGCATTCACATCATTCTTGTCAGGAACATGGGAATCAAAGAAAGGTAAAGAGCGTGTATATGTGAGCAAGTGCTTATGCACAAAGGCGTTCCATAGCCCGATGTCAGACATCTTGTCTTCATAGTAGATTGCCACATTGATGGCAATCTCTTTCTTCAGTTTGTCTGCATCGGGCAAATTGATATACATGTTCTTTATCCTGTCATAAATGCGATTTGCCACATCCACATACATCTGGCATGGCTGGATACCGACCGGATAGTATGGAGAGAAATCATATGGAAATATTGTTCGCTTCATTTCTGTATTATGGTTATATGTGATTATTATGTCAGTTGGAGCTTATCTTGTCAATTATTCATATTCATTAATAGACATCAAAAATACTCATTCTTTGGCAATAAATCAAGTAAAACAAAGCTATTTTTATATCTTTAACTCTGATTAGGAAGATTCATGACGGGTATGGCTAAAGATGAACCGGAACTGTTGTGTAGGCAATGACACTTTTATATAATAAAAAGCGAAAGTCCTGTAATTCAGAAGAACTACAGGACTTTCGCTTTTGTTAGGGTGGAGCTGGTGGGATTCGAACCCACGTCCAAACAGGGAAACCATACGCTTTCTACATGCTTATTCCAGCCTTCGGTTTTCGTGCCGCGACAAGACCTGGACCACCAATCGCGACCTTATCCTCTAAAATTTCATCCGGATGGCGAGGCACACCACAGACTATTTCCGATTTACCTGCACCGCTTTACCCTCAGATTCGGAACAACATCCTTGGAGCGATGTCTCGTTCCGCCAACCTTGTGGCGGAATAAAGCTAATCTACTGTACTTCGATTAAGCAGCGAGAGCGTAGTTGTTTTCGCCAATTAAATTGTTGATCACTAAGATTAAGGAGCTAGCCATCGAGGCTCCGCATGCTTACATACCATTTCATCCCGCTGTCAAATCCAGTCAACCCCGAGATGTCGTACCATACTGAAATTCAGTGCTTTGCGTACTAAGAAACCCCATCGTGTGGACAATGTGTGGACATAAATCCATGATTATCATCCCCATTTCAAGCGATTTCCTATTGCAAAATTAGTACAAATGCACGAAACTGCAAAAAAAAAACGCCAATATTTTGCATGTAACAACTCTCTATATCAGTTTTATTTTGCTGCATCAGCATATAATATGTCTATCATTTCATCTGCTATTTTATTGTCATCGATTCGCATAATATTACTCGTTTCTGAATTATAACCAAAGAAGTTCATATTTCCATACCAGACTATGTGTTTATCGATGATGGCACATTGTAGAGTTTGTACATTGTTACATACTACATCTATTCCCACATTTGCCAATTCCATCTCATTAGCTCCCTTCTCTTTGATACGTATTGCCACATCAATACCGTTATGAAGAATGTTGGAAAGTGTAGACATAATGGCTGGTCTATATTTAAACTTCACTTTGGAAACTGCTATTATGACAGAATGCTTAGCATTTGCCAAATCGTTTCGGAATGCCATTTCATAATTATTTCGTTCATATATTAGATTCCGCGGCTTGTTGTCTGATTCAATCATAATGGCATCTTTCCCATAGCCTGCAGCTGCGTATCCCTTTAGACGCTTGCGATACATCGAGTCGCAGAGTGGAATATGGATATCTACATAGTCATAGATTACCACTTCACTTTTTCCTTCATATTCCCGATGTAAACGACCCGCGTATTGTTCTACGTTCCCTTTCCATGCAATAGGCATGGTAAGAAATAATGTGTTAAGACGAGGATAATCGAAACCTTCGCCCACATACTTTCCCGTAGCTACAATTACAAGTGACGCTGTTGAAGGTATTTCCTGAAGCTTTTGCAACGCTATACGCTTTTCCTTTGTGGATTCGGCTCCAATGAGTTGCACCATATGGTCAACATGTGGCGTTAGCATTTCTGCCAATAATTTTACATGTGCTGTACGTGTAGTTAAAACCAACGGAGTGTATCCCTTTAGAATGGCTGTTTTTACATCTTCGATGATAAAATTGTTTCTAGTCATATCTTCAGACAAGGCTTGTGTAATTTGAACATAAGTCTTGTCTGAAAATGTTATATTGCGGAAAGAAGTGAATCTCGGAATCAAAATGCGTTTGAAAACTTGGTTTGCAATCTGTGCTTTCGCATCGGAAATGTATCTTATTTCCCGCATTGCATAAAGATGATAGGTTGATGTCCATCTTTTCTGATAGGAGTCGCTGTTAAGCCATAAACATAAGCTGCTGTCACCTGCTTAAGTACCTGTTCAAAACTAACAGACGAGACATGATGACATTCGTCGACAACAACCATGCCGTAATTTCTTACAAAAGGTTTCATTTCGCCATTGGTCAAACAAGACTGTATCAAGGCAATGTCAATTATACAATGCAAGGAATTCTTGCCAGAACATAAACAACCAATGATAGATGATTGCTTCTTTCGTCCTCGTCTTCTTTCCGGTTCTTCTATGGTTTCATTTATTTCAAGAAAGTTTTCCAATCGCTCTTTCCATTGTTCAAGCAACGCTTTGTTATGGACAAGTATCAGAGTGTTGACCTTTCTCTTGGCAATCATGCCAATGGCAAATACTGTCTTTCCAAATGCTGTCGTGGCAGACAGTGTGCCAATGTTATGCTTCGCAAAAGCTTCAATTGCCTTTTGTTGTTCTTCTCGAAGTTTTCCTTTAAACGTCACATTGATGCTCCGCCCTGGATTTGTTTTGTCAGAAATCGTAACATTGACATTATGTTGGCTTAAGACATCACAAACAGCACCCTCACATCCACGTGGAAGTGCGAGATAATCATCTGTCATTTCAGAACAAGAAATGATGCGTGGAATATTGTACGTGGAAAGACGCATGCCTTGCTTTTCATAAAATTCAGGATTGCGGAAGGCCGCTATGCGCTTGAAAGCGTTCACACATTTAGCGGATAAGTTAGCTAAAGGTATATAAAGCATGTTTGCTCTTATCAGAACTATTTGTTTTGGATAGCAATCTGCTAAAGGAGTTCCTATTTGAGGAGTTTCCCAAGGCTTTGTCTCGCTGGACTTTGAAAGTTCGCCTAAGGTAGGCACCGTATGTTGTCGTAATAACAAATCAAGTTCTGCCTCTGAGAACTTATGTATTTGTGACAAAAACGTCCATTGATCTTCATACGCATTGAACTTGTTATCTACAAACACACTATTACCTTTGCGACGAGCCATTCCTTGCAACGGCAAAGCTACAAGATTTCCAAGACCACCTTCTGGTAAAGAGTCTTGATTGGGAAAGAAACGGTCATAAGACTTGAATGACAATCGTGTCTCACGATTCATAGCTTCTGTTAGGATGGCATTCCCTAATTTGCGTGCCTTCAATGCTGTTATTGGTTTATTAAAGAATATCCAAACGTGTGCTCCGTTGCCAGAACGGGAACGTTCGATATAACATGGTACGTTCCAACTATTGCAGACATTAACGAATGCAAGAACATCATTCTTATAGCCATGTTCACAATTCTTGTCATCAAAATCAGTACATAAAAAGTAACAGGTATTATCTTGGCATATTGGGTATAGACCGATAACATCACGTCCAAATTGATCTTTTCCAGCAAGATGGTTGAAGAAATCATTGTATGACAAATGTGCAAACATCCTGTTTGGGCAATCTGCACATTTGTATTTTCGCTTGTCACAATACTCTCGGTTCCATTCTCTTTCACACACAGGCTGATATCCTGCTTTTTGAGAAGATGGGCTATACCATCGTTTTGCGAATACGTCATCTCTACCTTTAAATAGGTTTTGAAATATCGCAACCTTTTCTTGTAAACTAAGCCGAATAGTATGCTCCGTAACAATATGAGTTGGTTGTTCTATAGTGCTGCTTTCTACAGAAACAGAATAAGAAATGCCATGCTGATCAAGTATTCTCTTTAACATAGCATTCTCTTTTTCCAATTCTTGCAGTCGCATGGCTAACGAATCATTGCTGCGTTCTTCGGCTTGTTCCATAATCGTTTTTACTTTGATTGTCTGATTGTTTTTTCTGCCACACCAATAGCGTCAAGTGCTAAAGAGTCTTCCCCCTCAAGCGCATCCAATATCTTGTCAGCAAGCCACAATGTTAGCATTTCCTTTTCATCCACATGAAAGTATTCTGCCAACATTATCACCTGACTACGCTTTGCTCGTCTGTCTCCACGCTCAATCTTACTGAACATAGGAGTATCTATTTCTAAGTATGCAGCCAACTGGCGCTGCAATACTCCCTGCTCGTCTCTAAGAGCCCTTATCTTGTTTCCGAATAACATATTCTACTATTTTAGTCGTTGTCCAAATTTACGATTTCCCAATAGCCACCAAAAGTGGGTGAACCAACTCTTTTTAGAGTACCAGTTTCTCTTAGTTGACGTAGGTTCTTTTCAACTCCTCGTGTAGAGATACCCAACTCCATTGCAATTTGTGGAGCGGTTATTTGGGGATCTTTCTTTATCATTTCTATAATTTTGTCAGATGTTTTCTGACGTGTCCCCGAGCTTTTATGTTGAGTTCTCGAACTTTCTGGCTTAGTTCCCGAACTTTTGAGTTTAGTTCCCGAACTTTCTGAACACTCTTCATGTATCGGAATAGTAACCAAGAAAGTCAAGCGATCATCTGTCGTTTCAAAGATGGCGCGTGGCGACCCGTTCTCTGCCAGTTTCGCTTGAATTGTTGGAACACCGGTTGAGCGACCTTCTGTTAGATCGAGTTCTTTCAAGAAGTCGTCTAATCTTCGATTTCGGTAGCCATTTTCTTCATAACGTTTTATCCATGCGTAGATAGTAGGTACAGGCTCCTCGAGTATTTCTACTATTTTGGGGAGCTGATTTACCTTTGACTTCAGCAATATGGATTTGCATCTGATACGAAAACTATGAGTAGGTCCATTATGATAGCCTTTCTCTAATTTGAGGCGATGATTCATTTGCAATATAGACATAAGATGAATGAGACAAGACGAAACAAACTACGCTAATTAATTCCAATGAAATCACTCAATCTTCTAATTTTGGCTCGATAAGTATTCAATCCTTCTTTTAAATGCACCTGTTTGTTTAGAGGAGTCATTTTCTTTGGATAAAAGTGTAGAACTATGTAATAAGGTGAATGCTTCGGTGTAAAGCCATATTTCTCTAGTGTTTCTTTGGTCCATATTTGAAAAGTTCCTTTGCTTTTAAGCTTAAATAGTTGACACTCTTCTCCATTTGAATGCAGAAGTACATATTCTAGTCTTTCGAACCCAGGAGTGACACAGAGAGATCCTTTTGAATCGCCTGCCCTCAAATAACAAATACCAGTGTCTATCATTTTTGCCCTAAGTTCAGCATTCACATGGTTAACCATGACTGTAACCTCTTCGGGATTCTCTGACATTTTAGCTAAAATCTTATTAGCTTTGATCGGATCAAGTATTTCGATTTTTCTTCTAATACCATAGTCAAGATAATCCTTATTCATATCAATGCCGATAAATCTTCGATTCAAGAGATTTGCGGCAATACCAGTTGTGCAACTTCCTGCAAAAGGATCAAGAATCAAGAAATTTTCTTGTGTACATGTTTGAATTACCCTATAGAGTAATCTAAGAGGTTTTTGTGTGGGATGCTTGCCGCATGTGCGTTCCCAGAATCCGGGACGTGCAAACTTCCAAACATCCGGCATTTCTGCACCACCATTCATGTATTTGAGCAAGTCGTAGTTAAAACAATGTTTTACATTTTCATTTTTTCTTGCCCAAATCAAATATTCTGCAGAAAAGTTCAAGCGACCTCCATATGGTGTAGGTGGCTGATCCAACTTCTGCCATACAACTATATTGAGTATTTTAAATCCCAATTCAATAAGGCTTTGTTCAACCGAATAGATATTGTGGTATGTACCACATATCCATATAGTACCATCTTCTTTGAGTACACTTCTACACTTAGAAATCCACGCTTTGTTAAAAGCATTTATTTCTTCCCATGAAATGACTCTATCCCACTCTCCTTTATCTCTTATTTTTTCTTTGCCAAATTGAGTCGTTTTCTTTTGGTTGGATAAAAAATATGGAGGGTCGGCAAAAATCATGTCGACCTGCATGTTTATCTCACTCAAGATAGAGTTAGTATCTCCATTATACAGAATGAAGTTGTCATTTTCAAAGAAATATGGTGTATTCATATGAACAATTTGGCTATTTGTTTAATGTTTTGATTTCTGAAAAAAACTAAAATTTTGATATCATTTAGTATCGATTATTCATATTGTATTCTATAGAATGTTGACAAAAAATGAATCGGGATGTAACTTTGCACTCTAAAGAATGTCATTCTAACGGATTCAATAAAGATAAATATATGACAAACGAAGAGAAGCAAATCGTTCTGCGTTTTGCGATGCAGATGAGATCGTGCAGAGAAGCAAAGGGAATCTCGCAAGAAAAACTTGCAGAGTTTGCAAAACTCCATAGGACTTATATCGGCTCAGTGGAAAGAGCTGAAAAAATTCCATCACTTGTAACAATAGTAAAAATCGCCAAAGCATTAAATGTCAATATATCAGAATTAATCACTTATTAGTATGGGTAGTTTAGACAATCGTTTCCGCCGTAAATGGCAGGATTATGGTGGATCAAAGGCCATCAATGCAGAACATTCTTTCATTGAGGTGTTTTCAGAACTATTTAAAGACACAGAGTATGAAGTCGTAAGTCAACCTACTGACTTCAAGAATCTTTATGTAGATGTTGAACTTTCAGAAGAAGAACTTGCTGCAATTTACACTCCTGATGAACCTATCAAAAAGCATGGTATTCAACCAGACGGTGCAATTCGCAACACACGCACAGGCAAAACCATATACGTTGAGATCAAACGTCAAGATGGTTGGGTTGAAGGTAAGCCGCGCTCTGCCGGTAGAGGTAATGCTCATGAGAGATTGTGTAAGTACTTCACTCCTGGTCTTCTTAGTAAACTTCGTTCTGAAGGCGGGATTTCAGAACCAAACCTTCCTTTTTGGATTGTATTCCAGGGTGATATTACAAGAGACCCATGTAGAGTTCGAGAAATCACCTATTGGTTCAAGGATTTCAAGGCCAATTACTTCTTTTGGAGAAACAGCTCAATAGCAGAAGATTTGATAGATCATTTTGAAACTTACATTGCTCCGTTATTGGATGACTAATAAAATAATCGCCACTCTTGGTTTTCTCTAGGAGTGGCGTTATTATTATTTACTGAGCTTCGGACTATCTACTTCCCCTTTATAGACAGGTCTAACATCAAGCCCCCACACAGTCCAACCCTCTGGTTTATGACGAGCGAATAATTCGATTTTCTTTTGTGAAGGAAACATCTTCTCAATGTTGTGCAGAACTTCTATAGGTTTCACGCTATGTTCAGTTCTAGGAATTCTAACAAGTTGTTGGACGTTTCGTGCACCTCTTGGCTGCGGAATTCTACCTTTTTTAAAGATAAGACACAATTCGCAGTTTGATAGAGTGTATTGTCCAGGATTGTGATTACACTTATCCCATACAAAACCAACAGTCTTATACTCAAATCCCCATGCTTGGCCCAATTCTATTCCTTGTGCGAGATGTGGATTTGTTACCCACATAAAGAGTAAACAATCATCAGCACAAATATCTTGAATTGGGATTTTCTTAAGTTCCTTAGTCTTTACAGTAGGGTACTTAAAGTTTGCAGCACTGATAAAAATGTCTCTCTTCCAATCTTTGTTTTCGGATTTTATTGAGGATTTATCAAACTGCATTTTACCTCCATAATCCCATGGTGGGTCGCAATATATAATATCAAACTTTCCTTCTGGCAATTCTGGGTAGAAGTCCGGCAAGTTGTTTACGACTGTCCTAGCTTTTTGTTGAGGAGCGTAAATCGCATAGCCGGAAATTTCTTTTGATTTTCCCTTGGCTTCAATTAAAGAAGGATCATTTTTAAATAAATCTTCCATTTTGCGATAGAATAAATTCTTATGGTTTAACTTTATTATTTGTTGCTAACAATAAGTTCTGACACTTCGATGTTTAGCAGATTCGCAATATCGTGTAGAGTCTGCAAATCTGGTTGAACAGAGTTACTGCACCATTTGCTTACAGTACAGTTGGACTTACCTAACTGTTCTGCCAGCCACTTCCCAGTTTTTTGTTTCTCTACAAGGACCACTTTAATCCTATTTAAGTTTGCCATATAACGTCAAAGCTTTTAATTTTCATACAAAATTATAGTTTTTTTATTTAAAAAGCAAATTTCTTAGAAAGATAATGAAAATTGTCCATGGACAATCTATTATTTTCCAAATAATAACACACTCGTGTTAGTACTTTTTATATAGTGCCTGTTCAGTGAGGATGACTTTTCATTTGTATCCTGTCCGATAGTCTGGAAAGAAATGAGAAGCGCTCAACAAGAACGGACTCTGCGAAATGATCACCACCCTGGCACTATGCGGTAAAGCCGTTTCTTTCTTCCGCTATTTTATTCATATATGTAGAAGTTTCTTGTGTTATAATAGTTTTTATTTATCCGTTTGAAAAGTCAATACCGGTAGTTTAAACAGAACTGCGTAATTCTACATCTACAGAATCTTTGCAAAACTGTACTTATGAATTAGCAATTACCAGTGCATCCTTCAGACATTGCCTTGTTATTCTCATGAATCTCATTGGGAAATCCATTGAATGAACAGTGTTGTTTACGAAGTTATTTCTAAAATCAGGGATAAAGCCTTTTAGAGCCATTGCAAACATGTTGGTAAATGTAATCTTTAATGTATTAGTATCAATCTCCATACTTTCAAGTTTCATACATGCAGTTATTGCTACTGATATCTGATATGGATTTTTGGTCATATTTTGCATAATAGCCACCAACTTATTTTCCTTTCCGTATTTAGCCTTCTGATATTCACTACATACATAGTCTGTATCAAGCTCAACTCCACGAAAACCGTGCTCCAACAAGAACTTAGAGTATTCTCTAGAAACTTGTTCGTCATTAAACAGCTTTACATACGTTTCTGTTGTTATAATGTTTACCATTGGCAGTATTGAAGCGATGGCACTATCGTCAGTAACAAAATAGCACTTTTGATTCAAAAGTAATGACAACGAACTAAACAATTGATCTTTCAAAGGTGAGTTATAACCTTGTTGTAATAATCCTAAAGCATTATAAGCAATTACATCCGTGCAATTAGCATCTATCCATTCTACCAACTTTTTGATATGTTCCTTAGCATCGACATCTACATATTCGCTATACTTAACAAGATTACCTCTACCCATTGCCTCATAGAAATCTCCATCAGCAATATGAATTGCCGATTTATTAGCAAATCTGAGATATTCGTGCAGCAATTTAGTAATTGTCTTTTGACCTTTGATTTTATTACCTGTTTTTGCAGCAAACTCAGCAAATGTTATTATCGTTGGCAAATCCAGTACGAATTGTGTATCAGCAGGTATTTCCGTAATTTTACGTCTTTCATTAAAATACATGTTAACATGCACACGAAACGGAGTGAAAAGATACTTGTAGTAACTAGACAACATATTGTTGTCATCGACTAAATGATATAATCCCATCTCACCTCGTTCATATTTAGCATATGCTGTCTTTAGTATCTCCTCTGGAGTTTGAGTGTCTTTTGACATTTTGCGTATAACCATCTCAAGACTCTCCAAAGGATGTTCCTTGTCTATCTCAAAAGGAACAAGTCCGGGATTACTTCCGTCTTTAGCTTCACGCATTATGTCTCCTGCGAGTTTATAGTATTTATTATATATACCTATAATTTTCAGTTTTATAGGCTTGAAGCCTATCTCCGTATCAACCTCATCATCTTTCTTTGCTCCAAGCATTGCTTTTGAAATACT
>NZ_NOVE01000073.1 GCF_002265625.1 Prevotella sp. 885
GTGGCGAGATAGAAACAGAAGCCCACACGTCCGTTGTCCCCATACACCTTGAACAGCTGCTCTGTAAACTCCTTCAGAGTGACCGAAGAAAGATTGAGATGCACAAACTGCTTCTCAAAAGTAAAGAGCTTCGGGTCGTTCTTGTATATGGACGAACTGGATGGCAGATAGAAATTGCCCTTATCCTTCAGCCTTACTATGCCAAATTCATCAGCCGGGATGAAGTGGCAGTCGTGGAAAACACCGTTGCCAAAAGCGTAGAATCCGGCACGTTGCCAACCCATTTGAGTGATTTCCGTTGCCGTCTCCGTCTTCTCGTATAGATATGATTTGAGTTTCGTTAGTTCCTTCTCAGTACCCTTCCAAATGAAGTTGCCCAAGCCCTCGATTTTCTGCTTGAACTTAGCGAGAGCGATAAGATCCTCCTGCTTCAGTTCCAAAATTTCCTCATGTTTCATCGCATTCTTTATTTTATATAGACGTTTAGGATTTGTTGTATCTTTTATGTGGAACAGCGGAACCATCGTGAAGTTCGACCACTCGTAGACACTGCCTTTCTCCGTTATGGACATGTAGCAGCCGTGGTCGATGTAAAAGCCGTATTTGTGGTTTAAGTCGTCCTCATCCAGCTCCTTATGCTTCTTGTCCTGCTCCTCACGCAGTTTCCGCTCCTTATCTACCGCCTGGAGCCATAACCGTCTGCCCTGGTAATACTTCGTGAGCTTGCCGATATACATGGACACGCCCGTCTCATCATCAATCAGCGACAGTAGATAAGCAATCTTCTTGATAGTCAGGCGCTGCTCCTCCGTGGTGTTCGTCTGCGGAAACAGTTTGTCCGCCATCCAAAGAATGAAGTCCGTCTCCTCCGTGGCATTGAAGATATTGGTGTTTTTGAAGAACGTGTCCGGATCCTGCTTCTTGTTGTCGTCCGTGTCCGGGATTTCCTTGATGCTGACAGATAGACCATTTTCCATAGCCAGTGTTCCTGCCTCCATGACGACTTGTATGCCATGGCCATAGGGTTCTCCGTTCTTGGGTGGGTCAGCATCCGGAAGGAAACAGACCTTGCTTGCTATGCGCTTGATGGTAGAGAAATGCGTTTCGTTCCACGCCGATCCGAGCGCAGCCACCGTGTTATATATGCCGATAGACTGAAGACGCATACAATCCGGTGCCCCCTCGACGAGAAACATCTTATCCTGCTTCGCTGCCGTCTTCCAAGCATCCTCGATGCCGAAGAGTACCGTAGATTTGTGGAAGATTAGCGAGTCCGAGCTGTTCAGGTATTTGGGCTGCTGCTCATCCATGCAGCGAGCGGTGAAGCCAATTACATGCCCGAAACGGTCATGTATCTGTATGACGATACGATTCTGGTAGAAGTCATAGCCACCACGATTGAGAAGTCCCAATTCCTTCAGGAAGTCCGCCTTTACTGGAAGCTGCTGCAGGGCGTGCCCGTCTGCTGGTGCATATCCAATCTCTTTGAGAGTGGAGTATTCCTTTCCCCAACGTCTGTAGGCATACGCCTGTGCCTCCTTCGACTGAAGGAATTGCTTGCGGTAAAAGTCGGCGACCTGCTTGTTGGCAATCCACAACGCTTCCTTATGCAGTCGCTTCTGCTTTGCCTCCGCTGATTCCTGCTCATGCTCAATCTCCACGTTAGCCCTTTGTGCCAACGTCTTGACGGCTTCAATGAACGTCTTGTTCTCCACCTTTTCTATAAAATGGATGGCATCTCCACCTTCGCCACAGCCGAAGCACTTGAATCTGCCGGTCTGTGGAGAAACATAGAAAGAAGGCGTCTTCTCGTTGTGGAACGGACAGCAGCCGACATAGCGCGAGCCACACTTCCGTAGGTGGACGTGTTCGCCGATGAGCGCCACGATGTCTGTGCGCTCCAAGATGGTGTCGATGGTTTCTTGTCGTATCATAATGTGGTGTTGAGTGGAAAATGCCCTGCCCATGCACGCTTCACAGCGGACTTAGGCAGGGACTTGTTGTTATTTAGAAGTATATTATTTCGCTTTCAGATTGCGTATATACTCACTTTTAAGAATGTACCATGAGTGTCCTTCCTTATGTGCAGGGATGGCACCCCGATTGATACGCTTGCGAATTGCTTGTGGTGAAGTGCCTAACAGTTCTGCGAGCTGCGCCACAGACCAGATTGTTTCCTCCGAATCGATGATCATCTGTTTCAGGTCAGCGATTGTAAGGCTTCTCAATTTGTTCTCTCCATTCGTATTCATGCTCTGTATTTTTAGTGATTTCCCTTTCATCCAATGAAACAGCAACAATTACAGCTACCTCTTCGTCATAACAAAAGTGGAAGTGTATGAAGATACCTCGGTCAATACCAAACGCTTGGTTGTAGTTAGATACCGTGCAGCGAACAGCGTGTGCCCGACTTCTCGGAAAGGAGGCATACTTCACATCCCCTTCATTGGTTTTCCGCACCCATTCGATGATGCTTGTGACTTTTTCTATTGTCATTTTTTTTCGTTCTAATAGTTTTACTTAGGCTCCAAGGTATGCGTGTTTGTCGGGTAACTCCTTTAACTATCTAAAAGTTAAAATACGATTTTCTCTTCTATATGTTACAGAAAATGCTTATCTTTGTAGTGTTATTTAGAGGTAGTTTATTCACGAACAATACACATCCTCAGATTTTTTTAGCCTATCTTTTCATCGATGAATTGCGTCGGCAAAATTAGACGATTTGTAGCTAAGAATTTTTGGATTTCGCTTTTAATAGTGTCTATCTATCTACTATTTAACATTTCACGAGAGTACAGAAAGGTATAAGAAAGTACATGGTAATCGTGAAATGCAGAGATCTTTTAAATCATTGTTAGGTCTGAATAAACCTAATATAGACAGGTAGATAGATAAAATGCGTTACAAGTGCGTTACACGTTGAAAAAAGTCTATTTTCTTTCTACATGAAATTAAAGAATAATTCTTGTAAAGCAGTGATATATTGCTGATTATGAGTGTTTTTCTTTTACGATACAGAGGAATTCCAAGCGGATCACTTGGATTCCAACGGAATCACTTTGTGACCCCATGCGGGTCACATCGGAACAAAACAACGTCAAAGAGGATTCTACTTCGGTAGTATCCTCTTTGTTGCTTATATACAGTTAGTTACGTGCGAGTAACTTGAATTTCAGACAGTTATTTAGAGGACGAGCGTAATGTCTAATTAACGCAGCGGATTTGAACCTGGTGCTTTGATGATGACATAACGGGACACAACGATACATAAATGTGTGACACTTTGTGTGACACTTTTCTGAAATGTGTGACACTTCTTAAAAATGTGATACACTTTCAGCCACTAAATAGCTGGAATTGGCAAGATAGCCAATTAAAAATTGTTAAACTCCCATTATTCTCATCTCCTCCACTTATTTGTCCGTTGTACTAAAACCTACTTTAACGATGAAGAAGGAATTGGTAGAGGTCGTCTTCGACCGTAGAAAAAACTCCGAGAAGAGGGGTTACGGATTTTTGGAAGTGCAAGTTTATCTTGGACGTGCCACTCGTAAATACATTATGATTGGCAAGTATTCACCCGACGACTGGCAAGCAGCAGCAGCTTCGCCCGAAACACAAGCTCTGGTAGCGAAGTGTAAGAAAATCATTGCTGCGATGGACGTTCTTGATGAAGAGCGTACCTACGACAATTTCATGTATCACTTCAATGGCGAAGACAAGAAGCCTAAGGTGGAAGTAAAGGAGGTGCAGCCAAAAGAGCCGGAGAAAAGTGGAAAGAGCTTTCTCGACTTTATGGAGGAAGCTCTCGCCAATGAAGATTTGCGCGAAGGTACACGCAAACACAAGATTTGTGCCATTGAAACCGTGCGCACATTCGGTAAACTCAACACCTATGGCGACTTGACTCCGAAGAACATCATCGCCTTTGACAACTGGCTGCATGATGGCACCCGTACCGATGTGACGTGTTACGGCTACCACAAGAAAATCCACAAGTGGGTTCGCCAACTTTATCAGATGGGCGAAATCCCACAGGATCCTTATCAAGTGGTGACGTTGAAGCGAGGCAAGTGCCGTGAGCGTGAACCGCTCACCGAACTTGAACTGAAGCTCATGCGCAACTACAAGTTCGAGGGCAAACTTGCCAGGGTGCGCGACCTCTTCATCTTCGCTGCCTACACCGGTCTGTCGTTTTGCGACACCCAGACCTTCGACTTCGAGAGCATGACGAAGAAGGAAGGCAAGATGTACTACATCGATGGTAGCCGTATCAAGACCGATACGAAGTTCTTCACTCCTATCCTCTCTCCTGCGATGAAGGTGCTTGAGAAGTACGACTACCAACTGCCTAAGATAAGCAACCAGAAAGCCAACGACTACCTTCATGTGATACAGATGGAGCTGCACTTCAGGCAGAAGTTGACTTTCCACGTGGCTCGCCACTCCTTCGCTACAATGGCATTGGCTCACGATGTACCTATAGAGAATGTGGCTCGTATGCTTGGGCACCAGGACATCAAGACCACACAGATTTATGCCAAGGTGCTGCGCACCACCATCGAGCGCCATGCCACAGCCCTGCAGCGTTCAATCAGCTAAGACACGATAGAATATTCCCTTTAGTAACTGCGACTTTCCCGACTCATGGAAGGTGGCAGTTATTTTTTCGCATATATACCTCTGTCCACGTATGTAGAACAATGCACGAGGATTAGGTATTGTGTCAGAGAGGAAAGAGAAATGGAACTTCTGCTTTCCATCAATCTTGTGCATTGACAAACGCATAGAATTGGCGATTCCGTCTTTCAGTCGCAAGGTGAATTGAGTTCTGTTATATCCAAATGAGTCAGTAACCTCCACCTTATCTATTATAGGATGTGGCTGATTACCGCCGAAAAGATAATGTCCACTCCAAAAACCGACATATATAACATCAAAATATGCAGATGACTTCTCGGTTTCTCCTTTGCCAATCACATAGCTTGCAGTGCCTTGTGCCAAGTCTCCTGCATCATAGTCGACATCATCGTGATAGCGTACCGATGATAATTGCCCTTCATTGTTCGGTCTTTGTCCTATGTAGATGCCAGAAGATGCAGAGCCAGAAGAGCCTGTACCGTCTTCCGATATAGTCCATGTTTCTCTACTGCCCAACTCTCCGCAGTCGAGAAACATACAATTGCCATACTTGTCGTCAGTACCCTCTATCCATGCAGGAACGATTTTCAGTTCAATATCGTCAGCATCATTATCAACAAAATAATCTCCGAACTGATTTACAGGCATCAGACGGTTATAATACTTGTACCACTTCATGCCATTATGCTTGCTGACAAATTCTGATTTGTAGCAGTACATTATAAAATAGGTATCAATCTCCTTGCAATAAAACAGTCTGTTTCCGTCACTTCCAACTGGATAGCCACGGCTGAAAGACTCGCTGTATCCATGTCCGCTATGCCCCGTAGACTTGTAATAACCGCTAATCTTCAACGTCATTGCCTTGTCAATCAATTCCCGAAATGTATCATAGACCAAAGCCTTTGACTTGTTGGCTCTTATAAACCAGTCGCACGAGTAATATGACCACAGAAGCGCATCATTATCAGCGTATTTCAAGTTAGCCGAAGCGATGTACTTGCTTTCATCTTCTTGCGACACCTCTGTTGTGTAAGAGTCCAAGACCTTGTTTAAGATTACCTCTCCTGCCGATTTTGCCAGACTATTAGAGAAATGAAACTCGATGCGCTTAGCCTTATGGTTGATATCAAAATCTCCAAAAAGGAAGTTTTCAAGATGCTCAAAAAACTCGTTCAATGTCCAATGAGGCAATGCAATGGCAAAGTTCCACGCAGCCCATGCAGCCGGAAGCGTATTGCAAATCAAGAGATATTTATATTGCGATTGCTCCAGTTCAGCAAAGTTCGCCTCATACCCCAATTGCGAACAGATACGCTTCAAGATATACAATAAGTATGGCTGGAACGAAAGAGTACTTTTGACATTCTCGAAGCCAGTGATGAAATGGACAGATGTAGTAACAGCATTTTGTAGATTGCCGGAATAGTTGTTTACCCACGGCAACGGCACCCAGTTGTTCGTTGGATATGGCTTGAACGCTTCTGCTGCTATAAGATTATCGCGCTTGGTAGGATATCCCAAATCCATTTCATTGAGATAGATATCGTCAAACGTTTCGTCAAAGTTCTGCTCGCTGCGACCCTCCAGGAATTGCGTTTTTACTTCTATGTCCGATATTTCTGTTATTGTGATGGAGCCAGACTTCAGGAAAGCGCCGTCACGGATGTCGCAGTCAAAGACCACCTTTGACTTGATAACATCCGCTCTTTGGATGTGCCCGAAGATGGCTATATTTCGGGCGCATCCCTTTAGTGGAAACGTAATTGTCAAGGTGTAGCTGTCACTACCCGTAAAAAGACGGTTCTCGAAGATGAAGTCAAACGAAGTGTTCTTCTTCAAAAAAGCTTGTTTGCCATTGATTATTATTTCCATTTTTATTACTTTTGCAAAATGAAACATACACTAATTATAATATTCGCAAGTTTGACACTTTTTGTTGCAAGTCTTGTCTTTATTGACTATTGGAATTTCGATTTTCCACACTTGCTCATATTTCTTATTGCAAGTAGTGTCGTACTGTATATTTTAAGTAGATATGTGAAAGGTAAGTCTGCAAAACGAACACTTGCCACTTTATCATATATATCGCTTGCCACATGGATTTTGCTCCTAATATTCTTATTTATTGCTATGTATGTAATGACAATTGGCGAGGCTCACCATTAACCAGAGGTTACTCACTTTCTCCTACTCTTTGGTGTCTTGTTACGGATTAGTGTGTCATACTCGTCCTGCGCTTGCTTGATGCCAGTGTCACCCGTGACCGTGTTCACCGTGACAAACGGCTCGCTCAACCTCTGTTGCAACTGCTTCATCGTATCAGCATAACTCTGTATAGCCTTTGTGTTCTGCACGATTGCAGCCGTAGCCAGTCCGTCCGGCTGCTGCTGCACGATGATAGGCTGTTGCTGTTGTGGCGTGCTATATGCTACTGGCGCAATAGTCCGACTCACATCATCGGCTCGTAAGGATCCGATGGTGTTAGTCCGCTGCGCATAGTCCAGGGCGTTGATGATAGGACGTGCAACCGGGTTGGCAAGCATCTCCTGCGATGCCACCCATTCCCCGGCATGAACCACGCCCACCTCCTCATATTTGCCACCTTTCGGAGTGAAGCCACCCTTTGCATAGCCCTGGCTTTCACTCGCTTGCTGCTGCTTTTTGATTGCAGCAATCTGAATTGCTCCTGCAGCCACCGCCATTGCAGCAGCCACTGGTGCCAGGATATAACCCACAAGCGGAATTGCCGCTGCCGAGCCATACGCCGAGATGGCGTTCTGTGCCGTCTGCGCCACCGCTTGAATGACCTGCATTGCAAACATCTTTTTGTTCGCCTCGTTCTTTTTCTTTGCCAGCTCCTTCTGCTTCTGCTCCTCGAGTTTCTTCACCTTGTAGTTGTTGCCCTCCGCTTGCGATATCTCCTTGTCATACCGCTTCTCGATGGCAGCAGTCTGTATCTCCAGTTCCGCCTGAATAAGCGAAGTCATGCCCGAAAAAATCGACGACATACCCGACGTTAGCGTGTCGAAAGAACCCTGCACCGCCTGTCCGAGGTCTGTGTTCAGCCACTCCGTGATGTCCTCCGTCATGTTTTCGAGGAAGTTCTTGCTCGTATCGTTATACTCCTGGCCATACTTCTTCGCCAGTGCTACCTTTGCCTTTTGATACGCTTCCTCGATGCGCAGCTTCTCCTTAGCATCGTCGCCAGCAGCCTTTATCTCCTGTTTGAAAACCTCATCGAGGGCAGCACTATCTTTGGTGTATTTCTCCTTCTTCTCCGACTTGTTATCCCCGAAGTAGTCCTCTTTTATTTTGGCAAGCTCTTTCTGATGCTTCTTCTCGTTGTCCTCAACGGTCTTCTGATTACGCTTTTGGTTTTCAACGAGCTTATTCTGATAATTCTTCTGCGCTTGCAGCTGCTCCTTTGAGCCTTCTGAGTAGACCTTCGTCAAACGACGCAGATGCTCCAACTCCATGAGTTCAAGCGCATCATCAAACGTCTTTTGATCCACCTTCCCATCAATGTACCGCTGCTTCTCCGTGGCAACCAACTCATTATAGTAATCGTTCTCCTGCTTCGCCGATTGCGTGTTCTTGTCATCAGCAAGTTTCTTCTTCGCCTCATAGTACGCTGCTTCCGCTTCCAGCTTCTGTTCACTCGTAGCTTTGCCATTAGCCATAACCTTTTGATTGTACTCCATATCAATCTCCGTCATGCGGTTGGTGTACTCCTCGAAGTCCTTCTCACCTTTGGCATACGCAATGCGGTTGAGAGCTTGCTCCCTGGCCTTCCAGTCCTTCTGCGGTTTCAGTACATCCTCAGTCTTCGTTTTCTTGTCCGTCTTAGTAGGCGTGTATGGAGGGTTCTGCGTCTGCTGTTCCTGCTTCTGTTCTTTCTTCGCGTCATTGAGTGCCTCCTTCTTGATGTCTTCGCCATATATGCCTAAGATGTTCGCCTCACGCTGGTCGAGTTCCGCCAGGTCCTCCTTTGTCTTGGCAAGCGCACGTCTGTTCGAGGCACGCAACGAGTTGACACCCAACTGCACCACCTTTCCCTCCTGACCAGGCATAACCGTTTCCGTCCTTGCCTCCATCTCATCCATGGCAACGACACGCTCCTGCCTCTGCTTTTCCAGATTAAGGTCGACACGCTGCTTTCCGATATCACGCAACTTATCCTTGGCACCCTCAATCTCATACTTGCGAGTCAACGACTTCAAGTAATCATCAAGAGCCTTCTTGTTCTCCTTATACTTGCCCGTGGTATCATCCAACTGGGCATTATAGTTCGGGATAATCTTGTTGAGCGCATCAATCGCCGTGTGTCTGTCCTTCAGCGACTGCGTTTCATCGCGAGCCACCGCAATAAGCGCATCAATCTTGTTCTTCTCGTCGATGATGCCCTCCTGACCACGCTTGCGTATCTCCTGCAAATCCTTTTCTGCTTGCGACACCTCCGTCATCTTCTTGTATAACTTATACAGAACCGCACCGAGAGCAATGGCTCCGGCAGCTATCGCACCATAGCCCGATGCGAGCAGAGCACCCTGCTTTTTGAGGTCCGACATCAGCCATGACTGTCGCACCCAGTTGCCCTGCAATTTGGCGAGACCCATCTGTAACAAAAGGTGTGCAGCGTGCAATGTGGCGACCGTAGTCTTGTATGCCGTTGTTGCAGCCTTGGAAATAACAAGCCACGCATAATGCGCCTTGAAGGCAATGTTTGAAGCGTTCACCGCAATCTTATAGGCAATGAAAGCAGCAGTCAGCGAAGCCAAGGTAAAAGCGTTCTCCTTGATGAACGTGATAGAAGTAGACATGAACTTCAACAACAAAGTGGTGGAAGAGATGACATGCTTCATTATCGGCTGCAGCTGCTCACCAAGTGCCACCGCCATCTCCGTCACGCCCTTGCGAGCCTTGTCAAGTCCTGCCTGCACCGTAGTATTCTGCACATTGAACTCATTGGTGACCGATGTACCCTCCGCAAACGCCTTAGTAGCTTCCTCCTGCTCCCACCGCACCATATCGAGGTTGCCAGCAAGAGCCGAAATCACCTGCGCAGCACGAGCACCATTCTCGCCCATGTCCTTGAATACTGGTGCCAGTACGTCGATGTTGCCGAGTTCGTGCAGACGATCCAGCAACATAAGAAGTCCCTCGTTAGTACTCTTCTTCAGCGTTTCGTTGAACTCCTTCGCATTAAGACCCGTAGCCTTGATGATTTTGTCGTTCTCCTTGAACATATCCATGATGACTTTGGAAACCGCCGTTGCCGACATCTCCACCGCCTGTCCCTGGCTATCCAGCACCGCAGCGAAGCCCATGATTTCCGGGATAGTCATCTTCGCCTGGGCACCCACGCCAGCCATGCGCTGTGTAAAGTTTGCGAGATAAGGAGCAGAAGCCGTGCAGTTCTGCGACAACTCATTGATAACGGAACCCACGGCAAGCAGAGCCTTCTCCGTGCCGAGGCGTTCCTCGTCACCGAAGATGTTTGTCAATTTTGAAAGAGTCAGCGTAGCCCCATCACCGAGGTCGTCCAAAGCCACATTGATTTGGTCGGCAGCTTTCACGAAGCCCAAGACATCCTCCTGCGAGGTTTTGCCCAATCGTCCAGCTTCCTGCGCCAACTTATTCAACTCTTCACGCCCCGTTCTGGTGTCAATCTTCCGGAAGTCCTCATTCAGCTGCTCCACCTCCGAAGCGTTCATTCCGGTAAACTTGCGCACATTCGCCATCTCCTGGTCCATATCCGCAAAAGCGTTCACCGCCGAGCGTCCAGCCATGATGATACCCGTGATGGCAGCAGCGATGCCGGCAAGAGCAGTCTGCCAGTCGTTCAACTTTCGGTTCATCCGTTCCCACAGGCTCTCATTCTCTCGCAACTGCGAGTTCACTTTGGCAATCTCCGCCTTAACACGCTTTATCGCCTCACATTGTCTGTTCCACTCTTCGCTTCCACGTTCAAGCCCATTAAGGTTACGTTTCAGCTGTACCAACGTGCGGTTCAGTTCCTTAGGAGAAGTTTCATCGAGTCGTTGCAGAACATGCTCGACCCCTTTTGCAGCATTTTCAATCTGCGAGATTTGGCGATTGGTTTCCTTCAGTTCACGCTTTAGCTTCGTGAGCTGCTGTTTGTTTCCTGCTGCTGCCGCTTTCTCAATGGCTTTTTCGAGGTTTG
>NZ_NOVE01000074.1 GCF_002265625.1 Prevotella sp. 885
TGCAGAATCTTTCAATGCAAAAGTCAAGCATTTCAGAGCACAACTTCGGGGTATCATTGACAAGAAATTCTTTCTCTTCAGACTAACAAGATTGTATGCTTAATCCACACACTTTTTCAGGTGAGCCCACTTAAGTACGGCGACGCGTATCTGCTCCACCAGCTGCGAACGCGGGTCGTCGAGCAGTTCGAAGCCGATGTCACGTAGCTTATCTGCTAAGGAATGGCGTTCTTCGTCAGACAGACTCTCCTCCGTCTCCACTTCGCCCAAAGTGACAGACTTTACCGTAAAACCTTCTGACACCAGTATTGACTTGACCGCTGAGATACAGCGTGGACATACCATGTTCTTAACCAATAGTCTCATAGGCGATTATATATATTTCTTGATATCGTTTTTATTTTTGTGCAAAGATATATCTTTTCAGATAATTATTTATACAATATTAGGGATAAAACTTATGGGAACGATTGCGTAAATTGGGAACGATTGCGGTAACGTTCCCATAAAACTACGTGACGCCTGGTTTTGAGACGTGCTTTATATAACATAAATTTGCAAGCGTAAACAATATACATTAAACCTAAATCTTGCAAATGAAGCAATTCAGCACTTCACTCATTGCCTCGGCATTATGCCTGACGGCACCAGCTCAAATCCACCTTACAGCAGATCTGCAGAACAACCACCTGTGGCGCGGCATGGAGGTGGCGGACGGATGCGTGGTTATTACCGACCTCGGCTATACGTTCGCAAAGGGACACGTGACGCTCGGTCTGTGGGGCGGCACCAACACGCAGGGCACATACAAGGAGCTAAACCATTACGTAACACTACGGGGCGCCGGATTCGAGTTCTGCGCAATGGACACATACAACTTCTCGCCCGATGCCACGTACAACAACCGACAGTACTTTAACTATTCCGCACACGAGACGGGACGATTCCTCAACTGTACGCTTAATTATCGCTTCCAGCAGCCAAAATTCCCATTGCTGCTGAGCTGGTCGACCATCATGTTCGGACGCGACCGGTCGGCTGACAACAAGAATCAGAAATACACGTCCTTCGTGTATGCCGAATATCCCATCTATCGTAAGGACGGATGGACAGTGGACGCTGGCGTAGGCGCCGCTTTCGCCCTTAACGAAGCTGGCGAGAAGCAACACTTCTACGGCAACACGGCGGGCATCGTACACACGCAGCTGAAGGTCAGCCATGACCTGAAGCTCGGTTCGTACACGCTGCCCGTTCATGCAATGGGACTTTGGAACCCGCAGTCGCAGAAGGCTTACTTCCAAATCGGAGCACAGATTATCCACTTGTAATACATAGATTATATATAATAAAAAATCCAAAGACATTATGAACATCAAAGATTTCACAACCGGTGTACAGCACATCGGCATCCCCACCAACAACATTGAGGAGACCATCAACTTCTATCAGACTCTCGGTTTCACCACTGCTCTTCGCACCATCAACGGCACGGAGGAGGTGGCGTTCCTCCAGCTTCACAATCTCGTTATAGAGACTTATCAGAACCGTCAGGCTGCCATGGCATACGGCGCCATCGACCACATCGCCATCGACGTGAAGAACATCGACGAGCTTTTTAAGGTTGTGCAGCGTGCCGGACTGAAAATGCTCGACACCAAGGTGAACGGACTGCCGTTCTGGGAAAACGGCGTGAAGTTCTTCACCATCGAAGGACCAAACAAGGAGAAGATAGAGTTCTGCGAGAAGCTTTAACAAGTTAAGATTTCAGAATTGGGAGTTGAGAGTTATGATTAGCATACTACTCTCAACTCCCAATTTTCAATTCTCAACTTTTATATACAAAAAATGTTATTTTTATTTTCTGTATCCTCTCAGTCCGTACCACAATATCACGAACTCGCATACGAGCGACACTGTCCACGTGAACTGCCACGAACCAATCCAGTCTGCCAATATTCCCTGAAGCACTGGGAACACGGCTCCACCGAACACGCCCATCATAAATACGCCAGATGCACGCGATGTGTATTCGCCGAGTCCGTCAACGGCAAGCGTGAATATGCAGCTCCACATCACGGAATGGAAGAGTCCGACGGCGGCAAGGAGCCAAAGGTTCTCGGTAAGCATTGCGGCTATCATGAGCACTATTGCTCCGAGCGTAACGGTGAGAAGCATAGGACGAGGCTTGACGTTCTTCATTGATGCCGACACCATTCGTCCTATCAGGAATCCTCCCCAATAAATCGTGGCAAGCAAGGCTGGCGACAACGCTGCATTGCCGGATGTCAGTTCCATTGCATGCAGGTTGATATTGTTGCCGATGCTGACCTCCGTACCGACATAGAAGAAGATGGTGATGACACCATACTTAAGATTGCGGAACGACCATACACTCTTTGTTTCTTTAACGGAATCAGAAGCTGCTGAGTCTGCCGAAGCCGATCGTGTGCCTTCAATGTCAGGCAATGCAAGACGGCGTGTGGTCATTGTCGTGACGACGATGCAGACGGTCATGAGTATGAACGGAAGGGTAAGCTGCGACGCCGTTACGCTGTCGAGCGGCACACCGGCAAACATGATGCCCGTAACGAAAAGCGGAGCTATGGTAGTGCCGAACGAATTGACGGCGCACGTGAAGTTCATGCGCTGCACAGCACTGGTTCCCGGCAACGGATAAGCAGCGATGTAAGGATTGATGACCACCTGTAGCATTGCGGCTGCCGTACCCATAAGGAACGATCCCATGAGAAATACGAAATAGCCGAACGGCACGAAGTCGCCATTCACCACCACGCCCTGATCGGGTACGTACTCTGCACAAAATGCAGAGGCTGTATAAAACACCAGTCCTTCTATCATCACCACAAGCGAACGAATCAGCGTGCGCTTATAGCCAATAAGATTGAGCATTCGTCCTGTGCGTGAGCTGTTGATCAGATAGCCGAGGAAGAAGGCGAAGGAGATGAGGGTGGTCAGCGAGTTGCGCATCGTGACGGCATCGGAAAGAAACGCCACCTTGAGCGGTCCCTGACATTGTCCGTTGACAGTGGTCAGGAAGCCTACAATGAAATATATGAATGTGAGCAGCAGAAACGGTCCTGCTGTCTTAAGGCTAAAGGCTTTCATTTTGTTATTAGGTTTTGAATTGAGAGTTGTTTTAGTTGAGAATTGAGAGTTGAAAGTTGAGAATTATGATATGCTTTAACATTAAACGTTTAGCTTGGTTATCATAACTCTCAATTCCTAACTCTCAGTTCTCAACTAAAGATTACAGTATTTCCTCAAGAGTCTTCATTGCTCCCTTGCTCTTGATGCTTTCCACCATTCTCAGGTAAGGCTGCGTAAAGTTTTCAGCAGCACGCAGGTCTGTGCTGCGGAACGGAGAGAGAGCGAGGAAGTCGAGCGGTTCGTCGCTTGCGATGAGCTGCTGGTCGTCAGCAGTAAGCCACGGGTCAGCCACCTCAAACTGCTCGCCGTTGTCGTCGGTATGATACTTCAGATAATGACGATAGGCAGCAAAGAGATAAGCCACGCGGATGAGGTCCTTATCGTCTCTTACCATCTTCTCGAGGTTTGGCATTACGTAGACCGGGAACTTTGAAGCGCCGTCGAAGCAGAGACGTGCCACCTGATCACTCACAGTGCGATTGCCGAAACGCTCGCAAAGAGTCTGCTTGTAGAGTTCAAGGTCGGTGTCCTTCGGAGCCGGCACGTAAGGAGTGATGTCAATATCCATAAACTGACGCACGAACTTGGCAATGCGCTCGTCGTGCATGGCAGCGTCCACTTTGCGGTAGCCATAAAGGAATGAAGGATAAGAGAGCAGCGTGTGTGAAGCGTTGAGCAAAGAGAGCTTCATATTCTCGAAGGCTGTCACGTCGTCGGTCATCTGTGCGCCGACGTTCTCCCATGCCGGGCGACCAGCAGCGAAGTTGTCCTCCACCACCCACTGTATGAAGTCCTCGCAATATACAGGAGCCTGGTCGTCGGTGCCGTTCTCTTCATTGAGACGCTTGATGTCCTCTGGACGTGTAGCCGGAGTGATGCGGTCAACCATTGAGTTAGGGAATGTCACGTTCTCCTCCATCCATGCTGCCAGTTCCTTGTCCTGAGCCTCTACGAATGACATGAAAGCACGGCGAGCCGTATTGCCGTTGTGCTGGAGATTATCGCAGGAGAGGATGGTGATAGGACCTGCGCCGGAAGCCTTGCGACGACGGAGTCCTTCTGCCACATAGCCGAAAGCTGTCTGCGGATCGCGTGGACATTCAATGTCGTGAGCCACTTGCGGATTGTCAAGCATGAATTCGCCTGTCTGACGTGATATGTTATATCCGCCTTCGGTGATGGTGAGTGTGATGATGCGGATGTCGGGGTCAGCTATCTTGTTGAGAATGGCGTTCTTCTCCTCTACGCCCCAGTAAAGCTCTACAAGAGCGCCAAGACGATAAACCTCGTTCTTGCCGTCACGTCCGCAAACGGTCAGCGTATACTCGCCGTTCTGTGCCTTAAGCGCCTTATAGAGAGGCTCGTCTCTCTCCAAAATCATTGCTCCACAGATGCCCCAAGCGTGCTGCGTCGGGTCTTCGAGGAGTTGGCTTGTCATATATTCGAGGTGTGCACGATGAAAGTTGCCTACGCCGAAGTGAAGGATGCCAGCCTTGACCGAATTGCGGTCAAAAGAATACGAGTTGACTACTTTTGTTGCCATAATCTTTTTAAGTTTTTTAGTTATTATTTCTTTTATCTGTTTCTCTTTTCGATTGCAAAATTAAACCGCAAAAAGACTATGGCAAAGAAAAAAAATAAAGCAAGTTTTGGGAACGTTGCCGCAAACGTTCCCAAAATCTGCAAACGTTTTAAATCAATATTGTAGCAGATATCTCTGTTCTTCGCTACATCCTATTCTCCAGTGGATGCCCTGCACTTCATTTCTGTACGGAGCACTATCTTACGGTTCTCAACCTCCGGATTGCGCACCTTCTCAAGCACCAGTTCTGCTGCACGTTGTCCCATCTCCGTGAGTGGCGGTTCCACGGTGGTGAGCTTCGGATATACAATCGTAGACAGTTCCGTGCCGGAGAATCCTGCCACAGCCACATCCTCTGGTATGCGACGTCCAAGTTCGCGCAGCCGATTCATGGCTCCTATGGCAAGCGTGTCGGTGAAGGCAAACACGGCGTCAAACTCGATGCCTCTATGCACAAGGTCGTCAACAGCAGCTGCACCGTCGGCAAAGGTCATGCCCGTCTTGATGACAAGCTGCGGGTCGTATACGTGGAATTTCTCCATCGCCTCACGGTAGCCTCGTTCGCGCTCCACCGCATTATAGACATCATCGGGACCATACAGATAAGCAATGCGGCGCCTACCGAGACGTATGAGATGTTCAGCCATGAAATAAGAATCGTTATTGTCGTCCACCATCACCTGGGGCATATCGTCCAGTCCGTGTGGTATGCGGTCGTAGAAAACAATGGCCATGCCAGCGGCTGCCAGACGGCGATAAACATCAACGTTCTGCTTGTAGCTGCAAAGACTGACAATCAGACCGTCCACCATAAACTCCTCCATCATCTGCAGACTCTCACGCTCACGCAGCGGACTCTCATCCGACTCGGCTATCATCACCTTCTGATTGTTCTTATAGAGTACGCTCTGAATGCCCGCCACCACCTGTGAAGCATAAGGCGTATGCATCTCAGGCACAATCACGCCGATGGTGTTGGTGCGGCCCATCTTGAGGTTCATCGCCACTGGATTGCGGCGATAACCGAGACGCTCCGCCTCGCGCAGCACAGCCTCACGGGTTTCGCGCCTTATGTTCTTGTCGTCAGTAAGGGCACGCGACACTGTGGAAACCGAAATGCAAAGCGATCGGGCTATATCTTTTATTGTTACATGTTTCATTGCCGGTAGAAAAAGATAGGTTTCGTATTATAATACTGTATTGACTGCAAAAGTAACATTTATTTCAAAGAAAATTAGTAACTTTGTGGAGAAATACAGGATAACAACATAATATGTATTGCAAACGTTTGCGGACTTTGGGAACGTTACCGCAATCGTTTTCATAAAAAATACAAAAACTCAAGTAGTATTGTCTGCTCAAAAATGGCTAACTTAGCCGTCACAATGAGCAACAAAAAAACCTTTATTATAAAATATGAGCATCAATATCCAGAGAAATCAGAAGAAAAGAGTAGTTATTGTTGGTGGAGGACTTGGCGGACTGCGCCTTGCAGAAGACCTTTACGGATCGGGCATGCAGGTGGTGCTGATCGACAAGAACAACTTCCATCAGTTTCCTCCGCTTATCTATCAGATAGCGTCGGCAGGTATCGACCCAAGTAGCATCTCTTTCCCCTTCCGTCAGATTTTCCGCAAACGTAAGGACTTTTATTTCCGCATGGCGGAGGCACGTATGGTAGACACGGAGAAGAAGATTCTGCAGACTTCCATCGGAAAGATTGACTATGACTATCTGGTGCTGGCAGCAGGTGCTACTACCAACTTCTTCGGCAACAAAAACATCGAGGAATGGGCTATACCGATGAAGACCGTGCCTGAGGCGATGGGACTTCGCAATGCCCTGCTCTCCAACTTCGAGCGAGCACTGACTTGCGCCACTGAAGAGGAACGTCAGGAACTGCTCAACGTAGTAATCGTTGGCGGCGGTGCCACTGGTGTGGAGATTGCAGGAGCACTGTCGGAGATGAAGCGCTACGTCATTCCCTATGACTATCCCGACATGGACTCGTCATTGATGCATATTTACCTCATAGAAGCCGGCGACCGACTGCTTGCCGGCATGTCGCAAGACTCATCTAAGAAGGCATACGACTTTCTTAAGAGTATGGGCGTGGACATACAGTTCGGCAAGATGGTGACTGACTATCGCGACCATAAGGTGATAATGAAGGACGGCACGGAGATTCCTACACGTACATTCCTTTGGGTGTCGGGTATCAGAGCCAATGCCATGCCTGGTATCAGCGAAGATCATTTAGGACGTGGATTCAGATTCAAGGTAGACCAGTTTAATCGTATTCCGGAACTGAACGACGTGTTTGCCATCGGCGACCAGTGTCTTCAGACCACTGACCCTGCCTATCCTAACGGACATCCGCAGGTGGCTCAGGTGGCTATACAGCAGGCAAAGAACCTTGCCAAGAACATCAAGCGCATAAATAAAGGACAGGCAGACGACAACAGCCTTACTCCGTTCAAATACAACAACCTCGGATCGATGGCAACCATCGGACGCAACAAGGCTGTTGTGGAGATTGGCAAGTTCCACAGTCAGGGCTTCTTCGCATGGATTCTGTGGCTCGTGGTTCACCTTCGCTCCATCCTCGGCGTGAAGAACAAGATGATGGTGCTGCTCAACTGGCTCTGGAAATACGTCAGCTATAACGACTCCATCCGCATGATTACCTACGCCACCAAGCCGCGTGAAGTGTTGGAGCGCATGGAACGCGAACAGACCACGCACCTCGGAGAGGACCTTATGGAATAATGCGTCAGGCATTATAATATACAATAACAGCCACGATATATGGATTAAAGACATATACCGTGACTGTCTTCTTTTACAGCTATACCAACTGTATCTGCTGCTTAGAGTTTCACTTTCACGATGAGCTTGCGAATCTTGCCCTCGCCTATCACCGGTGCATGCGGATCCTCAGGCCAGACTATCATGAACTGACCGGGACGAAGCTTCACGTAAGCGGATGCCGGCTCGGTGTAAAGAGCGCAGTCTGCATCTGCGTCGTAGGGCTTTGTGAGGTTGGAACAGTCTTCTATCGGCTTCCAGCCTATTGTCTCCTCACCCTCAAGGAGGATGTGGATGTCAATATACTGATGGTGCACCTCGAGCACCTGCTGCTCTGCCGCTACACATTCAGGATTGACGTTATTGATGAACAGTCGGTCGCCGTCCAACTCAATGCGGCCACAAGGCTCGTTGAGAAGGTCATGACTCTTAACGTAGTCGAAGACTGTCTTGAACAAGGGGTGGAGCGACTCGATGCGGGCGCTCTGTCTGAGATCTGATACTATCATAACAATAAAGTATTTAGTTTATAATATTCTTATTTCTCTTATTCGCACAACGTAGCTGAGAACATCCATTTCACGAGACGGGTCTCCTTAGACGTAAACTTGCCGACGGGCAACTTCAGCACAATCTTGTTCCATCCCTTCTGGAGCTTTACCTCCACGGGCGGTCGCGACACGCAGTTCTCGTTACGCAATGGCAGTTCGTGGCTGCGCTCTGTATTGGTGTTCTCCCATACCGGCGGCATTATCTCCACACCGTTTATCCATGCACGGCTGCACTTATAGTCCCATGTACCAGGGCGCGGCGGAAGATCGCTTTCCGAACGGCTATAGTTATAGAACTCAAGGCTCAACTTGGCTGTACGTGCCTTCTTTGAGTAAACCCAGCGTGTGGCGTAAGCCGTATGGTTCTCCTCAGGATTGGCGTAGAAACCGGGGACGAGAGTTCCCCACACGTGGCGCAGATAAATGCCGTTGCCGGTCACCGTACCAGAGCCGTACGTCTTGCCTTCATACTCATAAGAGGTGCGGTCTACCTTAGGACCTCCGTCAGCGGAAAGAATTTCCTCAGGAGGGAAAGATCGGGCCAGGTTGCCTTCGTTCGGGAATGCATCGGTGATACGCCACTGTGCATCCGTCTGACGACAGTAAGAGAAAGGTTCTCCCTTCAGCGTGTGGTCTTTATGCCACAGCATACGGTTCTCAAATTCGGCAAAGACAGCCTTCTGCTCAGGCTCATCGTCCCAAAGGAGCGTGCCTTTTCCGTTGAAGTAACAGGTGCCCCCACCTCGCCATGCTCTCTCGGCAAGCGTAAGCATATAGGGATAGAAATTGTTTTCGTCAAGCAGCTGTCGAGTGTTGTCAATGTAGCGGTCGTTCCAGAACGCCACGATGCAGCCGGCTATGTCGTCATTACCCTTTGGCTGATCGAGAATCCTACTGTTGAAGAGTGCCACAAGGTCAGCGTAATTGTCGAAGTGGTTGGCATAATGGAAACGGCAGTCTATAGCAGGGATGCCCGGTTGAGCCTTGCCACGATAACTCCACAACTGCGTCATGTCTATCTCGCCCTTCTCATAATGCCATCCGGGATTCCATGAGATGGCCTTCTTTCCTTTAGAACGGACGAAAGCCACCATCTCAGGCACAAAAGTAGAGTCGGTGAACTGCACCTCGTCTGTACCTATATGAATGTAGGGCACGTCGAGAGCGTCACACGCTTCAGCCAACAAATCCTTCATTATGCGCTTGCCCTCCACCGTCTGCATGCCGAAACCGAAGGTACGCTCAAAGGCTGCACTATGACCAGGCATGTCTATTTCGGGGATAAGCGTCACATAATGCTTGCGACAGAACTCCGCCAGTTGATGCGCCTCCTCAAGCGTATAATATCTTCCCTTGTCGCGCTCCATGTTCTCAGGTGCATTGAGCATCGGATAAAGCTTGCTCTCCAGACGCCAAGCCTGATTTTCGGTAAGATGCCAGTGGAAGACGTTTATCTTGAAACGGCTTAATAGCTCAATCTCCTTCTTAAGTTCGTCCATCGGTATGAAGCTGCGTCCGATGTCGTGCATAAATCCACGTACACGGAATGCAGGCCAGTCGGTGATGTCACAGACAGGAACAAACTTCTTGCCTTTACGTATAGCGGTAAGCTGCTCCAACGTCTGCTTGGCACGGAACATTCCGGCATCACCTGTGGCGTAAATGCAGACTTTATGCTTGTCAACAACCAAACGGTATGCTTCGTCCTGCCACTCAGCACCTTCCACTCGGTCCACCTTCGTAAAGCATACATCCCTGTCAGCCGTGACCCACTTGCCAGTCATGCTCACCTTCTGGGGCATTGGCAACAATGGAGGAACATCGGCGCTTACGGGTACGCACAGGACAAGCAGCATCATTGACGCCACAATACGACAGATTCGTCCGCAACATATCCGTGTCAATGGCAAGATAAGACTATCAAAGAAAGATCTGTTTATAAATTTGATAAAATACATTATAACATTAAAAAAATCGTAGTAGATCAGTTTTTATATATAATGCAAAGTTAAGAAATAATCGGCGGAATAGGGAAACTTATATATAAAATATGTAAACAAGTCAAAGAACGCTTGCTCATGATCAGACCGAGCTAACCAAAAACGGTTGCAAAGATTCAATCTGGTGCAAGCGTTGTCAAGAGTGAAACACAAAAAAAGGTCTCCAAAGTCGTTAGACTCTGAAGACCTAAAGTAAAAGAAGGCAGCCACCTACTCTCCCGCATTGCATTGCAGTACCATCGGCGCAAACGGGTTTAACTTCTCTGTTCGGAATGGGAAGAGGTGGGACACCGCCGCAATAACCGCCTAATGTTCGTTCGCTACGCTCACTCTAATTATTATTTATTATTTAGTAATTACTACTTGTGGCGTGCGTATAAGATAGACACGTTGATATAGCAAAAACTGTTGTTAAAGTTGTCAACAACTGAAAGCACGACTACTTGTAAAGAAAGTCTCGGGCAATTAGTACTGCTCGGCTTTGACGTCGCCGTCTTTACACCTGCAGC
>NZ_NOVE01000075.1 GCF_002265625.1 Prevotella sp. 885
GAATCACTCAACTCCAAGCTTAAGGCATTTAGAGGCCAACTGCGTGGAGTTAGGGACATACCGTTCTTTTTCTATCGTGTATCGTTGATATTTGGGTAGGGATGCCACGGACTTTATCGGATGAGCCAAAATATCTCCATCTGTTTCTTATGACAGAACCTTTGAAGTTTGTTAGCTCTTCTCCATCATTTTCCCAATTTACAACATAGGACATATTGCCAAACCAACGGCGGAAAGTTCCACCTTTGGTAGTTGGGAACCATTTTTTTTGCGAGCGAGCCGCTAACGCGGCATTTTCACAGCCGAATCCGATTCGGCTGTAGTTTGGCTCAAACCAAAGGCGGAGAAATCTCGCGTTGTCTGCTGTTGCTAGTCCCTGTGTGGGACTGCAAACAGCAGACAACGCGAGATTTGATGTAAATATCTCTTGAATTTTGGGTGAAACCCAATAGCCGATAGGCGCACCTGGAATCTTGCCAAAATTAAGCTGTTCCACATTAGAATAATAAATGCGGTTACCATCCTCATTTCCATCCTTATTTGCAAGGAACATCTGCTCTTTATCGGCACAGTTCTTCCCATCCACCAAGCGATAGTAAATGCCTTTTGCTTCACGGATATTCTTTTTGAATTCGCCAGAGTCCACTTCCTTCATCAACTTGTTAACAATAGCCTTTCGCTCTTCTAACGGTTTGGAATCCAGTTCAAGACTTGTCGTCATTCCATACTCGGAAAAACGAGGCTTGGTCAGTACAAAGGCTGTGTTCTGCACCACCTCGCCACTCAACTCGTCGAACGTGCGAGGGCCGAGATGCAACATGCTGTCGATGACATAATTGTACAAGAAAATGTCACGCAACTTCTCGAACGAAGAGAGGAACATCCAGCTCTGCATGTTGATTTGCGCCATCTTGCCACCAAAGATCAATCGTTTCATGCCCATGTCCATGAACACAGAGAAGAGGTCGGCTTTAGCCTCCTCATAGTTGTCCTTCACATACTTGCTCAATACGGAATTCATATTTCCACTTTTCATATATGGAGGGTTCATTACCAGCACATGATAATTCTCTGTAAGAGCGAGTATAACCTGAACTCCAGGAAGCAGTTGCTTGATGTTCTCCGGACAATCATCCGTGCCATTCTCTGTCCATTCTGCATACTGGTGGCGGAGCATGGACAAATATTCCTTGTCGTCGTTAAAGCACATGATGCTGCCCAGGTCTTCTGCTTCTTTGAGAAGTTCAAAATCCTCAGCCAGCATTTCGCCAGCCACATCTTCATAACCACCCATAAACTCCAGGCAAGCCTCAGACAAAGTTTTATCATCCATCTTCGGACTTACATGAGCCATATCCATCACATGAGGAAGAATATGCGCATCTGCAAATGCTGCATCCTTCTGGCAAGCTTTCAGCAAAAGGGCAAACTGGCTCAACTGTTTGGCACGAGTGTCGAGGTCGATACCCGTGAGGTTGTGGCTGAAGATATTCTCCACAGCCTCTCCACGACCATAGCCTTCAGCAATATAAAGGTCATAGAGCAGGTCGAAACATTCGTTGAGAATATGGCCGGAACCGCAGGCAAGGTCTGCTACCTTTAAATTCTCTAATTCGTTGTACTTCAGTAAAGTCTTATCATTTGGCTTCTCTGAAGGTTCAACCAAATACTTCCATTTCTTTTGCAGCTGCGTTTCGTATGGATTATTGTCCAGATAGATTCTGCCCACGGTGTTCTGCACCATGTATTTCACAATCCAGTTAGGGGTGAAGATCTGGGTGGCTGCAGGAATCTCATCAGCCTCGAACTTGCCCTTCTTGGCAAACACCTCATCCTTGCGCTCAGAGATATAGAACTGATAAAGCCATCCAATCAACTCTGGTGACTGGAAGTCTTCATCGGTGATAAATTCTGTATGGTTCAGCATATCCACAAAACCGCCTTCTGCCAGGATGTTGTTTGGCAGGAGCAGCTCGGTGTAATCAGCAATGCTGCCGAAACACTGGTTGATGATAGGATTGTCGTGGCACCAGGCTGTGATGAGGATGGCAAATTGCTCTGTCACCTTGGTGTCGTCATCAAGGAGTTCAACGAGTCGCTGGCGCAACTCTTCCTTCATCTGTGGAATGCGTCCCTGACGGGCTTCATCCACGATAACGGGAGTGCGTGCAGCATCAGCATACGCCAAAACCGGACTACAGAGATTGTTCTTCTGCAGGATTCGGATGGCGCAGAGGCGGTTGAACCAGGTGTAGGCAGCTTCCTCATACACCTCGCTGATACCTTTCTGCTGAATACGGTTATAGAGGGACATCCACTGGTAGTAGAAGCCCTCTGTCTGCAACTGCTCATTCCAGAGAGAACCGCCCTGCATCAGCTGAGGCTTGTTCTCTTCTGCCACATTGCCGTTCTTATCGAAGCCAAGCGTATTAATCTTGGCAGCAATGCCGGCTTTCAATATATTTCGTGCTTCGGTGGCGAAGCGTTTGATTCTATTTGTGTCCATACTTTTTTGTATTTATTGAATAAGAATCTTATGCAAGTCTTTTTGCAAAAACTCTATCTCATCATAACCATTGGTGTGCAGGCTTTTATCAAGAATGTCGGTCTTGAAAGCTACGCCTGTTCCTCTACAAAGTAGAGTGCCGATATGGAGTATCATCTTATAAAGTAAATGCCCTTGAATATGCAGATAAGCGTTCTCCTCTGTGAGGGATTCAATCTTGTCAGTAGGTTGTTCTGAAAGATTCTTCAGTCCTTCTTCAAAACGGGATTTAATGACCGACAGATATTCCTTGCCGTTATTGTCCAATTCAGAGCGTTTGGGTTGCAAAGGTATGCAAGCATTGAACTTGGAGATATTCCACAGTTTGTTCAGATTACTGTCTGCTGAGTAGAAGATTAAATAGCGTAGAGGAGTATAGACAATCTTTGAGAATGCTGTGATAAACTCATTCATGTCAAAATCCACTTGCTCTATATTATGTCTCATACGCTCTTGAATATGAACCGACTCGCAAAAATGATTTTCCCACGAGTAAGCATAGGTCTGAGCAACATGATTGTTCGCAGTCAGCCCTTCTTCACCCCGAAGCAGGCGCAAATCACTATCTATGCAGATAAAGAATTGGTCTGTAAGGTATGGTCTGAATCTGAGACATTGTTCACATCCTCTGGTATCAGTGCCATTATTGTTCTTGCTATAGTACAAATAGCGATAACGCCCAGGTTTGACATGTTGCAACTGATAATCCCAAAATCTCTCATCTTCCTGATCCTCCAGATGCACTATTGCCTGATAGCGATGGGTAAGGGCAAGGTTTCTGTATAGTTTGGCTTGTTTACTAATCCAGTCCATACGCTTTACTTTTGAGTGATTTCTTCCATGTACCAAACCTTGTCGCCCCATCCTTCTCCGAAGAGGGCTGGAGAGTGGGTTGTAATGAAAAACTGGGCATTGGGGTTGAAACGAACAAGCAGGTTGACCAGTTCAAACTGCCAGTCGATGTCCAATGAGTTTTCTGGTTCATCAATCAATACCACAGCTTCACGACCATTGAGTAGAAATACTCTCAGGAGAATTAGTAGCATCTGCATCTCTCCAGAAGACAATGCGCCTACAGGCAATTTTTCTTTTTCCGTGATGACAGAAAACTTGCTACCCTCTATCTCTATTCGCTTGTGGGTCAATGCAAAAAGACGATTAACCGCATTCTGAAAATTAGCAATTCGAGATTTTAGCTCGGTTTGCACATCCTCGGAACTATCAATCATAGACATACGAAGACTCATCAATGAAGGGCCAGTCTTCATATCGTAGATGTAATAATCCAAGTCTTGTGAAAGGGCTGTTGCAGTTTTTCGTTTGTCTCTCATTGCTATGTTGTCAATGGATGGCAAATAAACAACATTCTCTGTTCCTTCCATGTTTACAGTTAAAGACTTGTACAGGCTACTCAGAAAAGTAGTCTTACCACTGCCGTTGATGCCCATGATAATATTGACATCTGGGTGTGCAGAAAACTGAACTTTCTGATGATTCCAAATGCTTATATTTATGTCTTTAATACGTATCTCTGCCATAATTGTACATTATAAATTATTTAATAATCATTACTCCATCCTGGTCAACAAGCAGCTTTTCGAGCTGCTGGCGCAGACCTTCCAGGTATCGTTCTATATCCTCCGCATTCGTGATAGGCAACTTTGTCTTAGTCTGCAAAGACGCCTTGCGGATGCGCTTGTCAGGAGTTTTTGGTGGTTCTGGTTTACCGTCTCCTTCACCTCCTGGAGGCAGAGGAGGGTTATAAGACATGATCTTATCCACCTGCTCTTGATAGAACGTATCTGTATTGGCATTGTTCTGCAGTACCAGAATATTGGTTGGAGTGGTCTTGACACGAATAACGGTTTCACGGTCAGAAAGTACACTCTCAGGAACATGCTGTTTATCGGCAACCTGCTTCAGATAGTCGAACATATCATTATAGGCTGCTTTGATCTTCTCACGGAGTTCTTCACGTACACCATCCATTATGCCTGATAATTGGCGTTGCAGCTTGATGTAACCACGAAGACCAGATATTGGCCATGGGTCGTTTTTCAATTTATTGAAGTCGGTGACTGTCCCCTGCATCTCCATCGGAACGAATGGGAAGTTATACTGGTTGTCGTCCTGGAACTGGATGAGCTGCTTGTATGTATCAAGCTGATCATGAGTAAACTGCACCACCTCCTTGCACTTATCTATGAGCACCTTGGCTTCATCCTTGGCTGCGATGACGAGGTTGAAGAACTTCAGCGGATCACGCTCGTTGAGCCATGACTCGAAGAGCTCAATTGCCTCACGGATAGGCTGGCAGAACTGGTAGCCTGCTATCTGCTGCTCAATATCCTTATAGCCCTTGATGAACTTGGCTAGACTGTGGACGCTCTCTATATCTCGGCAGGCACGGAAAAGCTGTGTGCTGTCTGTAGAACTTGGAACGGCAGAAATACCGAAAATCTCTTTCCATGCAGCAATAAAGTTTTGGATCACCTGTGGAGATATGACCTTAGCCTGGCGCAATGTGAACTTGTTGGATTCGCTGACGATGCGGGCGGCAACTGTTGATGTCTCTACATTAGGATTGTTAGCGTATGAGTAGTCACGGTTATGACGACGTACCAACTCATTGATAATATAGAGTGTGCAGATGTTGTCCCATCCGTATGGAGCCTTGGCAAACTTGGCAAGCACATCAGAAACATTTACCTCAGCAAACTGCTTGTTGAGATAAATCTCCACTTCATGCTCTGCATCAGTTAGCACGGCATTCATTCCATCGTAGTCTCCAGGGTTGACATTTCGGAGAATTGCCTTCTTCAACTGCTCCGTGGTGCGAGGCATGCTTGGGTAATCTACCAGGTTCGCCTTGGTATAGATGCTGGACAGATGCTTGTCCATCGCCACACGATAGCGGTCGTTGCCACGCTTCTGTCCCAGTTCGGCTTCATCTATCACACTGAGGCCGGAGACGATAGGGCAGGTGTCGAGAATCTTCTCAAACTCCTTTCTGATGATTCCATCGTAAAGTTCGTTGGCACGTTTCTCAAACTCATCACGTGTCTTTTTGTTGTCCTCGCTTGTTACCGGAGTAGCCATGTAGCGGTTTGCCTGGCAATACCAGTAGAAGGCATTGTACAGACGCTTGTTGTCACGATATTGAGGACCCACATAGTAAACCATGCGGTTGACATTGCTGTTCTGCAAAGCCAACTGCTCGGCAGTTTCATAGTCAGCATCCATCACGAACTCTACCTGCACATCAGGATTGTTGCTGAGGAAAGTGCGCTGCTTGATGGTGAGACCTACGGAGAAACTGCGTGTCTTGTATTGTTCCTTGTTGCGGAGCGCCGTAATATATCTGTTGAAGATTTCCTTCAGCTGCTCTGCCTGGGTGTTGTTGTCAACCACCTGACTCTGAATGAGCTGAGCCACCTTCATTTCTTCTTCACTATAGAAAGCGTAGGTCTCGGGAGCACCATTCTTGCCCTGCTCACGACGGATGATGTTGTTGTCGCAAAGGAATTCTATTACCTTCTCTACCTCGTTCTTGATATTGAGGCGAGGAGTCTCCATATCGTTGATAAGGAGTGAGGTTACATTATCCAATGTGGCTGGGAAGACCAGCTGGTCAGTCTGTGAAATATTACAGATCATGAAGAGCACATTGGCTACTCTTACGGCAAGACGGGTGCGCTCTGGGCGATCGGTCTGGTAGGTGCGAGCCATGCGCAAAGCATTATCCACAGCCTTTTGTCCACGAGCCTGCAATCCTTCTTCGAACATGTTATTATAGAGTTCGTCGAAAGAGATGAACTTGCCCAACTCAGCATCTGCATTTGTCTTGGCAGTAGAGTGGATTACCTTGATGATGCTTCGCTCATTACCTTTTACCTCCTTGGCCACATAGCCGAGGTTGAGGAACGAGTTGAATACCTGCATAATCAACTTGAACTGATAAGGCACGAAAGGGTAGTAGTCCACGAAATCATCTTGTGATTCGTAGCTACTATATGATGTGGGCAGTTTGAACTGAAGGTCGAACCCTGCCTTATATTTATTGTAGAGTGCCGCAAGGTCTGGCTTCACTTCCTCTTTCTTGTCGAGAATACGCTTTTGGGTAATTACCTCAGGCTGTGTACCTTTCAGGGAAACCTTCACTTCGAAGCGTCCCTTAATCTTGCCTTCCTTATCCTTCTCTTCTGCAATGTGGCAATCGTCCATAATCTCAGAAAGGTCTTGCTGGGCGGTACAAGCCACCCATACCTTGTTGTCGCAAGCCTCAGAGAGTTTGGTGATAATCTCCTGGAGGTTGAGATAGCGGTCACGCTCCTTGTTGATGAACTGGCTCACCTCATCGGCAAGGAGAATAAGACGGTAGTCATCGCCCTTGTCCTTCAGGTAGGAAGCCAATTCCATACCGAAGCGGTCGATGCTCATATTGGTGTCTCGCTTGATGATGCGCTCCCGGATGCTATCTACGGAGAGAGTAGGGGCAAGTTCCTTGGCAATATCAAGAACCCAATCCAGCTCATTGTCTATCAGGTCGGCAGCCATACCTGGTTCGTTCCAGTCGCCACCTTCCTCAGCAATGCGCTCCTTGAAGGCTTCGAACACGCCTTTCTCGGCAAGAGGCTTTTCCAGGTTCTGTGCCAGGGTGATATTGAACTTATTGAAGCCACGTTTGCCGTTGAACTCATTCCAAAATACGTGAAGGAAAGCCTTCTTCTTGTCTGTAGAGTTGTCGTAGCTGGTTTCCAGGTTGAAGATGCAGGTGTCGATGGTGGCACGCTTCAGCCAGTTGGCGATGGAGAGCAACTCATCGTAATCGAAACTGAGGTTGTGCTTCTCGTCGAGAGGGTCGATGGCTTTTACTGCATCGAGCAGACGTGAAACTGCATCCTCACGGGTTGATGGAGTGATACAGTAGTCGAGATATTTCAGGAAGTGAGACTTACCCGAACCATAGTAACCGTCAATCCAGATACCCACATGGTCGTATGGTTTGTTGTTCTTGATGGCATCGAGTATGCGGAAGAGGCCATTGATAATCTCATCCGTAAACACGTATTCCTGTATTTCTATTCGTTCTGTCTCTGGGTCAAACTTGGTAGCACTGACGGCAGGATTGACAGCACGGTTGATTGGCTTGCTATATAAATCTTTCAGTTTCATAAGTTACTCATTGATAAGTAGGGTTGCACGATAAGTGTGATTGTCTGGGAGCGTATCAAACAGACGGAAAGAGTTCTGGTCACGATGACCTGGGTAGAAGACGATAATCTTATACTTCCCAGTCTCGTTGTAGTCCTCATAGAGGGCAAGAAACTCGTTGACTCTTAGATATGGGAACATACTGCCTATGCCATACAGGAAAACGTATGGACGGTGATATTGATCCTTGATGGTGATATGGTCGATGATACGCTGATGAATGTACTGCACGAACTCAGGAGAATGGGCATTGCGGGTCAGCGTGTCCTGGGTGTTCTTTGCCTTTGACGGATCTGCTTGCTCTTTCTCCAACTGGTATTTCAGCATGGATGGATGACGCAGGAACTTCTTCTGGTCGAGAAAGTTGCAAAACTCCTCAAACAGATTCAGCGTAAGCACATCCACATAGTTGACAGGGCGAATGAGATTCGCCTTGAACTCCTGTATCTGCCGACGGATGTCATACTCCTTCTCTGCCGGATATTGGTAGATGAAGAAGTTGTAGAACAGGTCGCCGTTCTCAGTGTCCTGGAACCCAGGGCTGTTCAGTTTGTCATCAAGTTCTTTTATCGTCATATCACATTGATTTCTTTATGTTATCTATTTCGTATGGCTGCAGGAGGCAGGCTTCCAAGAACCATGGTTCTCCTTTTGCCAAGTAGTAGTCGTAATTATTGCAGATCAGGGAATGAAGACGGTTGTCATTGGTCAGCATTCCCACCTTTCTCAGGATAGTGAGGTATGCTCCTGCCACCTTTCCCTTCGTGGTGTCACTCCATGAATCAACAAACTCGTCTTTGGCAGAGATTTCATTGAATTCCATCATGAGGTCTTCCTTGTCTATGCTCTTGGAAATACTGTTCCACTTGCGCATGGTTACATTCACATGGAAGTCGAAACATATCTTGTATGTTTTGAGAATCACATAGAACAGAGCGATGACCTTGTCACTATCGCTCATTTCCTTGAAGTCATCCCAGAATGAAAGAGGCATTGTTTGATAACGCCTTTTTATCTCGTGAATGTTTCTAGAACGAGCTGCTTCTGCATTGATATGCAGCAGATTGTTGTTAATCTTTTCTTCTTGGAGCAGTTCTTCGCTGTTTTCTGCTTGAAGTAAAGGCAACAGGGTGAGTGTTTCTTCGAAAAGAAAGCCCCCACCTGTCAATGCTGCTGTATATGGACTATTATTCTTATTCATTATTATTAAATACTTTTGCAAATGTAATACTAATCGGTGCAGTCTATCTGCATTTCATTATAATTCTGCAGATTCCTACGTAGATTTGACAATATCTCCTGTTTGAAAGGCTCTGGTTCGAGCACTTTAACGTCAAATCCAAACGAAAGTATCAATTGCGTAAACTCGTATGTCGGTCGTACTTCAACAGCCAGAATGCGGTTGTCCGCATCTACTATTTCCTGCGAATGATGCAGGGGCTTGGACACGATATAAGGGTATTGCTTTTTTGAGAATTGTAGCAAAACCCTAATCTTTTCAACATCTGATGGCGGTATTGTCACACCGAACACATCATCGAAGTAGTGTTCAAAATCGACCTCTTTATTTGGTATGTATGCCACATCTTCCTCTACATTGAAGTTCTGTATTCGGTCGAGGGCATAGTTTGATATTCTGTCAGCCTCGGCATCATACGCCATAAGGAACCATCGGTTGTTGTATTGCTTGATGTACCAAGGATGCACAACAACGGTGTACTCCTCATCGCAATTCTTATAGTTGCGATACGTGATTCTTACAGCTTGATGGCTTGTAGCAGCATCTATGATGTCAGGCAGTAAGTTCAGTCCCCTGAGATAGGGGTTTTGTTCAAAGCCAATCATATTCTCCTGCTTACCTCTAAGTCCAAATCGCCATTCCAGGTTGGAGATGACTTCATCCACCCATGCGTTGCTTGGCAATCCTCTGAAACGCCTGAGGGTAATGATGACTGAGCGAAGCTGTCGTGCTTCATCTTCTGTCAGTGGTTGGGCATTGATGGTAAAGTCAGGATCACTGTATCGATAATAAACCCTTCTGCCATCTTGCTTTCTTTCAAGCGGCACACTCCAGCCTGTTTCACTTTCCATGAATTTGATGTCCTCAAATATCTGTCGCCGACTTACTCCTCCTACGCCATTATAGTAGTAGATGGCCTCTTCGCACTTGTCGATGAGGTCTTCCATGTAGTATCGATGTCGTCTGTCTCGAAAGCATTTATCGAGAGTCTGGTAGCGTATAGCTGCATTCTTGTTTGTTGGCATACTGGGTTCCTTTTACATTATCGAATTAAATCATTGACTGTGACTCCAAGACACTTTGCAATCTCAACAAGATTCTCCAAATTCGGTTGTGCATTGTTGGTACACCACTTGGAGATCGTTGCAGGATCTTTACCTAATTGTTCAGCGAGCCATTTGTTGGTTCTCTTTTTTTCAGCTAGAACAACTTTCAGCCGGTTCAGGTCTTTATTTTCCATAATTGCTTATTTAATGTTTCTACATATGCAAAAGTAGTGTTTTTATTCGAAATATCATAATAAAATTGGAAAAAAAGAGGTTTTACGCTCAAAAAAATGATAAAAACATCAATTTATGTCCAAGTATTTTGTATCTTTGGCTCACCTGAAAAAGTGTGTGGATTAAGCATACAATCTTGTTAGTCTGAAGAGAAAGAATTTCTTGTCAATGATACCCCGAAGTTGTGCTCTGAAATGCTTGACTTTTGCATTGAAAGATTCTGCA
>NZ_NOVE01000076.1 GCF_002265625.1 Prevotella sp. 885
AAGTCCCTTGTACATATTAATGCTGACATCATTTTTCATACAGCAAAGGTAAACATCTTTACGGAAAATCTATCATGTATCGTTGATATATTTGGGTAGGGATGCCACGGACTTTATCGGATGAGCCCTGAAATCAAGAAGATGAGCGAAGCGAACAACTGGTCTGTAGAAGAGACTCACGACAGACTGAAAGCATATTACGACGGATATCATTTCTGCCGTCATAACATGGTGGATGTGTACAACCCGTACAGCCTCGTAAATGCGTTGAATTCAAAAGAAATAATTAATTTCTGGGCATCTTCCGGCGCAACATCGCTTCTCCAAAAGTTTGTAGACAATGCAGAATTGCGTATGAAGAACTTCGAAAATTGCCGAATAATGCGAAATACTCTCGAAATGTCTGACGTGTCTGGTGGCGGAGCCGAATTGTTCCTATATCAGTCGGGCTATCTCACAATAAAGGACAGCGATGAGTTTGGTTACATCTTAGGGTTCCCAAATGAAGAGGTAAAGCAAGCGCTCTACGAAATGGTGCTCCCTGCTCTGACCATGCGAGAAAGAAGTGACATCCAGTCCATACAAGCCAATCTGTATGCACAGTTAGGCACAGGTCAGATAGACGATGCAATGAAGTCGTTGAAAGCCCTTATCGCGGACGTTCCTTACAGCAACAAGAAGCTTGCGTCTATGGATATGGAGGAGCGTTACCGCCTCATCATCAGTACCATTCTGAATGCCATCGGCTTGAGTGTAGAGGTTGAAAAGATGATCTCAACTGGCAGAATTGATATGACGGTGAAGACCTCACGCTACATTTATGTCATCGAACTGAAACTGCGAAATAACGGTGGCAAGGAAGCTGCAACCGAGCAAATCCTCAACCGCCAATACATGGAACCTTTCAAGGCTGACAAGCGCGAAGTAATTGGATTGGGCATTGAACTTGACGAAGAAGGAAAGGGTCTCTTGGATTGGAAGCGCACGGAATCTTTTAGTGAGTAGTGGGTAGTGAGTAGTGATTAATTGATTACGGATTCGGCTGATTTTACTGAGGCTGCGCCATTGAGGAAGAAAAAATCAGAATGATCAGATAAATCCGTAATCAAAAGAAAAAAATTTAACTCATGCCGGGGAGTGTCAACCATCTTCGTTCACTATGCTCCTCTTTCCATTCCTCGAACTCCTTCTCCGAAGACTTTCCTTTGGCGGGATATGTCTTGTTGAGTTTTATCTCCATATCCGTCAGCTTCTCCTTGCGGTAATCCTTCAACGTATCGTTCTGTATCAGACGGTCAGTTTTATCCCAGAATATGAAAGCCTTGCTCTTTAATTCGTCCGCTGAATCCTGCATCCACTCCCTTCCATTGACAAGCGCCATGTGATACCAAAACCTTGTGAGTACCCAAGTGGATCTTGTCGGCTGGGCTGTCCCATTGACAAACTCGCGATAGACCTTCAGAGGAATATTGCATATCCAGCAGACCAAGGCTGTATCGCCGTTAGCCAGAAGGGTCATGTCCGTCAGCATCTGCTGCTCCGTCATTTTCTCCGACATACGCCAAAGCATCCGCTTTTCCCCGTATTCTATCTTAAGGGCTTCCTGCTTCTGTCGCCGATAACCATTCTCACCGAAGAAGAAATTATAGGCATACAACATAAACAGCAGTCCAAATAATCCCAACATCACTTCCCATGCTCTCCACCTGCGAGACTTCTCCGTGATATTCTTCTTGATATTCTGCTGATTTGATGTAACTACTTGAAACACAACAGCATTTAAAGCAGTAAAACCCCAAAAGAAACAAATCAGAAACAATAACGTACCAAAACACAATTCTACTAGCAAGAGATAACAAAAATTAACGTAGATAGAATGGGAAATTTTCCGATTGTGGGATTTGGCTGGATGCTTTACAAGAGATACATCTATCCATCGAATAACGTGAGTTCGGGGTGTTTTATAACATCATGATGTGAGTAGTAGTTGCCCAAACTCCTCCTTGGGTCATAAAAAAGAGGCAAATTTCAAGTTTTTGTGGATATATCTTGGAGATTCTGAGATTATTTACTAATTTTGCGAACTATTAATAGAAAATATTCATATTATGAGTTTGCAAAAGAATGTACTTGAGGTGATGCAAAATAGCTCTCGTTCAGTATTTAATGTACAGTCACTACGTATGTTGACTGACTGCGAAGATAGTCAAAAGCTCACTCAGTCGTTACATTATTACATAAAAGAGGGCAAGATTCGTAATCCTCGCCGTGGCATATACACAAAAGCGACTTACGACGAGAAGGAAATGGCATGTAGCTTGTACCGCCCGGCTTATATCTCGTTGGAGTATGTGCTTCAACGAGCAGGTATCGTGTTCCAGTATGATGATACCATAACGTGTGTGAGTTATCTCAATCGCATAGTGGATATAGACGACAAAACATATCAGTTCCGTATTATCAATCCTGAATTATGGATTGGTATGGAGGGTATCGAACAGAAGGATAATACATTTATAGCTGTACCAGAGCGTGCCTTTCTTGATATGGTTTATCTGAGTGCTGGCAATTGCTACTTCGATAACCTGCATCCATTGAACAAAACAAAGGTAAAACAACTTCTGCCGCTTTATAAGTCGAAGGCGTTGATGGAAAGAGTTACTAAACTATTAAATCTAAAATAGATATGGACAAGAACAAGCATAAGCTATACATGGCACAGATATTGAGTCTGATATTCAAAGATAAAGATCTCTGCAATGTTATAGCATTTAAGGGAGGTACATCATTGATGTTTTTCCACAATCTCAACCGTTTCTCAACCGATCTGGATTTCAATTTGCTTGATGCTACGAAACTTGACATTGTGTACAATAAGGTTAGAGCGATATTGACTCGATTTGGGACTATTGATGATGAGGCAAAGAAACTCTTCGGACCAGTACTAGTATTGAACTATGGAAAAGGGGAACGAATGCTAAAGGTTGAGATTTCGATACGCGATTATCCAAACCACTATGAGATGCGCTCTCTGGCAGGAACTGACATTCGTATTATGACAATGCCAGATATGTTTGCTCACAAACTATGTGCTATGGGTGAGCGTTTGTCACCTCGAGATATTTTTGATGTGTGGTTCTTCTTGCAGAACCATACTGAGATCAATGAGAAAATAGTTCAGTTGAGAACAGGTAAGAGTGTTGCAGAATATGCAGCGTGGTGTGCTGAGCATGTACGCGAGGCTAGTCCAAAACTTCTGATGCAAGGACTTGGCGAAGTGCTCAATGATGCCAAGTCCAAGACCTTTGTCAAAAACAAACTTATTGACGAGACATCTTCGGCACTTGAACTTTTCTCAGCATTTCCTATCATATATAAAGAGTAAGTTTCTACTGATGTGAACTGAGACTTGTATATCCTCAAATCCACAACTAAACCTTTCAACGTCCTTCTTGCGTGTACACATCCTCTCATTACTGAATTTGCTCCTTCGTCCTGCTGGCTGCCCATGCACACTCTATGATGGTCTTGCGGAGATATACATTTCCGTGAGTGATGCTCCTCGACTTGATTTTCTTGTTGGATTCGTCGTTTCTCGGTTTTAGACCGCTCCATGAAGCGAGGTGGTTGGCCGTTTCGAACTTGTTCATGTCCGTTCCGATTTCAGCGATCAATGATGTGGCCGCACGTTCCTTTATGCCGGGTATGGTCTGTAACCGTTTCAACTCTTCGGGGAATTCCCTTTCACAAATCTCAAGCATTCTGGCTTGGCATTTTTCCTTGTGTGCCTCCGCCATGTCGAGTTCATCACGCAGTTGTGATATCATGTCTATCTCTGCAAGGCTTACCACACCTTTGAGTGATGCTGTGATGGCATCTATGCCGTGGTGGTTGATGATGCGCCCATGTATTAGCTTCACCAACTCTTCGGGGGCGGTTATCCCTTGTGAGATGGCTCTCACCACGGCTTTGTAGCTTTTGCTGTCAACATTGGAAACGTAGTTGCTCAGACGTATATTGCAGCGTTGCAGCACGGCATCAAGTTTTGACAGCTTTCTTACTATCTCCTCGTTGAGGTAGAATATACGGCGGTCGTACTGACGCAGCTGTTGGATTGTCTCAGGAGGTACGAAGCTGCCGCGTATAAGCTCCTTCATCGTACACTCGGCAATCCACTGCGCATCCTTCACGTCACTCTTGCGATCAGGGAGCTGGGATTAGCAAGATTCAGCTTGAAGTGTGGAGACAGCACACGCCATATTGGAATCCAGTAGACGCTGGTGCTCTCCATTGACACCTCAACAACATGGTGATGAAGCATCAAGTCACTTAAGAACTGTAATGTTAAATTTATTAATTATGGTTAATAAAACAAACAACAAACTGTTTATGTTCTTAAATTTGTAATATTTTATAGAAATCCTTAAATATTATGCGTATGAAGAAATTTATATTTTATTTTTGTTTGTGTTGGGGCGTTATTACAATCGTTGGTTGCAATAAGGATGATGATTTTGACAGTTCTGATAACTATACAGACGTAACGGCTATAGATGAAAGTCAAAATCAATCTTACGTTTTACTTCAAGAAGTGCCTTCCGACTGTCAGGAAGAAGCTAACGAGATAAACGCCAGTTTGCTTGCCAAAATTAAGGTTGCCACGAGATCTGTGGATGGTGAGGACAGCTATCCAGACTACTATGGTGGTTCTTTCATCGAAAAAGATGGATTTTTGACCATTTCAATAAAGGGGGATTCCGTTAGTGGTGTTAACAGGATAAAATCCCTCGTAAATAGTTCTCTGTTGAAATTTAAACGATGTGTGTATTCATTGCAAGAGTTGAAAAATATAAAGTCGCATCTGTATTCAAAATATGCTGAAATGAGCACAAGTTTGAAAAGTAACTTAACAGCCATCGGTATCAGTCAGAAAAACAACGCTGTTGTAGTTTATCTTGCCGATTGTTCTCAATCAAGAATAAAGGAGTTTAAAAATTTTTACGATAACCCTGCTGTAGTGTTCACAAACATGGGAAAAATCAATACAGATAATCCTTGCCTTTCCACACAGCTTGTTAATACGCGCTCTTACACAACATTGGCTACAATATCTAAATTTCCTATTGGCGCTGGTGATACGTGTCTTATTTCAATGTCAGGTGATAAACCTATCTACGGCACTTTCGCATTTCGCGCCCAAGAGACTTCTGGACAAAAACGTTGTGGATTAGTGACCGCAGGGCATGTGGTCAGCGTTGGGCAATACTGTTATGATAAAGATTTCAATCCTTTTGGCATTTGTTCTTCCCGAATTGTCTCAACAGGAAATGCCGAAGCTTCTTTTATTCCATGCGGCTATTTGGATGAATTCAACATCAACAATTATATTGGTGGCAGTTCAAGCAGTGTTCTATCGACGACGACAAACAAACCAGGAGAAGGGACTTACGTGAACAAATATGGCGCAACAACGAAACGCACAGGTGGTTATATACAGGATATAGATTGTACTGTTCTGTCTGAAGACGAAACGGCGACATTCTCTGATATGACACTTGTGAAATGTACCGCAGATGGAGGAGATAGCGGTGGAATTGTATACACCTATATATCGAAGTATAATACACGCTTGACAGTCGGTGTCGTATATGGACACCCTGAGAAAATGGGAAAGAACTATCTCATCTACTCTAAGGCGGATAACGTTTTGAAAGCATTGAATCTTAAAAGGTATTGAACGTATGAGAAATCTGATATGTATATTAACATTGTCCATATGTAGCTCTTTTACAGGATGCTCCACACAAGCCACTGGCTCAAACGGCAACGATTCCGTTGCGGTGGCTCTGAGTGACAGTTTGCACAGCGATAGCGGTGACAGCATCATGATGGAATTGTCTGCAAATCGTTTCAAGGCACCCGTTGACACCATTGTGTCTGCCAAGATTGTCAACAACACTAAGTGTTCATCAATTTCGCTAAAAGGCAAAAGGGTTGTTGAGAAAAAGATTGGCGAAAATTGGATACCCTTTGAACACAGGGAAAGGAGCAAGGGCGGAGCGTTGTATTCAGTCACCCTGTTGGCGGTGAATATTGGCAACGGCGGAAGCTATGACATAAATATTCCTCTGCGAAGCGAGGACTACGAGAAAGATTTCTCTCCTGGCGAATACCGCTTGGGCAGGGAGATAGAAATAAATGGCAAGGAAAAACGCTACGTTTATTCAGTCTTTACGGTTTATTAAAGACAAGAGGTGAAAAGGCTTTTCACCTTTTGTCCGAATACAAGTGCTGAAGCAATCTCTGCAACTGTGTTGCAGAGATTATTGCCGTACCTTTGCAAACGAGAAAATGTGAAGATTGGCTACACTCTACATTGCTCAAGCAAGCTCGGCTTTGCTCTCGTTTGAACAATCATTGCGGCCGAAAATAGATACACAATATAACAATGAATACAAGAATATATCCATCAGGGTCTGTTTATGGACTTTGGCATCAGCTGTTATCAATTAACGGTGTGGCATTCTTTGCTACTTAACTGACATGTTAGGGGTATTATGCTTCTCCCCACCTGCAAAGCTGGCATTCTGACTGGCGCAGCCAGCGTTTACTGAAGGAGAGCGGCGGCAGGGTATGCTACTTTAATGGATGCGTATCTCGAATGGTATCCAAAATAGGAACCGCCGTATGCGGAACCGCACGTACGGTGGTGTGTTATGCGAACTTTTATTTAATGCGAACTTTTTGCCGCCGATGCTAATGGTTATTAGCCAATCAGGCGATAAAAGTTCGCATTAAATTTTTATTTTTGCAGGCGTAATACTACTACGCCTATGAATATAAAAGATATAGCGGGCTCTGACATTAAGCCGTTGCTTAAGTATATTGAGGAGCAAACGAGTAAAGACAATGCCTATCTCTACCGAACAGAGTTCAAGCATATAGCAGAGATGGCATCAAGTCATCCATCCATCACCATAGATGAATACAAAAAGTTGTTAGCAGACTCTGCAAAGAGCGGAAGGCTTCAGACGCTAAGGCGTATGAGCTATGTCGATAAGATATACCCCAGTTCGGGATAACCGAGTGTTTTATACAATATAAATGCAGCGTGAATACGCCACCTCCCCATACCATTAAGAGAGGGTAATAACAGAAGGTTGAAAGAAGTTGTTTTGCCCTTAGAATAGTGACAGCTGTTTGGTGTCTTCGATGCAGTATCCTTGCAATGCCTTTGGCTTGTTGTCAAAGAAACAATATGCTCCCAATGCTGAAATAAGGTTCATGATAAAGTTGCTTACAGATCTATGGCGTGAGTGTACAATCTGTGCCGTATTCTTCAGAATGTCGTTAATGGTTTCGATAATGTATCTCTTGCTCAGCATCATTCTTATCATTATGGCACGAAGAAGGTATTTAAATTGGTTGATTGGTTATCGAGATAATAATAGTAGTTGCCTAATTTTAAGTGCAAACTTAATGTTAGGCAGTAACTCGTCTATCTCATATATAGTTCTGTGCAATTATCATTCCAACACCTCCTGCAACCACAAAGATACCAATTGTGAAGAAAAACCAAAAGAACCATTGGGCATAGTGACCGAGGTAGCAACCATCATATTCTTTGTAGCGTTCACGGACTTTTTTCCGTTCATCAGCAAACATGGAATTGACCTCACGGATATGTATCTGCATCTGTGAGGTCATCCATTGACGTTCTTTGGCAAACAGTTCTTGAATTTTCTGCCAGTCAGCATCATTGACATTTACAGACACCTTTAATTGTGTTGGCGCATTTTCCAAAACTTTGTCTATGTGCTGATTGATAGTATCTACCTTTTGGCTGATAGTAGTCACAGCACCACCTAATTTTACTTCTGCACGCTGATACTGCTGAATGGAAGATTCCAGTTCAAGTGCGGCATTGATGAAGGTGTTTGTAGCCTTGTCAATGTCCTCACTCAACTGCTTCAACTCAGGAACTCGGTTTACAAGTCCATCCTCGGCTTGCTGTTCCTCAACCTCGTTTTCGACATCATTCATCATGTTGTCGAAGTCGGATCTTTCTTCTGTGTCTATGTTTATCTTGCTTTTTCTGATTGCCATATTGTCATTGATTTATCGGTGGAAACTTCTGCTGCGTGGTTTAGGCTTGCACATGGAATGAGCCATCTGTGCGCAACGGTGGGCAAACTTCCAGTCATCTTCATCATCCTTCTTGCCCCAACCAGAAGAGGGAGCAGAAGCGCCACCGCCACATGACTCAGACATGGAAGTGGCAGCATCAATATACCCTGCAAACAACAGCATCGCTACATGAGCGACATTTTCTGTTGTCGCTATATCATTATCCTCTGGAATCTGAACCTCATTAGTAAAGACATCTTTGACAGCGTTCGGAATCCACACCTTTTTGACTTCATCGCCAATGTTGATTGTGAATGCCGTTTGTGCAATTTGAGGTTGCGCCTTTGGTTGTGATGCTGTTGGAGTCTGAATGACAGGACGAACTGGGCGAGGCGCAGGAGCAACGGATGGAGAAACAGGCTTTGTCTTGACTTGTGTAGGTTGTGGGTGCAGTTTCTTCCATGTGTCTTCTATCTTTGATGCCATAAACTTTCTGCCAATCTCAGAAGCCTTGAACACGGAAGCGTTCTTGCCGACAGTGTAGCCGACAAGTTTCCGTTGCTTATCGTAACGTGGCTTTACCTCATAGCCTTTCATGCGCAACAGATTGAAGTATCTGTCAATGTTGAACTGTTGCATATCTTTAAGAGTATGTTCGCAATCTTCCGCAAGTTCCACTTTCCGCATGTTCCGAATCTCCTGCGGTTGTTCCCACCCATGCCGCATATTGATGATTTCCGCAGCCTTCATTGCCCGAAGATGAATATCATGCACATCGTTGGTGTTACCCTCCATGTCCACACGGCAACAATCAATGTGAAGGTGCAGCGTTCCTGACTTGGAGTCAGAGTGCAATCCGCCCACATTCATAGAATTGGTGAAGTTGGTCTTTATCTCATTGGAGAAACCGTTGAGCGTAAGTCCAACAGAATCCAAAACTTCCAAGGCTTCGTCTTGGAGGTTTGCCCAATCTACCATCGTGAAGTTGGCAGACTCTTCCTTTGATGGGGAAAGTACAAAAGTGGTCATGAACCTTTCCAACTTTCTGCCCACCGTCCTTTCCGCCTGATGATACTGGCAATGATGCTTCATCATGTACCAGATGGCGGTAGGGTCAAGACCATCGGGCATATTGTTCACCTTGACCGTCTTTGCATTCTCCTTTTCCAATGCGTACCTTACGGAGTTGCCTCCATACGATACTACCTTTGCGAGCATAATCATGATTACTCCTTTGATTTGGTCTGTACGTTTGTTGCGATATTCTCTTCAATGCTGTACCAATGTTGGATAAGTCCTGCAACGGCATCAATCCACCAACGCATGAACTTCTCATTCTTGAAGAACCGAGCCTTTTCCTCAGCCGTTTTCTTGGATAGCACGTTGCTGATTTTTATCAAATCCG
>NZ_NOVE01000077.1 GCF_002265625.1 Prevotella sp. 885
TGCAGAATCTTTCAATGCAAAAGTCAAGCATTTCAGAGCACAACTTCGGGGTATCATTGACAAGAAATTCTTTCTCTTCAGACTAACAAGATTGTATGCTTAATCCACACACTTTTTCAGGTGAGCCTTAAGTTTGCTCACCAAGCAGGGCTTATGACCATTGCAAACAAAGCCAGCGAAGCCCTTGATGGAGTCAATGCTATTCTCCATCAAGCTCGTCTTAAAATCAAAGAGAAAGAAGACGAACTAGAAAATCAAAGTTAAACTATAAAACACGACAGCATATGTATGGTAAAATACTTCATGGAGCATCATTCGGTGGGCTTATCAACTACATTAACGACCCACGCAAAAATGCGATACTGGTTGCTTCAAGCGACGGAATCAATCTCACGAATAACCAAACCATAACAGATAGTTTCGTGATGCAGGCAGGTTTGAGTGCTCGAACCAAGAAACCTGTAGGACACTTTATCTTATCGTTTTCACCCCATGATACGCTACATATCAATGACAATCTGTTAGGGCAAATAGTGAACGATTACTTGAAGCGCATGGGATATGACGACAATCAATTTGTTGCATTCCGTCATTTCGACAAAGAACACCCACATGTTCATATCATGGTAAATCGAGTAAACTTTAAAGGCAAATGCACCAAAGACTCACATGAGAAAGACAAGAACATAAAAGCGTGTAAGGAATTGACTGAGCAATATGGCTTATATATCGCAAGAGGAAAAGAAGCTATCAAAGAACGAAGACTTCGCTCAATGGATGCCATTCGTTATCAGATGTTGCATCGAGTAAACGAATCGTTGCAAGTCTCTCGAAGTTGGAAAGAATTTGAGAATGAATTGTCAAAAGCAGGAATCCGTTTGTGCTTCCGATACAATACTAAGACAAACGGTATAGAAGGAATATCTTTCACTCTTGCCAAGGAAAATATCAGCAGCAAGATGAAACATGACATCTCTTATAGTGGCAAGCAATTGGATTCATCACTCACTCTTGCATGTATTTGCAAGAAGCTTGGCAACCCTATAGCTATCGTTCATGAACAGGCAAGAGATATGTATGACGATGCTCGGCAAGAATGGTACGATTCGCATAATGCCTATGATGTAAGAGATATAGATAGAGTATTTCCCGATTTCGATTTACGTTTCCCCAGGCAAGCCCAAGCAAGAATGTATGATGCCCCGCAGATGTGTGGCAACGAACAGACTTTGGAACAAGACTTCTTTGATGAATTGTACCAAGCAGCAGATGACGTTTCCAATATAGGCAAAGGAGCGATTCAAGTAGGACTCACTTCCCTTGGAACCATTCTCTTTCCTCCATATCAACCTGCCATATCTGCAGGTGGTGGAGGCACGTCTTCTAAACTTGGTTGGGGAGATGATGACAAATACAAGAAAAAATATAGCAGTAGAAGTCGCAGCTTCGGAAGAGGCAGGCGTTAATCAAACTTATAAACATCAACAATATGGCTAAATCAAACGAACAGTTAGAGGATATACTTGATGACTTGTCTGTCATCAAAAGCAATAATGCCACAACAGAACAGAGACTTGGTAATATCGAAATTCTATTGGCGAAGTTGGCAACGAAAGAGGATGTCGCACCAATAACGCCTGTTACAAGCACCTCAACAGTCTCCATTCCGTATGACGAGATAAAAAATGCAGTTCACGAAGAAATGGATAGTTACTTTAACGCTATGTCTGATTCTGCAGAACTTCTATCGGATAAGGTCCTCAAACGCCTGGGGAATATCTTCATTGAACTGTATGTTGAAGAAATAGAAAAATACTTGGAAAAAGACGAAAAAGAAAGAGAGTGCAAACGCAACGTGTATCTGCAAAAGCGAAAAGCGCAAGGCTTAATGACCATTGAGCAAGTAGCAGAATGGGCGCCACAATATTCTCTTGAGATTCAACGGACAATCCGTTACATCGGCATGAAAATCATTGATGAGAATGAATCTGTAGAAAAAGCACATGCGATTTTGAAGATATGGGGCGATGCCCTGCAAACCATAACAAGTCCCAAGTCATCTCCTCCACCTACATTGAAATCGTGGTGGCTCTACAGGTGGAACAGATTCAAACAAAGGACTGACAAATGGAGATTGCTCCAATGGTATCTTGTCATTCTTGGCATTATTGCCAGTATTTTCTTTTCATCTCTATATCAAAATCGGGTCATGGATCTCGACAGAACTAACCGCATTTTCTACAAGAAGGTTATCATGGATGAAAAGAGAAAGAAAAACTATCATGAGCTGGATTCGCTGATTCACTCCGATTCGTTTTTCAAGACATATTGGTGTTTGGAACATTGAACACCTCTACAAAAAGAAGGTCAATGATGTAATTGATTTGTATCTAATAGTCAAATCTCAATAAAATTTAGGCGGCTAACCATAAGGTTTGGATTAGCCGCCTGTAAAGTATCAAATATTTCTGAGAATTAACCATTGCCCGTTTTTATCACTTCCGCTACGAGCTATATAACCTCTCTTTCTTAGCGAAGTTAGTTCTCTTTTTAGCGTTGCAAGTGAAACATCAAGTTTATTGGCCAATTCATCTCTTGTTATAGATGGAAATTGCTTCATTGCAGACAGAATGGCCCGCTGTCGCTCATTTACAGGCTCATTTACAGGCTCATTTACAGGCTCATTTCGGATATGCAGTGTCAATTTTACTTGCATAAGTTCGGGCTGTTCCAATAATTCAGGCTTTATCCAATGCTTTTCATTCCAAGCATTTAGGATGAGAGGAAAACCTGAACCAAGGTTTTCGCCATAGCCAATCATGCGAAACATATTCTGCATACGCTGATTACGTGCCTTTGACTCTCCACCTTTGTAAATCTGTTCTATAGGCAGCTTCAAAAGTCCAGGATTGGTCAGTACGAAACAATCATCATATTTCTCCACCTTTAGCACGCCATTCACCATGAAATCGGCATGAATAACCATGTTTGTAATGGCTTCACGCACAGCCTTTGCTTGAAGCGTATCATCTTTGCGCACTACACCATTCATACTGAATGGGTGAGGCAAGTCACGTGTCAGTTTTGGAATGACAATACGAATAAAATTGAACAGGTTGTTTTCCCAAGTACCATCGTATGTCAGTCGATCGCTATAGCGTTGGTCTCCAATCAAGTTTGACTTGTCTATGTAATCCATACGCAAATTGTCAAAACGCTCACGGACTGGGAGTCCCTTGCCAAACATCAAGAGCCCTGCCATAGTCAATCCTTCTTTTCCAGTCCTTCGGTCTTTTTTATAACCTCCAAAGTTCGAAAGAAACTCCTTATGTTCAGACGAGTTCCATTGATGCTCTGGATGTAGGTTCTGAAACATCTGACGGAAGCGTTCCAAAGTGGGGATGTCTATGTCATCCATTGTGTAGTATTCCAACAGCAAGCCATCATTACCAGCTTCATTGGCATCACGGAGCATCATCTTCAGTTCTTGCTCCGTACAATGGTAGTCACCTTCATGGTTACGTTTGAATGTACCTCTTGACAAATTGTTATTGATATAGACAGGGCGGAATGTATAATCAGCACGAGGCACGTTGATGGCAATAATGTTTTTGCCATCAATGTCTATCGTCTGAATATCATCATCGCATAGAAGATTGATATTCACCTTCTCACGACTATTGACTGTGTTCCACAAGTCTTTACGGATTTTGTCTGCATCCTCAACGCCAACGATTTCAAACCGTTTGGCATTGTCATGTTCATTCATATGTTCCACCACTCCTAATAGAATGGTTCCACCGTATGTATTGGCAAAAGCGGAATAGGTGTCCCATAGTGAACTTGGTACACCTTTCATTGCTTTCTTGCATTCGAGCGTTACACGCTCACCTTCAGATAGAAGCTTGTATATATTGTCTATTTTACTCATCTTAGTTATCTTTTTTGGTCCTTTCATGCGTACACCACAAAAACTCTACCAAAATAATGGAACTTCCAACAGCTAATTTGGCATGACGTTCTTCTAAACCTTTGTATGAAGCTACACGCCCATGCCCACTACCATATGAGTTTCTTAGCGTTGCCATGCCATCCGCAATAGCACTTAAATTGCCCAAAATTTGTTTCATCGCTTTTGCTGCTGGTATAGCATCATCTATATCATTTGGTGTTACTTTCAACAAACTCATTGTTCTCCTTGTTAAAGCACCTATTTTTTCATTTTTCGGTATTGGCTCGTTACGTTCTTCCAATATTGTTTTACAGCAACTTTCGATAAGTTCTTTAGCCTTACCAATAGCCTCTGTCGGGTTTTCAGAAGTCATGTGCATCATTATAGATATTTGAGAAGTCATATACTCGCTTGAAAAACGTTGTTCTAACTCTTGGGCAGAATTGCTTATATAAGCAATTCCTGAGCGTATTCGATTAACAATGCTTAAACATTTTTGATAATTATCACCTTTTCTTTCTTCTTCATAATAAGAATTGGACGAATAATAATCAAATAATGCTACAAGTAGTTTAATGACATCATTCTCTTTGCCTTCTTTAGTATATGCCATCAATGACTTTCCTTTAGATTTCCCATAGAATTCAGTTAATTTTAGACCTATTTCTTTCAGTGTTAATTCGTCAAAGGCCGGTGTGCTTAAATCAAGGACATATCCTCCACGATTGAACAAAGCAATAAGTAAGTTCAATTCACTTGGTTGTATAATTCTAAATTTATCATCTTTCAATCTCCAACCATACACTATACAATTGGAAATAATATGTTCAATGTAAAACTCATATCCATCAACCTTTATTAGTTCTTGAATTTTTTCAAAGAAGGTTTTCCAATAACTTTGTTCGTCTCTTACTTCTGGATTAAAAATTTCGCATAAAAAGTCTAACAATTGTTCGTCGGTTCCATTGCATAAAGGGAATCGGTCATCTGTAAATAACCAATCTTCTGGATAGTCGTTTGGATTCAATATCGTGTGACGGTAAATATCTTCCTCTGCGTTATTCAATCTGCTATCTTTTGAGGGCATATCTTTAAGATTATACAAACGTGTTAGAAACTCAACGCACGATAACGTACCATAAAAATTGAATGTAATACGTACATCTTCTCCCAATATAGCTGACTCTACATAGCCGTTTGAAAGAAGATTGAATATTTTCTTTCGAGTTATAGAAGTTATTTTATTCATCATTCCAAGCACTTTGAATTTATATTTTAGCATCAAATGTATTGTCATCCATCTTTAACAGAACCAATTCTGCTAGTTCCCAATGATTCTTTTTGGCTATTGATACTACCGAGCAAGAACTTTTGTTGTTTTCCCGTTCTCGTCTCGCATGATATAAATCTGCCCTGGTGTCATAGCTTTTACTTTGCGTCCCTCAATAGTGTAAATAGCTTTTGCACCATTTGGCGTTACAAATATTCCTTCTACACCTGTGCCTTGATTCATCTTGGCGGAAGATATGCCTCCCGATGCTTCATAGCTGAGCCAAATCATATCTCGCTTGACATCTATCTGCACCTGAATTGGCCACGGATTAGCCAGCCCACTGTTGTAGATTGTGTAAGCATCCCATTGGTTTTCCCCATCGAAGCGTACAAGACCTATATCAGATACTGCCATCCATAGGGCATCATGCTTGTCTATTGCAATATCCACGATGCTGTTGCCGCCTATGTTGGAGTTATATTGGTTATAGATTTTCCAATTCGTGCCATCGTAGCAAACCAATCCACCACCATAATCTTTACCCATTACAGGCGTTCCATTCCTACTATATCTACTATTCATCCATACTCTGTTATGCGAATCAACAGCGATACAGTCAACATAATTATATGGAATAGGGGAATTTATCGTATCATGACACACCCAATTATGCCCATCAAAAGAGCACACTCCAAGGTCCGCGATTCCAACCCATAGCCTGTCGCTCTTATCAAAAGCGAGGGATGTTATCATGTCGCCTGGCATTGGCGAATTTGAAGAGTTGTATTGAGACCATTGTACGCCGTCGTATTTATATAAGCCATTTGATGCTCCAACCCATAAATGGTTTTTGCTATCGAATTCCAGTTGTTTTAACTGCCCTGTTTGAAATGGCGTGTTATCTCGTTTGAAAACAGTTGTATCGGCATTTTCTATAACAGCCAGTATGGTATCGCTATTATTGGGTGCAACCCACAAACGTCCTCGCTTATCGTATGCAGCTGCGTTAATAGCAGGGTAATAGTCCTTTGCATTAGGAAACAGGTGTTTCCATTCCCCTTTCTCTGTGTATTGGGCAAGATAATCATTGGATGCAAAGCACACGTTGCCTTTCTCGTCGACTGTGGAAACCTCGTGCATCCGGTTCTGCGTCAATATATTCTTCTCCAGTTCTGTCTGTTCAAACGTGCCGTCATAGAATCTGAGCAATCCATGAAATCGTGTTGCTACCCATACATCGTTACCATCGGGTGCAATGTCGCATATCCAGTCGTTGCTGTAGTTTGAAGGAAGCGGGTAAGAGGAGAATTGTTTTCCGTCATATTTGACAAGTACGTTCCAATTTCCCATCCATAAATTACGATTCGTGTCGAAAGCTAATCCGTTAACATTGTTACTTGACAGTTGTCCGCCTGAAGTGTTGTACGAAGTGAAAGATGTGCCGTCATACTTGATTAACCCTCTGTTAGTTGCCAACCATTTGTTGTCTTTATCGTCGATTATTATATTGTTAACTTCACTTGCGCCACAGTTTAGAAGCGTGGTATTTCCATTGGAGGAAAGGAAACCAAACGTAAAGCCACCAAACCACAGTGTACCGTTTTTATCAAGAACAAGAGATTGGATAGCAGGATAGTAATGTATGTCTGCTTTGGGGTCGGGAGTGTAAACCGTATAGTAATTATCTTTCAAGATATAGATATCGTGTATTGCTCCAATATACACCTTATCTAATGCATCATCAAAGGCGAAACAGCTTTGAAGTGCAAAAGGGAACTGCCAATTCTGAAATGAGTTTTCATCATAAATGCTCATGCCTGTGTATTGGCCACCTATCCACCACTTGCCATTGTGGTGAGCCAGTCCAACGATATTGTTGTCTGCCAATCCATTTGTTCTATCAAGGAATTGGCATCGACCAGTGTTTTTGTCGTAAATAGCCAGACCGCCATCCGTTCCCAGATAAAGTTTGTCGCCATCTACAACAATGTTTCTGACCCATGCCTTTGAAAGATAATTCTTCCAATCGTTCACCTGTGCGTGACATACAGAAGCAGAAATCTGTATGCAGAGCAACATAAGGAAAATGACCATCTTTTTCATACGGAAATTATTGTCGTCCAACAATTGTCAAATATTGACTACAAAAATAAAGAAAGTTGTTGAGATTAAAGAACTATATCTTGGAAATCTTTGCATTTGGGCGATTTTTAACATTTAGAGAGTGCATTGCCAAATTATAAATAAAAAGCTATTGCCGTTGCCCAGTTAGTGTCACTACAAGCTACATCTATTTTTACCGATAGTTATCCATTTTTACTGAAAACGAATTATGTGGAGCTATGAGCATCTATATTTGACTTGTTTTTGCTTGTTTCAATCTCATGATTTAGCATTCATATTTGTACCAATAAAAGCTAAATTACTGATTATCAGTATGGTTTATTTTCGAGGAGGTTAAGTAAGTTTGACCAATCTGTAAATCAGAATCCTAATAAATAATAAAAGGCGTACAACTGAAATCTCATGGATATCGGTTGTACGCCTTTTTTTGTTTAAATGAATTGACGTTCTATAAGATTTAAGTTTCTTAATATTTTCTTACCAATGGCAGTTACTGACAAGATTATATTTCTTGACCTTGATGGGGTTATGAACACTCTGCGTCATCAGCGGCAGCTGATGTATGAAGGGAAGGTTTGGGAGGACAGGCATGGGGCTTTCTTTGATCCCGTGGCGGTGGCGCAACTCAGGCGAATCATCGATGCCACTCATGCTGCTATAGTGATAGAGTCGTCATGGAAATGCCTTGGCTTAGAGGCCATGCAGCGCTTGTGGCATGCCCGTAGGATGCCGGGCGAGGTGATTGACGTCACGCCGTCTGGCATCAGTGACAGCGTGCTGCTATCAGCTGACATTGACGTTACAGACCCGACGGTGCTGCATAGCAAGGGCGCGGAAATAGCGTCGTGGCTTTATGACAACAATATGCAGCAGGCTCCGTATGTAATTATCGATGACGGATACGTAATCCTGGAGTCGCAACTCCCACACTTCGTCCAGACCGACTCGTATGACGGTCTTACTGAAACGCTCGCTACAAGAGCCATCGGGATTTTATCAGAATAAACAATAATAAGGCGTACAACTGAAATCTTATAGAAGTCGGTTGTACGCCTTTTTGCATTGTTTAAACAAATGATTGAGCTACAGTTTCTTCTCTATATATCCTTCCTGGTCGTAGCAGCGGTGATATTTGTGGAGTGTGTCTATAAGTTGTTGTAGTGGAAGGATGTCGGATTTTAGTTTTCTAAATTTTTGGTATTGGTCGTTGTATCTTTAGTTGTCTTCGTATTTGTTTTGATATTCCGCTCATTTGCACTACCTTTGCAGCAGTTGAGTGCGTGTTTGCTTATCGTTGCTTATTTCCATATTGGCAGCACATTTGCAGCACGCTCACGCAGATTGCTTGTTTAATAACGGTTTGCATTTCGAGGAGGTCAAGTAAGCTTGACTTCTAAGGATAGACATTCTGAATAAGAATAAATAATAAGGCGTACAACTGAAATCTTATGGATATCGGTTGTACGCCTTTTTTGTATCATTGTGCTTTATTTCTTCTTTTGACAAATTTGATACTTGGATAATTGAGAATAAAAGGCTCAAATAATATTGTTGTGTTTTTAACAATCTGCATTTCCTTATGCAAATAACTGTTTTACCCTATAAAGATAGAACTTCAGATCATTCACTCCTCTGAATTCAGCCCTGAATGTTTTTAGCTTG
>NZ_NOVE01000078.1 GCF_002265625.1 Prevotella sp. 885
GAATCACTCAACTCCAAGCTTAAGGCATTTAGAGGCCAACTGCGTGGAGTTAGGGACATACCGTTCTTTTTCTATCGTGTATCGTTGATATTTGGGTAGGGATGCCACGGACTTTATCGGATGAGCCGAAAATTACTTGCACCAAGAAGTGGACGATACGGAGGGTCAAAATAAAAGAAATTGTATTCGTTCCAATCCACAACTCTTACAATATCATTATAATCTCCATGCATAATCTCCACGTTTCTCAAAGCTTCGTGTACGTCAAGCAAAACTTGCTCATTGCATATTGTCGGATGGACGTATCTGCCAAAGGGAACATTAAAATTACCCATACTATTTTCTCTATACAACCCATTGAAACAAGTCTTATTGAAAAAGATAAATAAGGCTGCAGACCTTAAATTATTTCTCTCATGAACTGGAATACGATTATACTCGTCACGACGAGTATAATACCATTGCTTTCTTTCGTCATGTGTCTCTAATTCATAAAAGGAAGTCTGCAACTGGCTCAACTCCCCTAACAATCCGTCACAATGATTCCTAATCATACGATAACAATTTATTAACGCAGGATTTATGTCATTAATGACCACTCTAACTATATTATCATATTGACTCAACATATGAAACAACATAGCACCTCCACCTACAAATGGCTCAATATAGGTTACTTCTTCGTGGGTAACAAAATCGTCAGGCAGGTTATTCACCAGTACGGGTAATAATTTTCCTTTACCACCAGCCCATTTTACAAACGGTTTTGCCATATATAAATTCGATACACAAGTATAATCAAATCAACTCAGGCTTTTGTCTTGGCATACAGGAGAGTTTTCGCGTACATAACGAAATTATCTATACGATTAAAGTCAAGTACAACAAGGGGGCAAACTACAATATTGTGCCAGTCATAAGACATTGAGAATTTTCAGATACAGGATGTGATTAATGTGCCGATTGAATCAACCAAGGTATCAGCTAAGTTAGACATTGGGATGTGCCTTTATATAAAAACGTGGGATTCGCACTTTGCCCATCTCACCTTCGAGGCCTTCGCATTGCCTAATCGTCAAGACGGACAACGCGAAAGCCCACGTAAAAGATATATGGATACCTACGTGAGTCATCAAAAACATACTTGACGTATGGATACGACAACCCACGGCAGGATATAATATACCTCCCGTGAACATTCACCGTTGTCTTGTCTTCTGACGATTTTCGAGAGTTGCGAAGTTTCGAAGGTCAAAGACAAGCGTAAAGTAAACGCTCTTTCTATAAAAGTAGCCACTCTACATACAGAATACCATATATTACGATAAATCCGTAAGAGAATATGCATTTGCAAAGTTAATGAAATATTTTATGACGAACAAAACAATTTTTCGTTAAAAACAACGATGTAGTCAATACTTGCACAATAATCTTTAACGGTCTTTTTCGTTTAAGAAAGATCTAAAGGTTTTTAAATAGCAAACTTCAGGTTCTAACAAGATCTAAATGATTTGTTGGTTTGCGATTGATCTACGACCTTTGCAACCGACAAATCATTATTGTTTAACAATTAACTTCAATTTATTTATGGACAGAGAATGGATTACAACTTCCGAGCTTTTGGCCTATCTCAAGGCTCATCCCGATGACGAAAAGGAATGCAGACCTTTATGCATACCCGCGACTGGCCTCCTTCATCTATCAGAGAAAGCGAGATAATAGACAGGTATGGTGACTGCAAATGGAAGATTGAACAGTGAAGCAAAAATCAGTACTTCCCGAATTCTTTCAGACATTAAGACTGTTTGTATTCATCAAGAAGTCGTAGACATTCATTATGGTTATGCCTTCCTCTGTTTGATATGTAGGTGTTGGCGTACCGACAATTACAATCTTCGGGAAACTGTCATTGATTTTTAGCAACGAGTTTAGCTCCTGCTCCTTTTTTTCTTCTGTTGGCAGTGCATAAGCAGACTGTATATAGTAGCGTTTGTAGCCTTGATTGCATACAAAGTCAACTTCGAGTGTGGAACGTTGGCGTTTGCCATCTTCCACACTTTTCTGAATTACTATTTGACCGACATCGACAGAAAGTCCACGAAGACGAAGTTCATTGTATATGGCATTCTCCATCAAATGAGTGAATTCCGTTTGGCGAAAGTTCAGACGCGCATTACGAAGTCCCAAGTCTGTAAAGTAATACTTGGATGGAGTGTCTATGTATTTTTTCCCTTTGATGTCATATCTCGTGGATTTTTCTATCAAGAAAGCATCTTGCAACAGATCAAGGTAAATCTTTATGGTGTCCTTTGACAATACACTCCGTTTGACAGACTTAAAACTGTTTTCCAGTTTTGTGGGATTTGTCAGACTTCCAATATTGGAGGCGATAAGACTTATCAGTTCTTCTAAGTCATCGTCTTTTTGAATGTCATAACGCTCCTTGATATCTCGGATATAGGTATGTGTGAATAAATTTTTCAGATACTCTATTTTCTGTTGCGAATCAGTCATAGCTGCCACCTGTGGAAGTCCTCCGTATGTCAGATATTCCATTAGCAGCGACTCCTGGCTTCCTTCTTTTACCGAAGAAAACTCTTGGAAACTTAGTGGAGTGATGTGTATTTCGTCACCACGTCCACGAAATTCCGTTATGACATCCTTAGATAGAAACTTGGCATTGCTACCAGTGACATACACATCAGCATTCGGTATCTTCAGGTAACTGTTCAGCACATCTTCAAACTCCCGTACAAACTGTACTTCATCCAAAAGAATGAAATAAGGAAGACTGTCTGTCATTCGGGAATCTATATATTGAAGCAAGGCATCAGGATTTCTCAATGCTGCATTTCTGCGGTCTTCAAGGTCAACTTTTATGATGTGTGCATCGTCAATACCATGTTCTTTCAGATAGTTATAGAAAAGGGTGAACAGCAGGTATGACTTTCCACAACGGCGCATACCGGTGATTACCTTTATCATTCCGTTGCCTTTTCGGACTATAATCCGATTAAGATGTATGTCGCGTTTTATCTCCATGACTCGATTTTTTTGTGCATTGATACATTTTTGTCGAGTGCAAAGATATAAACATTTATTCAGAACACGATGGTATGACTCGATTTTTTTGTGCATTGATACACTTTTGTCGAGTGACGAGGACATCTTCTTAGCTCAACCACTCTCCTATCCGCTTCTTCCTATAACTCCTTTCGCTTGCGCAAGTTCATTTATTATTTCAATCTATATTGCTGTGGAGAGATGCCTACATGCGTACGGAAATAACGTGTTAGTGCTGTCTGATCTGAGAAATGGAAGTCGTGGGATATCTGCTTCAAACTACGCTTGGATGTTCGCATCACCAACTTTAATCTCAGAATAATATATTCGTCGATAATATGCTTTGGAGACATACCTGTCTTGCCTCTTACGATAATGCCAAGATATCGTCGCGTAATACTCATACGGTCAGCGTAATAATTCACTTCATGCCCCTTATTGTACTCATGTTCCAGCAAATCCATGAATCTATTGAACAACTCATCACTGCGCTGAGTGCCCTTACTTCGAAGGTCTTCTCGTGGATTGGAGAGAAGATAATCGTAAAAGCCCAAGAAAAACGCCTGCAACTGCAAGGCTACTATACGATCGGTCATGGAGTAATGTTCTACTGTAAAATAGAACTTGAATATACGGAACATGCTGTCCACCACTTCATTAATCAGATATTCATACCCACAGCGCCTGTCAGACTTCAGTGAATCATAGACGGCATGCTCCACATTCATGCTTGCTGAACGTAGGATATCACTACTGTATCTGATAACATATGCAGAAAAGTCATCATCTACGACTTCCCATTTCACCATATCTCCAGGAAAGAAGATAAGGACATCCTTACTACTTAAATCCCAATACTCAAAATTGATTCGCACTCGAGCATTACCCGAGTGTGAATAGACGATAGCACCATGGTCGATTGCATGAACTTCCTTATCTATCGCTGATTTATCAAAAATTATAAATTCTGTTTCGTTCACGCTGCAAAGTTAAGAAAAAGAGAATACTACAGCAAATAAATAGTATCAATTATAGATGTAGGAATTGACATAAAACGCCTTACATTTCCCGTATTGTCAAGTTCTGACTACATTTTTGTAAGTCTACGCTCTCCAAAAACCTGTAACTTTGCACTCGAAAATTCAAAGAGAATATGAATAACAGAATGATTTTGGCGATGTTTCTCGCCTCTACCCTATCAGCTTCGGCTCAGCACAGGATGAGCATCGAAGAAATGTTTAAACTGATAGACAAAAACAATACCAGCATTCAGGCTGGAAAGACTTCCGTAGACGCTGCGCAAGAAGGCATCAAAGCAGCAAAGAGCCAACGACTGCCAGACATCAGTGTCCAACTCAGTGCAAGCTACATCGGCAATGCCTTAATGACAGACCGTGACTTTACCAATGCACAGAACCTCACTTCCCCGCATTTTGGAAATCAGTTTCTGCTGGATGTGCAGCAAACAATATATTCCGGTGGAGCTATCAATGCTGGCATACGTATGTCAGAACTCAGAGCTAAGCAAGCCCAATTAGACTTGACGCTCAACGAACAGAATCAGCGATTTATAGCATTGGGGCAATATCTTGACTTGGAGAAAATCGCCAATCGTGAGAAGGTACTCAAAAGCAATATCGCGCTTACTCAGAAACTTATTGAGAATATCAAAGAGAAGCATCAGCAAGGTGTGGCTCTCAAAAACGACATCACTCGTTATGAACTGCAAATGGAGACACTGAAGCTAAATCTTACCAAGCTGCAGAACACTCGTAAGATTCTGAATCACCAACTTTGCAACACGCTCGGCATTGACCAGACAGAAGAGATAGACCCTACTGATGATGTTGCGACAGCAGTATTTAATAAGGACAGCGAAGATTATTGGCAACAGACAGCAGAGGCAACAAGCCCTCAACTGCAAATGGTGGCTGTCAATGAACAAATGGCAAAACAGCAGGAAAAGCTTGCCAAGAGCGAACTGTTGCCCAAGGTGGCTGTGGTGGCTCAGAATAATCTGAACGGTCCTATCACTTTCGAGCTGCCTCCCATAGACAAGAATCTCAATGTGTGGTATGTGGGCATTGGCGTAAAATACCAACTGTCGTCGATTTTCAAGAGCAATAAAAAGTTGAACCAAGCCAAACTTCAAAGTAAAGCAGCCTCAGAACAGAAAGCTGTAGCAGCCGAACAGCTTAATAATAATGTTCAGGCAGCACATACCAACTATCTGCAGAGCTATGTTGAACTGGAGACCCAGCAGAAGAATGTGCAACTGGCTCAGCAAAACTATGAGGTGGTAAACAACCGTTATCTCAACCAACTGGCACTCATCACAGACATGATAGACGCCAGCAACATGAAGCTGGATGCTGAACTGAACGAGGTGGATGCACGTATAAATATTGCATACGCATATTACAAAATGAAATATATCACAGGACAATTATAATAAATTATAGAAATGGAAAATATCAAGAAATACGCTTACAACACTCTTGTTATCTGTCTGATTGCCGTCGGAGCAATCATTGTTATTATGAACTTCAGCCACTTTGGCAATGTGGAATTTACGGACAATGCCCGAGTGAGACAGCATGTCACACCTCAGAACACTCGTGTACAGGGATTTATCAAGGAAGTAAGATTTGAGGAGTTTCAGCATGTGAAAAAGGGTGATACGCTCGTTGTGATTGAGGATGCAGAATTTCGTCTGCAACTGGCTCAGGCAGAAGCAGCCGTCAAAGGTCAGCAGTCTGGTTCGTCGGCTGTAAGTGCCAGCATGAATACCGTGGAAAACAACGTAATGGTGGCTGCTGCAGGTATGCGAGTGGCAACAGCCGGCATTTCGGAGGCTAAAGAAGGTATGGACAATGCCAAGAAAGACTATGACCGGTTTGCTGCCTTACTGAAGAAAGGAGCTGTAACCCAACAGCAGTTTGACAATGTGAAAACACAGTATGAACAGGCTGTCAGCCGCTATCGTGCTGCACAGGCACGACTGTCGCAGGCATCAGCCTCCCGTCAGGCTACGGCTGTGGTCAATAACGAGCAGAAGCATCGCCTTGGACAAAGTCGTGCCGGCGAGAGCGTAGCCGAAGCACAACTCCGTCTTGCCCGCCTGAACCTTTCATATTGCTATATCATCGCTTCATGTGATGGCGTCGTAGGCACAAAAGACATTCAGGAAGGCATGCTTGTACAGCCAGGTCAGACGCTGGTAAACATCGTAGATGCCAACAGCATCTGGGTGGAAGCCAACTATAAGGAAAGCCAGCTGCCTAACATCCATGAAGGAGCTGAGGTGGAGATGAAAGCCGATGCGGTGCCAGGCGTTAAATACAAAGGACATGTTGAGCGTATCAGCAGCGCCACGGGCAGTGCTTTCTCGCTGTTGCCAATCGACAATGCCACCGGCAATTTCGTTAAGGTGGAACAGCGTGTCTCCGTGCGAATCAAGTTTGACGGCAACAAGCCTGAGGACATGAAGAAGCTACGTGCCGGCTATAATCTGGAATGTGAGGTGAAATACTAATCCGAAGATTATGCTTCCATTACCTCCTCCCCCTCCAGCCGGCATGGGTTTTGCCATGCCTATGTTTCGCGACTGGGTTCCTAAATGTATTCAGCCGTGGATATATGTGCTCTGCGTGTTTGGCTTTCAGTTTTCTAGCGGCATGTATCTTGGTGCGCTTGAGGACATACAGGGTTCCACCAATTTTATGATTGAAGACCTGATGATGTTGCTCTATGCCAATCTTGCAGGTATGGCGATTTATTTTCCGATGCTTTTCCGCATGAAGTTTCGCTTTACCAACCAACAGCTCATCATCGGATCTGCCATAGTGGTCTCGGTGTGCAATCTCGTCACCATTCACACCACCTTCATGCCACTGCTGCTTGTAGTGTGTTTCATCGAAGGAATGGCAAAACTGCAAGGCACTTTCGAGCACATGAGCAACATACAGCTGTGGATTACGCCTCGTCGCGACTTTGCCGTATTCTTTCCAGTACTACATATCGTGCTGCTCACCTCCATTGAGGGTAGTGCTTTTCTTGCAGCATGGTTTGGCTATCATTTCACTTGGCAGATGATGCACATCTTCATTGTGGGATTCATGTGCCTGATTATGACCGTCCAGCTGGTGCTATGCCGACCGTTCTGTCCTATGCCACAACGCTTAAGCCTCAAGGGTATTGATTTGCCAAGCGGACTGCTCATCAGCTTGATAATGTTAGTGGTATGTTACATATGCGTATATGGTGACTACAAGATGTGGATGGACAGTCGCGAGCTTCGCATTCTCGTGGGTGTTGCCATACTTCTGACCGGCGTGTTGATACATCGCTTGCTACGAGTGAGCAATCCGTACGTCGATTTCAAGATATTCAGGTTGCGCAATGTGCTCCTTATCATGGTGGTTGTAATTGTCGGAGAATTTCTTTTTGGATGCGAACATACGCTGGAGGAGATACTCTGCGCTGAAGTTCTCAAACTCGAAGAGCATACCAAGGAAGAGTTGTTTCTCTGGGCATTGCCCGGCTTCTATATCGGCATTGCCATCGACCTACTGTGGCTCAAAGTGCTAAAATGGAAAGTCTGGAAACTCTTTGCCATTGGTTTTGGATTTATCCTTGCATATGCCCTGTTGATGTATTTCACCCTTGATATGGGCGTCAATATCGAGCAATTCCGTCTGCCTATCATTTGTCGTGGTGCAGCATACTCCATTCTTGCAGCCACACTGATGTGGTCGCTCGACGAGTCGGTTCCCGACCTGGAGCAATTCTTCATGGGACTGTTTGTCTTCAACATCTTCCACATGTATCTGGCAGGAGCCGCTGGTTATGGCATCTACACACACTGGTTCTCTACATTTATGAATGATGATATTGCACGCTACGGACAGCAGCTTACGCTTACCCACATCAACATGCAGCAGTTTGACTTTACAGCATTCATGGACAGTTATATGCCAAGCATGATGAACGTGGCCATTAAGCAGATCTACGGTATTGTCATCTGGATAAGCGGCATCATGACGCTCTTGTTCATGGCACTGGATATTCCTGCCGTACGAACCAATGTACGCAAAGTACCGATGTGGCCGGTTTACGGTATTGAATATCTTGCACGACTGACTGGCAAAAAGAAAAATTAGTAATATATCGTGAGTTCGACGTTAACGGACTCAATGATTCTCTCTTTATAAGCAAGAACCTGTTCCGTCAATGAAAAAGTTGACAGAACAGGTTCTTGCTTATATCAGTTTATTCCAATAACTCCTTTCGCTTGCGAAACTTGAGAAAAAAAGAAAAAGATTATTGTTAAAAGAATAGTGAGTCTGAGAAAAATTCCCTAAATTTGCGCCAGATAGGGCTCACCTGAAAAAGTGTGTGGATTAAGCATACAATCTTGTTAGTCTGAAGAGAAAGAATTTCTTGTCAATGATACCCCGAAGTTGTGCTCTGAAATGCTTGACTTTTGCATTGAAAGATTCTGCA
>NZ_NOVE01000079.1 GCF_002265625.1 Prevotella sp. 885
CTGTTCGACTTGCCACGATAGCATCCACTTGCTCCTGCATGATGTTCACCTCGTCGTGGGCTTCGACCTCACGGCGAGCTTTGAGGAAGGCACGGAGCTTGCCTTCGATGAACTCAGCCTTGCCTTTGGGATTGATGCTGAGATTACGATACATTATGGTGTTATTGGTGAGTTGAAGAAGAAGGATTGCACCCTCGTTCCAGTCACGCTCAGCAGATGGAGTGTCGAGCCATTGCTGGAGTTTGTCAGTCAGATTGTTCATATTTTATAGTTTAACTTCGTTGAATTGTGGCTGTACTCGGCATAGTTCAAGTAAGCTTGACTCTGCTCTCGTTTGCTCACAATTTGTTGTTTATTCCAGTAAAGAACACACAATTCTTGTGATGTTCGGTAAGCACATTGCGCATAGCCTTCAGCGTAGAGCCAGTAGTAACGAAGTCGTCGAAGACGATGCAGTTAGGCTCTTTGGGGAGATTGTTCATAGTGAACACCGCCCCGATACGCTGCTTTGAATGGCAGAAAGCAACATCCTCGTAGAACGGGATGTTCAGTTGGGAAGCAATCATTTCGCTGATGCGAGTGGCGAAGTTCTTGACGAGATGGCGACGTTTGGGAGTGGTGACGATACACCACGCCCCCGTGTTCAGTTCCTCACCGAGGATGTCACGTATAAGTGGTGATATGCTATCAGCGAAGAACGCCACCATACTATCGTCGCCCTTGATATCCGTCAGTGTTCTGCCATACAGCGACTTCTGCCATAAAGAGATGAAGAACGTGTCCGCCCGTCGAGTAAGCCGGACGCGTCGGGTGAAGTCGCACCGCGCTTCAACCGACTTATCCCACGCCTTGCGTTTCTCAATGGCGAAGATATCCTTCTGTTCATGCGTAGCATCCTTTGAGGACAGATCAAGCGGACCCGATAAGTCCGGCACGGAAATTTCATTCAAGAATTCCTGCATGTCTATCGGAGTCCGCTTGTCCATGGTCAACTATGATTATAACTTTACTCGCCGTTACGCTGCGCAATCAATGTCTCCGTCCTCAGTGGTGATGGTGCCAGTATAGAACGGAGCCGGACACTCGTCCGATGCCTCCACGTTGATCGTGGTGCCGGTGGTGCCAGTGGCACCCTGACCGAGATCCTGCGTGACTGTGGTCTTGGTAGTCCACTTGTCACAACCCACGACACGGTGCTTGCCCTTCATGTCCTCGACGATGAAGACGTTGTCGTTGTTATTGAGGTAAGCAGCTGCAGCCGATGCCGCTTCGCTTACCGACGGATGAACCGCCACGAGTTTGTTGAGCTGCGTCTGTGACGGCAGTTCACCCTGTGCCTCACTTGTGAGCTGCGACTTCTCAGGAAGGATGTCGATGTATTTCCATACAGCGTTTTCCTTCAACGTGAAGGAGCCGTCGTAGACAGAAGAAGTGACACGTCCGACCTCGTTATGAGGAAGTTTAGGCCAAACAAGAATATCATTCTTGGATGTATAATACACACGGCGACGCACACCAGGAAGTTCCGGTGTGCCCATCGCCCATGCAAGAGATTTTTGTACGTCTGTATTAGATGCTGCCATAATTACTATTGTTAAGAGTTAGACTATAAGCCAGCCAGTTCAACGACCTTCAGGCGTCGCTTGTCGATAGACTCGAACTGTACGCCGAAGAACATGGTGGCGATGTACGAGAGAAGGAACGCATCGAAACGTTCAACGTCAACAGATTCCACGTCGCCCATCTGGTCATATCCATAAAGCATATTGATCTTTGGTGAGATGTGGATATACTTCGAGTCCGTCTTGTTAGCAAGCGGACAGAAGATGAGTTTGCCGTTAGAACCCTCGACAGTAGGCTGATTGTATTGCGTGTTGTATGGGATACCGCTGTGTGTGAGAAGATAACCCTCGTTATACTTATCCACGAAGTCCTGCGAGCAGTACATGAAAAGAGTCTGCGAGCGCAAGCGTGGGTCGAGCGAGAAGAGGATTTCCTTAGCCACGTCAACGGCGTTGGCAGAGGTGATGGCATCCGTCAGTTTGAGGTAATTGCCATTCTCCTTAGCGAGAGCACCGGAAGTAACTTCCTTCTTTGTGATGGTGTCGAAGCCATCGAAAAGATCCTGGGTGGTAGTACCGCTTGCGTTGCGCACACCGCTCCAGATAGCATCATTGAGTTTTTCGGAGAGCGACTTGGCGATAAGTCCAAGCACCTCGCGAGCCGTAGGCACAGACTTCTGTCCGTCGCCCTTAGTGGCACCCGTGCCGAGGAGCGTAGAGATAGCCGAGTTAGGCTCGAACTTAGCGACCACCGAACCGAAGAAAGTTTCAAGCGTTCGGAAGTCCAGCTGCAAGTTCACGTCCTCCGAGCGAGTTGGCGAGTAAGGAGCGAACTGTGCCGAAGCGTTGAGCGTACCCACACTCTCCTTGTAGCGGATGCCAGGGCGACCGGTCATAAACTTAAGAGTCTCGTCGCAGCCGATAATCGGCAGACGAAGGAAGTCAGAACGCCACTTTCGAGCAGCATCCTTGTATTCTTGTAGGGTAAATTGTAGTTTTCCTGCCATGATTGGGAGTTTTGAATTATGATTTGTGAGTTGTTATGGTAAAGAGTCAAAGAGTGCCTGGGCCGAGTTGGTGGTGTCGTAGAACTTCTCGATGTCTGACTTTTCGGTGTTGGTGCCACCGTCCTTCTTGTCATCAACAACCGTGTTAGTGGTGTCAGCAGGGAGTTTTTTCAGTTTCTCCTCCAAATCGCTGTTAGCCTTAGTCAGCCGGTCAACGTCAGCCGAGAGATTGGTGATTTCATTGTACTTCGCTGTGATGTCCGCCTCAATAGAGTCGAGCTGTGCCGTGGTAAGCGTAACCTTGTCGTCGTTAGCTTCCAGCGAGTCGCAAGCGAGAGTCTTGCAAATGTTAGAATAGGTCTTTTTCATTTTTTCTTCAGAAGATATGGTTGGAACAATTTTATTTGGTTTTTCTTGCGAGTGGAAAACAGAGGCACAAGCCTGCAGGAATCGTCTAAACGCCGTGATGTCTTCCGACTTCGTGTCGGTCAGCATCTTAGGAAGCGGTATGCCATGAGCGGTAAAGTCCGCAGCAATAGCCTCCGTAAGAACTGGAGCCGACTCATCATCAAACTCCGTGAGTTCATCAACGAATCCCCAAGCCAGTGCCTCCTGTGCCGTCAGCCATCCACCCATTTTCATGAGTTCCAGCAAGTCGGCAGATTTCTTCTTGCATCGTCCGGCATACATCTCTGCGACGTTGGCATCCAGTTTGTCAAGGTCAGACTTCTGCTTCTCCAGATTGTCGATGAGATTCTGCATATCCGTAGCGTTCAAGCTGCCCCACTCGAAGAACGACTGTGAGCACTGGTGCACGAGATACATAGCCGAGTGATCCATGGTGATGCGCTTGGCACCCATTGATGCGATGGTAGCGGCACTGGCGTTCATGCCCACAAAGTGCACATGAACATTGCCGTGTCGCCTGAATGCAGATGATATAGAGAGAGCGGTGTTGAGCTGTCCGCCGAGAGAGTCGATGAGAACAGCAACCTCCTTGTCGGTGTTCTTGTTAAGGACGAAATCGACGTAGTCAGAATCGAAGTCCCAACCACCGACGTAGCCTTTAAGATGGAGATTGTATTTTGTCTTTGCCATGATTGTCAAAAATTGTTTGAGGGCAAAGATATATTATATAATAATGTTGGAGAAAGACAGAAAAATTGTATTTTTGCGATGTAAAACGATAAACTTATGGTGAGAGACATTGTAATCATATTGATAATTCTGATAGGCGGATATTTTTATATTCGCAGATTTTATCGTTTTGCATTACTTGCAATAGTATTTTTATTTGCACTATTTGGGCAATCACGCAGAAGTTATCGCAAACTGCGAATTATCTATTGGAAGAAGGTGGAGCGCAAAAACAGAACGAAGAAAAAATAGCCTTTTCAAAAACTCAACCGATTTTGGCTGTATCTTTTGTAACATTGTAAACAAGAAACGAAAACGCTGACTATCAACATTTTAAGTTTTGGCGCAATGTTTCAACTGCATACAAAATGTTACAAAAATGCATAAAAAAAGGCGCTCATCACGCCGTGCATGGCACCAGTGCCACTTTATTTGTATAAGATATGGTGTATTTCGTAGCAGCCGAATCACCATCCACCTTGCCTGTGGAGTCGTCTACCTTGATGACAGGAAAAGGTTTGTCAGCCGTGCCGATGAGATACTGCTTTCCATCCACCGTATGGATGACGAAAGCAAGATGCTCATGAGCTGGCAGCTGCGAAGTAGTAGAGAAAGAGAGTTTCACCTTTTCCAAAGTGTCGTTATTGTCAAACTGCGTCTCCATTTCACAAACGGCATCTCCGATATGCGGAATTAGGAAAGTGTCAGCGAACACTCCGACAGGAGCATCCGCCAACGCTTTCTGTGTGATGCTTGCCATGAGCGACGAGGCAAGCACGTAATATATATTGATGATTCCGGGAAGACGTTGCATATTATTCTACTATTTCTTCAGTTTCAACCTTGTTATTGCTACCGTTTTTTATCGTGCTGTTTTTTCGCTTGCATTGGTTAGTAAGATAATTCTTACGCAAGCGTTGGTATATTTTCGCGATGGAGTCCCAGCAAGTGCCGTCCTCCTTGATGCCCCGTTGCTCCATGTAGAGATAAATGAGGTCTTTCTGCTGTTTGCCGATCCTGCCGAAGTCGTGCAGGAACGTCCAGCAGTCGACATCAAACGAGTTCTTCACGTTCTCCAGCAGCGCACGTTTACCAGTGTCCGTGATATGATTGTAAATACGAGGGTCGCGAGTTTTGGAATACGGAATACAAATGGCGACTTCATCCTCACGTTGCCTTGTAGGAACAGCAGAAACAGGCGGTTTGACAACAGCGAGCTTTATAAGTTTAGACTCGATGCTGCCGTTTCTTAGACGCACTGGTTCCGTGCCACTGTGGCGATGTACGAACCACTGGCGCAGATAGGAAGGCATTTTGATATAGATGTGATAGTCGCTCATAAAACATGTAAAATGATTATGGGCGCAAAGATACAATAGTTTTGTGTAGGCGGTATGGAATGATGGAAACGTTTAAGATTTGTTATTTGGTAGGTAGGTAGATAAAAAAGTTGATTTTAGCTTGGTGGGGTAATGAAAAAAGATGTATATTTGCAAAATAAAGTTGAACTAAAATGTACGAGTATGAAAAAATGGATTTTGATGTTACTTGCCCTTGTATTGTGTGGAGTGACACAAGCTCAGAATGCAGAAGTAACCTTGAACAACGGCACCTTTGTGAAAGGTGACATTGGGAAGTTTTCCTTTAATGTAGACAATTACCATGAGTTCAGAATCAAAAAAACTGATGGTGAGAAGGCAGACTTCGCATCTACTGATGTAAAAGAGATAAAATACTATAACAAGAAGGTTGGAGAATGGGAAAACTGGATTCCGATGGTTGCCCAAATGGGATTGAGCATGTCTTATAAAGAGAATCCGAAACTCTACAAAAATCCGGTATTCCTTCAGCCAGTTTATGAGGGAAAAAACATTTCCGCCTATATTCACTATATAAGCACAGCTACCCATGTGAAATCGGGAAGTATTTACAGAATGGCTATCATGTTTTATTACAAAGCCAAGAATGAGGACTTTGCAAGAACCTATTATTTGAAGGATAATAGCATTGCAGGAATTGGTCAGAAGACCATGCTGAAAAGATATTTCAAGAACTTCCCACAAATAAAGGAAGTGCTCAAAGATCTCAGCATGAAAGAGTTTCGCAAAGACCCTGCGATATTAGTCAAGAAACTTGATGAAGCATTGAAATAAAACACTCCTTACTTCGAATAAATTTCGGTTACGCTATAAAAAGGTGGGCTGCCGGATCGAGGCGATTGCCTCGTCCGGCTTCCACCTTTATCTGCGGAAGACGTAGCCATCCTCGAAGATGTAGTCCGAGATGAACAAATCCCTTGCAAACGCCTTGTAATCGAAGTAATATGAGAGATTGCCCATCATGCGCTCCAAATCATAGCACTCATTGACGATGTGTGTGGCGAAATCCTCTTCCGAATCATATTCGCCCTCATAACAATCTTCAAAATCCGAAATGCTGTCATCGCCAGTGGCGGAAACATAAGCCTTAAACGCTTTCTGTTTGTCATCATCCATTTGGATGAAAGCTATTATCTTGTCGAAAACTTCTTCATCCATACAGCTTTCTGAATACCATTCAGCAGGGAAGCACTGATAATCCTGAAACATAAGCTCCGGATCCTCCTCATCAGCGTGGAGCTGCTTGCATACATCGATGAACTCCTCGTAAGAGTCAAACGTGCGGAGATCGAGCCAGGCACCGAAGAGTGAGCCTTCATTGTACTTCTTGTATGTGCCACAGTAGATGGCAGGCTGATCCCAGAGATAATCAACGATATAGCTGCTGACACTCTCAAACTGCTCCTTCATGCTCTTGTGAGCCGACTTAGGTGATGTTAAAACCATTTCTTGCATAACTTAGAAATTTAAATTGTTAGACTTTTAGATGCAGCCCTCGAAATGAGGACTTTTTACGCTGCCTTACCCAGCGCAAGAAGAAGGCATTTAAGGCAAGAGATAGCCGAATTTTTTTTCACCTTTGGCGGAACGAGAATTTGGACCAGAAGCCACCGCACCCCAAAATCTTGAAAAAATATTCGAGCTAAGGCAGCGCCGTGCCCTTGCAGAATGTCGCTTGCGCTAACTTTGCACGCGGAAAAATCCCATGAACGAAACCAGGGCTGCATGTCTGACAATTTGAATGTTATGCAGTAGAAATCCATCACCTATGTCCACAAGAGCGGAGCAATAAAAAAGAGTCAGCAATACCTCTTTCATTTGATTATCGTAGGGCAAAGCCTACCATGTGACACATACATCAAAGAAGAACAATGACGAAAAGGATCACGAGTGCCAGGCACGTTCTCTTTAAGCACGGTGACACTTACGATACCGCATGGAAAAAGCAAGCAGTAGCAGAAGAGGAGAAGCCGGACTACAACTAAAAATAAGGATGTTCAGTACCTATTTCCCTTTTGGTATTCAGAAAGCATAATGAAATGTTACAAGAAGTTATAAGAAATTACAAGATAATAGACTGCCTAAATAAATGAAATACAGAAAGTTACATTAAGTTACAACAATTACAGCATTTCTCTTCTGAAAAATGAATGAGGGCAAAAAATGAGGATTTCGCTACATATAAAGTCAATGACTACCACTTTATGCTTTTTGGAGCGTATGATAGGCTACCAATATGTATGTAGGTAGATTACAAATCGTGTGCAAGACCTCTGAAAAAAACGGAGTACATCGCAGAGGATGGCCATGTCTTCCGCAAAATAAAAACCGCCGAGACGATGCAATCGCCCCGGCAGTCCACCTGATTATGATACCTATTGAAAAGAAATATATTCGTAGTAAGCTACCACTTTTAAGAGTAAAAAGGTAAAAAAGTAAAAGGGTAAAAAGCCCTTAGAATGGCTCGTCGCTGTCGGATTGGTCAGGCGCAGTCCACAGACTGATGCCAAACGTCTCGCAAAGCAAGTCATAGTCAAAGCAGTAGGCACGTTGTGTCATAGTAAGTTTTGGAGGCGTGCTACCCATAGCAGCCCTGGTATGGTCGTACTGGATGATGCCCTTCTTATACACATCAAATCGTGCCACCTTTTCGCCAAGGTAGGCACGGCTGTTCTGAAGATAGTATTTCAACGCATCCGTAGGCAGCACCTTCTCGTTAGCCTGTCGTCCCTCCTTGCGGTAGAGGTTGAAGATACGAGTCTTCTGTAGGAAAAGCACCGGTCGTTCTGTCTGCCAAGTGGCATTGATGATATCCGTCTTAAACTTGCTGCAATAGCGGATGAAGAAGTCGCCACCCTCAATCAGTTCGCCGTCGCTTGCGAGATACTGCACCACGTTCCAGAAGTTGCCCAGCTCGCCGTTAGTCTTGCACTCACCATTCTGTTTCTTTATTCCCTCGATGGTGACTTGCAGCATCTCGTCGAAAGTCAGCGTAGGGATGCTCTTTTGGAGCACCCGAAGCGCAGCCAACGGCACACACCAGTTGTTCATGATACGGTCTTCACCTTTCTCGCCACCGAGAGCGTTGCCGACGATAGTCTGTGTGTCATGGAACGCCGTAGACCACGCCTGTTCAAAGTGTTTGCGCTGTTTGAGAATTTCGAGCGTCAGGTGCGTCAGTCCCAGCGAACGCATTTCAAGCAACACCTTATAATTCTGCTTCTCCTTGTCCGAGAACTCGCTTCGAGGGAACTGCAGGAAGACGAGTCGGGTAAAGAGAGCGATATCCGATGTCGGCATCTCCTGACCAGAGAGGATGATGCCGGAGTCAACGGCAGTCGTCTCCTTCTTCTTGTCAAGATCCATATTCATGCGAGTGCGACCGGTGCCGTCCCACAGACCCTTCAGAAACTCAATCATCTTCGGGTCGATATCATTCT
>NZ_NOVE01000007.1 GCF_002265625.1 Prevotella sp. 885
ACGAATATCGGTTCTGTCACCTGGTCTCAGCTCGTTTTCGTCAAGGTATATGTGAACAAGCTTTGTTTCTTTCTTTTGCTCTACAAACACGTCTTTAAGGTCGAACCAATCCAGCATGTGTTCGGGCAAAAGACATTCTGCAAGGAGTCTATACTTTTCCATATTTATCCGTTCTTTGACTTTATAAACGGACAATATAGTGTTTTTATTGTACTACGATATCCACACACTTTTTCCAGTGGTCCGGATATTCTCTATCCATTCCCTGAATCCCCGGCTTCTATCTCTGCTCACAATTATATTGCAATCATCACAACCTTTCAAGCTAACTCTCATTTTTGAGAGAAACGATGTATAGATATTCTTGATAGCTTTGAAATTTATTATATACTGACGATTGACTCGGAAAAAGCCCGCAGGGTCCAGACAGCTTTCCAATTGCTGCATTGTATACGACAAATTATATTTCTTGCCACTAAAGTCACAAGCCACCACACCATTATCTTCTTTCAAGAAGTATGCTATATTATAAGTCTCCAACATATACAACTCGTCTCTAAAATTTAAAAGAAAACGCCTTTTATACGGACCAACTCTCTCGTTCGCCAAACGGTGCATCAGCTCCTTATGTTGATTATACTTACTTCCACTGCATCTTTCAAATCTATCTAATGTCTCCTCCAATTCATCTATATCTATAGGTTTGAGCAGATAATCTATTCCATTGTTCTTGAAAGCCTTAAGAGCATAATTATCATACGCCGTCGTAAACACCACGAAAGAATTAGGAACACACCTGTTAAAAGCATCAAAGACAGTACCGCCATCTATTTTAATGTCAGCAAAGATCAAGTCAAAATCATTCTCCTTGGTCAACAAGTCAACAACACCAGCAACACTACTTACGGGTCCACACACCTAGACATCACTTTTCAGCTTAAGAATCATACTCTTAAGATACATCGCAGATATAGGTTCGTTCTCAATTATCAGATATTTCTTACTCATAATTTCTTTCGTTTTATAATAGGTAGCATAATTTCATAGAAACTCGCATCAGCCTTGACGATAGGTTCACATTCGCATATCAGATTATATCTGTCAAATAAGTTTTTCAAACCTATTCCACAAGAATCCGCCTCCACAACATCATCCTTTGACAGAATGCGATTATTTTTGAGAATCAGCATGTTATCTTTCCTCTTTATTGTCAGATAAAGCTTGCTGCTATCTCTTACGTGATTATGCTTTACTGCGTTCTCGATAGTCAACTGTAAAGCGCATGGCAATATATACTCGTCATCAAGGACACTCATACTTTCAATCTCCAAACAAATGCTGTTACCGAAACGGACATTCAACAAACCTACATAATCCCTTGCCATATCCAAAGCATTGTCTATAGAGATCAAATCATTATCCATATTGGACAAGACTACACGATAAAACCTTGCTAATTTGGTAGAAAACTTCAATGCAAGCTCTTGATTTGTAGAAATCAAGCCATTAAGAACGTTAAAACTATTGAAGATAAAATGAGGATTCAACTGCATGCTCAACAATTTCTTTTGCAGCTCCACTCTTGCTTTCTCCTTTTCATCTATAATCCTCGAATACTCTATCAGCAACATCACAAACGACAAGATACACGATACAAAGCAAAAGAAATAAGCATTTCCCAAGAAATCCTCATCCGGTAATTCAGAATCCATCACATTCAAGACAAACTCACAAAGAACAGCCAATACTACATTTATAGATAATAACAGAAATCCAGAATACACCAAATTCCGATAGCTTACACTATTACGTCTTCGAAATTTATTATTGAATATAACATTTTTGGAGGTAATATTTATCGAAGCAAAAACAACACAATAGACAAAGTCTATCAAAAAATTAAAAAGAAACGTATCCGTTGAAGTTGTAAGAAGATTATAGAAATTATCAAAATCTATAATCATCCAAATTATGTCATAAAAAAAGAATATGAAGAGAGTGAACAACGTCAACTCTACAAGTAATGATTTATATCTTTTCTTCAAAACCATAATACAACCTTTTGTATTGTTTTTATACCGTGAAAGGAAGAGCATGATATTCGTATATCAAACCCTTCCTTTAAACTACTCATTAGCTTTTAGCTTTAAAATAAGTAAGACAAACCGATTGACAGCATATTATTTTTGCCGTTCGCATAATCAGCCTTATAAGTATCGGTCAGTCCCCAATTATATCTGACATTCAATTGATAATGCTTAAAAAGTTCCGCTCCTAACGCAACTCCCAGTCCGCATTGCACGCGTTGCATAGACTTGCCATACAGATTATCAGACTCTTCTGTTTTTTTGTTAGCACTACCATCCACCCATGACTTTTCCTTACACTTTGCCGAAAGTCCGAACAGCAAATAAGGACCGGCAGCAGCGTGCAGAGAAACTGCATCAGTCAATCGCATGCGATATCCAACGTTAACTGGTACGGTAAGATTATATGTGGAATAATCATATTTGCTCCAAGTCTTTGAATCCATCATATAATAAGTTCCTGATTTCCAGTTAGAATTATTAAAGAGCAAAGAAGCATCGACAAACAATCCCGCATTATCCTTGTTAAAGTTCATCTCTCCCGTAACGCCTGCTTCTACGCCCCATCCCGAACGTGCGTCATCGGTCGGGCTCGTATACAATGCCCTAACAGTTGGGCCCACACGGAAAGACTGGGCATTAACCATAGTAGATGCCAACAGGACGAATGATAATAATAATAGTCTCATATCTTTTTCAAATTATGTTTTCTTTAAATTATTAATCATGAAAACCGACGCGTTAATATTTCACAATGCAAAGTTAGTATAACGTAGGTAATTGCGCAATAGAACTATAGCTAAAACGTAAAAAAACACATTTAAACCGTCATTTTTGTAGGTTAAACCGAAATGCAATAAGCATCACCTCACCATCTCTTGGTTCCGCAAAGCGGGACCGACTATCATCCTCAACAATATACAGGAAGCATAAGTCCCCTTTCAGGGAACTCATTTTTTGGGCATATGTACCCACAGCTGCGCTGCTTCGCAGCTTGCAGTGGGTTTCATTATAAAGGTCCCGCTCCGCGGAACCCGCAGCTCATACTCAATCTGCTTGCGTTCGTGGGTGCGGGGCTACGGCGAGACGCCATAGCCTCCTATGTTTGTTACGGCAGCTTGTGGCTCTCATCCAACAAGTCGCAATTCGCTTTCGTTGTTCTTTCTCCGCTACGCTATGAAAACCTGTTCTTCATGTCTTCATGTCAAAAATACACGTTCTTCATGTCTTCATGTCAAAAATACCTGTTCTTCATGTCTTCATGTCAAAAATACACGTCTTCCTGTCCGCCATGCAAATATCGTACAAAGAGTAAAAAGCTGTTACAAAATAAAAATTGATTTTAGAGTTTCGGTTTGCTGTTTTTTCGGTGTTTTGCTGTGCAAACAGCACCCGAACTTAACGATAGCGCCACTTTTACACTACAATAGTGCCACTATTAGAGTGTAAAAGTGGCGCTATTGCATGATAAAAGTGGCGCTATTGTAGTGTAAAAGTGGCGCTATTGCAACCCAATGATGCTTTTTGGCTCCGTCATTCATTGCACATTTCTCTTCTCAGCAGCATAATCAGCTGTATGTCAGCCCACTATCGCTGCACGCTCAAAACTCAAGAATTTCGCACCAAAGATTTTGTTGTGCGCTGAACGAGGAGTATTGAGCGTTAGAAATGCAAATATCGTACATCGATTCAATCATTAAAGAGTTCGTGATGGTGATGAAAAACAGCCCAACGCCTCAGATTAGCCTGCGCCACTTCCTTCTTCATCGCTTCGGCTGTGGACATGCCGTCAGGCGTGACGCTTTCGGCAAATCGGAAACCAGCTTCCAGCAGCTGTTCCTTGGCGTCCACCCTACCAGCCACCAGTCCTACAGGCACGCCAATCTGCAGTCCACGCTGCAACACCTTCTGCGGCAGCTTGCCCATCAGCGTCTGACGGTCAGCGTGTCCTTCTCCTGTTATTATCATGTCGGCGTCCTTTGCCACGTCGTCAAAGCGGCAAAGACTGAGCAGCATGTCGGCGCCGGAACGCATCTCGGCGCCAAGATACTGCATGAAAGCATAGCCGAGTCCGCCTGCAGCACCTGCTCCAGGACAGCACGAACGGTCGTAGCCGTAATGCAGAGCAGACTTCTCTGCGAACAGCTTCGCCCTTCTGTCGAGCTGCTCCACCATCTGCGGCGTAGCCCCCTTTTGTGGAGCAAATACGCAAGCCGCACCGTTCTCGCCGCAAAGAGGATTGTCCACGTCGCACGCCAAGGTGAAGCGGCATTCGCCCAGCTCGGTCTTCATGGCGTCGTCGAAGGTCTTTCCCTTTGCAAAGATGTCAACAAGCGCCCTCAGCATACCAATTCCTGCGTCGCTCGTGCCGCTGCCTCCAAGCCCGATTATGAAGTTGCGACATCCGCGCTTGACGGCTCTTGAGAGCAGTTCGCCCACGCCGTAGGTGGTGGCTCGCATCGGATTGCGTTCGTCTTCCTTCACTAACTCCAGTCCGCACGCCTGCGCCACCTCCACAATGGCGGTGCCGTCAGCCGTCATACCGAAAGCGGCGTCCACACGGCGCATCATCTGATTGTGCACATACACCGGCTCTATGGTTCCGCCCAAAGCCTTCGTGAAAGCCTCCAGCATGCCGTCGCCGCCGTCCGACATCGGCAGGCTGACGACATCCGCGCCCTTTTCTGTTAACACTTCGGCTATCTCCGCCTCCACTTCCGTGGACGACAGGCTGCCTTTGAATGAGTCTGTAGCAAGAATGTATTTCATAATATGAATGGTCTATGGGGCAAAATTAATAAAAGAAAACAAGAAATTTATATGACATTAAGCTAAATCCGCTGAAAAGTTATGGCATATATCAGATTTATTAGCGAAATTTGCAGATTGAAACAATATGTAATCAACAAGAAATGACAATACAAACAAAAATGAAAAAGAACTTTCTACTTATCCTTATGTTCTTGCTCTGCGCCATAACAGGAGCAAACGCACAGAAGAAGTACAGCCTTTACGCCGTAGGTTTCTACAATCAGGAAAACCTCTTCGACACCTGCCACGACGAGGGCAAGCGCGACTACGACTTCCTCCCCAACGGTTCGTATAAATGGAACGGACTGAAATACAGCCATAAGCTGCACAACATGGCTCAGGCGCTCGCCGATCTCGGAACGGACAAGCTGCCGGGCGTGGGATGCTCCGTAATCGGTCTGTCGGAGGTGGAGAACTCACGCGTGCTGGACGCACTCATCTCTCAGCCCAAGCTCAAGGAGCGCGGCTATAAGTATGTGCACGTGGAAGGACCGGACAAGCGAGGCATCGACTGCGCCATGCTCTACAATCCGCGCTACTTCAGCGTAAAGGACGTACACCTCTATCCCTACGTTCCCGAGGAAGCAAAGGACTCCGGCTTCGTCACACGTGGCTTCCTTACCGTGAAGGGCGAGATGGCTGGCGAACCCGTTGCTGTCATCGTATGCCACTGGCCCAGCCGTTTCTCTTCGCCATACTATCGCGAGGTGGCAGCACGTCAGGTGAAGAAGATAAAGGACTCGCTCATCGAGGCTGACAAGAACTGCAAGGTGATGGTCATGGGCGACATGAACGACGACCCGACAAACAAGTCGATGACCGAGGCGCTCTCATGCAAGCCCGACGTAGACAAGGTGGGCAAGGACGACATGTATAATCCCTGGTATAACATTCTCACCAAGGAGGGACGCGGAACGCTCTTCTACAGCGGCACATGGAACCTCTTCGACCAGATTGTCCTCTCTCCCAACCTTCTCAACAAGAACGGACGCAAGGACTATTCGTCTCTCAAGTTCTTCCAGAACCAGATTCACGTCAGACCGTATCTTATCCAGAGCGAGGGCAAATACAAGGGTGCTCCGAAGCGTACCACAGCTGGCGGCGTATGGCTGGACGGATATTCTGACCACCTCCCCGTTGTGGTTTACCTCGTAAAGGAGCAGAAGTAATGATGTCAGAACACCAACTTAAGGATGGTGCCACACAGACTCTTCCGCCTGTGGAGCGCCATCCTTTCACGCCTTTCCTTCCCAAAGGATGCCGTCTGCTGATGCTCGGCAGCTTCCCGCCGGGAGAGAAACGCTGGACAATGCACTTCTATTATCCCAACTTCACCAACGACATGTGGCGCATCTTCGGCATTTGCTTCTTCCAAGACAAGATGCGCTTCGTCAGCCAAGAGCACAAGACGTTCCACCTTGACGACATCAAAAGCTTTCTTACCCGTCAGCGCATCGGCATGTACGACACCGCCACAGCCGTCCGCCGACTGAAGAACACGGCGTCGGACAAGGACCTCATGGTCGTGGAGCCTACTGACCTTAAGGCGATGGTAAGCGGCCTTCCCCTTCTTACCGACATCGTAACGACGGGACAGAAAGCCACGGACACACTTGCCGAATGCTTCTCCATCAAGGAAAGCCCGAAGGTTGGAGAGCATACCACGTTCTGCTTTGAAGGACGTGAGCTGCGTCTGTGGAGGATGCCAAGCAGCTCAAGGGCTTACCCGATGGCTGTGGAGAAGAAGGCGGAGTTCTATCAGAAGATGTTCGACAGTATATTCACACCGTAAATCTCTACTAAAAACAAGTATATGGAAAACAATAAAATCACAATTATAGGTATAGCAGGAGGAACCGGATCAGGCAAGACCACCGTGGTGAAGAAGATTGTGGAGGCTCTTCCGCCTCATCATGTAGCCGTGGTGCCTCTCGACTCGTACTATAACGACACCACAGGCATGACGGACGAGGAGCGCCATGCCATCAATTTTGACCATCCTGACGCTTTCGACTGGAAGCTTCTCATCAAGCAGATAAACGACTTGCGCGAGGGAAAAGCCATCGAACAGCCCACATATTCCTATATTAAGTGCAACCGTGAGGAAGCCACCATCCACGTCGAGCCTAAGCCCGTCATCATCGTGGAGGGCATCATGGCCCTGCTAAACAAGCGTCTGCGCGACATGATGGACTTCCGCATCTTCGTGGACTGCGACTCGGACGAGCGCCTTATCCGAAACATCCAGCGCGACATCATTGAGCGAGGACGTACCGTACAGATGGTTGTGGACCGTTATCTGAAGGTTCTCAAGCCCATGCACGAGCAGTTTATCGAACCCACAAAGCGCTTCGCTCACGTCATCATACCTGAGGGAGGAGACAACGAGAAGGGCATTTCGATGGTCTGCCGATACATCGAGAGCATCGTAAACGGCAATAATCCCAAACAGTAACCCCTAAACAACACCGCTATGCACAAAATACACACTCCTCTGAAGCGCATCGCCACTGCCCTGCTCTTCCTCGCCGCCATACCGACAGTCACGCTTGCCGCCACCGACGACTACGACACGCTCGTGGAACGTATCAGCAATGACTTCCAAAGTGCGCCGGATATAACGGCGGACTTGAAGACGTTCGACATCAAGAAAGGCAGCTTCAGCGACATCGACTATGCCAGTACAGCCCAAGACGGATGGCAGCCACGCACACATCTCATCCGCCTCAGCAACCTCGTCTATGCCTATACCAACAAGAAGAGCAAGCTGTATGGCAACGAGAATGTATATAACAACATCGTGAAAGCTCTGTCATACTGGATGGAACGTCGCCCGAAGAGCACCAACTGGTGGTACGCCCAGGTGGCTGAACCTCAGTCGCTCGGCGTGATGCTCGTCAAGATGAGACAGGGCAAGCACCATCTGCCCAAACAGCTGGAGCAGAACATTCTCAATCACATGCGCGAAGACGGCGGCGATCCTGCCAAGTGGACCGGTGCCAACCGCACCGACCTGTGCCTCCATTGGATTTATCGTGCTGCCGTAGAGCGTAACGATGCCGACCTGAAACGTGCTATGGAGCTGGCTTTCGAGCCTATAAAATACACTACAGGCGAGGGCTTTCAGTGTGACGGCAGCTTCATTCAGCATGGACAGCAGCTCTATATCGGAGGCTACGGTGACGAGATTCTGAAGGGCATCACGCAGATAGCCGGATATGCTGCGGGCACGAAGTTTGCGCTCAGCGCTGACAAGAAGGAGATGGTAAGGCAGTTTATGCTCCATTCGTTTTATCCCACCATACGCGGAAAGTATAAGATTTACAATACATTGGGACGTGGTGTGAGCCGCAACAACTCGCTCAAAGCTTCCAATACAGCCCTTTACGCCCGCCGTATGATGACCATCGATCCTGAATATGCCGCACAGTATCAGGACATAGTATCAAGAATAGAGGGTAAGGCAAAGGCTGACAAGGGCGTCGCATCCGCCAACACCCACTTCTACAGGGCTGACTACACGCTACACACTCGCCCCTCTTATTCCGTAGGCGTGCGTTTCTGCTCTACGCGAACATCACGCATGGAGTATGGCAACGGCGAGAATCTGAAGGCTTACTACGTGTCGGACGGCAGCTGCTCCATAAATAAGACGGGCGACGAATATCTCAATATCTTCCCCGCTTGGAACTGGACGCACATCCCCGGCGTTACGGCTCCCGTGACGGAACGTGTGCCACTGGGCAAGAAAGACTGGGAGCTGCGAGGCACATCGCAGTTTGCGGGTGGCGTGACCGACTCCATCTACGGAGCCTCAACCTACGCTTACTACGACTCCTACGACGGCATAAACACCGGAGCACGCAAGTCTTGGTTCTTCTTTGACGACGAGGTGGTCTGCCTCGGAGCCGGCGTTACGTCGTCATCGCAAAGCGACGTGCAGACAACCGTAAACCAATGTCTGGACAATGCCAAATGGACATTGGACTATAAGGACGGCAACGGCAAGTCACAGCTCAAGCTGTCTGACAACATTACGAAGACCGACATCCGGTGGGTGCGCCATAATGGTGTGGCTTATGTGTTCCCGAAGGGTGGCAAGGTGACAATCGAACGAAAGAAGCAGAGCGGCAACTGGCACGACATCAACAACGTGGAGCCGAACCGTACCTCCACGCTCGACGTAGCCACCGTGGCTATCGACCACGGCACACGTCCGCAGAACGCCTCTTACGTCTACGTCATCGTACCCGACAACACGTCTGACAATGCCCTCGACAAGTATGCACAAAGCAATGAGATCAGCATTCTTTCCAACAGCAAGAAGCTTCAGGCTGTACGTCGTGGCGGACTCGGCGTCTGGCAGATGGTGTTCCATGAGAAGGGAAAGTATAAGGACGGTGACATCGAGGTGAAGACCGACCGTCCCTGTGCGCTTATGGTACGCCGCAGGGCAGACGGTCATGTCTGGCTGCACGTGGCTGACCCGGCACAGAAGCAGCAGACCATCAACTTGCAGGTGAAGCTGAAGGGAAGTCTCAAGAAGGCAAAGAAGGTAAAGTGCAGTTTCGGCTCGACAGGCGAAAAGGCAGGAGCCACAAAAGCATATTGCCTTAAATAAATAAGCTTTAAAACTTATGAAAACTTACATAAAGCGGCTTTTTTTTATTCGTTTGCGGGCGTGCCTTTAGAATAATATTCGTACATTTGCAAAATAGATAGTTAAAGACAAGCCAAACAGAACTAAATATAAAGGTAGTATGAACAAAAGCGACAGCATCATAATCATCCCCACATATAACGAAAAGGAAAATATCGAGAAGATCATACGCGCCATCTTCGCTCTCGAAAAGTGCTTCCACATTCTCGTCATCGACGACGGAAGCCCCGACGGAACAGCCCAGATAGTGCATCATCTCATCGACACGGAGTTTGCCGACCGCCTCTTTATCGTGGAGCGCAGCGGCAAGTTGGGACTCGGCACCGCCTACATCACAGGATTCAAGTGGGCGCTCGAGCACGGCTACGACTACATCTTCGAGATGGACGCCGACTTCTCTCACGACCCAGCCGACCTGCCGCGCCTTTACGCAGCTTGCCATGACGAAGGCTACGACCTCGCCATCGGTTCGCGCTACGTAAGCGGCGTCAACGTCGTAAACTGGCCTATGGGACGCGTACTGATGAGCTACTTCGCCTCCAAGTACGTGCGCATGGTCACTGGTTTCCAGGTGCACGACACCACAGCGGGCTTCAAGTGCTATCGCCGTTGCGTGCTCGAATCTATTCCGCTCGACCAGATCCGCTTCAAAGGCTACGGCTTCCAGATAGAGATGAAGTTCACGGCATACAAGATGGGTTACAAGATTAAGGAGGTGCCCGTAGTGTTCGTCAACCGTCGCGAAGGTGTCAGCAAGATGAGCGGTGGCATTTTCTCCGAAGCTTTCTTCGGCGTTATGCGTCTGCGTTGGGACGGATGGTTCAGAAAGTATCCTAAGGCAAAACATTAAAACATTCGAGATACGTCGAGAGGACATCCTTAAATGCTTATGGAAATAAGAGAGATTAGCAACATATATTCAGCCCTGCCTCAGTGCGGGGCTTTTTTGAAAGCTGTAAATGACGAGTCGGTGAAGCATTTATTCCTTAAGGGAATGGTTGCTTCATCGGCTCCTGTGTTTTTTGCGGCAGCCGCAAGCCGTACAGAAAACGGCAAGAAAGGGGCGCAGAAACCGCTCACGGCGGTCTTCATACTGCAGGACAATGACGAGGCAGGCTACTTCTATCATGACCTTACGCAGATTCTCGGTACGGACAACGTGCTGTTCTTCCCGTCATCTTACCGCCGTGCCGTGAAGTACGGACAGCGCGACGCAGCCAACGAAATTCTGCGCACGGAGACTCTCTCACGCCTCTCGGCAGCTCATACGACTGGCAAAGGGAAGGACAATCCGGGCTTCCTCTATGTGGTAACATGTCCTGAAGCCCTCAGCGAGCTTGTGGTGTCGAAGCGAAACCTCGACGAGCGCACCATAAGCATCGGCGTCGGCGACATCGTCAATCTTACTGATCTCGGACGAAAGATGCGCAGTCTTGGCTTTGAGGAGGTAGACTACGTTTACGAACCGGGACAGTTTGCGATGCGCGGAAGCATCGTCGACGTCTATTCTTACTCGTCTGAACTGCCCTTCCGCATCGACTTCTTCGGCGACGAGGTGGACACCATCCGCACGTTCGAGGTGGCAGACCAGCTCTCGAAGGACTCGAAGGAGACGGTTCAGATTGTTCCCGAACTGGCACAGACCGTCACAGACAAGCAGCCCTTCACTGCCATGCTGCCCGAGGATGCCCTGCTGGTCTTCAAGGACCGCCTCTATCTCTGCTCTGCCATTGAGCAGATTTATGACAACGGCTTCTCCAAGCAAGCCTTCACGGAACGTCTTGAGGGTGCCACGGAGATGGAGCAGGAGCAGATTTTGCGCGAAATGCGGAAGGAGAACAATCTGGTCAGCGGCGTAGAATTTCGCAAAGCTATCAGCGGTTTCCGCTTCGTCGAGATGGGAGCACATCCGTCCGGCACTCCCCAAACCACCATCACATTCAACATTTCGCCGCAACCGCTGTTTCATAAGAACTTCGAATTGCTGGCTCAGACTCTCGAAGACTTCCTGCTTCAGGGCTATCATCTCTACATTCTTGCGGACAGCGAGAAGCAGACACGCCGACTGAAGGAGATTTTCGAGAGCGACGAACTGCGTGCCGTACGCAACGCCCGCCATCAGAAATCGCCCAATTCGGAGGCTCTCTCCGTAGCTGACAACATCACGTTCACCCCCGTTGACCACACTCTGCACGAGGGATTCGCCGACGCCGACCTCCGTCTGTGCTTCTTTACGGACCACCAGATATTCGACCGTTTCCATAAATACAACCTCAAGTCGGACGCTGCACGGACCGGAAAGATGGCGCTGACGATGAAGGAACTGCAGGAAATGGAGCCGGGCGACTTCATCGTACACGTGGATTTCGGCATCGGCAAGTTCGGCGGACTCTTACGCGTGCCGGTCGGCGACAGCTATCAGGAGGCCATACGCATCTATTATCAGCACGGCGACATCGTGGACGTGTCAATACATTCGCTCTACAAGATATCCAAATACCGCCGCGCCGACACCGGCGAACCGCCACGCCTCAGCGCTCTCGGCACGGGTGCGTGGGACCGACTGAAGGAACGCACAAAGAAGCGCATCAAGGACATCGCGCGTGACCTTATCAAGCTCTATTCGAAGCGTCGCCACGAGAAGGGATTCTCATTCTCTGCCGACTCTTACCTGCAGCACGAGCTGGAGGCTTCGTTCCTGTATGAGGACACGCCGGACCAGTCGAAAGCCACGCAGGACGTAAAGCATGACATGGAGAGCAACCGACCCATGGACCGCCTCGTATGCGGCGACGTGGGATTCGGCAAGACGGAAGTGGCCATACGTGCCGCTTTCAAGGCTGCCACGGACGGCAAGCAGGTGGCTGTGCTGGTGCCCACCACGGTGCTGGCGTTCCAGCATTACAAGACATTCCTCAGCCGCCTGAAGGAGATGCCCGTCCGCGTGGACTATCTCTCACGTGCCCGCACAGCCAAGCAGACCCGCGAGGTGCTTGCCGATCTGAAGGAGGGCAAGATTGACATTCTCATAGGCACGCACAAGCTAATAGGCAAGTCGGTGGAATGGCATGACCTCGGACTGCTCATCATCGACGAGGAGCAGAAGTTCGGCGTGGCTACGAAGGAGAAGCTGCGCAAGCTGAAGACCAACGTGGACACGCTCACCATGTCTGCCACCCCCATCCCGCGCACGCTACAGTTCTCGCTGATGGGAGCACGAGACATGAGCATCATACGCACGCCGCCGCCAAACCGCTATCCCGTCCAGACCGAACTGGGCGTATACGGACACGAGATAATAGCCGACGCCATCAACTTCGAGATGTCGCGTAACGGACAGGTATACTTCGTGAACGACCGCATATCCAACCTTCCCGAGATAGCCGCGCTCATCCATAAGTATGTCCCTGACGCACGAGTGGCCATCGGTCACGGTCAGATGAATCCGGAAGAGCTTGAGAAAATCCTCATCGGCTTTATGGATTATGATTACGACGTGCTCCTCTCCACGTCCATCGTGGAGAACGGCATCGACATCTCCAACGCCAACACCATCATCATCAACGACGCACACCGCTTCGGACTCTCTGACCTCCATCAGATGCGAGGACGTGTGGGACGCTCCAACCGCAAGGCGTTCTGCTACCTGCTGGCTCCGCCAAAGTCGGTGCTGACGCCTGAGGCACGCCGCCGACTGGAGGCATTGGAGAATTTCTCCGAACTCGGCAGCGGATTTAATCTTGCCATGCAGGACCTCGACATCCGCGGCGCGGGCAATCTGCTCGGTGCCGAACAAAGCGGATTCATGGAAGATCTCGGCTACGAGACTTATCAGAAAATCCTCAATCAGGCTGTCACCGAACTCAAGAACGAGGAATTCCAGGACATCTACGCTGAGGAGATAGCACAGGGTAAGGAGATCAGCGGCGACGAGTTTGTGGAGGATTGCGCACTGGAGAGCGACTTGGAGATGTATTTCCCTGAGACCTACGTCCCCGGTTCGGCAGAAAGAATGTTCCTCTATCGCGAGCTCGACAACATCAGCGACGACGACCAGCTGGACGCTTATCGCAAGAGGCTGGAAGACCGCTTCGGCAAGATGCCGAAGGAGGGAGAGCAGCTGCTCCTCGTTGTGCCGCTAAGAAGAATCGGCAAGAAGCTCGGTTGCGAGAAGATCATCCTCAAGCAGGGTCGCATGCAGATGCAGTTTGTGAGCAATCCAGAGTCTGCTTACTATAAGAGTCAGGCTTTCGGACGCGCCCTCAACTATATATCTTCGCACACCCGTCGCTGCAATCTCAAGGAAGCCAGAGGCCACCGCTTCATGATTGTGACCGGCATCACATCGGTGGGCGACGCTCTGGAGGTGCTGAAAGAGATAGACAACATGTAATGGCAAGAGTCACACATTAAACATTAACAAACAGTAAACAACATACAATCATGGCATGCAAGCTTCTTCTTATCCGTCACGGCGAGACCGTTGACAACGTAAACCGCATCATGCAGGGTCAGACGCCGGGCAAACTTACAGAAAACGGCATCAATCAGGCACGCAGTCTCGGCGCCGAACTGAGCCAAAAACACATCGACGCCTTCGTATCGAGCGACCTCCAACGTGCCGTCGACACCTGTGTGGAGGTGGCAGCCCCCCACTTCCAAGGCGACCGCCAGGCTGCTCTCGCCAACATCTTCCAGACTCCGCTGCTCAGAGAGCGCGACTGGGGCAGCTTCACCGGTCGATACATCCCCGACCTGAAGGACGCAAAGTGGACGCCGGACATCGAGACCACAGACGCCATGCGCCAACGTGCCAACGCCTTCCTCCAGCTTATGCGCCAGCGTTATGACGGCAAGACAGTAGCCGCCGTAGGTCACGGAATAATAAACAAAGCCATACAGTCCGTCTTCTTCGGCAAGCCAATGCAGGACATCGAACCGATGAAGAACGTGGAAGTAAGGGTGTTGGAGGTGTAAAAAAAAACGATGATGCCATTTCTGACATCATCGTTTTTTTATGTTTTCTTCTTTATCTCTTTACAATCTTTACTGTCTTCTGCGTACCATCCGCCATTTTCATTGTCTTAAGATAGATACCACTTGAAGGGTTGCTCACTCTACGTCCACTAAGGTCGCAGAAGCTTACGCTCAAAACTCTGTCAGCATCATCAGTCACACCATTGACGGCAGTAGGTCTGAATCCGTCTTCCGTTATCTCAAACTCCACCAGATTCGACTTATACACCTTATCATTGTATTTATACATAGCCTGAATGCCAACCTTGGACACTCCGTCCTTATAGAAGAACATGTTGTGCATACTTCCTGTGAAGTTGAAATCATAACCATCGCTGAACGAGTAAGGAATGTCTGTCATCGCCTCCTTTAGCAATACATATTCGTCAGGATAAGCCGTAAACAGTTCTCCATCAAAATATAAGTTGTAGTAGAGATAGTCAGCATTGAGCAGGTTATCGTCAACCGACATGTTATCAAGCCAATACAGCATTGCGCCATAACCATAGTTAGGGTCGTAAGGACGGAATTCCAGCAAATCGGGATCCTTAGGATTGGCAGGCAAATCATTCCAAGGCTTCATCTGCGGTTCCATAAAAACATTGATGAATTTCACGGTGCTCGTACCCATATTCACGCCAAACATTTTGTCCGACTTAAGGGTCTTGTTCTCTGCGTCATAATCGAACGATATAGATTTCACGAAGAAGAAGCTGTCCGCCTCCTGATGATAATAATCGCTCCACACCTTCTCGCTTCCTAAGGCACTGAAATAAGCATGGCATTTGTTCTCCTTATCCACGCCCATGTATTTCTTGCCCTCAAACACCACCTTGTCGCCGTCAATCTTACCCTTTACCCAATTGTCCGGGGCAGAATCGGTCAGGCCTCCAAGATAGAAGTCATTGCCGTCAATAGCCACATTAATGATACGCGAATCATACTGCTCACCCGTATTCACAAAGTCAAGCTGATACTTCATTTTGTTCGCAGATGCAGAAGGAACACAAGGCTCATCCTTTATCTTGGTCCAAGTCTGATAGTAGTCGCCGAAACCTGTCCATTCGCCGGCACCATTGCAAAGAGCAAGAATCACGCCATTGTCCAGATTGTCAACACGAATAAGCGAGTCGTTACGAAGGACATAATTGATGGTCTGCGAAGTTTCGTCAAGGTCAAGCGATGTACGCTCGGCATTTATCCTACAACGGTAAAGATAGAAGAATTCCACAATACCCGTTGGATTGCCATCATCGTCCATTCCTTCTTGAGCCACATATTTCTGTGGGAAGACAAACTTAATGGTATCACCTTCAGCCTTCTCACCTTTCACCCAAGTGTTGGGAGAAATAGTGCTGACGATATTCTGAATATACACCTCACCGTTGTCTGTTTCGACATAACGCTCAACAGTGCCGTCGGATGCCGACGAATACACACTGTTGAAGAAAGTCATGAAGCCCTCGCCAGTACCATAAAGATTGTCGTGCAGGGTTCCCTTTGGCTGTTCGGTGATAATGTCAGCATTGCCGGCAGCCTTCTTCATGCGTGCCAACATTGCCGTCTTATTGCCGACTGGCGACATGACAATGTCCATCGGCTTGCCCGTAGGCTTGTCCTTCATCGACCGGTATGTCGAAAGTGGTTGTGCAAAAGACATTGTTGCAAGCGTTGCTACAGCAAGCGCCATATATAATCTCTTCATAAACATTAGGATTAAGTGTTAGTAGGTTACTAATTCTATTTCACAAGGAACTTGCCCGCTTTCACCTGACCGCCGTAATTAGCATAATATGTGTAAACACCAGGAGCGGAGAAACGAATCTGGGCTGTACCCTTGACCGCCTGTTGAGCCACACGACGTCCAGAAGCATCCCATACAGTTAATGTGGTGGGCACATCTCCTGCAACAAAGCTCACCTGACGGTTGCCGAACTGAAGTTCGAATGATCCGCCATTATCCGAAGAAGGCAGCGGGCTGCTGATGCTGGTGGCAATATCGTCCAAATCCTTACGGTCGATTTTATAAAGACCGCTGCCAGAAGGAGCTCCAGGATAATTATAAACAGCCAAATAAACGCAATCGTCAGCAGGAACAATGGTTAGCGGAGAAAGATATATGCGCTCGCTGTCGGGATTATACTGGTTGTAGGGCAGTCCTTCAGAGATGTTATACCACTTCTCGCCGAAATCAGGAGTGAAATACAATCCACGCTGCTGCAAGCCAACATAAATGTTTTTGTCGTCACTTGCCAAAGAACGCACATTGTTGTCCATCAGACCTTCAGGACGATAAACCTCTCCCCATTCGCCATTCTTGTCAAGCGTCAGAAGGAAAGGAACAGCGAAAGTGTCGTTCATGACAGAACGACCCAAAACAAGCTTGTCCTTATACTGTGTTGAGACAGCCATAAAGTTGCTGTCATATCTGACCGGAGTCCATGTAAGCGTCTCGTCATCAAGCACAAACACGAAATAAATGCCAAAGGCATAGAGACGTCCGTTATAGTCGACAAGCTGATAGATGTTCTCTACGTATGTTTCAGGCTCATCGCCCTTACCCTTGCCTTTATCTCCATCTTCATCAGCAAAACTATAGGTGAGCGAATTGATGTCGGTCTTCTTCCATGTCTCGCCATAATCTTCGCTATACACGATACCGCCCTGGCAGAAGTCGCCCACAAAGAGCTTGCCGTTATGCACAGCCATAGCATAGGCAACAGTCTGGTTTGTCTGATCGCCTAATACATCCTTCACTGCATCCTCATAGAACAAAGACTTCCATGTCTTGCCGTTATCGTCAGAACGGGCGATACAGGTACTCGAACCGGCAGCAAAGATATAGTTACCGAAATGAAGGAATTTGCTATACATATAGTCCTCGGCATTGGTATGCACCCAACTGGCTCCCTTGTCGGTGGACAGATATATGCCTCCGGCATAGTCGTAACGATAGTCTGAAAGCAACAGATTGCCGGATGGGGTAACGTCGGTTGAATAAGTTGCTTCAAGTTCTTTCACAAGTTTCCATTGGGCGGAAACCTGAAGAGAAGCTAAACACAATCCTGCCAAAACGATGGCACGGAAGGAATTGAGTAGGTTAAGTTTCTTCATAAGCCATAATGTTAAAAGAACAACAATCGAGTTAAATCTGCGCCAAATTTACAAATAAAAGCTAATAAAAGCAACTTTTTGCTTATTTATTTTCACTTTTCATACCAATATTATTTCAGACCGACTCCAGCGCCGTGTCCCGAGGGGACACGTTATTGTCAGAAACCCACTGCAAGCTCCGAAGGAGCGCAGCTGTGGGATAAGCATCCCCTCACCCTCTCTTGGTTCCGCAAAGCGGGACCGACTATCATCCTCACCATCATAGGGAATGCGTCAGTCCCCCTTCGGGGAACTCATTTTGGGGGTATCATATTTACCCACAGCGGCGCTGCTTCGCAGCTTGCAGTGGGTTTCATTATATAGGTCCCGCTCCGCGGAACCCGTACATCATACTCAATCAGCTGTGTTCGTGGGTGCGTGGCTACGGCGAGGACGCCATAGCCTCCTATGTTTGTATCAGACTTGGTGCAACGGAGGCCTCCGCTACTGCATAAAACAGCAATGCACAAAAAAATTCAAACGTTAAATTATCCAGTTCATACGCGATTTTCTACAGTTCAAACGCAATTTTGACGAGTTGGCCGAAATCGCCATTTGTATACCTTTTATTTTTTATATACCTTTGCAACGACAAAAGACAGTGCACGGTCTGACTTAGTATAAATCATAACAAAAAATTAAAGTGATGAAAAAAATCATTTCATTTGCTATTGCTTTGTTGTTCACGACAATGGCTTCTGCCCAGTCATTCAGAATTGGTCCGGCTGCAAGGATTCAGTGGAGTGGCACGCAGGCTGTAAACAACAAGATGGGTTGGGCTGCTGGTGTGCAGGGCGACATGACTTTAGGCAAGGAAAACAAGGGATTGTTTCTTGATGCTGCTGTCTTGTTCGATTCGAAAAGATGTGAAAGTGTTCATGCCGGATATTCAAACGAACATATTGAGGTTTACTATAAATATCATTCATACGGTTTCACCATCCCTGTAAACGTGGGATATAAATTTAAATTCTCTGACAACTTCGGACTCTTTGCAGCAGCCGGTCCTTATCTGAATATCGGTCTGGGAGGCAAAGCCAAACAGGTAAGCCAGAAATATGGCGAGAACGGATTGCTCGTTGGCGAGCCGACGGAGGAAACCGTTTCTTCAAATATCTTCAAGGATAAGGTTATGAACAGAGTGGGATGTGGCATTGGTTTCAAGGTAGGTGCAGAGGTGTTCTCGCATTGTCAGGTGCAGTTCGGCTACAACCTTGGTCTGACCAACACATTCAAGGGAATGCTTGACAAAGACAATAAGGAACAGACCTTTATTATAGGTTTGGCATACATGTTCTAAAAAAGATACAACACAATAGCGTGAGGTCTCCATTCAGTCAGAAAGATGGAGGCTTCACGCTTATCCATTTTATACGATGAACAAAGCAAAGACATTCATAGCAAAACACTTTAATGTCCATTTCGTCAAGGATTGGATATACTCTTCGCTTCTTATCCTTTTTCTTTATGACATCATCTGGCTGGTCATCGACTACAAGGAAGCATTGGAATATCTGCGATACTACAAGTCGTTTATTTTTACGGACTTGCTGTATAGCATGATTTTCGCCATGGTCTGCCTGTTAATCACATCGTATATTCTCCGCTTAAACAAGCTGAAGCCTCTCAAGGAACGCCATACGATGCTTCTTGTGTTGGTTTTCATATTCTCAAACACGGCTCTTGCTTTTATAGCAGAAAACACTTACGATATTTTTGTGGACAATTCTACTGATGACGAGATATTCGGCAATACATATATTATGGGCATTATCAGTTCGGTAGTTTCGCTCATCTACACCATTAACCAGCTCAACTCAGACCGACTTAAACAAAAGGACGAGATGATAGCCATGCGCACAGAACAACTAAAGTCGAGGCTGTCACCGCATTTTGTCTTTAACAGCCTTAATGTCATAATCTCTCTCATTGAGGACAACGACAACGAAGGCGCAACGTCGTTCACGATAAAGCTGTCAAGAATATACCGTCATCTTATCAACAGTTTTGACAAGGACTATGTAAGCTTGGACGATGCCCTCACAGTTGCAAGCGAATACATGAATGTCATGAAAATCAGGTTTCCTGACATACAGCTCGTTATCGAGCCTTTCTCCTTCTCGTCCAATGAGATGATTGTCAGTATGAGCCTTCATAATCTTATAGAGAATGCCATCAAGCATAATCCTGCGGACTGTCAGCACCCGTTGCTGATAACCATCAGCCGTAATGGTGACAGCCTTGTTGTCTCAAACAACATCATAATGGACGGAAAAAACAACCATACGAAAGGCGAATCAACGCGTATGGGAATGGCAAATCTTCACGAACGCCACAGACTTCTGGGTATTGATGATATTTCGGTAAGCATCGCCGACGGACTGTACACCGTAACTCTACCCATTGTCACACAGCAAACAAATTCATAGACATAAAACGTAATCATGATAAACAAAATCCTCATAATAGAAGACGAGGTTATCAGCGCCAAGAGGCTGAAGCGTATGGTCAGCGAGATATTGACGGACGCAGTTATTGACGGACCGCTCACAAGCGTTGACACCGTAATAAGCACATTGAAGGAAAACAACGACTACGACCTTATATTCGCTGACATCCAGCTGCATGGCAGGGATGTCTTTGAGGCTTTCAAAGAGGAAATGCCACAGGCTTTTGTGATTTTCACTACCGCTTATGACAATTACGCTATGGAGGCTATAGGAAACAATGGGATGGCGTACCTCCTGAAGCCGATAGACAGGAAGGAACTGGAAGCAGCTATAGACAAGCTTAACCATCAGCCTTTCTGCTTATGCGACCAATATCCAGCAACGATGAACGAACAGAAATCTGACAGCATCGCATATTCTTCGGATGCGCCTTTCACAAAAAGGCGTGTGTTGCTGATTCATGACGGAATGTATGTTCCTGTATGTGTGGACAACATAGCTTATATCTATACTTCTGAACGTATTCAGAATGTTGTCGGGACAGACGGTACGGAGTATGCGTTGCCATCAACGATTAAGGATATAGAAAAGAAGCTTGTCCCCGGGATGTTCTTCCGCATTAACAGACAGTACTTGGTAAACGTGGAGGCGGTAGTCAAAATATGTAAGACCAATGACTATAGACTGATAGTAAGCAAAACTCATTGCGACGAAGAAATCATAGTAAGCAGGGAACGTGCGTTAGCCTTCAGAAAATGGATAGAAGGCGATAACATATAGTGACGAAGCCCTGCCTACCATAGCATACTCTTAGTATGCGGTGTCGTTCGCAAGATGCCATGTTGTGAGGAACGAGGCACGCGAGATGTCGGTCAGCTTGGGATAGTTGATGGTGTTAGGCTCGTCCGACGGTTGGTTGTAGTGGGGCTGTGCGTCGGTGTGATACCAGATGATGGGCACACCCTTGAGGTGGAACGAGCTTTGGTCGCTGCCTCCGACGGGGTTGTCCCATGGACGATAGCTGGGGTTGAGCTTGAGCGAATATCTGTTGATGTCGTCCTTGAGCCAGTCGCCGAACGCAGGATGAGTGTCAGTATAGAAGTATACCATGTATGTGGGGTCCTCAGGCTTGTTGTTGCCACCCACCATGTCGAAGTTGAGATAGCCCTTCACCTGGCTGATGTCAGCATAATGATTGACGAAGTACTTAGAGCCTAACAGTCCGAACTCCTCACCGTCCCAGAATGCGAACACAATGGTGCGTTCCGGTGTGGCACCGCTCTCAGCGAACGCCTTAATAATCTGCAGCACGGCAGTAACGCCTGACGCGTTGTCGTCGGCACCGTTATAGATGTTGTCGCCAGCGACGTCGGCATACATACCCTCATGATCGAGATGGGCACCCACCACTACTATCTCGTCAGAGCGACGTCCGGGAATGACGCCGAGCACGTTACTGAGGTCCATGCGCTGGTGTACGTGCTTCTTTATCTGCGCGATGGAGTCGGCATCCACAAAGAATCTGACGCCGCGCTTCAGCTTCTGGTCGGCATAAGCCTGGAAGGGCTGCTCATAGCTCTCGCCGAAAAGCGGCTTGACGCCAGCCTCACGAAGGCGCGAGATGATGTACTGCTTGGCGATGCGCGAGCCACGCTGACCGGCACGACGACCCTCAAGAAGGTCGTCAGCGAGGAAATAGACGTGGGCACGGGCGGCATTCTCGGTGATGGTGGCAAGGCCAGCTTCCTTCTGGCGGGTGAGCAGTTTGGTTGCCGACTTGGGTGAACGGGGGCCTGCGGCGCAGGCGGGCATGGCAAGAGCGAAGGCTGCTGCCATGCACAGAAGATTAGTCTTTACTTTCATTTGTATTTGTTTCGTTGTTCTGTTGTTGCTGTATCTGGTTCTGCAAAGCACGCTCAATGGTGCGATGCAGGAGATGTATCTTCACGGCGTTTATCACCTCCACTACGCCATACACCATCATTGCCCATCCTATCACGAAGAGCGGAGCCGAGGCAATGGACGAGGGAGAGATGACGGCAATGAGACCTATGAGAAGCGTCAGCGTGGGCATTATCCAGAAATAGACGCCCACACGAGCCAGGCGTGAGGCGGCTATGAGATTCATAAACTGCGTGACGGCGCCGAGGATGAGTATGGCGGCAAGGATATACATTAGGCTGCTGATAAACGTGCCGGGCATGATGGCAAGGATAAGGCCGAGGATAAGGCTGCCAAGACCTACGATGGGAAATGCCGGACGCATGCCGCGAAGCTGACGTCCCTGTGCATCGAACACCTGTACGTCGTCCTTACGACTACGCGCAATGAGATATGAAGCGCACGAGAAAACGCCTGATATGAAGAACAATACGCCTATGGCTATCGTCATCCACGTAACCGTCTGCTCACGATACTTGACGAGCAGCGCTCCCACGACAATGGCGCAGATGGCTCGAAGGAGCGAACTCTGTAATACTTTCATCGGATAATTGTATTTAGTTATTAATGTAAGGCAAATATAAACATAATATTCCGAAAAACCATTGTTTAACGGTAAGAAAAAACAAGAATAGGGAATTTCCCACCGGCGTTTAGGGAAAATCCTTTTGATGCTATGATTTATGTGGCTAACTTTGCAAGCGTAAAGAAACAAGAACGGAAAGAATAACAATTTAAAAATATAGAGTTATGAAAAAGTTTATATCAATCTTAGCGTTACTGTTCACAATGACAGTCACCGTAAACGCAATGAGCTATGAGCAGGCACGCCAGCAGGCACTGTTCCTCACAGACAAGATGGCGTATGAACTCAATCTCACAAACGACCAGTATGAGGCTGCTTACGAGATAAACCTCGACTACCTCATCGGCGTAAACACATACGACGACCTCTACGGACCGTACTGGCGCTATCGTAACGTGGACCTCAGCTACGTGCTCCTCGACTGGCAGTATCGCGCATACTGCGCCGCCAGCTACTTCTATCGTCCGCTCTACTTCAGCGACGGTCTGTGGCACTTCAGTATTTACGCTCGCTATCCGCACCGCGACTACTTCTACTTTGACCGTCCTGTGGTGTACGTAAGCTACTGCGGAGGCCACTCTTGGCATCGCAACGGAGGTCGTTCATGGTATAACGGAAGACGTTACGCTGAGCGTCGTGGCGACGCACACTTCGGAATGCGTGACGGATTTAATCGCGGCGATTATGGCAGAGGAAACCGCCAGTCGTTCGGTTCGCGCAACCAGACGCAGCAGCGCTTTGGTAACAACACTAATATAAACAACAACGGACAGCGTGGTTCGTTTGGTTCGCGCACCAACCGCGAGAGCAGCACTCGCACCACTGTAAGACAGCCGAACAACAACAGCAACTCTTCTTTCGGTGGCAGAGGCGGCTTCAGGGTGGCTTCTCCTGAGAATTCCGTACAAAGCTCGCCGCGCTCTACGTTCGGCAGCGGTCGCTCCAACAACAGCTCACGTTCGTTCGGCAGCAGTAGCCGCTCTAACAGCAGCTCAAGCTCGTTTGGCGGCAGCAGCAGCTCACGTTCGTTCGGCAACAGCAGTCGCTCTAACAGCAGCTCGATGAGTGCTCCTCGCGGAGGTAGTTCGTCATTCGGCAGCTCACGCGGTGGCAGTTCGTTCGGCGGAGGCTCACGCAGCGGTTCGTTCAGCGGAGGTTCATCTTCACGCGGTGGCGGTTCGTCACACGGTGGCGGTTTCGGTAGCCGCAGATAACGCAGCAACACATTAAAACATTATCATATGATTCATTAGACATAATAAAAACACACTATTCTTTTATGCGTAGGGGTTGTGGCAGAGTGGTTCTGGTGCAGCCCCGCTTTTTTTGTTGTCAGTAAGGACATAAATAAATTTGTACGCTATGATAGCCTCAACGTACAATAAACACAAAAAAACGTCGTTATAATATAATATGGTGTAATACGCACTAAAATCACTCAACCGACAAACACACTTTATAATAAAATGATAGACTATATAAAAGGCGAGCTCGCTGAACTTACTCCGGCGCAGGCCGTAGTCGAGGCATACGGCGTTGGCTATGCGCTGAACATCTCGCTTAACACATACGAAGCCGTACAGGGCAAGAAGGAAGTGAAGCTCTACGTACACGAATCGCTTGTCACTGGTGGCAGAGACGACTCGTACACATTCTTCGGATTCGCCTCCAAGCAGGAGCGCGACCTCTATCGTCTGCTCATCACCGTATCAGGCGTGGGAGCAAATACGGCTCGCATGATTCTCTCTGCGGCTTCTCCTGCTGAGCTTGCCGGAGCCATTTCGTCAGGCAACGAGCGACTGCTGAAGGGCGTGAAGGGCATCGGTCTGAAGACGGCACAGCGCATCATCGTTGACCTGAAGGACAAGATCATGTCGCTGGGCATCGCCCAGGAGCTTCCTGCCGGCACCGCTGCCGACAGCACCATCCCCGCAGACGTCAGGGACGAGGCAGTGGCAGCGCTCACAATGCTCGGCTTCTCACCGGCTCCGACAGCCAAGGTGGTGACAGCCCTGCTTACGGACGACCCGACTCTGCCTGTGGAACAGGTGGTGAAGATGGCGCTGAAGCAGATCAAGTAAGACAATAACAGGATACGACACAAGACAATTCAATACGTTGAAGCAAATTCTCAATAACATACTCCTCATATTACGCCGATTCCCGTCGCACAAGACGGCACGGACAATGGCAGTCGCGCTACTTCTGGTGGCAGTGGCTACGCTTGCCATGACCGGAAGTCCCATAATGCAGGATGTCAGACAGCGTGAAGCAAAGCCGGAAGGCGGAAAGGCAAAGGCTGCCCGCGACACCATGGCGATAAAGGCGCAGCCCGTAATAGAGGGAGACGACTCGATACCAGACTCGCTGCTGCATACACGCTGGCCCATACAGCGCACAATGCCGATAACTCTCGACGACCTCTCGCAGGGCGCCGCCGACCTCAAACGCCCTGACAATTTAGGGCAGCAGGTGGAATATAACGACTCTCTCGACAGGTATGTCATCGGATCGAAGATGGCAGGTTCGTACATCGCAGCGCCTGTGATGATGACCGCAGAGGAATATATGCACTGGAGCGAGAAGCAGCTGATGAAGGACTTCTTCCGCAAGAAGAATGACGAGATATATCAGGCGAAGGGTAAGGAGAAGTTCGACTTCTCTGACATGCACTTCGATCTGGGTCCGGCGGAGAAGATATTCGGTCCCGGCGGCGTGCGCATCAAGACGCAGGGAACGGCAGAGCTGAAGTTCGGAGCAACGATGAAGAACATCGACAACCCGTCGCTGCCTATCCGCAACCGCAAGACCACCACAATGGACTTCGACGAGAAGATAAACCTTAACATGAACGGACGCGTCGGCGACAAGGTGAACATGAACCTCAACTACAACACCGACGCCACGTTCGACTTTGACGCTCAGAGCCTCAAGCTCAAGTATGACGGCAAGGAAGACGAGATAGTGAAGCTGGTGGAGGCTGGTAACGTGTCGTTCCCGTCAAACTCGTCGCTCGTAAAGGGTGCCTCATCGCTCTTCGGCATCCGCACAGACCTGCAGTTCGGCAAGCTGAAACTGCAGATGGTGGCATCGCAGAAGAAGTCGACAACGAAGAGTGTATCTTCGAAAGGCGGCAAGCAGTTTACGCCGTTCGAGATTGACGCTGCCAACTATGAGGAGAACCGTCACTTCTTCCTCTCGCAGTATTTCCATGACCGTTATGACGAATGGATGCGCTCACTGCCCAACCTCACTTCGGGAATGAAGATAAACCGTGTGGAGGTGTGGGTGACCAACAAGACAGGAACAACGTCAAACACGCGTAACATCATCGCCCTGACCGACCTTGGCGAGAACACACGCGTGTCTAACCCTATATGGGCTACCACCGGACAGCCCGTGCCTTCCAACGCTTCCAACAGCGAGTACTCCGCAATGACCACGCAGTATGCCGGCGCAAGAGAGATTGACCAGACGTCAACTGTGCTCGACGCCATACCGGGATTTGCCGGCGGCACCGACTATGAGAAGCTGGAGAAAGCGCGTCTGCTCTCTTCTTCGGAATATACCGTCAACACCGCACTCGGCTATATCTCGCTGAAGACAGGTCTGCAGACCGACCAGGTGCTTGCCATCGCATACGAATACACTTACGGTGGCGTGACTTATCAGGTGGGCGAGTTCGCCTCTGACAATACGGACGTGAGCAAGGCGCTCTTCGTGAAGTCGCTCAAGAACACGTCGAACAACCCGAGTCAGGGCAACTGGGGACTCATGATGAAGAACGTCTACTACCTTGCCTCGTCGGTGGAGAAGGAGAAGTTCCGTCTGGACGTGAAGTTCCAGAGCGACACGGCTGGCGTATACCTTTCTTATATACCAGAGCCGCAGGTGAAGAACCAGACGCTTATCAAGGTGCTCGGAGCCGACCGACTGGACAATAACAACAAGGCACACTCCAACGGCTACTTCGACTACGTGGAGGGATATACCGTCACGAACGGTCGCGTGTTCTTCCCTGTTGCCGAACCGTTCGGCAAGCACATCTACAACTATCTCATCTCCAAGGGCGTGACAGCAGACCAGGCTTCCAAGTATGCCTTCACCGAGCTGTACGACTCGACAAAAACCGTGGCTAAACAGATAGCCGAGAAGGACAAGTACGTGCTCATGGGACAGTTCCGTGGTACATCTGCCAACGTCATATCGCTCGGCGCATACAACATTCCGCAAGGTTCAGTGGTGGTAACGGCAGGCGGCGTGACCCTTGCCGAGGGCACCGACTACTCCGTGGACTACTCGGGTGGCGAGGTGACCATCCTCAATCAGAGCATCATCGACGCAGGAACGAGCGTGAACGTGTCGCTCGAGAGCAACACTGACTATGCGCAGGAGCGAAAGACAATGTTCGGCCTCAATTGGGAGTACGACATATCGAAGAACTTCCAGCTCTCGGGTACGTTCCAGCATCTCTCCGAACAGCCGCTCACCAACAAGGTGAACATGGGTTCGGAACCGCTCAACAACACCATCTGGGGACTCAACATAAACTGGAAGAAGGAGAGCCAATGGCTCACCAACATGCTGGACAAGATACCATTGCTGCACCTTACACAGCCTTCGTCAATATCGTTCTCAGGTGAGTTTGCACAACTCATCGCCGGACAGAGCCACGGAACGCAGGACAACGCATCGTACATTGACGACTTCGAGAATACGAAGAACACCATAGACGTGTCTACACCGACGTCGTGGATAATCTCAAGCGTGCCGTCAATGTTCCAGGAATCGAACGACAAGAACACGCTGCGCTCGGGATTCAACCGCTCTCGCATGGCTTGGTATACCATCGACCCGCTCTTCACACGCCGCTCGTCGTCGCTTACGCCGGGCCACATCAAGAGCGACCTCGACCAGTTGTCAAACCATTATGTACGTGAGATATACGTAAACGAGCTGTTCCCTAACCGCGACCAGAGCGCTTACAACGGCAGCACGTCAACTCTCTCCATCCTCAACCTCGCCTATTACCCCAACGAGCGCGGACCGTACAACTTCAATCCGGACCTCAACTACGACGGAACACTCAACAATCCGCAGCAGCATTGGGGCGGTATGATGCGAAAGCTGGACACCAACGACTTCGAGACAGCCAACATCGAGTACATCGAATTCTGGATGCTCGACCCCTTTATCTACACCCGTGAGCAGGGAACGGCGTCCGACTACGGCGGCGACTTCTATATCAACCTCGGCGAAATGAGCGAGGACATCCTCCGCGACGGTAAGAAATTCTATGAGAGCGGAATGCCTACGGACGGTTCAGCGGCTTACACCACCACACAATGGGGTAAGGTTCCGAACCAGGCTACCGTAACTTACGCCTTCGCTACGTCAAGCGGCGCAAGAGCAAAGCAGGACGTGGGCTTCAACGGACTGACCGACGAAGAGGAACAGAAGTGGGAGTCTTATCAGGACTTTCTGAAGGAAGTGCAGGGCAAGGTCAATCCGGCTGTGTGGGACTCTATCTGGGCTGACCCCGCAGGCGACAACTATCACTACTTCCGCGGTTCTGACTACGACCGCATGGAGGCTCCAATCCTCCGTCGCTACAAGTATATCAACAACCCGCAGGGCAACTCGCCCGACAACGACTCGCGTACGGAAGGATACGATACGTCATACAAGTCGACACCGGACGTGGAGGACATCAATCAGGACTATACGCTCAACGAGTATGAGAAGTATTTCCAGTATCGCATCTCCATCCGTCCTGAGGACCTCGAGATTGGCAAGAACTACATCGTGGACATGCGTGCCGACACACGACCGCTGCGCAATAAGAAGACGGAAACCGTACATTGGTATCAGTTCCGCATTCCGCTCAGAGAGTATGAAAAACGCGTCGGAGCCATCAGCGACTTCACCTCCGTGCGCTTCATGCGTATGTTCCTAACAGGATTCAAGCACCCCATCATCCTGCGTTTCGGCACACTCGACCTCGTTCGCGGCGAATGGCGAGTATACGAGCAGAACATCGACAATTCAAGTTCAACGTCAGGACGACTGGCTGTTTCGGCTGTCAACATAGAAGAGAACGCTGACAAGCAGCCTGTCAACTACGTTCTGCCTCCGGGCATCAAGCGCGGACAGGACCCGACGCAGCCTCAGCTCGTGGAGAACAACGAGCAGGCGCTTGCCATGACCGTCACAACGCTCGGTTCAGGTGAGGCAAAGGCGGTATATAAGAACACCACGCTGGACGTCCGTCAGTATAAGCGTCTGCAGATGTTCGTGCATGCCAACGCCTTCGAGCAGAACACCACCGGACTGGAAGACGGACAGCTCTCCGTTTTCGTACGTCTCGGATCGGACTATAAGAGCAACTTCTATGAGTACGAGATTCCGCTGAAGCTCACAGCTCCGGGCAAGTACGACCGCTACTCAACAGCCGAAGCACGAAAGGTTTGGCCTGAGGAGAACATGCTGGACATCGACCTCAAGAAGCTGACCGACCTCAAGAAGGAACGCAACAAGGCGAAGGCCAACGGACAGGCATCGTACAACCGACTGTTCTCAGCATACGACTCGGACAAGCCGAAGAACAAGATTTCGGTGATGGGTAACCCGACTCTCGGCGAGATAAAGACAATGGTGATTGGTGTGCGCAACAACTCGGGCACGGAGAAGAGCGGCGAGGTGTGGCTCAATGAGCTGCGTCTGCGCGAATACAACAACTCCGGCGGTTGGGCTGCACAAGGCAACCTCAACCTGCAACTCTCTGACCTCGGCACCGTAAACGTGCAGGGCAAGTATATGTCGTCAGGTTTCGGCGGACTGGAAGAGGGTGTGGCACAACGCAGCACCGACAACCAAGCCAACTATACTGTCACAGCTAACATTGAGCTGGGCAAGTTCTTCCCCGACAAGGCGAAGGTTTCAGCCCCACTCTACTACTCAGTGACGAAGGAGAAGACTTCACCTAAGTATAATCCGCTCGACACCGATATGGAGCTGAAGGACGCTCTCGACGCAGCAGGATCAAAGCACGAGCGCGACTCCATTGAGAGCATCGCCGTGACGAAGGTCACTCAGACCAACTTCTCGCTGTCCAACGTACGCGTCGGCATACAGAACAAGCGCCACCCGATGCCGTACGACCCTGCCAACTTCTCGTTCTCATACAGCCACTCCCACTCTTACACGTCAGGAGAGACTACTGTTTATGAGAAGGAGGACAACTGGAGAGGATCGATGACATACTCTTGGACGCCGGTATATAAGCCAATTGAACCGTTCAAGAAGATTAAGTCGAAGTCGAAGTGGATGGACTTCCCGAAGAAGTTCGGCATCAACTGGCTGCCGCAGAACGTAGGCTTCAGCACCGACATCACGCGCAACTACTACGAATTGCAGGAGCGCGATATGGAATCGACGGAAAATTCGGCTCTCCCGCTGACCTTCTCTTCACAGTTCCTGTGGAACAGAGAGTTCAATATCAGATGGGATATCACGAAGAATCTGCACATGAACTTCCAAAGTGCCACGAACGCCGAGATAGAACAGCCTTACACTCCGGTGAACAAAGACCTCTATCCTGACCAGTATTCGGCATGGAAAGACTCTGTATGGACGTCCATCAAGCACATGGGCACGCCGCTCAACTACAACCAGTCGTTCCAGGCTTCATACAAGTTGCCTATAAATCTCCTGCCAATATTCGACTGGATAACGTCGGACGCTTCGTACAACGCCACGTATAACTGGACACGAGGAACTGACCTTGAGGACGGAACGTCGCTTGGAAACAACATAGCCAACAACCGTCAGATAAACATCAACGGACAGTTCAACATGGAGAAGCTCTACAACCATGTGCCGTTCCTGAAGAAAACCAACGAGCGGTTCAAGAAGGAAACCAACCGCAACAAGAAGATAGAAAGAAACCGTCGGAAGAACTTCAACACCGTAAAGAAGGGCGAGGACGATAAGGAGAACGCCGGAAAGAAACCCGGCGGAAAGAACAAGCCTCTTCTTGGCGACGACAACGTGGTGGGAAGAAACAAGAACCCGAAGAAGAAAGCCTTCGAGAAGGAGGTGACGCTGGCGCCTGACACCACCATTAAGGTGAACCATGCCAAGCGCACCAAGCGCATCATCGTTTCGGCGAAGACAGCTGACGGCAAGGCGTTCGACATCAAATATCGCCGCACTGACGCCAACAGCATCGTCATCCTCAACAAGGTGGACTCGGCAACGAAGATTAAGGTGTCGGTACTTGCGAAGGAACCGCTTGAGGACAAGGGCTGGTATAAGACCGCTCAGTCGGTGGCAAGAGTGCTGATGATGGTCAGAAACGTAAGCCTCAGCTACCGCAACCAGTACTCTATGGCGCTGCCGGGCTTCAAGCCAATGATTGGCAACATCTTCGGCCAGCGCTCAGGAATGGGAGCAATGTCGCCTGGACTCGACTTCGCCTTCGGTTTCATAGGCGACTCCTACATCGACAAGGCGAGGGAGAACGGATGGTTACTCATGAACGACTCATTGGCAACACCTGCCACAACCAACCGTACGGAGGACCTGCAACTCAGAGCAACGCTCGAGCCTGTACGCAACTTCAAGATTGACCTCAACGCCAGTCGCGCTATGACAACGGCACGCTCCGTACAATATATGTATGCGGGCAACCCGACAACGCAGAGCGGAACGTTCACGATGACAACGCTGTCGCTCAAGAGCGCATTCGAAGGATCAGGCAATGCCTCTAACGGTTATCACTCGCCGTCGTTCGAACGCTTCTGCAAGTCGCTCGACGGATTCCGCGAAAAGGTAGAGGCACGTTACGCGGGGGCAATTTATCCGCAGGGAACGGCGCTGGCAGGACAGAAGTTTGACGCTGCCAACGGTGCTGTAAACAAATACAGTGCTGACGTAATGGTGCCGGCATTCCTCTCCGCTTACACAAGCATGGGAGACGGAGGCATGTCCATATTCCCCTCACTCTCCAAGCTGCTGCCCAACTGGACCATCAAGTACAGCGGACTGTCGAAGCTGCCTTGGTTCAGGGACGTATTCAAGAGCGTGAATGTCAACCACGCATACAAGAGCGTATACGCCGTAGGTTCGTATTCGTCGTACAGCACCTTCATGGAATACATGAACGGACTGGGATTCATCAACGACGCCACAACCGGAGCACCTATACCTAATTCTATGTATAACGTGTCGACAGTCAGCATCAACGAGTCGTTCTCGCCGTTGCTCGGAATAGACGTGACACTCAACAACAACATGACGGTGAAGGCGGAATATCGTACCACACGTGTGCTTAGCCTCAGCATGACGTCAGTTCAGATAAACGAGTCGTCATCACACGACTGGGTGATTGGTGCCGGATACACCATCAACAACTTCAATCTCTTCGGAGGCGGCGGCTCAAACAAGCACCGTCAGGTGAAGGGCAAGAAGAGGGGAGCCAACGACAAGGACAACAAGACGGCTTCAATGACAAACCGCAGCCGATCAACAGGCGGCGTAAACAACGACTTGAAGCTCCGACTGGACCTCAGTCTGCGCAAGCAGGCATCCATCAGTCGTGATATCGCCTCGATGACATCGTCAGCAAACAGCGGCAACACGGCGTTCAAGCTATCGTTCTCAGCCGACTACACGCTCTCACGTCTGCTGACCATGAGCTTCTATTACGACCGTCAGACCAACACCCCGCTGCTCTCGTCAAGCTCTTATCCTACAACGACGCAGGATTTCGGACTGAGCATCAAGTTCTCGCTGACAAGATAACAGACAGAGTGTAAACAGAATACGAACAGGAAAGTTAACGGACTTTTGCTTTATTGAATCAATAAAAGCATTAGTCCGTTAACTTTTATTTCGTTATAAAAATCATAATAAATGAGTATTTCAAGGAATAAACGAAATACCTAACTTTGCATCCGCAAAACAAAACCATTCTTTTTATAGAAAAACAAACAAAGCCCTCTATACAAAATTATGAACATCAACAAAAGTATGAAATCAAGAATGTATCCCGGCAAGACACTGGGAGCACTCCTTATTGTGCTCTTGCTAATGCCTCTCGGTCACGCTCTCATGATTCTTATGGAGCATTTTCTGGAACCGACAACGCTTCACTATTCGGCTTTCTTCATGGGTCTTGTGGGTCTCGCCATAACCATTTGGGGCATCTTTGTCAAGGGAGACACCAAGCAGACTTGCCTCGGCATAACGGGCGCAATGCTTTTCTGGACGGGATGGGTGGAATTTCTGCTCGCCTATTACGCTCAGCGCTACGGCGTTCACTGCGACCTTGTAGGCAACGGCGTAGTGGAGACTGTCAGCCGATACGTCAACGGAGTGGCAGTAGACCACTCGTTTACCATCAACGGCACACCGCTGGAAGACTTCTCGCGTGGCGAACTGAAGGAGATACGCGGCTCAAGACCAGAATATCTCATTATGCCAGCCACGTTCGGAATGTGGATAATGACCATCTTCATGTATGTTTTCTGCACCCGCACAGGATGCAACTTCATCCGCTGGATACAGAATCATTGCGGCGTAAAGCAGCACGTGGAGCTTCGCCCGATGGCATACCATCCCAGCGTAGTGGTATTCATGGAATGGAACATCATGATGTGGGGCCTCTATATCCTGCTCATGTTCTGCTACGACCCCGTATTCTTGGGTAGCGACCATCCCGTCACTTACGCCATCGGTGCTGCTTGCCTTGTGTCCTCAGGCATGATTCTCAAGAAGCAGCTCCACATAGCCTCATGGGGCAGAAACCTCCGTATGGCTCTTGCCAACGTCATTGTCTTCTGGTCGTTTGTTGAGGTGGCTGCACGCAACGGTTTTTTCAAGGAGATATGGGTGGACCCGATAAACCACGTGGCAGAGATGGTTGGCATCCTCGCCCTCTTCGTTGCCCTCATTGCAGGCTTCTGGCTTTACAATGCCAAGGACAGTCACGCTGACCATTCGGACAATTCAGAAACAGAATAAAATATAGAATAACATAAAACGTAAAAAATAAAAACAATAAGAATATGAAGAAGATTTTTACTCTCCTCTTTGCAGCCTTCACTGCAGCCTCAATGTCAGCCCAACAGCACACACCCATGTCTTTCGTGGGAGCGTCTAACGCTAAAGTTTCAACAATGGACGTAAACAACGAGAGCGACACCATACAGTTCAAGATGAACGACCTTACATCCGGCGACATCACTTTGCCAGAGATGAAGGGCATGGCTGCCATTCCTTCGTTTACCATTAAGGGAGCCACATTCACGATGGGTGCCAATCATGTGGTGGAGTTTCCTTCACAGGAGTTCAGCGCCACTATCAACGTAGGCGGTAAGGAGAAAGCCATTAAGGGTTCGTCATTGAGCGCCACTTACAATATGGCAGACAACTCGTTTGACCTTAGCGCCACTTTCACATACGGCTCAATGCCCTTCCCCGTAACTTATACCGTCAAGGGATATTACGTCAAGTCAGTAACCGATGCCATCAGCGTTTGCATCGGCAGCGCTTACACCTACACAAACAGCAGCGTCACCTACAACGTACGTAAGTATAAGGACGGCGACGTGGAGAAGGTGGATGTGACTGTTCCGGCCTACACACTCGACAACACTCTTATCGGCAACCTTTCGCTTGGAGCATACACTGTTAAGGGACTGGTTTATGACAGCGAGCAGGGTGGATTCTATCGCGACTATAAGGACGACGGTCTCACATTCCACTTCTCGGCAGAGAAGGACGGCAATACCACAATTAACGGCGACTATGTCTTCAACAGCAAGAAGGACAACAACATCCTCGTGAAGTATGACGGTACAAAGGTTACTTCCATCATCAACAAGTTCCAGATGGGTGCAATGCCGTTCGACATCGTATCGACATTCAATGTAAACACCACCGCCATCAACACCGTAAAGACAGACAACAAGCCTATGGACGGTAAGGCATACAACATTGCCGGACAGCGTGTGAGCGATGACTATAAGGGCATTGTCATCATCAACGGCAAGAAATACCTTAGAAAATAAAGCAGAAACAAAGAATAAAAACACTGAAATAACAGGAATGTTAAAGTATTCACTCAAATATTCCATCCGACTTGCCGTTGCATGCATGGTGATCTTTACCACCACTGCCTGCAACGGCATTCTCGACGATATATACGACCAACCAGACAAGGAGATTGTGGCTGCAAAGGGACAGCTGTTCATGGACGCAACGAGCTGGACCGACTGGCACTACTTTGACCTCAAGAAGCTGCAGCGTCTGGCAGAGAGCGGCGACGAGGAAGGGCTGCAGAAAGCACAGATGGAGCCTGAGACTTATCCCATTCCGATGACGCTGACAAAGGAGTCGGACGGCAAGTCGGGACAGTATATGTACTGGTTTGATGTGTTCGGAGAGGGAATAACGAAGAGCGAGTTTCGCGAATTTACGCCTTGCGATCCACAGGAAGAACCTGAAGAATGGACCATAGCCATTCATCGCAACAATGTCCGCACGAATGGTGGAGCCGTTCTGCGAACCAACTGCAAGTCGATGGCCGAACTGCCTGAGTCGTCTGAGGCTTTCGACGGAATGACTTTCACGGAGGACGAATGGTCAGAGAACGACGTTTGGGACGGACAGGAGAAGATGCTGTTGGGTCTGGTGCCGTCGCAGGGCATAAAGATAAACCGCCTGCTCTCGTCATGGCTCATCGTAAAGGTGCCGCCAATGCCGCCAGAGTTCTCAATGGACAGCCGTGTGTTTGTGCTCCGACTCAACGACGGAACCTACGCCGCTCTCCAACTCAACAACTATCTTTCGCCGCAAGGAGAGAAGTGCTTCATGACCATCAACTATAAGTATCCTTATTAATACATTAATAATATAATGATAAAGAAAAACGCTCTTATCGCCACCGTCTGCTGTTCAGCGCTGCCGCTTGCCGCACAGACAAGCGAGGCTTTCACTGACTCCATCATGCGCAATTACATGCTGGAAGAGGTGGTGGTAACCGGAACACGCACACCGAAACTGCTCAAGGACACTCCTATCCAGACCCGACTCATCACCTCACGCGACATCGAACGTACTGATGCCACCAACGTGCAGGATCTGCTACAGCAGGAAATACCAGGCGCTGAGTTTTCATACGCCATGAACCAGCAGACACACCTCAACTTCTCCGGTTTCGGAGGACAGGGCGTGCTGTTCCTTGTTGACGGTGAACGTCTGGCTGGCGACGTCAGTGGCGACATCGACTTCTCACGCCTTTCCATGGACAACGTGGAACGTGTGGAGATTGTGAAGGGTGCGGCTTCGGCTCTTTACGGCAGCAATGCCAACGGTGGAGTTATAAATATCATAACCAAGAAGCCTTCAAAACCTTGGACGCTGAACGTCAACGGACGCATTTCGAAACATGGCGAACAGCGTTATGGCACGTCGTTCGGACTTAAAGGCAAGCACGTGCACAATCTGCTCACGGCTGAACGTACGGCGATGGACAACTATAACGTCACCAGTGCGCCTAATCCTGTTACGCGTGTCATCTCCACCATCTATGGCAGCAAGACTGTCAATATTGGCGACAAGCTTACATGGGTACCGACAGACAAGCTGTCATTGACAGCACGTGCAGGCTATTTCTTCCGCGAGACAGCACGTACGGCAGACCTTCCGGAGCGTTATCGCGACTTCTCGGGTGGACTGAAGCTTGGCTGGAACATCTCTGACGCGGACGACCTGAAGGTGGGCTACACCTTCGACCAGTATGACAAGTCGGACTATCAGACCCGTCGCCGACTGGACATCCGCGATTACAGCAACGTGCAAAACTCCTTCCGTGCCGCTTACAATCATTCGTTCGACAACGGCGACATGCTTACCGTCGGCGCAGACTATATGCATGACTACCTGTTCAATACCAACCTTGAGAACAAGAAGAGAGAGCAGGACTGCTTCGATGTCTTCGCACAGTACGACTGGATGGTGACGTCAAAGCTGGAGGTGGTTGGAGCATTGCGTTATGACTATCTTTCTGACGGTCAGAATTCGCGCGTTACGCCAAAGCTTAACGTGCGTTATCGTCCTTGCAGCAACATCACTCTCCGCACAGGTTACGGCATGGGATTCAGAGCGCCGTCGCTGAAGGAGAAATACTATAATTTTGATATGGCTGGTATTTGGATTGTTGAGGGTAACGAGAACCTGAAGCCGGAACTGAGTCACAACTTTAACGCTTCTGTGGAAATGGTGAAGGGACAATATAACGTTACGGCTTCGGTTCTTTACAGCCACGTCACCAACAAACTTTCCACCGCAGCTCCTTACTTTAAGACTCCAACGGACAAGCTGCCTTACCTCCCCTATGCCAATCTCGGCGAGTATAGTGTTTGTGGCGGCGAACTGGCTGCCCAGGGAAGATGGGACAACGGTCTGTCTGCACGCCTCACTTACGCCTACACCAACGAACAGTTGGCAAAGGACAAGGACGGCAACACCATCAACAACCAGTACATCCCAGCCCGCAAGCACGCCGTAAACGTCCGTCTCGACTACGATCATGACTTCACAAAGAATTACGGGATAAGCGCTGGAATAAGCGGACGCGTTCTCTCTGGAAGCAAAAACGTGGAGTATAAGAACTATTATGACGTGAGCGAAGGAACCGTAAGCGTCAAGTATCCTGCTTACACCATCTGGAAGCTGTCGCTCGTGCAGCGCATCGGCAAAGCCATAACGCTGACCACAGCTCTTGACAACCTCCTGAACTACCGCCCAAAACACTACTATCTGAACTGTCCGCTAACGGACGGCACCACACTGCAAGTGGGGCTGAGAGTGGACATTGACAAGCTGTTTTAGGAGGCTTCTCTTTAGGCTCTGGACGGTCTGGCTCTTCTATACGGTCTAGAGAGACTAGACGTTCTAGCTCTTCTAGACATTCTAGAGCTTCTAGAAAAGCTAGAGACGCTAGAAGGGTTAGAGATGCCAGAAGGGCTTAAAGCCCCTCCTCCCCCAGCAAGTTCTTCAGCCTCTTTATCTCTTCCTGCTGCTTGTAATATGCCTTAAGCGCTCTTTGCTTAAGGTCTTCGTAAGCAGCCTTCCATTTCTCGGCAGCGGCACGTGCTTCGTCAAGCTCCTTTCTCATAACAGGCAGCTCAGCCTCCAGTTGTTTGAGGCGAGCGTCCTGCTGCTGTCTGTAGCCAGTCCGTGCCTTGTGCATGCGTTCTTTGATGCCTCCTTCCGTCACAAACTCCCTTTCCAGCCTTTTCAGAAAAGACATCATCATACGGTCTATCATGTGGCAAAGCGTTAAGGCATAATTACACATCTGCTCGTCACTCCATGTCTGGAAGAAAGGCTCATAATCCTTCAGTTTGTTATGACGGCTGCAGTAATCAAGCATTACGTCATAACGCTCCTCCCCCGCTACATAAAACTCGCGATGACGCGACTTGAGATAATCCTCAAAATCCTCACGCAGTTCCTTCAGCGAGGCTCTTGCCACATTCAGCAGCTTCAGCTGCATTTCTGAAGACGTCACACCGTCAGCCAGCCCCTCCACAATGTTCTGCTTGCAGGAACGGGCAGCCTGAATGACCTGATCGCGAGTGCGGTCCTTATAAAGATGGATGAATCTGTCACAGAAGACAAACGATAGCTGATAAATAACGTCAGCCTTCTGATAAAAGAAAAGGTCCTCCCACTTGGTCTGTCTGCCAAGCACAGAAGGAACATTGTTATTGTTGTCTGCTATGTCCATAGATGTAAGGTTAGTAATGTCCATAGATGTAATGTTAGTAGTAATTAAGAAAAACAAATAATGGCAAGCTACAACTGCATGAGCTGCTGCTTGCCATTATCATTTTTATCAAGGAAGCCTGTCCTATTAATAAAGGCCAAACCGCCCCGATTATTTAGACTTCTTATTATCCTTATAATACTTCAGTCCACCCTTTACGTTCTGTATAAGAGCCTTTGATGAATATGTGGCACCGCTAACGCCGTCCACCTTCATGGCTGAAGCCTCATCCACCGACTTGCCGACGAAGCGCTTAAGAAGCTCTTCTGCCTTGGCATATACAGCCGGAGTTTCCTGATTAGGAAGCGACTCAATCTTGACTATCTTATTATTGCGAACGAAAATCTTCACAGGCGTATTGCCCATATATCCACGCGCCTTCACTATTGAAGACGTATTAATTACGGCAACATCCTTATTGTACTTTATGGCGTTCTTGCTGACGCAGAAGCTCATCAGAGCGAAAGCGGCGCAAGCCACAGCCACAGACCAAACATTCTGTTTCATAAGCAGACGTATTGTGTCAGGAAAGATTTATTTCTTGTCGTAGGCGTGAAGCGGATAGTCTGTCGTGTAATGCAGTCCGCGACATTCCTTGCGCTCGATGGCCTGACGTGTAATAAGGTAGCCCACGTTAATCATATTGCGGAGCTCGCAGATGTCACGACTTGCCTTCACACGCTTAAACAGTTCCTCTGTTTCCTCATAAAGCAAATCCAGACGGTCCCAGGCACGCTTCAGACGAAGGTCAGAACGAACAATGCCAACATAGTTTGACATTATCTCGCCCACCTCTTTCACGCTCTGCGTGATAAGCACCTTCTCCTCATTGGTCATCGTGCCCTCGTCATTCCATGCCGGAACCTTATCGTTAAAGTCATACTCATCGATATGCTCCAATGAATGCTTTGCAGCAGCATCGGCATAAACCACAGCCTCAATGAGCGAGTTGCTGGCAAGACGGTTGCCGCCATGAAGTCCTGTGCAAGAACACTCGCCGATGGCATAAAGGCGCTCGATGGACGACTGTCCGTTAAGGTCCACCTTAATGCCGCCACACATATAGTGAGCTGCTGGACGAACAGGAATATAGTCAGTCGTGATGTCGATGCCTATTGTCTTACACTTATGATATATATTGGGGAAGTGCTTCTTCGTCTCCTCAGGGTCCTTGTGCGTAACGTCCAGACAAACATGGTCGATACCGTGTATCTTCATCTCCTTGTCGATGGCGCGAGCCACGATGTCACGCGGAGCAAGCGAGAGGCGCTTGTCATACTTCTCCATGAACGATTCGCCGTTAGGCAGACGCAATATGCCGCCGTAACCGCGCATAGCCTCAGTGATAAGGAAGGCAGGATGAGTCTCGCCGGGATGATAAAGCGCCGTCGGATGGAACTGCACGAACTCCATGTCCTTCACCGTTCCCTTGGCACGATATACCATAGCCTCGCCGTCACCCGTTGCGATAACAGGATTAGTGGTGGTCTGGTATACAGCGCCACAACCGCCCGTACACATCAGCGTCACCTTACTCAAGTAAGTGTCCACCTTCTCCGTCTCCGGATTGAGCACGTAAGCTCCATAGCAGTTAATATGTGGGGTGCGGCGCGTTACGCGAGCTCCGAGATGGTGCTGTGTGATAATCTCCACAGCGAAGTGGTTTTCCTTAATGTCGATGTCCGGACATGCACGCACGGCAGCCATCAGGCCGCGCTGAATCTCAGCTCCCGTGTCGTCGGCATGGTGAAGGATGCGAAACTCAGAGTGTCCGCCCTCACGATGAAGGTCGAACTCGCCGTCTTCCTTACGGTCGAAATTCACACCCCACTTCACCAGTTCTTTTATCTGTGCCGGAGCATTACGCACCACCAGTTCCACAGCATTACGGTCTGAGATATAGTCGCCCGCAATCATTGTGTCCTCTATGTGCTTGTCGAAATTGTCGACTGCGAGGTTAGTCACTGAGGCAACACCTCCCTGGGCAAACGAAGTGTTTGCCTCGTCAAGCGAAGTCTTGCAGATAATGCACACCTTTCCTTTGTGTGCGCGGGCCACTTTCAAGGCGTAGCTCATGCCGGCTACACCGGCGCCAATAATTAGAAAGTCGTATTTGAAAACCATCGGTCTTGTTATAAATGACTCACAAAAGTAGAAATTTTTGGCGAAACCTTATTTTATGATACCACGACAATAACTAAGTTTAACCTTTACGTTACCGTATGTTAACATTATTGACATGTTATCAACGTTTTCTGATTTATAAAAAGCAAGCATCACACCCGTTGCAACTATCCAAATGCCACAAATTAAGCAACAATATAAACACTTTGCTAATAAAACATACCACTCCGCTTGTCAATAAACAATTAATTGCGTAACTTTGCATCACGCAAAAGGCGACATTTGCCTATATCTATTCAATTAAAGACAAAACACATTATATATATGAGCACACTTATTTATCCCGAACATTACACCGCCCTGCTCGACGTACACAAGACCGAGCAGGGCATCAAACTGATAAAAGACTTCTTCCAGCAGAACCTTGCCACTGAGCTGCATCTGCGCCGCGTCACCGCTCCACTCTTCGTACTGAAAGGCCTTGGCATCAATGACGACCTTAACGGCGTGGAGCGTCCTGTTACGTTCCCCATCAAAGACCTCGGCGACGAGAAGGCGGAGGTGGTGCATTCGCTCGCAAAATGGAAGCGTCTGACTCTTGCCGACTACGGCATAGAGCCGGGAGCGGGCATCTATACGGACATGAATGCCATCCGTGCCGACGAAGAGCTGGACAATCTGCACTCGCTCTACGTCGACCAATGGGACTGGGAAGCTGTCATCCGCAAGGAGGACCGCACGCTTGCTTTCCTGCGCGACGTGGTGAAGAGGATATATGCTGCCATAAGACGAACCGAGTTTCTCGTCTGCGAGACATATGACAACATCAAGCCTTTCCTTCCCGAGAAAATCCATTTCGTACACAGCGAGGAGCTCCAGCAGATGTATCCCGGACTGACACCGAAGGAGCGCGAGGATGCCATCTGCCGCGAATACGGCGCCGTGTTCATCATCGGCATCGGTGGAAAACTGGCTGACGGCAAGAAGCATGACGGACGCGCCCCTGACTATGATGACTGGTCCACCGTGGCTGAGAACGGACGCGCGGGTCTCAACGGCGACATCCTCATCTGGTATCCTGTCCTTGAGCGCTCCTTCGAGCTATCGTCCATGGGCATCCGCGTTGACCGTGAGGCTCTGCTGCGCCAGCTGAAGGAGGAGGGCGAGGAAGAACGCGAGAAGCTCTACTTCCATCAGCGTCTGCTCAACGGCGAACTGCCACTCTCCATCGGCGGCGGCATCGGTCAGAGCCGTCTCTGCATGGTGCTCCTCCAGAAAGCGCACATCGGCGAAATACAGGCAAGCATCTGGCCTAAGGAAATGCGTGAAGAATGCAAGAGGCTCGGCATGCCGCTGATATAATCAGCAGCTGAGGACTGATATGATTATAAAATAAATATACATTCGATTCGATTAACCGGATTTTTTGCCGTACCTTTGCGAAAAACAACGAGCGTATGGCCCAACATAACGAAACGGGAAAATGGGGAGAGGAGCTTGCTGCCGACTTCCTTAGAAAGAACGGCTACCAGATAATGGAGCGCAACTGGCGGTTCGGCCACCGCGACCTCGACATCATTGTACGGTCGCCGGAGGGCAACGAGGTGGTGTTCGTGGAGGTGAAGACACGCTCGGGCGACATCATCACCAAGCCGGAGGACGCTGTGGACATACGCAAGATACGCAGTATCGGATATTGCGCCAACGCCTTCGTCAAGCAGTTCAACATCGCTGACCTGCTGCGCTTCGACATTATAGCCATCGTAGGCAGAAATAAGGACGTAGCGGAGATAGAGCATGTGAAAGACGCATTCAATCCGTGCCTGGTTTATTAAGCAACTAAAATCCTCACCGACATGAACAAAGAAATGATACACCTCGACGTCACGACGTCCACCAACGACTATCTGAAGGACTGTCCCACTCCCGCACCCGACCATTTTGTCATGGTAAGGGCTGACTTTCAGTCGGCTGGACGCGGACAGAAGGGCAACTCGTGGGAGAGCAATGCGGGCGAAAACCTGCTCACGTCCATTCTGACAAGCCCCAAGGGGGTGCGCATAACCGAACAGTTCGTGCTGTCAATGGCTGGTGCACTCGCCGTGAAATCCGTGCTCGACAACTATTGCGGAGCCATAAAGCTGAAGTGGCCTAACGACATCTATTGGTTCGACAGCAAGATTAGCGGCACGCTCATCGAGACTGCCGTGTCGGGAAAGGAAATCACACGTTGCATTTTCGGCATCGGGCTGAACGTCAATCAGGAGATATTCCGCAGCGACGCGCCTAATCCCATATCGCTCCTCAACATCACCGGACTCTATACGCCGATAGAAAGAGTGGCGAACGAGCTTGCCGAAGCCTTTGATGCCTATTACCAACGGGTCGTGGAAGGCGACAAGGACGCCATCGTAAGCGAATATAACGATGCGCTCTACAGACGCTTCGGCCTGCACCGCTACGAGGACACAGCCACCGGCGAGACCTTCCTCGCCAGCATTGACCACGTCGGAACGGACGGAATGCTGCGTCTTACGGACGAGAACGGACGGCAACGCGCCTACTCGCTCAAGGAAGTAAGGTTTGTCCTGAGATAAAAAACGAATCAGAAACGTATAAACATAATCATATAAAAGAAAAATGTCAAGATTTAAGAGAATCCTACTTAAGCTCAGCGGCGAGAGCCTCATGGGCAAACAGAGTTTCGGAATCGACCCCGTTCGTCTGGGCGAGTATGCACAGCAGATTAAGGAAGTGCACGAGATGGGTGTGCAGATAGGCATCGTAATCGGCGGCGGCAATATCTTCCGCGGCCTCAGCGGAGCTTCCAAGGGCTTCGACCGCGTGAAGGGTGACCAGATGGGCATGTGCGCCACAGTCATCAATTCGCTCGCTCTCAGCTCTGCTCTCGGCGCCATCGGCGTAAAGACAAAGGTGCTCACAGCCATCCGCATGGAGCCAATCGGCGAGTTCTACTCGAAGTGGAAGGCCATTGAGGCTATGGAGGCAGGCTACGTCTGCATCTTCTCTGCCGGTACAGGCTCGCCTTACTTCACCACCGACACTGGTTCTTCGCTTCGCGGCATCGAGATTGAGGCTGACGTTATGCTCAAGGGCACACGCGTGGACGGCATCTACACAGCCGACCCGGAGAAGGATCCGACTGCCACAAAGTTCGCAGACATCACATACGACGAGATCTACACTCGCGGTCTCAAGGTGATGGACCTCACCGCCACAACCATGTGCAAGGAGAACAATCTCCCCATCTACGTATTCAACATGGACATCGTGGGCAATCTCAAGAAGGTTATGGACGGCGAACCCATCGGTACGCTGGTGCATAACTAAAAAACGCCATAGTCACGCACACACAAATGCGAGCAGATTGAGTATTAGCTACGGGTTCCGCGGAGCGGGACCTATATCAAGAAACCCACTGCAAGCTGCGCTCCTTCGCAGCTTGCAGTGGGTTTCTTGATAGATACGTGTCCCTTCAGGACACGGCGCTGATTGAATTGATAGGATTCAACCTGTCTTCTTGTCTAAAAAAGTCAAACAAGACCTATTCTCTTACAAAACCGTTACTATTGCTGACACAAAACATTTGTTTCGGCCTCTCACTTCGTTCGATATAAGCATTCACTTCGTTCGATGTAAGCATTCACTTCGTTCGATATGAGCATTCACTTCGTTCGGTGTAAGCATTCACTTCGTTCGGTGTGAGGTCACTAAAGTGGCGGTTTCGGATAACATTACTGGTCAGGGTTCTCCACGAATCCCTGATATTCGGGCGTGATGGCTGACATCACAGCCTTATAGCTCTCTTCTTCGAGGTGCTTGATGTTGTCGCTGCCCTTGCCTATAGGCATGATGGGCTTGTGGATGGTCAGCTTCAGCGGATGCCATGTCACCCACTTCATGTCGCGCATCCTTGGCATCACGTCAAACGAACCGTTGATGGTGAGGGGCACAACGGGCAGCTCGATGTCGTCAGCAAGCATGAAGGCGCCACGCTTGAACACTCCCATGTGACCAGTGAACGTGCGTGCGCCCTCGGGGAACACCACGAGCGACATGCCTCCCTGAAGGGTGCGGCGAGCCTTGTCGTAGGTCTCGCGGATGCGGCTCGGTCCGCGCTTGTCCACGAAGATGTGGTGGGCAGACTCACATGCCTTGCCCACGAAGGGTATCTGGCGCAGCTGTCGCTTCATCATCCACTTGAAGTTGCGGCAGAGGAAGCCGTAGATGAGGAAGATGTCGAAGGAGCCTTGGTGGTTAGCCACGAATACGTATGACTGGCCTTTCTTTAGGTTCTCGCGGCCTTCCACCTTCACGGGCAGCAGAAGCACACGTACGATGAACTGTGCCCACAGCTTGCCGGGATAATATCCCCAGAAGTGACCGTTGCCGATGGCGCAGCCGATGATTACCACAATGGATGTCAGCACGGTGTAGACGGCGATGAGCGGCAGGGCTATGAACAGCTGATAAAGTCGATATAGATATTTCATGATGTTTCTTTTTTATTATCTTAGGATGATTACTTATTGGTTTTCTTCAAGGTTATTTCCACAACTTCCGGATTCATATAGAATCGGAAGGGGATGAATCCTCCGAGTCCGGTGGAGACAAACAGCTTGCGCTTGCCTTCGGCGTAGAGCCCGTCGTCTTCCTTCCCTACAAGTTCTGTCGGGCGAAGTCCGAACAGGCTTATCTGTCCTCCGTGCGTGTGTCCGCTGAGCGTCAGCTGCGCATTGGTCTGCGGCAGTATGTGGCGGCGCCAAGCAGAGGGGTCGTGCTGTAGCATCACTACGAACGACTTGGCGTGGATGCCGCGCATGGCCTTCTTGAGGTCTGCCTTGGCAGGGAACGGCGGGCGTCCGTCGTTCTCGCCTCCGGCTATGACGATGGAGTCAGAGCCGCGTCGGACAATGCGGTTGTCGTTAAGAAGCAGCTGCCATCCCACGGAAGTCTCAAAGTCACGCGTAAGCCGCTCGTTGCGCAGGGCTTCGTCGAGCGGCAGATTGACGTAACGGCTGTAGTCATGATTGCCGAGTACGGACATCACGCCGTCCTTTGCCTTCAGGCGTTTGAGGGTCTGCGCGAAGCGAGGCAGTTCGTCAGGACCCATATTCTGGATGTCGCCTGTGAAGACGATGAGGTCAGGACGCATGTCGTCAATGGCTGTGACGGCACGCAACATCAACTCGTCCTTCATCGAACCGAGATGCACGTCGGTGAACTGGGCTATGCGATAGCCGTCGAACGCCTTAGGAAGATCGTCGAACTCGATGGTTACCTGACGGACATTCAGACGGTCGGTGCCCACCATCGTGCCGTGGAAGAGGATGTAGAGTTCGCCAAGTACGAGGACCAGTCCTACGTAATTGCCCCAATTGCGACGGAGCTTCAGCATGCGCCTTGCCAGTCGTCCCGCCAAGGAGCACAGTACGAAGGTGAGCTTCGGCAGCACCACGAGGGCGGTGATGAAGAGGTAGGTGTTGAAGAGGGTGAGGTTGTGCGGGGCGAAGTCGCGCGTCAGCGACACGCTGATGGTGGAAACCGTTATCAGCAGCGTCGGCAGCCACCACGCAATGCGTGCCCATACGTTCCCCAACCTGCGCTTCACGTATCTGCGATATATATAAATGTCAGGCAGAAGCGTGACCAGCAGTATTATTATTGATATTCTTGCTATCATCTATTAATTCAAAATTCAAAACTCAAAATTCAAAACTGCAATAGGCACCGCCTATTGCAATCTTGCCGCAAGGAAGCGTCTTGCCAGCTCCACAGGTATGCCACGTCTACGTGCATAGTCGCGAAGCTGGTCCTCGCCTATCTTGCCCAAGTCGAAGTAATGCGCCTTAGGATGTGCGAACATCAGCCCGGAGACAGAGGCATGCGGCTTCATAGCCCCACTCTCCGTCAGCCTAATCCCTATCTGCTTCATGTCTATCAAGGAGTCGATGAGGAAGTTCATGCTCGTATCGGGCATGGAGGGATAGCCAACGGCGGGACGTATGCCTTGGAAATCCTCACGCAGCAACTCGCTTATGGAGAGATTTTCGTCGGGCGCGTATCCCCAATAGGTCTTTCTCACCTCCAGATGCATCACCTCAGCCGTGGCTTCCGCCAAGCGGTCCGCCAACGTCTGGACGAGCATCCGCTTGAAGTCGTCCTTCAGATAGTCGTGTTCCATCTCCGTGTCCACGGTGGTGGCAAAGGCTCCCACCTTGTCCTTCACGCCGGACGAGAGAGGTCTGACAAAGTCGGCGAGGGAGAGATATGGTCCGGATGCGTCAGCCACATACTGCTGTCTGAGCATCGGCATGCGCACGGTGCCCACGATGATGTCGTCGCCGTCGCTGTTGGCGTCGAACACACCGAATACGGCGTGCGTCATGTAGCGAGCGTCCAGCACGTCGAGCATTCGGTCTGCCTCCTTCCGCATCTTGTCCTTCTCGGCTTGCGGCTTGCCGGAAAGCCCCCAGGCATGATAGAAGTAGAGCCAGTTTATGTACGGACGCAATGAGTTTATGGCATAATCTTTTCGCTCAGTCATGCTTTAAGCCGTTTCGTCCGTCCTGAACATCAGCGCTTCGCCACGGCTTTCACCGTCGAACGTGCCGTTGTCGTATATCATGCGACCGTTGCAGATGGTGCTGACGACGCGCCAGCGGAAGGCATGGCCCTCCATCGGGCTCCATCCGCACTTGCTCTGTATGGTCTCGGGAGTGACGGTCCAAGGTTCGCCAGCCTTTACGATGGCGATGTCCGCCTTATATCCCTTCTTGATGAATCCTCTCTTGCTGACGCTGAAGAGTCGGGCTGGATTGTGGCACATCAGCTCCACAAGGCGCTCGATGGTCAGCACGCCCTCGTCAACAAGCTCGAGCATTGCCACGAGCGAGAACTGAATCATCGGCATGCCTGACGCTGCCTTGGCGCATCCGCCTTCCTTGTCGGCAAGGAGGTGTGGCGCGTGGTCTGTGCCGATGGTCGTTATGCGTCCGTCGGAGAGCGCTTTGCGAAGTGCGTCTCGGTCGTTGACGGTCTTGATGGCAGGGTTACACTTTATGCGTGTGCCCAGACGCTCATAGTCTGACGACGAGAAGAAGAGGTGGGCTATGACAGCCTCAGCCGTGATGCGAGGGTTGTTGCCGAAGAGTTGCAGCTCGCGTGCCGTGGTAAGATGAGCCACGTGGAGCCGTGCTCCTGCTTCGGTGGCAAGCTCTACGGCTGTGCGGGTGGACTCATAGCAAGCCTCTTCCGACCTTATCTCGGGATGATGGATGACGTCAGGGTCGGCACCGTACTTAGCCTTCGCCTTCTCCATGTTGCGGTTTATGATGTCGGTGTCCTCGCAATGTGCCATGATGGGAAGTGTGGCTCTCTGGAAGAGCGCCTTCAGCACGTCGCGCTTGTCGACGAGCATGTTGCCCGTACTGGAGCCCATAAACAGCTTTATGCCCGGCACACGGTGCGGATCAATGTCGCAAACGGTGTCGATGTTGTCGTTAGTGGCACCGATGAAGAAGCCGTAATTGACGTGCGAACGTCTCGCCGCCTCCTCCATCTTGTTGTCCAGAGCCTCCAAGGTGGTGGTCTGCGGTTTGGTGTTGGGCATGTCGAAGTAAGATGTGACGCCGCCGTAAGCTGCTGCACGGCTCTCGGTCTCAATGTCAGCCTTCTGTGTCAGGCCAGGGTCGCGGAAATGCACATGGTCGTCAATCACTCCGGGTAAAACAATACACCCCGTGGCATCCACGATCTTGTCGTAGTTGCCACGGGGCATTTCTGTTCCGTCGATGATGTCTGTGATGATGTCGTCGTCGACAACGACCGAAGCAAGGCGTGAGCAGCCTTCTTCCACGACTTTTCCTCCGTATATTAATGTCTTCATATTAAGAGTATTGTCGTTATTATCGTTATTGCTTATTACTTGTTATTATCGTTATTGCTTGTTATTATCTGCTCTTGCCCCTTACTGCGCTCCTGACGGCTGCGCCATTTGGTTAGGCGTTGGTCCCTCGGGCATTGGCTGTTGGGTCATTGAGGGATTTGGGGCTTGCTGTACGGGCGCTTTCATGCCGTTCATGATGGCCTGATTCTCCTGCGCCTTCTCGTAATAGTCCTTTACGTAGGGGTCGTTCTTGAACTTGTCTGTGGCCTTGCTCCATATATCCTCTATCCATGGTGTAAGCTCCGGATAAGGATTGCCGATGGTAACCATAAAGAAGACGCCAGGACCGAGCACGTTGTCGAAGTTGTCTGTCACGAAAGTGGTGACGAGCTTGTCCTCCTGTTCAGACAGCTTCATTGCCTCCTGACGCAGCTTGGCATTGACAATCTCCATGTCGCTACCGTTCATAATGGCGCGGTCGTGAGTGTGGAGCAGCTCTGACTCCTGATTCTTAATCTGGTTATAGCGGTTGAAGAACTTGAAGAGTTCGTCGTTAAGCGGCGTTCCGCTTACCGTCTGCTGCGTGTTGTCCAGCCTTATAGTGATGTCGCCCTTCTCTATTACGACGGGAATGACGCTCTCGTCGTCCATAAAGATGTTCGCCATTCGTACGGTGTCGTATGTTCCGCAGAACTGGAATTGTCCGTGAACGACGTCGCACGAATCGATGTTCTTGAAGTCATTATTCTTCAGAACCTTAAGATACAGCATTCGTCCGTCAAGTGTAGACACATTTGACGTTCCCTGTATATTATACGAGTTGGCGCACGACGTAACAGCCATGACAATCAATAATGCGTAGAGTATTTTATTCATATATGCTAATGTATCGGTCTTTTTTTGTTACACAAAGGTACAACGTATTGCCGAATAAATTGCGGTTGTTTATGAGATTTAAATGATGATTATTCTTAATTTAGATTTTTTTCAGAATCTGGCAGCCTGTCTTCTTCCTTTTTAAGGAGATGTGAGATGCGGTGCATGGTGTAGATTTCGAGGATGGCAGCCACAAGAAGCAACAACACCCACTTGTTGTAGATGAGCTGCAGATAGGTGATGCAGTCGGTGAATGCGTCGCGCAGACACATGTAGGCGTTGTCCACCATGAGCAGTCCGGAGAGCACGAAGAAGAAATCAGCAAGAGTCATGATGCGCTTCAGGCGCTTTACGGTCGGATCAGTACCTTCGTATGTCTGCAAAGCCTGCATGGTGGCGAACAATAATGCTCCCACAAGGTAGATCCAACACACCACTTGCTGCTCGTAAAGGAACGCGAAGCATCCTGCTCCGATAACCATCAGCACTCCACCGATAAGGAAGAGCGCACTCTGTGTCTTATTCAGCTGTTTCATCATTGTCTGTATTTTCGTTATCTGGTTTGGGGTCGTCGCTGAGTACGTAGATATCCTCGTCGTCCGTGTGCATGAAATAGCGTTCACGCGCAATCTTCTCTACGGCGTCCGGACCTTGTCCGAGTGCCTTGAGCTGCTTCATGTTCGCCTCATTCTGTGCGTTGTATTTCTCAATTTCGCTTTCCAAGTCGCTGATTTGCATCTCCAGTTGGGTGCGGCGCATGAAGCTGTTCTCATCGACAAAGCCGACGAGCAACACACAAATGATGATGGTTATAGCATACTTGTAGTGGCTAATGAGGTCAAGGATTGGTTTTAAACGACTCATCTGTTTCATTGTTTTGACTGCAAACTTACTACAATTTTTCCGTTTTCTTACACGAAAGTATGAATTTTTAAGTACTTTTGTATATAGAAAACCATCTACAACAGTATTAGCATATCATTATATGGAAGACTATATCGTATCGGCGCGCAAGTACCGTCCGATGACTTTCGACTCCGTTGTGGGACAGGCTTCGCTTACGACGACGCTCAAAAACGCCGTTAAGAGCGGCAAGCTGGCGCACGCCTACCTGTTCTGCGGACCGAGAGGAGTGGGAAAGACGACGTGTGCGCGAATTTTCGCTAAAGCCATCAACTGCTTCAATCCTACTGCGGACGGCGAAGCATGTGGCGAGTGCGAGAGCTGCCGCGCTTTCAACGAGCAGCGTTCGTATAACATTTTCGAGCTGGACGCAGCCAGCAACAACTCCGTGGAGCAGATAAAGTCGCTCATGGAGCAGACACGCATCCCGCCGCAGGTGGGCAAGTACAAGGTGTTTATCATCGACGAGGTGCACATGCTGTCCACGGCTGCATTCAACGCGTTCCTCAAGACTCTCGAGGAACCGCCAAAGCATGTCATCTTTATTCTCGCCACCACCGAGAAACACAAGATTCTGCCTACGATTCTCTCACGTTGCCAGATTTACGACTTCGAGCGCATGACGGTGGAGAACACCATCGCACACCTTAAGATGGTGGCGCAGAAGGAGGGCATCACTTACGAGGAGGAGGCGCTGGCGGTGATAGCGGAGAAGGCTGACGGCGGCATGCGTGACGCTCTCTCCATCTTTGACCAGACAGCCAGCTTCTGCCAGGGCAACATCACGTACGCCAAGGTAATAGAAGACCTCAACGAGCTGGACGCAGACAACTACTTCCGCATCATCGACCTTGCCTTGGAGAACAAGGTGAGCGACATCATGCTGTTGCTCAACTCTGTAATAGAGAAGGGATTTGACGGCGGAAACCTCATCAACGGACTTGCATCACACGTACGTAACGTGCTCATGGCGAAGGATGAGCAGACCGTTAAGCTGCTGGAGGTGAGCGAAAGACAGAAGACACAGTATAAGGAACAGGCTAAGAAATGCCCGGCGAAGTTCCTCTATCAGGCACTGAAGATAATGAATCAGTGCGACCTCGCCTACCGTCAGAGCAGCAACAAGCGTCTGCTTGTGGAGCTGACGCTCATTCAGGTGGCTCAGCTGACGCAACCGGAGGATGCGGATGGCGCGGGGCGTAGCCCCAAACAGCTGAAAATCCTGTTCCGACTTCTTACTCAAAAGCCCCGGAATAAAGCGGTCCAGCAGGTGGCTGCTCCGGGTGAAAACATTCAGGGAGCAGCGGCTAATGCTGCTTCCTCAAATGCTGCATACCCGCAAGGGACGGCTGACAACGCCAATGCTGCACCGCAAGAGGGCGCAGCCGCAACCAATTCGGGCAGCGCTCAGACAGCTCCGGTAACACCAGCAGGCGCTCAGACCCCGGCTTCTGCCGCTTCGCCGTCGCCAATGGGCAGACCGCTGAAGCTTTCCGGACTCGGTGTAACCTTCCAATCGCTGAAAAAGAAAGAGGAAAGGACTGCCCAAAAGGAAGTGGAGGTGACCAACAAGGACGAGAACGAGGAGTTCTCGCAGGACATGTTAGAGCTGCAATGGCTGTCGATGTGCAACCGTATGCCGAAGAAGATGATTGGTCTGGCGTCGCGAATGAAGAACGTCACGCTACGCATTATCGCCTTCCCGGAGATAGAAATCGTGGCGGACAACCAACTGCTCCTTGACGAAATCAACAATATAAAGGGACGTATCCGCGCTACGTTGGCGTTGGCGTTGCATAACGGCAACATCCAAATAACTCTCAGACTTGCGGCGCCGGAGGAGATAAAGAAGCGTCTGACGAAGAAAGAGGTGTTCGACGAACTCGCCAAGCAGAAGGAATTTGCCGCATTCGTCGAGGCGTTCGGCTTGCAAATGGTTTAGGAAAAAGAGGATAATGGAGACGTAACGGTTAAGGAAAGAACGTATAAGAGAAATGGAAAAGTCAGAAACAGCGATGGGCAGCAAGAGAAAACATTGGGCGGACGTTGTGCGTGGAATATGTATGACAGCCATCCTGTATGACCATACGGACATCTATTATTCAGACACCAACGTCCTGCCCTACGAACTGTATGTCCCGAATGCGCTTACCACCTTCTTCATTCTGTCGGGGTATCTGATGTATAAGCGGTCAGGATTCTGCCTGAAGAATAAGATAAGGTCTATTATAAAGGGGCTTCTGCTGCCTTACCTGATATTCACCATAGCCATGGCGCTACCCAAATCGTTGGCGCACGGACTGAGCTTCAATATTGCTGACATGCTTATTAACGTGTTATCGGGAAAGGCTTCGTGGTTTGTGGCGGCACTGTTCATTGCCGAAATGCTGTTCAGTATCGCCATACGGCTGACGAAAGGCAGGACTTTGGCGCTACTGGCGGTGGGAACAACCGGCCTCATCGCTTCCATGTTTATGCCCTATGCAGGCAATCCTCCATTCCCTTGGCAGGCTGACAATGCCCTTCAAGCCATGTTCTATCTCAGCATCGGCTATGCCTATCATAAGCATGAAGAGACTATAGACGGCTGTATAACCAGCCCGCCGCTTGCCATAGGGCTGCTGTCGGTGCCGTTTGTCGGAATAAAGACATGGGAGATGTATTACGATGTGAGCATGACAGAATGGTATATCAACATCGACTGCTATCCTATGTTCCTGATAGACACCGTCTGCGGAGCAGCATTGCTGATACTTATATGCAAGCGTCTGCCAAGAATGCGCCTGATGGAGTGGACCGGAATACGCTCGCTCGGCTTCTATTTCCTCTGCGGCGGCGTGCCTTTGACGGTCAGCATGGCACTTCAACGCTTAGGTTTTGCATACAACGGGTGTTATCTGACCGTTCTGCCGGTCTTCCTTATTGTATATATACTGACGGCAATACTCGTCTGGGCATTATACAAATACGTGCCATTCGTATTCGGAAAATGGCGTATTAAAAGCTGAATAAAAGGGGATATAAAGCAAAAGAGCAGGAGTTTCGGACGTTTCCGAAGCTCCTGCTCTTTTGCTTTTATCCATTAGTCTTCCTTCTCAATAAGCACCACAGCGTATGCAGAGATGCCCTCCATACGTCCAGTGAATCCAAGTTTCTCCGTTGTAGTGGCCTTGATGGATACGTTGTCTATGTCTGTATGCATCACTTCTGCCAAGCATTGCTGCATCTGCGGAATGTGGGGATTGAGCTTTGGACGCTCTGCACATACCGTGGCGTCCACATTTCCGAGGCGATATCCCTTTGTGGCGATGAGGTCAATGGTCTTTGCCAGCAATATCTTGCTGTCCACGTTAAGCGTCTCGGCAGCTGTATCGGGGAAGTGATAGCCGATGTCGCGCATGTTGGCAGCGCCAAGCAAGGCGTCGCAGATGGCATGTATGAGTACGTCAGCGTCGCTATGACCGAGCAATCCCAACTCATAATCGAGCTTTATGCCGCCAAGCCAAAGCTCGCGACCTTCCACCAGCTTGTGGACGTCATATCCGAATCCTGTTCTTATCTTCATGATTTTTATCTGCGTTTAAAGAGATCCTTTATGCCGTCCATATCGAAGGACAGCGTGAAACGTAGTGTCTGGTCGAGCGGGTTCGACTTTGCCGTGGCTATAACGTAACCTGCATCGAGCGAGAATACGTTCATCTTGAATCCTGCACCCACTGTGAAGTACTTACGATTACCCTTGTTTTCCGACTCGTGATGATAACCGGCACGCAGCGCGAACTTGTCATTATAGACGTATTCAGCACCTACGCTCCAACGTATCTCCTGCATCTCCTCTCTGAATCCGCCCGGCGCATCGCCGAAACTCTTGAAGATGCCACTGATGGACGACAGGTCATAGTAGTCTTTCTGCTTGCGCACCTCGAAGTCTTCGTCGCTCTCATTGGCGCCCTTGATAGGCATGGTGGGGACGAGAGGCTTGTTGGCATCGGCTGCGATGGTGAGGCGGTTGTACTCATCAATGGGAATCATCAGCGATGCACCGAGACGCAGGTTGGCAGGGATGAACTCTGAATTGTCGTCACCGCCGAAGTTGATCTTCGAACCGATGTTCGAGATATCAAGACCCAAACCGAGCTGACACTCACGCTGTCCGATATTGATGTAGTTCTGATAATATGCTGCAAGGTCAACGGCGAACGCTGATCCCGGCGATGTGTCGTCGCTATAGTCGTATGTAAGGTCGGAATAAATCCAGCGCACGGCAGCTGCAATGGAGAATTTCTCGCTAAGCATAAGCGAGTAAGCCACGTCCATCGACATCTCGTAGGGATTGATGGTCATCGAATTGTCGTTAGTAGAGCCCGAATTGGTGTAGACTTCACCGAGCGAGAAGTAACGCAATGACGCCGATACGGCTGAATAGTCGCCGATGCGGTAATATCCTGCGAGATAGGCAAGGTCCATATCGCTGACAAGCTGACGCAGCCACGGAGTATAGTTGAGCGCCACTCCTGCACGTGAGATGCAGAATGGATACTTGGCAGGGTTCCAGTACTGCGACATGACGTCAGGGTCAGTGGCGGCACCGATGTCGCCCATACCGCCTGCCCTTGCGTCAGGCGCTATCGACTGTGACGTCACGGAAGCGTTTTCCGGACGGAACATATCCTTCTTTTCGTCGGCTATAGATGGCAATGCCATCAAGGCTAATAGCGAAATGGCCGCGAGTCTTATGTCTTGCTTCATTCTTATTTTAGTCTTTCTTGTTTTATTATTAAAACGTTCTTATGTGTTATTTATTGCCTATCACAACAAGTTTCTTGGCTTTCGACGTTGTTGTGGCTCCGTCTGCGGTGAGCAGAACGCGATAAAGATAGACACCGGTCTGGAGCTTTGCGCCTCCGTCGAGGTCCAGATTCCAGTTCATCGTGTAGAGCGAACCGTTGCTTGCGCCGCTTTCCTGTCGTCTTAGGAGCAGTCGGCCGCTCATGTCGAACACCTCAAGCGTCACGCTGACATCGCTTCCGTTGCGGTCATGCGCAATGATGAAGGTGGTGTTGTCACGTGCAGGATTGTCGGTACAGCTGACGGAGAACGACGGCTTGACGCCTTTCTTCACTTCAAACTGCAGCTCTGACGTCGTGACGTTGTTGAGAATGTCCCACACGCGGAACTTCAGACTGTGCTTTCCTACCGCGAGTTCGGGGATTACGTAGTAAGTGGTGCCTGACGTGTACGAACCGAAATCGAAGCTGAAGTTGTCGTTCAGCGTGTATGTCTGTGTCTGCTTGCCGTCGATGATGAGCAGCATGTCGTGTCCGATTCCCGAACCAGAGACGTTGATGCCGTCCTTGTCATTTATCTCCGCCACGAAGTAAGGCGTGGGATTGACGGCTCCTCCGTTTACGAAGGAAGGCGAATTGAGATAGCAATATACTGACGGTCCCACGGAGTCGTTGGCTGCAATGTCGCTACCGCCAATCACCACGTTCTCCGAATAGCCGTTGGCAATGAGGGTGCGGTCGTCGTTGATGGCAAACGCATTGATGAGTCCGGTCTCGCCGGAATAGTTGATGTCCTTCGGCACGGCGAAGGTTATCTGGAATCGTCCGTCCTTAACGACGTTGTCGCCGGAGAATATCTTCTTCGTGCGGTCGGTGTATGTGAACGGTCCTACATAGTCTTTCTCTGAAGCAGTATTGCCTCGTGTCACGATTTTCTCAAGGTTGTCGCGAACCGTGAGGCTCACCATGCCGCTGAAATCGTCATTATCGACAATATGTCCTGTGACCGTTATCACCTGTCCTGCCTTTATATGCGCATTCTTTCCGTCCGTGACATCCACCCCAGCGATGGAGTCGATTGCCACTTGCGCGGTCGGCAAGTTGAGTCGCATGGCAGGATCGCCGAACAGCGAGTACTGTAGCGAGTTCTTCGCAAAGCCCGAATCCGAATTCATATTCTTGGCTCTTCTTTGGGCTTCGCCGATGGTAATGGGGCGTCCGTCGTCCTCATAGGTGAGCACGTGCTTCATAAACGCGAGGTTAAGGCGGGTGTTCTGGCTGGCATATACGGTACGTGTGGTGCCGTAAAACGCCACTGCTCCACCCTTCTCGTTCAGCACAGCCATCTCGCCGATGGTTTCGTCCACGCCGTCGAAAGGCATGATGTCGCACGACGCAGTCACCCAAAGCGGCAGATTGGTGTTGGTGAACGACTTGAAGTCGTTGATGCGCAGAACCTTCTCGTGCGATATCTGAATCTCCGAACCGTGTCCGGCATAGTTCATGATGAGCGCTCCCTGCTCCTGCTGCGCCTTTACAAGCTTCGTAACTTCAGGATATGAATTGCCTGACGCAGTGGTCTCACGGGTGTACGAGTCCCACATAACCTTCTTGACATAGAATCCTGGATGGACTGATATAATCTGGTCAGCCACTCTATTGGCGTCTTCCATGTGCTGATTGCTGTCGCCGTCGTCACCCATAACCATTATGGTATTCTGCCATGCGCCACCATTCTGATTTGCCTCGTACGCCATCATCTTGTCAATCATCACCTTCGCTTCCTCCACAGTATTGACGGGGAAGCGTCCTACAGCCACGTCCAGCTTGTCTTTGGAAAGCGGCTCCGATCCTTCTCCGTCGTCAAGCATACATGAGAAGCCGTCGTCCATATAGCAAGTCACCTTATTGAGTGAGTTCTCGCTTTCGAAGACGAGGAGGTGGTCGTCGGGATTAAGGCTGCGACAGGCAGGCGTAAGCATACGGTTGTCCCAGACACTGTTGCCGAAGAGCACCAAATAACGCGGCTGGTCGGCTGCGGTGGTGGCGCGGTCGTAGAGCATCTTCAGATAACGGCGGTACGCCGACACGTCCGGTGTGCCGCTGCTGAACTCGTTGTAAAGCTCGTCGGCTGGCACAATGTTCACTCTCAACGAGTCTTTCTGCTCACGGTAAGCCTTCAGCCTCTCTGCCTGCGGACGGAGCTTCTGCGATGTGGGGATGATAATCACCATATCTGCCTGCGGATCGGCATGATGGTCCTGATTGGTTATGCGATATACATATTGTGGTGTGGGGATGTTTGCTGCTCTCAAATCTGGAGCCGGCAGGGGATTGTCGTAAGCCAACGAAACGTAATCGAGGCGCATCGGCGACGATGACGACTGTGCGGAAAGTACGGTTAACTTGACGATATTCTTCTCATTGGAGAGGTTTTTCACCTTATATATGGCAGCTACTTCGGCACCGAAATCATAGTCTGAGTTGCTGATTTTCGGCGAAATCGTGCCAACGATGGAGTCGTTGAATGCCACCTCCACCCTGCAGCCTGTCTTCGTCGACACGTTCACGGAAAGCACAGCCTGACGCGCGTTGGGGTTGGCGGCAAGCTCTGCCGTGTAAGTGCCACCCACAGCGACGGCTGTAGGGTCGTAAAGATTTCGTCCGCCTGAATACCAGGCATGTCCGTCCTTCTCGTAAAGGTCGTGATAATAATAAGGTGAGGGATAGAACGAGGACACGAAGGCTGCCGAATCCACCTTCAACGGATCGCTGTCACTCTCCGTAAGGAAGTAATATCCATAGTCAGAAAAATAGTTGCGGGTGCGGCGTTCCGACTTGTTGTTCTCCCACGAAACGGGGCCGAGGGCATAAAAAAGGCGCTTTCCGCCAACGTCGCACGTTGCCACTTCCTTGAGGTCGTCTTTCTCAATGAGGTCTGAGGGTATGAGCACCTCGCTGTGAAGATTGCCTCCATATCCGTAAATCTTCACCTTGGAGGGATTGGAGAATCCTGCCTGACGGATGAGCGACTCCGTAATCTGATAAACTCCGGTGGACGGCACGCGTATCTTTGCCCAGTTGCCCTTGCGCAGGACGCTGTGTGCAGCGTAGCGCTTGGCTGGCGCAATGATGTCCGCTCCTCCCGTAGACGAAGCCTTTGCCTCACGACGGAGCATGAAGCTGGTGAGCACCTGATACTTTCCGTCACGGAAAACCACGGGGCTGAACGACGTATAGAGCGACGGAATCTTGCGGTCGTACGACACCGCAGTATGCAGACTGGGCATCTCGCCGGGCTTCACCGCGTTATGACGAAGATAGTCGGCGGCTTCCTGCGCAGTCATGTCCCTGAACTCGGGATACACAATGCTGACCACATACGATGAGTCGCGCCACGCTCCGTCAAGGGGCGTGGTCTGCGTGTAGGACGGGACGCTCACCGAGTCAATCCGTAGCTGCTCGTCAGTAAGATGTATGAACTGCTGCGACATGGCGTGCATGGCTGTCATGACCAGCGTAATCAGCATTATGGCTTTGCGCATAGTAGTGTGTTTCGTTTTGTTCTGATAAAAATAAGAATTGTGGCGGAGCGTTACTTGCAGTTGAACTGCAGCACCTTACGGTCCTCAACGTAGCCTTCCAGCTTATCGTCAATATGGACCGGACCCACTCCTGCCGGCGTTCCTGTATAGAGGATGTCGCCCGTCTTGAGCGTGAAGTACTGTGAGATGTAGGCGATAAGCTCGTCCACCTTGTAGAGCATGTCCGACGTACATCCCTCCTGCACCGTCTTTCCGTTTATGTCCAGATGGAAATGTATAGCTTGGATGTCGCGGAATTTCTCCACCGGCACCCACTCGCCGATGGCGGCAGCTCCGTCGAATCCCTTGCAAAGGTCCCAGGGCTTGCCTTCCTCGCGCAGCTTCTGCTGCAGCTCGCGCGCCGTAAAGTCGATGCCAACGGTGACGGCGTCGTAATAACGATGTGCGAATCGCTGCGGGATGGTCTTTCCCAACTTCGATATTCTCACCACCAATTCGGTCTCATAGTCGATGCGTCCGAGGTGGTCAGGGATGAAGAAGGGCTTGTGGTCCTTAAGCAGAGCCGAGTCCGCCTTGAGGAAAATCACAGGACTCTCCGGTTTATATAACGCTCCATGTAGCTCTTTATTGTGTTCGAGGTAGTTCATACCTACAGCAAAAATCTTCATTTCTTCTTTCAGTAATCGGTTGTACAGGATGTATTTAAAGAAAAAGCCGTGAAAGAGTTTCCACTCCTCACGGCTCGTATAATGGTTTGTGTGTAATTACGCGAATTACTCAGCAGCGAGAGTGAAGCGCTTGTAAGCAACGATCTTCAGCTCCTTGTCCTGCTTCTTGAGGTAGTCAGCAACGCTCTGCTTGTCGCCGTCGCCGAACTGGAACTCCTGGCAAACGAGGCAGTTCTCCTTGAGGAACTTGCCTACACGACCCTTAGCGATGTTCTGGATCATGTTCTCGTTGAGGTTAGCAGCCTTCTCTGCAGAGACAGTCTCCTTGATCTCGCGGAACTTGGCAACGTCCTCAGCTGTGATCCAGCCCTTGCCCTGGTTTGACTCGATGTGATCCTCAGAGTCGAAGTGGTTAGGATTGAGACCAGCCTTCTTAAGAGCCACCTCAACTGCCTTCTCTACCTGCTCCTCCTTAGTCTTCTGAACAGCAACCTTGTACTCCTCTTCCTTAACTGACTCAGGAACTGAAGCCTCATCGAGAGCGATAGGCTTCATAGCAGCCACCTGCATAGCTACCTTGTGACCTGCGTCCTGATTGTTCTGGTTGAGCTGTACCATTGTGCAGAGAGTGTGCTTGCCCATGTGGTCATAAACCTCGATGTTCTCACCCTCGAGTACCTCATAGCCGTCGAGCTCCATCTTCTCGCCAGTGATGCCAGAGCGCTGTGTAACAGCAGCCTGAACGTCACCCTCACCGAGCTTGAGAGCCTTCACCTCGTCGAGAGTGTGGCACTTTGCAGCGATGGCAGCGTCGAGAATGTCAGATGTAAGCTTAACGAAGTCAGCACCGTTAGCAACGAAGTCGGTCTCGCACTTGAGAGCGATCATGGCTGCAAAGCCGTCAACGTTCTTAACGAGAACACAACCGTTAGATGTCTCGCGGTCAGAACGCTTAGCAGCGATAGCGAGTCCACGCTCACGGAGCAACTCCTTTGCCTTATCGAAATCACCTTCTGCCTCAGTGAGGGCCTTCTTTACGTCTGCAAGACCAGCACCAGTCATGGCACGAAGTTTCTTGATGTCTTCAATTGAAATAGCCATTTTGTTAATTTATTATTTAGTAATTAATATTTATTATCTGTTGGGGTCGGGTCTTCGCGCTGACATCCTTGGGGAATAACGCCTTTAACCCAAAAATCGGAAATTCTCCATTCTAAAACCTTGGATTTACGAATTAAAGAATTTCCGATCTTTATATTATTTATGTAAGATTACTCTGCGTTCTCAGCAGGAGTCTCCTCCTTGCGAGCCTTACGGGGAGCCTTGCCCTCCTTCTGCTCAGCAGCTGCCTTCTCGTCAGCCTTCTCTACCTTGCGCTCCTCAAGACCCTCTGCGATAGCACCGCAGCAAGCTGAGAGGATAACGTCGATAGAATCCTTAGCGTCGTCGTTAGCCGGGATGATGTAGTCGAGGTTGCGGGGATCAGAGTTGGTGTCCACCATAGCAAACACAGGGATACCGAGGCGGTTAGCCTCCTTCACTGCGATGTTCTCCTTCATCACGTCGACAACGAACAAAGCGCTCGGAAGGCGAGTCAAGTCAGCGATAGAACCGAGGTTCTTCTCCAGCTTAGCGCGCTGACGTGTCACCTGCAGAAGCTCACGCTTAGAGAGCTTTGAGAATGTTCCGTCGTTCATGAGCTTGTCGATGTTCGCCATTTTCTTAACAGCCTTGCGGATTGTCGGGAAGTTGGTGAGCATACCGCCCGGCCAACGCTCGATAACGTAAGGCATGTTTACGCTCGCTGCCTTCTCAGCAACGATGTCCTTAGCTTGTTTTTTAGTAGCGACGAACAGGATCTTCTTGCCTGACTTTGCAATCTGCTTGAGAGCCTCAGCAGCCTCGTCAACCTTGGCTACGGTCTTGTGCAGATCGATGATATGAATGCCGTTGCGCTCCATGAAGATGTAAGGAGCCATTGCGGGATTCCACTTACGACGGAGGTGGCCAAAGTGACAGCCTGCCTCTAACAACTGGTCAAAATTAGTTCTTGACATTTCTTTGTTCTGATTAATTTGTTTACTTTCCTTTTAGTTGAATTGAACCAGCCCATGAGTAACGAATTGTGAACGACACTCTTCGGTCTTATGGGTTTGGATGCTAAACTTCGGGTCTGAGCTTCAAGCCACACATATATAATAATGTGTGTCAGCCAGTGTCCGAATATTAACGCTTGCTGAACTGGAAGCGACGGCGTGCCTTCGGCTGACCCGGCTTCTTACGCTCAACCTCACGAGAGTCGCGAGTGAGGAAGCCCTGTGCCTTGAGAGCCTTCTTGTCTTCTGCGTCAACCTTTACGAGCGCACGGGCGATAGCGAGGCGGAGAGCCTGGCTCTGACCTGTAAAGCCGCCACCGTCGAGGTTGCACTTGATATCATATTTCTCTTCCGCACCGAGCAGGAGCAGCGGCTGCTTAACCACGTACTGCAGGATTGCTGATGGGAAGTACTTAGCGAGTTCTACCTTGTTGATTGTGATCTTACCGGTGCCCTCTGTGAGATATACACGAGCTACGGCACTCTTACGGCGACCAATTGCATTAATCATTTCCATCTTCTTGCTTTATTTATACTGGTTAATATCGATAGCCTTCGGCTGCTGTGCCTCGTGCTTGTGCTCTGTACCGTCATATACATAGAGGTTGTCGATAAGACGACGACCGAGCGGGCCCTTGGGGAGCATGCCCTTTACAGCGTGACGGATGATCTTGTCCATGCCGTCCGGACGCTTGCGAAGCTCAGCGGGAGTATTGAAGCGCTGTCCACCAGGATAGCCAGTATAACGTGTGTAGACCTTGTCTGTCTCCTTCTTACCGGTGAAGACAGCCTTAGCTGCGTTGATGATGATAACGTTGTCTCCACAGTCTACGTGAGGAGTGAAGTTGGGCTTGTACTTTCCGCGGATGAGCTTTGCTACCTTAGAGCAGAGACGACCTACTACCTGGTCTGTGGCATCGATTACCACCCACTCCTTCTTAGCTGTTTCCTTGTTAGCGGAAATAGTCTTGTAACTTAAAGTGTTCATTGTTTAATTTAAAAATTACTACTAAAAAACGTTTCTTCTTTTTTGCACGAGCGATTCACTAACCACGCCGCTTGGCCTATTCTTTAGCGAACGCTATTAACACCCTCATGCAGGGGACTCTAAGTGTATCCCCGAATAATCGGTCCGCAAAATTACTCATTATTTATTATATACAAAAACAAGACAGCTCACAAAGCGTAACATTTAAAGTTATTTAACTTTCGATATGTATTTGGTAACCACTCAGCACATGTTCTTCATGTCTAATAACATATTTATATAATGAAACCCACTGCAAGCTCGTCACCTTTGTGACCTCATACCGCCACTTTAGTTATCCGAAACCGCCACTTTTGTTACCTCACACCGAACGATATGAATGCTTATATCGAACGATGTGAATGCTTATATCGAACGATGTGAATGCTTATATCGAACGATGTGAATGCTTATATCGAACGATGTGAATGCTCATATCGAACGAAATGGGACAACATTGAAAATTGAATGATGTCATAAAAGTAGCGGTTTTGTAAGAGAATAGGGCTTATATCACGAAAAAAACACGCTACGAAACAAAAAAAATCACGTTTTTGCTTTGTAATTCAAAAATTATTACTACCTTTGCACTCGCTTTAAAAAAGCAAGGGTGGTTACCAGAGTGGCCAAATGGGGCAGACTGTAAATCTGCTGGCTATGCCTTCGGTGGTTCGAATCCATCACCACCCACCTCATAATGCTTTTAAAGGCGCGTCACGAGTGATTGTGGCGCGCCTTTTTTTATCTCCTTTCTGCAAGTCAACGGATAAAATAAATAAAAAACGTTTAATAAGAACGCGCGGAAGCAGGATTGCAGAAAAAAAGAGGTATCTTTGCACCATATAGTACTATTTCTTATTTCTTATATGCACAAAGCAGGATTCGTAAACATAGTCGGCAATCCTAATGTCGGCAAATCAACGCTCATGAACCAGCTCGTAGGCGAACGCATCAGCATCGCCACGTTCAAGGCGCAGACCACACGCCACCGCATCATGGGCATCGTAAACGAAGAGGACGCACAAATTGTCTTCTCCGACACCCCGGGCGTGCTCAAGCCCAACTACAAGCTGCAGGAGTCGATGCTCGCCTTCTCGGAGTCGGCGCTGCAGGACGCTGACGTCCTGCTCTACGTGACGGACGTCGTGGAGAACCCCGAAAAGAACGAGGATTTCCTCAGCAAGGTGAAGAAGATGACCATCCCCGTGCTCCTACTTATCAACAAGATTGACCAGAGCGACCAGAAGACGCTCGGCGACACCGTGGAACGCTGGCACTCGCTGCTTCCCAACGCCGAGATTCTCCCGATATCGGCTAAGAACAAGTTTGGTGTGGACATGCTGATGCGACGCATCAAGGAGCTCCTGCCTGACTCACCACCATTCTTCGACAAGGACCAGCTGACGGACAAGCCCGCCCGCTTCTTCGTTTCGGAGATAATCCGCGAGAAGATTCTGCTCTACTATGACAAGGAGATTCCTTACTCGGTGGAGGTGAAGGTGGAGTCGTTCAAGGAGACCGACCGCAACATCGACATCCACGCCGTCATCTACGTGGAGCGCGACTCGCAGAAGGGCATCATCATCGGACACCAGGGCGTGGCGCTGAAGAAGATGTCGACGGAGGCAAGAAAGGCGCTGGAGAAGTTCTTCGGCAAGAGCGTATACCTGCACACCTTCGTGAAGGTGGACAAGGACTGGAGAAGCTCTAAAAGAGAACTCGATAACTTCGGATATAATCCGGAATAGGCGGCTACGCCGCCCTCCCCTGAATAGCAAAGAGGGGACACTCTCGCCAGAGAGGCGAGGGCCGGAGTGAGGTCAGCTTCGGCAAATTATCAACTCGGATGCACAGACCACATCCAAGACCTCCCGTCGATGGGAGGGAAAATGACTAATACACCAATATGGCAAATTTAGTGGCAATAGTGGGACGCCCTAACGTGGGCAAGTCAACACTATTCAACCGCCTGACAAAGACTCGTCAGGCCATCGTCAGCGACACAGCAGGCACCACACGTGACCGTCAGTACGGCAAGTGCGAGTGGAACGGTCGCGAGTTTTCAGTTGTAGACACCGGCGGATGGGTGGTGAAGAGCGACGACATCTTCGAGGACGCCATCCGCAAGCAGGTGATCGTGGCAACAGAAGAGGCAGACCTCGTGCTCTTCCTCGTGGACGTCCAGACCGGACTGACAGACTGGGACCAGGACGTGGCTCAGATTCTGCGCCGCACGAAGCTCCCTGTCATCCTCGTTGCTAACAAGACGGACAACAACGACCAGATTTACGACGCAGCCGAATTTTATTCGCTCGGACTCGGCGAGCCGCAGTGCATCTCCTCGGCAACGGGTAGCGGCACGGGCGACCTGCTCGACCTCGTGCTCTCGAAGCTGAAGGCAGACACCGGCGAACTCATCGAAGAGGGCATTCCCCGCTTCGCCGTCGTAGGACGTCCTAACGCCGGCAAGAGCTCCATCATCAACGCCTTCATCGGCGAGGAGCGAAACATCGTTACGGAGATAGCAGGCACCACACGCGACTCTATCTACACACGCTTCGACAAGTTCGGATTCGACTTCTACCTTGTTGACACAGCAGGAATCCGCCGCAAGAACAAGGTGTCGGAGGACCTGGAATTCTATTCGTGATGCGATCAATCCGCGCCATCGAAAACTCGGACGTCTGCATCCTCATGATTGACGCCACACGCGGCATCGAGGCACAGGACATGAACATCTTCCAGCTCATCCAGCGCAACAACAAGTCGCTCGTGGTGGTGGTGAACAAGTGGGACCTCGTGGAGAACAAGGACCAGGCTGTCATCAAGACCTTCGAGAACGCCATCCGTCAGCGCATGGCTCCGTTCGTCGACTTCCCCATCGTCTTCGCTTCGGCTCTCACAAAGCAGCGCATCTTCAAGGTGCTCGAGACCGCCAAGCAGGTTTATCTGAACCGCAAGGCTCACGTGGGCACATCGAAGCTCAACGAGGTGATGCTGCCGCTCATCGAGGCTTACCCGCCACCATCAACGAAGGGCAAGTACATCAAGATCAAGTATTGCACGCAGTTGCCTAACACGCAGATTCCTTCGTTCGTGTTCTACGCCAACCTGCCGCAGTATATCAAGGAGCCGTATCGCCGCTTCCTCGAGAACAAGATTCGCGAGAACTGGTCGATGCACGGTTGCCCGATAAATGTCTTCATTCGTCAGAAGTAAAAAAAAGACACGGAAAGGATGAACAGGATGAGAAATACGCTTGTATGCCTGTCCTTGTCGTTCGTCACTCTTTGCATGCTGTCGTGCCACAAGACAGAAGGACCGAAGCCGGAGGAAGTGGCGGGACGCACCGCCAAGGCTTACTACGACTACCTCATAGAGGGAAAGTACGAGGCTTACACCGACGGCTTCTATCAGCCTGACAGCATCCCCGGCAGCTACCGTGAGCAGCTCATCGTGAACGCCAAGCAGTATGCCGCGCAGATGAAGGAGGACCACGGTGGACTGGCAGCCGTAAAGGTGGCAGGGGCGAAAGCCGACACCGCCCGCCATACGGGTCACGCCTTCCTCGTGCTGTGCTTCAAGGACAGCACAAAGGAGGAGATAGTGGTGCCGATGGCATTGGTGGAAGGCAACTGGATGATGAAATAAGAGAACGGCATAAACAAACAAAACGTGAGCGACTCAAGCTGAACCAACAGCCCGCGTCGCTCACGTTTTGTTTATATAGAGTCTCAGTATATAAGCCATAAAAAAGGTCAGCCACGTTGCATCATCTGCACCGTGGCTGTTGTGTAATTAATAGTAAATTGTGATGACTATAAGTTTTTATTCTTTGAGAAGGTAAAAAATAGGTGATTGTTAAAGGTAATTTACTTTCCTGCACCATTCGACATTTCCGCGCACGTAGGCACATCCACATCTGATGCATGTGTGTGTTCTTGGTTTTATTATATCGAGGTCGTTATGTTATATGATGATTATTGATTCTTGATGTAAAGAAAGGGCCAACCTAATGCAGAAGACAAAACTCTTTTTGACATTTTGTAAAGGTCTCAGCCGTTTCTTCTGCAAAGATAGTTCAATTTTACATGATAGCAAAATAAATCAAGAGAAAAAACTTACATTTGTATAAAATTCCTCTTTTTAGAGCTGTTTTTCCGCTTTCTTCTGCTTTTACTGCCTCTTTCTTATAGCTTTACTTCCTTCAACACTTCGCCGTCCATTGTGCGCACAGCCATCACGCCGTCCTCATAAGTGGCGAACGTCGGGACGTTGCCTCCCTTGGGGAAAGTGATGGAGCCGAGGTTGCAGACGATGCGGTTGTCGTCGGTTGGCTCGAGCTTCCACAGGTGTGTATGTCCGTAGACGAAGACGTCGTTCTTCATCACAGGAGCATTGTCCTCGTTATAAACGTGTCCGTGTGTGAGGAAGAAGCGTCTGCCGCCTTCCACAACGAGGGCATAGTCAGCCATTATGGGGAACTGGAGCAGCATCTGATCCACCTCAGCGTCGCAGTTGCCACGCACGGCAACAATCTGATCCTTCATGGCGTTAAGTCGCTCGACGATTCCCTTGGGGTCGATTCCTTCCGGAATGCGGTTGCGCGGTCCGTAGTTGAGGATGTCGCCAAGGATGAAAAGCATGTCATAAGAGCCGCGCTCATAGAAGTCGAGCACGCGCTCAAGGGCTGGCAAGCAGCCGTGTATGTCGGAAACAAGTAGGAAGTTCACTTTGTTATTTAGTATTTATTATTTAGTATTTATTATTTATCAGTCGTTCAGCTCGCGTTCCTGATCGCGCTTGCGCTTCTGCTCGTCGAGGAGCTGGAAGTCCTTCTTTCTGAGCACGAAGGTGGAGCCGAGATACTTCTCCTTTACGATGCGGTTCTCTGCCAGCTCCTCCGGCTTGCCCTGGAAGAGGATGCGTCCCTCGAAGAGGAGGTAGGCGCGGTCGGTGATGGTGAGCGTCTCCTGCACGTTATGGTCGGTAATGAGAATACCGATGTTGCGGTATTTGAGTCGCCAAACCACGTGCTGGATTTCCTCCACGGCGATAGGGTCGACACCTGCGAACGGCTCGTCCAGCATGATGAACTTCGGGTCGATGGCCAAGCATCGCGCAATCTCCGTACGACGTCGCTCTCCACCGGAGAGTTGGTCGCCCTTGTTGCGGCGCACCTTGCCAAGATTGAAGTCGGCGATAAGGCTCTCTAACTTCTCAAGCTGCTCCTTACGCGAGAGCTTTGTCATCTCCAGTACGGACATGATGTTGTCCTCCACGCTGAGCTTGCGGAATACGCTCGCCTCCTGCGGGAGGTAGCCGATGCCGGCGCGGGCACGCTTATATACGGGATAGTCGGTGATGTCATGCTGGTCGAGGAAGATATGACCGGCGTTCGGGACGATAAGTCCTGTCGTCATATAGAACGATGTGGTCTTTCCAGCTCCGTTAGGACCGAGCAGACCAACAATCTCTCCCTGACGCACGTTTATCGACACGTCGTTGACAACCGTACGCTTGCCGTAACGCTTGACAAGTCCCTCGGTGCGGAGCACCATGCAATGCGGGCGCTCTTCTGATATATCGTTTTGTTCCATTGTCGTTGTATAATATGCCTATGATATGCAAAGTTACGTTATTTATTTTAATAAAAACTTTCGGATATGAAAAAAACTCACGATGAAGAAATAGTTTCTACCTTTTTATTGCTACTTTTGCACTTGCTATATATATAAGAACAACAGATTATGTTTATATTGAAATCGTTGAACACACTCGGACGCTACCTTATACTTATGGGTCGCTCCATCGCTCGTCCGGAGCGCATGCGCATGTTCCTCAAGCAGTATGCCAAGGAGATGTCATCGCTTGGCGTCGACTCTATCGGCATCGTGCTGCTCATATCATTCTTCATCGGAGCCGTTATCTGCATCCAGATGAAGCTGAACATCCAGAGTCCGTGGATGCCACGCTGGGTGTCGGGCTATACGACGCGTGAGATTCTGCTCCTCGAGTTCTCCTCAAGTATCATGTGTCTGATCCTTGCCGGCAAGGTGGGATCGAACATCGCCTCTGAGCTTGGCACGATGCGCGTGACGCAGCAGATTGACGCTCTCGACATCATGGGCGTCAACTCAGCCAACTACCTCATCCTGCCGAAGATATTAGGACTGGTGACCATCATGCCTTTCCTCGTGATATTCTCTTCTGCGACGGGCATTCTAGGAGCTTACGGCACAGCGTACGTCGGACATATCCTCTCGCCTGAGGACCTCACGCTCGGTCTGCAGCACTCCTTCAACTCCTGGTTTATGTGGATGAGTATCATCAAGAGCCTCGTCTTCGCCTTCATCATCTCAAGCGTGTCGAGCTTCTACGGCTATTCCGTGGAGGGCGGATCCGTGGAAGTGGGCAAGGCAAGTACGGATGCAGTGGTCAGTTCCAGCGTGTTGATATTGTTCTCGGACGTTTTCCTCACCCAGCTTCTCAGCTAAAATAAAGACTTATCTCATGATCGAAATAAAACATCTATGCAAGTCGTTCGGGGACAAGGAAGTCCTCAAGGACATTAACGCCGTCTTCGAGGACGGCAAGACCAACCTCATAATCGGACAGAGCGGCTCCGGCAAGACGGTTCTGATGAAGAATCTCGTGGGTCTGCTCACGCCTACAAGCGGCGAAGTGCTCTACGACAACCGCAATTTCGTGGCTATGACAAAGCATGAAAAGGTGCTGATGCGCCGCGAGATGGGCATGATATTCCAGTCGGCGGCTCTCTTCGACTCGCTCACGGTGCTGGAGAACGTGATGTTCCCGCTCGACATGTTCTCTTCGATGAACTATCGCGACCGCGTTCGCCGCGCTCAGGAATGCCTCGATCGCGTCAATCTTATAGACGCTCAGCATAAATTTCCGGGCGAGATTTCGGGCGGTATGCAGAAGCGTGTGGCCATAGCCCGCGCCATCGTGCTCAACCCGAAGTATCTGTTCTGCGACGAGCCTAACTCCGGTCTGGACCCACATACGTCGCTCGTCATTGACGAACTGCTCTCGTCCATCACCAAGGACTATAACATCACTACCATCATCAACACTCACGACATGAACTCCGTGATGGGCATCGGTGAGAACATCCTCTTCATCTATCAGGGTCATAAGGAATGGCAGGGCACCAAGGACGACGTGATGGGCTCAACAAACGAAAAGCTCAACGACCTCGTCTTCGCATCCGAACTCTTCAAGAAGGTGAAGAGAGTGGAAATGAATGAGTTAGGAATTAGGAATTAGGAGTTAGGAATTATTCTCGGCTTCGCCTGCGATTTTGAATTATTCAATTTTGAATTTATAATATAGTATAAACGAGGAAACGGGATAAACTGTATGAGCTGCGTGATTTAGCTTTCCGCAACTCTTACAGTTTATCCCGTTTGCTTATCTTATAATTCTTAATTGAATAACTCAAAACTCCTAATTCAAAACTATCTTCTTGCTCTTCTCTCCAACCTTCACCACATACATTCCCTTGTTAAGAGCGTTGTATGCTGCGGTGAGCGAGGCGCTGCCCTGCCCTCTTGCAACAGTTCTGCCAGCGAGGTCCGTTATCATCCAGGCGTCGGACGATGAAGAGTCTTGCGATATGCTGCCGATGCCGGATGTCTTGGCAATGATGTCGCGCTTTGCGGCGTTGAGAACGGAGCAGTCGCATGGATCCGTTGAGTTATAGTTGGCTACGAACGCCACCACTCTCATGTGCTTCTCGTCCCACTCATCATTAAGCGTAACGTCGAAATGGCGGTTATAGCCAGCCGTTACATCCACCTTCTCACCCCATGCCGGCGTGAGCGACTTGCGAGGAACATGACGATGATAGAATCCGCTGCTTGCACCTGCCTGCGACGTGCTGTAGAGGCTGTCCTCGGTCAGGAAGACATAGAGGCGAAGGCTGTCGGGAGTGGCAATGGGCAACAGCTGCTCGCCTGAGACGTCGATGCCAAGGCTGCGCGATGAAGGACTCCAGTCTGTAGTCAAGTCCACCGTCACAAGAGCGGGACGCTTCTGTTCAAGAGCGTAGAGCGCCTTGAGGTTGGTGGCAGACGCACTCATGATGGGCGTCTCATACTTGAACAGGTCGGGGAATGCGTTGCGCATGTCCATGCGGTCGATAAGCATAGCCGGAGCGAAGACGTGGTAAGAGGGATAGAACCATTCGTACGCCACGCTCTCGTCTATCGTGAACTGGTCTGTATAGAATCCGGCGTGATGACCTACCTCTATGAGGTTGTCCATGTCTGGCGTAACAGCGTCAATGGCATGATGAGCCTCAGGGCATGCCGTGCATCTCTCTGTGGAGAAGAGTTCGAGCAATACCTTACGCTGAACGTAACTGTCGCGGCACATTACGTTCTGCGCCTCCGTCCAGTTGTCCGTATCCACAGCGTCAGCGCCGTCGTTTACGGCCTTTATGCGCAGACGCAGAGTGCGGTCGCCAACAGCGTCAAGCTTCATGGTGGAGAGAGCGAACGATCCTTCACGGCGCGGAGCAACATTAAGGTCGCCGACGCGCTCCTCGCACAATTCGTTGTCGCCGTCATATAGAGCGAGAGTAAGACTGTTAACCGTAGACACACCGAGATTCTGGAAGTCGCCGAAGATGTCCATCACCTCACCTGTCCGTGCGTATTCAGGCATATTGGTGGCACCCAATCTTACGTTATGCTCCGGCATGTCGCCGCTAAGCGTGGCAAGCAGCGAAGCGCTGTAAGGTCCGTCATACTCAGCCCATGCTCCGTCCTTATCGAGAACATACTCACGATTGCGCACCAGGGCGTTGCCGTAACAAGCATACTTGGCTCCGTCCAAGGTGTAACCAATACATAAATCCGACCCGTCCACCACGTAAGGCGTAGCAAGCGTGAAGGTGTTCCATCTGCTCTTCGACGCATCCACCGTCTCCTTATAAAAAGGCGCCTCGCCAATGGCATGGCTGAGGAAGATGGTGATGGCGCCGTCCGTGGTCTTGTCCGACACGCCAATCTTCACTTCCGTAAGCCGACAACCCTTGTATGCCGACATATACGCAGCGTCGAAGAAGAGCGCCGCACCTGCCTTGCCGCCCTTAACCGACTCATAATTTGTGAGCGAATTCTTGTTGTTGCCTATGGTGAGCGTAGCTTCCGCAGCATACGCCCTAATACCAAAAAGAATCATGAGCACGAAGCCCATGATTCTTATTTCCTTATTTAATGTAAGGTTCATACGTTTTGTTTCAGTTAATGTTGGGGTAAACATCCGTTAGAATGTGTCTTATTACTTAGCCACCTTGAAGGTCTTCACGCCGTCAGCGGTCTGCACCTTAACGACGTATGTGCCAGCTGAGCGACCAGAGAGGTTAACCGGTGTGCCCTGACCTACGCGAGAAACGAGAGTGCCGTCTGCTGCATATACATCGGCTGAGCTATATTCGCCTGTGATATAAACGAAGTTGCGACCAGAGAATCTTACGTTAACGTCCTTGCGGATGCTGTCGATAGTCTTAACGGAAGTAACCGACTCGTCGTAGCTGATAGCCGGATAGTTAAACGCGACCTGACCGTCAGAAGTAACTCCACCACCAGCTACTACCTTGCCGTCAGCGCTGCAGCAATAAGCAGGATTCAAGCCCTGCTCCATGCTTGAGAAACGCTTGCCGTTGGCACCGCATGTATAGAAGTCGTCAGTATACTCCAACTTGCCATCAGCAGTATATACGAAGTACATCTGATTTGCGTCAGCGTCTACATAATAGCCATACATATTGCCTTCAGCGTCAATGGTGAGGAGAGTACCGCCATTGAAGTTTACAGTAGTAGTCTCGTCTTCTCCTTCATAGTCTTCCTCGTCGCCACAGTTGAAGAGCTGAACCAGCTCGCCGTCGCGGATGAAAGCAGGATTGAAACCGCCGCTACCGGCTACGTTCAGACCCACCATGGTCTTGCCGTCGTCGCTGATGTCGCGAACCAGGAACTGTGTGAAGTAAGCCGAATCAGCCTGCTCCACGAGCTCGCCGTCAACATACAGCTTGTTCTTGCCAGCCTGACCAAGCTGGTCATACACGGCGCTGAGAACGTATGAGTCGCCCTGCTTCTCCCACAATACGGGAGAATCGTGAATAATCTCCATAAGCGTTCCTTCGAGAATCTCCTTCTCGCCTACCTTAAGGCTAAGGTTTCCGGCTATATACTTGCCGTCGGCAGTAATGGCGCGAGCCTCCTCAGCGAAGTCCTCAGTCTTAGCCTGCTTCTGTGAATAGTGAGCGGGTACGGGCAGCTGCTGCCAGTCGCCGTCAACGGTGCGCCATCCAGGATATGCCACGGCATTCTTTTCCTCATCCTCGCGCTGCTCGAAGCTACCTACGATGATGCCGTCGTTAGATACGTCGCAAGCCGAGATGCGGTTGTATGTAAGGCCGAGCGGAGTAAGCTCTGTCGGATCAGAAGCCTGCCAAAGGAATGCGCCGCCCAACTGGAAGTTTATCTGCGAATCGTCATAACCTACAGCATACTTGCCGTTGGACGATACATGCTGGAAATAACCAGTAGCGCCCATCGTTTCTCCACCAAAATAAGGATCCGAAATCATAAAGTCCTGAAAGGACTGTGTCACCATTGTCTGGGCGTTTAGAGACTGTGCAGAAGACAACGCGAGCGAACCTACACACGCGCAAGCGAGTAAAAATTTCTTCATAGCGATATGTTTTTCGTTATTATTTATTAATGATTACGGGGCAAAAGTAACAAATTATATTTGATTAGCCAAATTATAACATTAATTATTCAATAAACCGGTCTTTTTCCTAAAGGTACTCCCACACAGCATCTACGTAGAAACAAAAAAGGCTGTCATGTGAAGCATCTGATGCTCCGACATGACAGCCTTTACTGTATTTGTATGATAAAAAGTATATCGTATTACTTCATCATCTCGTTGAACTCCTCGAGAGTTACTTCCTTCTCGTTCAGAGTTACGGCAGCCTTGAGGGCAGCAGCGAGCTTGATGTCTATGGCACGCTCTACGAAGTTGTCAACAGCCTCGCGCTTCTTGAGAAGTTCGTTAGCATAGTTCTCAACATACTCATCAGGAACGTTGGTCATGCCATACTGAGCGAACTGCATGCGAGCCATCTCAACGGCAGCAGCCTTAACGTCAGCGTCCTCAATCTTGATGTTCTGAGCCTTAACGAGCTGCTCCTTGATGAGGTGCCACTTGAGCTGCTTGATGCTCTCCTCGTAGTTCTTCTCTACGAAGTCCTCGCCCTTGTCCTTGTTGTTAAGGAGCATGATGCGCTTGAGGAGTGCGTCCGGCCATGTCAGCTCGCCAACCTTGTCCTCGCAGTACTTGCGTACGTCGATCATGAACTTGTAGTCAGCGTTCTGCTCGAGCTGCGGCTTGAGAGTCTCGGCAATCTTGTTGCGGAATTCCTCTTCGCTCTTTACCTCGCCCTCGCCGAATACCTGGTCGTAGAGCTCCTGACCGAGCTCAGCCTTAGCGAAGCGCTGGATTTCAGTAACCTGGTAGCTGAAGTCAGACTCGAGAGTCTTGGCAACCTCGCGGTCGATCTTGAGAAGTGAAGAAATCTCAGCCTCTCCCTCCGGATAAGCCTTGCGGGGGTTGAAGGTGATGATGTCACCAGGCTTGCAGCCCTTGAAGAGATCCTTCTGCTCGTCCACCTTGATGTATGAAGGCATCAAGACAGCGCCCTCAACGGTGATGCCGTCTTCCTTGGTGTTGCCCTCAGCGTCAAGCTCGCGGAGGTCGCCCTTGAGAAGGTCGTTCTTCTCTGCGTCATACTCCTCAGCCTTCTCGTACTTGCCGGCACGGCTCTGGAACATCTCCACCTGCTCGTCGATGAGCTTGTCATCAGCCTTGATGGTGTAGTGGTCGATCTTGTTGCGGCCGTTGAGCTCAATCTTGAACTCAGGAGCAACAGCTACGTCGAACACGAATGTATAAGGAGCGGGCTTCTCGATGTCAGCCGGAGTCTCCTGCTTCTCAGAAGGCAGGGGCTCGCCGAGCATCTGGATGTTATTGTCCTGGATGTATTTGTAGAGCTGCTCGCCTACAAACTTGTTAACTGCGTCGTAACGTACAGATACGCCGAACTGACGCTTGATGAGACCCATCGGGGCCTGACCCGGACGGAAACCGGGGATGTTTGCTCTTTTACGATAGTCCTTGAGTGTCTTCTCGACAGAGTCCTTGAAGTCTGCCTCTTCGACTGTGATGGTCAACAGACCATTCACTTTGTCGGGATTTTCGAATGAAATGTTCATTTTTTTGTAATGTAGTATATTTATATATTATTGTATTATTCGGCATTTTTGGCACGTAGCTGCAAAATTACACATTTTTAAATATCTATACGACATACTTATGATAAAAATACTCAGATTTTGGCGATTTTAACAATTTCGGTCCGTCCAAGCAGTATTTTCACAGCTGTTCAGAAATGGCGGCTATACGGCTATAGCAACTCCCTATACAGTTTAGGGAAAACCATACTACTGTTTATGGATTTTCCCTTGCCCGACAAGCGGGAATCAGCTATCTTTGCAGCAGAAAACTAACAAACCAAGTAATAACCCTTAAAACAGATTTGGATTATGAAACGTACATTATTAGCAATCGTAGCGGCATTCTTAATGATGACATCCGCGTACGCACAGAGACTCGCCAACGTCCGCGCAGAAGCAACCTTGATAACTGACAAGATGGTGCTGGAATTGGGACTTTCAAAAGCACAGCGCAACGGTATACTCAACATCAATCTCAACTATCTCAACGGCATCCGCAGCTACCGCGACATCGACTCATACGGATGGGAATGCCGCAACAGGGAGCTGAGGAGAATGCTCACAGCCAGACAATGGCAGAGATTCAAGGAGGCTTACTACTTCTATCGCCCGATAGAATGGCGTGACGACGTATACGTCCACAACATCTATCACAAGTATCCGAAGCACCACAAGCACTACAAGCACTACGACAAGCATCACAAGCACTGCGACAAGCACTATAAGCACTACGAAAAGAAGCACCACAAACACCACGACAAGCATCACAAGCACTACGACAAGCACCACAAGCACTACGACAAGCATCACAAGCACTACGACAAGCGCAAGTATGGCAAGCGAGACAGATGGTAAAGTAATGTGATAGCGACGCTTTCGCTCCATAGAACCAACCGTAAGTTTATGGGTGCGTGGCTACGGCGGGACGCCATAGCCTCCTAGGTTTGCCATGTCTGCTATAATTCAAACTCATAATTCGGGCAATATGTCGCCCGATATCCTTGTGTTTTTCTTTGTTTTTCCGCTTATGGGCGCGTGCTGTGCACAAATAAAAGGCTTTACGTTAGGTTGTCGAGAACATGGTTCTCGTAAGACCTAATGTAAAGCCTTTTATTTAAATCCGATAGGATTTGCGCCCATAAGCGGTATGTGGAAAAAGGTTTTTGTTAAAGCCCTGCCTAACCGGATTTCGCTGATAAAATTCCTGTTTGGCGGTTAGTTTGCCTGACAATATTTGCATTTCTGATGCTCAATACTATGAGCTGAGCGCACAACAAAATCTTTGGTGCGAAATTCTTGAGTTTTGAGCGTTTGGAGACAATACGCTCATACACAGTGTATTATGCGGTTTTCTGGAGAAATGTTATGAAATCAGATTCGCAAAAGAGCCGTTTTTTGCTGCAATAGCGCCACTTTTACACTACAATAGTGCCACTTTTATCATGCAATAGCGCCACTTTTACACTCTAATAGTGGCACTATTGTAGTGTAAAAGTGGCGCTATCGTTAAGCTCGGGTGCTGTTTGCACAGCAAAACACCATAAAAACAGCTTTTTGATTCTCTAGAATTGATTTTTATTTTGTAACAGGTTTTTACCACTTGTACGATATTTGCATGGTGACCTTTCTCCACAACAATTATTTGATTAACCATTTCATAGCCCATTCCGCTAAAGGTGATGGACATGCAAGCATTCCACAGTTCTGCTGTAAGTTGAGAAACGAGAAACGTATGCGGTTCTTGGGTTGGTAGCGTTCGTTATACACAACTATACTTCTACCACTGACACAATTTTCGGCCTTTACCTCTACCGGAATTATCTCTTCCTCTCGCTGTAAAAGAAACTCTATCTCTGCCTTTCCCTCCGAAGACCAATAGTAAGGCATAGAACCGTATGAAGGCAACACACTTTGCAGCACTGCATTCTCTGCCATTGCACCTTTAAATTCCGTGTAGTTGGCAGTCGGGTCTATGACTATGCTTCCCGGTAGTCCGGCCAATCGCCGCAATAATCCGCAGTCACTGGCATAAATCTTGAAAATGTCAGGTTCTTCGTAAGCACTTAAAGGCATTCCAGGTTTCGACACCGCGTTCACACGATATATCATGCCAGCATCTTCAAGCCACAGCAAAGCATCCTCGTAGTCACGGCTTCTCGCACCTTTCTTTACAATCTTATATATGAACTTTCTGTTCTCCTTGGCAAGTTGAGACGGAAGTGAGTGCCAAATCGCATGAATGCGCGGTATCTCGCGAGGTTCTGCATACTTGGCAAAGTCTAGCTCATACAAGTCTAATATGCCTTGCAATATGTCATCCACTGCTTGCATACCCTGATTTTCAAGCATACTTACAGTAGCTTCCGGCATTCCTCCAGACACCATGTATCTGCGGTATTCCGACTTCAACTTGTCAAGTATAATAAGAGGCAGTTTCTCAGGCTGTTCTATCTGTTCAACAAAATTGAATGTCTGGATGTCGCTGGCTCGAAGATATTCCTTGAACGTAATCGGATACATACGCATAACCTGCACCTTTCCCACAGGTACGGTCATTCTCCTCCTCTTAACAGCCACACCCAACAGCGAACCTGCCGCAATAATATGCCATTCGGGAGCATCCTCACAAAAATACTTTAACGAATTGAGCGCTTCCTCACATTCTTGTATTTCATCGAATATAAGAAGTGTCTTACCAGGAATAAGGGGAACTGGACTATAAAGGGCGAGTTCTTTAATTATGCGTGAAGGCTCTTTTGACACAGTGAAGGCTGACAGCAACTCTTTCTGGCGGTCAAAGTCAAATTTCGCCGTATAATCGAAACATTCCCTTCCAAACTCCTCCATAGCCCACGTTTTGCCTATCTGACGGGCACCTTTCAAAAGGATTGGCTTATGCTTTTCTGCATCTTTCCAATCCTTGAATCTATCTATTATGTCTCTTTTTATCCTCATACCTACACTAACAACTTCTGATTTGTGTCAAAATTGACATTTTTCCGAACTTATCAGGTGCAAATATACAATATATTGAGGAATATTACAACTTTTCTGAGAGTTATTTTCGCTTACTTTTCCGATTAGTCGGTATTCCCATTATTTTCCTCATCGCCTTTATTTCTCAATTATTTGTAGTACCTTTACTGATGGATTTTACATTAGTGCAATATCATAGTTTTAATAAAAAATGATTCCCTCCCTGCGTAAGTTTTCTGATTGTCATGCGACTAATAGGGTAAAGAGTCGAACGATAACAATTAATTAAAAATGAACAAAAGTGGAACATGTGCCTACTTGAGCTGGAAGAAACATAAGAATACGATGTCGGAGATAGAGCAGAACCTTGCAGAACTCAAGAACTTTGAATAAACAATATACAGATTTGAGCTGTTTATTCGGCGGAATAAGACAGGAAAAAAGCGGTATAGGAATCTTGCTGTAGAATTCCTATACCGCTTATATTCTTTTGCCTTTAAGCTTTGTCAGCTCGTTAGCTTTTAGTATTCGTCATCGTTCCAGAGGAAGTCGTCCTTTGATGGATAGTCGGGCCAGAGGTCCTCGATGCTTTCGTATACGTCGCCCTCGTCCTCTATCTCCTGAAGGTTCTCGAGCACTTCGAGCGGAGCGCCGGAACGCATAGCATAGTCTATAAGTTCGTCCTTAGTTGCAGGCCAGGGTGCGTCTTCCAGTTTGGAAGCCAATTCAAGTGTCCAATACATAGTCTTAAGTTTTTACGGTTCAAAATTTAATGTTTCACAAAGAGGCTGCCATCGCTTTTTTACGATGCCAATCAACAGACATTCCGGCCTATAGGCCGTGTGCCTCCTGTTCCAACTGCAAAAATAGTAATTTTTGTATTATTTGCAAGTAATATAGAGTTTTTTTTCGTCGCAACCTTCAATAAAGTTTAAATATAAAGCCAAACTGAAAAAATAATCGGACAATCTGTTTACAAATTGCATCAGAAGGCTGTCTATATGCTCTTCACGACTAAGCGTTACCAAACGGCGCTCCACACGGCGGCATACCGTACGGCACACATGAGCTTGAGCTGCAGCAATGCTTCCGCCGGGCAGAACGAAGGTGTCGAGAGCAGGAACTATAGACTGCAAGCGGTCTGTCTCATGCTCCAGCCTTGCTATTTCGTCGCATCCCAGACAGCCTTCTCCCTGCACGTCTTTGCCGACACGCCAAGTACGATTGCCCACCGTGGACGAAAGACTGGATCCGATGATGAACAACCGAGCCTGTATCTCCGCCAGAAAACGCGATACTTCCGCATCGGATTCAGCGGCAAGCAGCCCTATGTGGGCATTCAGTTCGTCAATCTCGCCGCTCACTTCAATGCGTATGTCGTCCTTCATGACACGCTTGCCTCCATAGAGCGAGGTGGTGCCATCGTCGCCAAGTCGGGTATATAACTTCATAATATCAGAAATTTACGATGTAACAGGATGTCAGAAATTCACGATGTAACTGGTCTTGTATCGGTCTGTATCAGTAAATGCGATGCCGAGATAGTAGAGGTCATAACAGACGCTGACGCGAGGGCTTGCCAGGAGTGTCTGCCACATTTTCTTAGCCAAAGCATTGTCATAGATGTCCTCCACCAATATCAGCGTGTCCATATCAGAATGCTGCAATACAGACGTGAGGAAGTCTTCGCTTCCCTCAACGGGACGGATGAGTGCCACTTCTACTGTCTCTGCTTCCATTTTTCCGTCCCTTGCCTCCTTTGTCTGAACAGCGCGTACAGCCGACGCCTTGCATCCGCTGCTTACATATCTCTTCAGCAATGCCGTGTCGCCACCGTAGCAGAGCCATGTGCTCGCCTGGCGGAAGTTGGCAATGCGGAAATACAGCTCCATACGCTTGCGTTCCAGCCAGCTGACATCGGGCAATTCGCTGCACAGGTCTGAATAAGCATAATACGGATAGTGCTCGTTGATGACATAGCGGATAAAACGGTATGCCGAGGGCGACTGCACACCGAAACCACGGCAATACCCGATGCGGCACAGCCAACGGAAATATCGTTTCAGTTTATTCATACCCGCAAAGTTACTAAATTATTGGGAGTAAATGTAATTAGGAGTTAGGAATCAGGGGTTAGGAATAAAAAAATACTAAATAAAAAATACCAAATAAAAAAGGGTGCTTCTCCTTGACAGGAAAAACACCCTTTTTGTATTATGTTACTTGTTGTTAAGCTCTGAAATTACTTAACCTGAACAGTAGCACGACGGTTGTAAGAGATCGGAGAGAGATCCTTTACACCACCCTTAGCCTCTGTTGTAATCTGGTCGCGGCTAACGCCCATCTTAACGAGCTCGTTAGCAACGGTCTCAGCACGCTTCTCAGAGAGCTTCTGGTTGTAAGCAGGCTTACCTGTTGCGCTATCAGCATAACCGGTAACGAGGAGGTTAGCGTTGTTATCCTTAGCATACTCAGCCATGTTCTTAACGTTTACGAGGTCCTTCTTAGAAGCGATAACTGACTTGTTGATGTTGAAGAATACAGATACCGGAGTACCTACGTATTCCTTAACAGCAGCTGTAGCATCCTTCTTCTGAGCGAGGAGGTTCTTCAGACGAGCGTTCTCTGCGTTAGCGTCGTTGAGCTGAGCGTTGAGAGCGTCAATCTGAGCCTGTGAGAGAGCCTTGATAGCGTCTACGTCAGGAGTCTTGTCCCAAGAAGCCTTACCGAGGTTGAAGGTCAGACCAAGCTCAGCATAGAGCTTGTTGTCCTTGCCTTCCCAGATACGGCCACCCTTGCCGTCTGCAGGAACAGCGTCGAGGTCCTGCTCTGCATAGTTCCAGCCAAGCTCGAAGTGGATGCCTACGTGCTTGCTAACACGGAATGTGTTGAGGATACCAGCTGAGAGGTTCATTGCATAGCGGTCAGCGCAGCAGTTACGGTTGATACCGGCACCTACGAAGGGAACGAAGTTCCAAACGCGGTTAGGATTATAACCATAGAGCATGTTGCTGAGGTTGAAGAGAACGTTCTCGTTAAGAGTCCAAATATGGTTAGAGTGCTTGTTCTCGTCAACTACGGTACGACCCCAAACGCCAGAGAACTTGGTACGAAGACCAAGACCCGGTGTGAACCACTTACCGATAGCTACTGAGAAACCGGGAGTTGAACGGAAGTCCTTGAACGGGCTACGTGAGAGGCCCTGACCGTGCTCCTGATTTGAATAGAATGCATTCCAATCTGCACCAACCTGGACAAACCAGTTGCTCCAGAATGAGTTTGTTGCAACGCTGTACTTTTCTACAGGATCTGCTGTTGTCTCCTGAGCCATTGAGCCCATTGACAAACCGCACATTGCCAAAACAATTAATAACTTTTTCATAACCTTTATTTTTTAACAATCAAAAATTTTATTCAGTTTTAATATTGGTATAGAGGGTTTTCACCTTATAAATCGCTGCAAAGATACTAATAAAAACAGTATCCACATCAATTTTTCATAAAAATATTACCTAAAAGTATAAAAAATCTTACATTTCGGATAATCTTGTGTTCATTTTATCTTTTTGTGTATTAACATTTTATGTAAATAATGCAAAACTGACACTATTAGCTTCCTACCCCAGGAGTTGCTCCATATCTGTCTGGCGATATACGGCAAGGATTTTCTTGCCATCGGGGGTGTAATTGCAGTTAGAACAAGCGAAAAGACTGTTGATTATGGTCTCCATTTCCTCGTTGCTGAGCACCTCGCCATAACCGATAGCGGCTCCTCGTGCCATGCCGAGCGCCAGTTCGTGGTTGACGTTGCTGACCAAAGTGGCGTCTACGCTTGCTGCTGACGACGAAGACACGTCTCGGGCAGAGGCTATAAGGTCTTGCAGAAGATTGATGCAGTTTACGCCTTCCAGTCCTGACGGCACGGCATTCACGGCGTACGTGTTGCCTCCAAGGTCGCTAAGCTCGAAGCCGAGCGACTGCATCTCGGTCATTACCGATGCTAAGACATTGCCGTCGGCAGGTGTAAGATGGAGTGCCTCAGGGAACATCAGCTTCTGCGGATAGCTGTGATGGTCGGCCATTTGGGCGAGATAACGCTCGTATAGGATACGTATGTGTGCACGACGCTGGTCGATAATCATCAGTCCTGACTTTACGGCGGTCATGATATACTTGCCTTTAAACTGATAATGGTCGGGCGATTTCTCTGCCATCAGTCCTTCATCGGTGGCGGCAGACTGAGGTTCTGCATCGGACGGAAGCGTGCGCGACTGCACAATCTCGTCAGTAGCGGGCTCATCCATATCGCCAAAACCGTCAGACGGAAGAACATCTGCATCACCAAAACCACGTGATGGGATGGCGTATGCATCACCAAAACCGCGCGAGGGAATGGTCATTTCTGCGTCGTCGCTGTTGAAATTACGCGACGGCACTATCTCGCTGTCATCCGGGAGGAAGCTTGTCTGACGGGGCTGGCGCGACGTATCACCAAGTCCTGCATAGAGTTTGTCCCACTCAGAAGGAGCGGTAGGCTTCTTTGGAGCCGATTCCTTGAAGGGATTGTATTCGGGATTATACTGCACTTTGGGCGCAGTAACTCCACCCAAACCGCCTACTGCTGGAATGTCGGGCTGACCCTCAGTGTCGAATTCGATGGCAGTAACGTCATTGAACATGCCCACTGCGTCCTTTACGGCAGCTGATAGAATCTGCCATATAGCCTGTTCGTTGCCGAACTTTATCTCGGTCTTGGTTGGATGGATGTTCACGTCGATGTCGTCGGCATTCACATTGAAGTAGATAAAGTAAGGCACCTGTTCGCCTTCAGGCACAAGACGGTCGTAAGCCATCATCACTGCCTTATGAAAATAAGGATGTTTCATGTAGCGACCGTTAACGAAGAAGTACTGGTGAGCGCCCTTCTTACGTGCCGACTCGGGCTTACCCACGAAGCCGGAGATGCGACACATCGATGTGTCGACGTCCAAAGGTAGAAGGTGCTGATTGATTTTCTTGCCGAAGATGTCCACGATGCGCTGTCTCAAACCGCAGGAACGGAGATTATACATCTCGTTGTTGTTATTATAAAGCGAGAAAGCTATCTCGGGATATACAAGGGCTATACGCTCGAAAGCGCTTACAATGTTGTTAAGTTCGGTGGTGTTCGACTTCAGGAACTTCCTTCTTGCCGGAACATTAAAGAAGAGATTCTCAATTTTGAAGTTGCTTCCGACGGGACATGAGCACGGCTCTTGCGACACGAAACGCGAACCAGCTATGGTAAGCAGCGTTCCCACCTCGTCGTCTGCCATGCGTGTCCTCAACTCCACCTGCGACACAGCTGCAATGGAAGCAAGCGCTTCGCCGCGGAATCCCATAGTGTGAAGGTTGAAAAGGTCGTCCGCCTTTCGTATCTTCGACGTAGCATGACGCTCGAACGAGAGACGGGCATCAGTCTCTGACATACCTTTACCATTGTCCACAACCTGTATGGTGGTGCGTCCTGAGTCGACACACACCACATTGATGCTGGTGGCACCCGCGTCAACGGAGTTCTCCACCAGCTCCTTTATAACGCTGGCGGGGCGCTGTATCACCTCGCCGGCGGCTATCTGGTTTGCCACGGAATCGGGCAGAAGTTGTATAATATCGCTCATACGTTAAAATGGTCTGTTAATATATACCCACATTCTTGTCCACGGCTTACCTAAGTTCAGCAAGCCAGCAACGCCATCAGGGCTGCCAACAGTAACAGCAGCGCCACTATGAAGAGCCATCCGGTGATACGTGCCGGCTGTCTTGCCGATTTACGGTCGCCTTCGGACGAACCTTCCAGCGACTGTCTTGCCACATCCTCCGGCGCCACTCCCCTCTTCAAGGCGTCTAATATGTCACGTCGCTCATTGGAGAAGCGAAACGTGTGATGGAAGCCGCGTGGGCGGCGATTGCCGAAATACATTTATATATATGTATAAAATTAGATATATGTAAGACGAAATACGCAGCAATGATGCTTGTTCACAATCTGTGTGATGCACTGCGTCACTCTCCAGACAGCGTCTGCAACGGCGCTTCACGTCTGCGGACCGCCTTCAGTTCGGTGCCGGCATTCTTTCCGCGCCAGTTGAATATGTCGTCCTTGTCGGTAGGTCTGATATAGTCGAACCACGCAAACTCAGGCAGACGATACTTGTCTGGCGGTATCTGCGTAATAGGATACATCGTTCCCGTGGACTTCGAAGCCCATATCTTCTCCAGCTGTCTCTTCTCAGACACAAACATTCGCATCGTATCCGTCTCCAGATAGTTAAGCTCCGTGAGAACCGAGTCCTTGCTATCGGCGTTGTAATATACGGTCTTGACGTTTCCGACGGCATCCGCGCGACGCATATTTCCGTCCTTAAAGAAGGCGTCCATGCGCTTTGAGGATATCTGATTGAAGTGCTTGTCATCCACCTGTTCCACCGAGAGCGCCTGATTGATGACCTCTGCACGCTTTATTGTGGAGTCGCTCATATACACCTTTATCACTTCTCCGAGAATCTGACGGTTGATGTTCCACGCTATCGGGTCGTGATACATCGTCATGCACGAATCAATGGAAGTGGCGACAAGCGAGTCGCACACCGCCTGCATGTCGTTGCGGAACGAACGGACATGGCGGAAAGCGTGCACCTCACGTCTCACCGAGTCGGTATTGATGTTGTATGTATAGAGCTTCATCGAGTCGGCATGCATCCACAGCGTGTCCTTCTGCGAGTAGTCTACAAGCATGGCACGCTTCGTGGCATATCCATAACCGTCCTTCTCGTTATAGAAGAAGCGTCCTGCATGCAGCTCATTCTTGTTTTTGTGGTCTACGAAAACCACGTTACCGAATCCTTCGTTGTTGCCGTTGTTGTTGTCATGATAGAGCGAATCGCCCGTAATGGTCTTGTCGCCGTCCACGATGGTGGAGCGTCCGAAGAGCTGCGAGCGGTCGGTACGCGAGTTAAGGTAGGCGTCAGTGGTGTGTATGACACTCTCCTTCGAACGCACCGTAGACGGTCCGGTGACGTGAGCCACTGATGTTCGCGTGTCGTAATGTAGCGTATCCGTAGTGATATGGTTATGACCGCTGAACATCTCCACCGAATAGAGGAACGTAGCCTTACGTGTTACGGTATTATACTCGCCCCAGTCACTCACCAGACGGTCCTTTCCGTCCACGAGTTTTCCTCCTTCGAAGAAGTAGGCGTTCTCGTAAATGCGGTCATAGTCGAGCGAATCGGTGTAAAGCGTCTGCGTACGATGCTTTAGCACCACATGGTTTCTGGCATGCATCATCTGCTCAGCTCCGTCATAGTCGGCATAGTCGCAGGTCATGGAGAGCGTGTCGCCCTGCTTGAAGCGCACGTGTCCAAACGCTTCCACGGCGTTGGCCTCCTGGAAGAAGTAGGCGCTGTCGCACCAAAGCTGGGCTCCGGCATGCGTGAAATGCACCTTTCCCTTCAGTATCTGCGCGTCAGGAACGCTGCTATACTGGTCGTATCGCAGCTCATCCGAATGGACGAGATACACACGTTCGTCTGTCTTCCTACGCTTTTTCTTCTTGTTTGGCGCCGCCATAGCCGAGAGCAGGCAGAAGCCAAAAAGGCATAGAACCGCCATCAGGACGGTTCTATGCCAATTATGTATGATTTTGGATTTCTGTTTTTCCATTTTATTATAAGATCACTTCATAGATCACTTAATCCATCCTTCATATTCAAACTTGCAACTCTTGCATCTGTCTGCCATCTTCACATACGTGGTCTTAATCTTGTTGACCACCCATTCATGAAGGAAGTCGGCACGCATCTTCTGCAACACCACGTTCTTCATTACCTGATAGTCCTCGGTGATGGTGGCGCGGTGAGCCGGTGTGCGGCTCTTCAGTTTTACGATAGCCACGACAGTCTTGCCTTTCTCGTTAACCATTGAGAATGCCTTCGACACGTCTCCAACTTCCATGTGCTCCACCTCGCGTGCCACCTCAGTGGGGAGGTCCTTCATCTGGAAGCGTGATGTGCGTCCGTCCTCTGCGTTAAACGACATCAGACCCTTATTATTACGTGTGTCCTTGTCGTCGGAGAAGTAAGTGGCAGCCTCCTCAAAGGTCAGCTTCTTGGCTCTGATGTCATCTGCCACGGAGTCAAGACGCAGACGCATCTCCTCGGTTGCCTCCGGCGAAACTCGCGGAATGCGGAGGATGTGGCGCACCTTTATTCTGTCACCTCTCTTGTCGATGAGCTGAATGATGTGGAATCCATACTCCGACTCCACTATCTTGGATATCTTCTTCGGGTCTGTAAGATTGAACGCCACGGTGGCGAACGCCGGGTCGAGCATACCTCTTCCCACATAGTCCATCTCTCCTCCCTGGCGTGAAGAACCCGGGTCTTCAGAGTAGAGACGTGCGAGAGTGGCGAATGAGGTCTCGCCCGATGTGACACGCTCCGTGTATTCGCGCAGATCGTTCTTCACACGATTGATTTCTTCCTGCGAAATCTTCGGCTGCTTGGTGACAATCTCCACCTCCACCTCTGTCGGCACGAACGGTATGCTGTCCTCCGGCATATCGCGGAAGAACTTGCGCACCTCGGACGGAGTTACTGATATGTCGCTCACCAGCTTCTCACGCATCTGCTGAATCAGCTGGTTGTTCTTGAAGTCGTCGTGGAGCTGCTGTCTCATCTGTGCGACTGTCATCTTCTTGTATTCCTCCAGCTTCTCCTTCGAACCCGCCTGCTGTATCCAGCGGTTTATCTGCATCTCGATGTTCTGTGCAATCTCTGACTCTGTAACGGTGACAGAGTCGATGGCTGCCTGATGGAGGAAGAGCTTCTGCACGGCTATCTGCTCCGGTATGGAACAGTCAGGATCGCCATGCCATGTCACGCCTTCAGCCTCACCTTGCAGGCGCATAATCTCGACATCCGACTTGAGGATAGGCTCATCGCCTACCACCCACATCACCTCGTCCACAACGCTGTGCTCAGGAGGTGTATTGTCCACAACGGGCTTCTCCTCCGACAGTTCGGGGAGCGAGACCGGCTCGTCGCTCTCCACCTCCGTAGTGTCGGTCTTGAGAGCAAGCTGCATAGCCTTTCCGCGGTTTGCATTTGCTCCTATCACGGCAAGCAGCATGGCTGCTGCCGCAATAAATATGGTTACTCTCTGTTTGTTCATCTATCAATTTGAATGTATATTCCTAATATACTTATATTATATATGTGTGCTTAGTGCTTGTTTACAGTCTCGAGCACAGCCTTGTCTACGCTTACGCTATACTTCTTGCGCAGATCAGCCACCCACTTCTTCTCAAGTTCTTCCTGATAGTCAGCTACAACAAGCTCGCGCACGTCCTTGTATGTCTTCGGAGCCTTGAGCTTCTCGCCGTATACGGCTGTGATGGGATAACCCTCTACGGGCTTCACCTTTGCACCTGTCTGGAATATCTCGTTGTCCACGAGGGTGTTGTCGCCCTTCTTGAAGATGCCCTTCACCACCTTGATGCGAACCGTCGAGTCGTTAAACTCCTTGCGCAGCGTGTCTGCCCAAGCCTCGAAAGGAATGTTCTTGATGGCGTTCTTCACGTTCTCCACGTCGGCAGCGTCCTTCACGTAGTAAGCGATGCCCTTGAAGCGCGGTTCGTCCCAACGATACTTCTTGCGGTTCTTCTTGAAATAAGCCTCAAGTGCCTTATCGTCCTTTGCCGCACGGTTCCACACTGTGCGGTTTGAGATTTCGTAGAGCAACAGTCCGTCGTGATACTCACGGATGAGGTTCTTGAGTGACGGATCGTTTGCTGTCATCTCCTCCACACGCTTGTCCAGAATGTCGCCGGGCTTCACCTTGTCAGCCTTTGCGATGGAATCAATCTTCTGTGTGATGATCTGCTCGCGGATGCCGCGCTGGTCGATGAATCTGCGGATGTCAGTACGAACCGAGTCGTACGGGAAGAAGTTGCCGCGATCCTTTACGTAAACGATATGATAACCGAACGGTGAGAGGAACGGCTCTGAAGTCTCGCCCTTCTTCATTCCGAATATCTTCTGCTCAAACTCCTTAACGGTCTGTCCCTTCTGCACCCATGAAAGGTCGCCACCACGCATGCCTGACATCTTGTCGTCCGAGCAACGACGTGCCAAATCCTCAAAGTCGGCGCCCTTCTTCAGCGCCGTATAGATGCTGTCGGCACGCAGCTTGGCAGAGTCCTGACTTGCCTGCGACGCTTTCTGCTTCAAAGCCACGAGGATGTGGTAAGCATGCACCAAGCCTCCGTTGCCGTCTACGCGCTGCTGTGTCTGCTTGTATATATTGCGTGCCTCGCGCTCCACATCGTTATCGTCGATGAATGACGGACGCACCTGCTGGTTACGATACATCAGAAACTCGTCTCTGAATGCCTTTGCCGTGTCCAGTCCTTCTGCCTGTGCTGCCAGCACCTTGAGCTTGTAATTGACAAAGAGGTCAACATAATCAGCTACGCTCTTCTTGTCGACGACAGTCTCAGCGTTGTTCTTGTTGTATGAATACTCAAACTCAGAACGCGGCACTGCCTGTCCGTTTATGGTCATAATCGTAGGGTCGGCGGTCTGTGCCGACACGCTGCCTGCGGCAAGTAGCAATGCAGCCAACAGTGATTTAATCTTATTCATTTCTGTTTATGTGTTCTTTCTGTATTTTGTTTGCCTTACGGCGTATTTTCTTATTCAGTATGACGAATCGGGGTGTACGTTAATCGTCAGCATGTGGTGTATCTGTATATACATTATATATTAAGGGGTGAGTCATGTTCCGTCTTATGCGGATACGTCTAAAAAAAGCGTAAGCAATGGTCCGTGGCATTTCCTCGGAAACGCGGCGCGGACCATTGCTTTATAGAGTGTCCGTCCTGTTATTACTGTGGACGTGAATAGTTAGGAGCCTCACTTGTGATGGTAATGTCGTGCGGGTGGCTCTCAAGCACGCCGGCATTGGTGATGCGTGTGAACTTGGCGTTGTGCATAGCCTCGATGGTGCCTGCTCCGATGTAACCCATACCAGAGCGCAGACCGCCGATGAGCTGATAGATAACTTCCTGAACGGTTCCCTTGTAAGGTACGCGTCCTGCGATGCCTTCCGGCACGAGCTTCTTCACGTCCTTTGTACCAGCCTGGAAGTAGCGGTCCTTCGATCCGTTCTCCATAGCCTCGAGCGAACCCATACCACGGTAGCTCTTAAACTTACGACCGTTGAAGATGATGGTGTCGCCGGGGCTTTCCTCTGTACCTGCCACGAGCGAACCGATCATTACTGAGCTACCACCGGCAGCGAGTGCCTTAACCACGTCGCCTGAATAGCGCAGACCACCGTCAGCAATCAAAGGCACGCCTGTGCCCTGGAGAGCTGAGAATACGTCATACACAGCGCTGAGCTGCGGCACACCTACACCTGCAACCACACGTGTGGTACAGATAGAGCCCGGCCCGATGCCCACCTTCACCGCGTCGGCTCCATTGTCGACGAGCATCTTGGCGGCAGCACCAGTAGCTACGTTACCCACAACGATATCTACGTTGGGGAATGAAGCCTTAGCCTCGCGGAGCTTCTCGATAACGAACTTAGAGTGACCATGAGCTGTGTCGATGACAACGGCGTCAGCGCCAGCCTCAACGAGAGCGCTCATACGCTCGAGGGTGTCGGCTGTTACGCCCACACCAGCAGCCACACGCAGACGACCCTTGTCGTCCTTGCATGCCATTGGCTTGTCCTTAGCCTTGGTGATGTCCTTGTATGTGATAAGACCTACGAGATGGTTGTCACCGTCAACAACGGGGAGCTTCTCAATCTTGTTGCTCTGCAGAATTTCGGCAGCAGCCACAAGATCGGTCTTGATGTGTGTTGTGACAAGGTTGTCGCGTGTCATCACGTCGTCGATGAGCTTGTCAAGGTGACGCTCGAAACGCAGGTCACGGTTGGTGACGATACCAACGAGATGATTGTCCTCATCAACTACGGGAATACCTCCGATGTGATATTCCGCCATCATGTCGAGGGCATCCTTCACCGTCTTTCCACGGCGAATGGTCACGGGATCGTAAATCATGCCGTTCTCGGCACGCTTCACGATAGCCACCTGACGAGCCTGGTCCTCTATCGACATGTTCTTGTGGATAACACCGATGCCGCCTTCACGCGCGATGGCAATAGCCATAGCCGACTCCGTTACGGTGTCCATGGCTGCTGTGACAAAGGGCACATTCAGGCTGATGTTCCTTGAGAACTTGGTTTGCAACTCTACCGTCTTGGGCAGTACCTCTGAATAAGCTGGGATAAGCAGGACGTCGTCGTAAGTGAGACCGTCCATTACAATTTTATCAGCAACAAATGATGACATATAACTTAAAAAATTTATTGCATGCAAATTTAGCAATAAAAATCCATTCGGAAAAAAAAACAGGGCATTTAATTTTTACGTTAATGCTAATTAACGTCAGAGAGCGGAAAAGTTGAGAGATGTACTTAGTTGAGAGTTCAGAATTGAGAGTTGAGAGTTATGATATGCATATTAATAATGTAGCAATCTTAAATGATTAAAAAAGGTAATCATAACTCTCAACTCCAAATTCTCAACTCTCAATTCTCAACTTTAATTCGCCTGTTCCGACAGGAACTTTATGCGAACCAGTCTTATTTCGTTGTCCTCGTAGTCGCCACCGAGTTCGTCCACAGCATCATCTATGCTGTCCGTCTCGCTCTCGCGGAAGTACTCATAGATGTCGTCCACCTGATCTTCGTCCATTACGTCTTCGAGGAAGTAGTCGATGTTCACTTTTGTGCCGCTGTATACGATGGCGTCAATCTCGTCCAACAGTTCTTCAAACTCAAGGTTGAGCGTAGAGGCGATGTCGTCGAGAGGCATGCGACGGTCGAGGAATCCGATGATCTTCACCTTCGTCATCGAGTCCTTCGCCACGGTGCGCACGAAGAGTTCTTCAGGACGTTCTATATCGTTCTCCTCACAGTAAGTCTTGATAAGCTGGCAGAATTCCTTGCCGTAACGCTTAGCCTTGCCGACGCCCACGCCCTGAATGTTCTTCAGTTCGTCCACGGTGACGGGATAAAGCGTTGCCATCTGTTCCAGAGACACGTCCTGAAAGATTACGTATGCGGGCAGGTTACACTTGCGTGCTGTATTCTTTCTCAAGTCCTGCAGCATGCTGTAGAGTGTCGGGTCGAGAGCCGATACTCCGTGATCTTCCATCTCGTCCTCAGCCGACTCGCTGAAGTCAGTGTCCTCCACGTACGTAAAGTCCGTCGGGTTCTTCACATATCGGCGTCCGGCAGCCGTCACCTTCAGCAGTCCGTAGTTCTCCACGTCCTTGACGATATATCCGGCAATCATACCCTGACGAATCACAGGATTCCACACCTTCGACGGCATGTCCTCTCCTGCTCCGAACTCTTCCAGCTGTTCGTGCTTGTGCGACACGATGTCGTCCGTGGCTCTGCCCTTTATGAAGTCCACCACGTAGTCCTGACGGAATGCCTCCTTCACTGCCATGATGGCTTTCAGGACGATGAGCAGCTGTTCCTTGCCTTCGTGCTGTGTCTTGGGATGCAGACAGTTGTCGCAGTTGCCGCAGTTGTCCTTCGTATATTCCTCTCCGAAGTAATGCAGGAGGATGCGTCTTCTGCATACAGACGACTCGGCGTATGCCGCCGTCTCTTGCAGAAGCTGCTTTCCGATGTCCTGTTCAGCCACAGGCTTGCTCTCCATAAACTTCTCCAGTTTCTGAAGGTCCTTATATGCGTAGAAGGCAATGCACATGCCCTCGCCGCCGTCACGTCCTGCTCTGCCGGTTTCCTGATAATATCCCTCCAGGCTCTTCGGAATGTCATAATGTATTACGAAGCGTACATCTGGCTTGTCGATGCCCATTCCGAAGGCTATCGTAGCCACAATGACGTCAATTCGCTCCATGAGGAAGTCGTCCTGCGTCTTCGAACGCGTAGCCGAGTCGAGTCCGGCATGATAAGGTGCCGCCTTGATGTCATTGGCTTTGAGCACGGCAGCCAGTTCTTCCACCTTCTTGCGCGAAATGCAATAGATGATGCCGCTCTTTCCGTGATGCTGCTTGATAAACTTTATTATCTGGCGGTCGATATCCTTTGTCTTCTGCCTTACCTCATAATATAGGTTGGGGCGATTAAACGAACTCTTGAATTCCTTTGCATCCATAATACCGAGGCTCTTCTTGATGTCCATCCTCACCTTGTCCGTAGCCGTAGCGGTGAGTGCTATGACGGGAGCGTCGCCTATCTTGGATATGGTAGGACGTATGTTTCGGTATTCTGGTCTGAAGTCGTGTCCCCATTCGGAGATACAGTGCGCCTCGTCCACGGCGTAGAACGAAATCTTGAACGAGCGGAAGAATTCCAGGTTGTCTTCCTTGTTGAGCGATTCGGGTGCCACGTACAGCAGCTTGGTCTTTCCGCTGTGCACGTCGTCATGCACCTGCTGTATGGCAGCCTTGTTGAGTGAGGAGTTGAGATAGTGTGCCACTCCCGTCTCCTCGCCGAGCGAATTGATGACATCCACCTGGTTCTTCATGAGCGCTATCAGCGGCGACACGACAATGGCCGTGCCCTCCATGATTAGAGACGGCAACTGATAGCACAGGCTCTTTCCTCCGCCCGTCGGCATGAGCACAAAGGTGTCGTTGCCGTCAAGCAGATTGCGTATGATGGCTTCCTGCTCTCCCTTGAAGGAAGAGAAGCCGAAGTAATGCTTCAGTTGTCCGGTTAGGTTAATTGTCCCAGTCATAGTAATAAGATTTAATGTCTCTGAGATATGCGTGGGAGACAGGCTCGTCTGTGTCCTTGCCTCCCGCGCATCTCCTTCTTATTTAAGGTTCGATTTCTCGAGCTGGCTCTTTGCGTAGTCGAGAGTTACGGTAAATGAGTCCACCTTCTTGGCAGGCACCTCAAACATGGCGTCCATGACTATCGACTCCACGATGGAGCGCAGTCCGCGTGCGCCGAGCTTATACTCCACAGCCTTGTCGACGATGAAGTCGTATGTTTCTTCGGTGAATTCCAGCTTTATGCCGTCCATCTCGAAGAGCTTCTTATACTGCTTTACGATAGAGTTCTTCGGCTCCACGAGGATGCGGCGCAGCGCCTCTCGTCCGAGCGGATTGAGATAAGTGAGCACGGGCAGACGTCCGATAATCTCTGGTATGAGACCGAACGACTTGAGGTCCTGCGGAAGGATATACTTCATGAGGTCGCCCTTGTCGAGGTTGCGCACGTTCTGCACGGAATTGAATCCTACGACGTGCGTATTGAGACGCTGTGCTATCTTGCGCTCTATGCCGTCAAACGCACCACCACAGATGAAGAGGATGTTGCGTGTGTCGACGTGTATGTAGTCCTGGTCGGGGTGCTTGCGTCCGCCCTTTGGCGGCACGTTCACCATTGTTCCCTCGAGGAGCTTGAGCAGACCCTGCTGCACACCCTCGCCGCTCACGTCGCGCGTGATGCTGGGGTTGTCCGCCTTTCTGGCTATCTTGTCAATCTCGTCGATGAAGACGATGCCTCGCTCGGCGGCAGCCACATCAAAGTCAGCCACCTGAAGCAGACGCGAGAGGATGCTCTCCACGTCCTCACCCACGTATCCAGCCTCGGTAAAGACCGTGGCGTCCACGATGGTGAACGGCACCTTGAGGAGCTTCGCTATGGTACGTGCGAGAAGCGTCTTGCCCGTACCCGTAGAGCCCACCATGATGATGTTGCTCTTTTCTATCTCCACGCCCTTGTCGTCTTCGGGCTGATTCAGACGCTTATAGTGGTTGTATACGGCTACGGAGAGATACTTCTTAGCCTCGTCCTGTCCGATGATATATTCGTCGAGATATTTCTTTATCTCCGTGGGCTTGGGCACGTCGCTGAGCGACACGTCGAATGCGGGTTTCCTGCGCGTTCCCTCCGGCCCGAAGCCAGCCTCCATCACAATCTGGTAGGCCTGCTGCGCACAGGCGTCGCAGATAAATCCGTTCAATCCGGTGATGAGCAGATTGACGTCCTTCTCGCTTCTTCCGCAGAAGCTGCAAACTTTCTTTGGCATTTTCCTTTTATTTCTCTTATTGCTTCTTTCTTGTCATCACCGAGTCAATCATTCCGTACTCCTTCGCCTCCTGGGCTGTCATCCAGTAGTTGCGGTCAGAGTCTGCCCACACCTTGTCAAACGGAGTGTGCGAGTGATCAGAGATGATGGTATAGAGTTCCTTCTTGAATTTCTGAATCTCACGAGCCTCTATCTCGATGTCCGAAGCCTGTCCCTGTACGCCACCGAGCGGCTGGTGTATCATCACGCGGCTGTGTGTAAGTGCCGAGCGCTTGCCTTCCTTACCTGCCACGAGGAGTACGGCAGCCATCGAAGCCGCCATGCCAGTACACATGGTTGCCACGTCGCTTGAGATAAACTGCATTGTGTCGTAGATGGCGAGACCAGCCGTTACGCTGCCGCCGGGAGAGTTGATATAGATAGAGATGTCCTTACCGCTGTCAATAGAGTCGAGGTAAAGGAGCTGTGCAGTCAATGTATTGGCTGTATAATCGTTGACCTCTGTGCCGAGGAAGATGATGCGGTCCATCATGAGACGCGAGAAAACGTCCATCTGTGTGACGTTGAGCTGGCGCTCCTCCAGGATGTAGGGGTTCATATACTGAGCCTGTGCCTTCATCACTTCGTCGAGCGTCATTCCGTTCATGCCAAGGTGACCTGTGGCATACTTTCTGAAATCGTTCATATCTTTTCTGGTGTTGCTTTTTAGTTTTATTGCTAAGATTGAGTCCGCATAAGGGGCTATCTTATGCAAAGATACTAAAAAAGCGCCACATTCTCCCACATTACACAGGTTTTTTTCGGCTGATTTCCAAGTAACTCTATTTGGATGGTGAGAGAATGCTTAACAACTGGTGAGAGAACGCGTATCAACTATCGCTAACATTGAGAAGTTGATGTTTTAGGAAAGTGAACAGGAAATTTACAAGCTGACAAAACAAACATAGGAGGCTACGGCGTCTCGCCGTAGTCACGCAGCCTCCCATAGCAGAACGTCTATCAGCTCATTATTGCTGGTCGTTCGTGGGTGCGTGACTATGGCGGGACGCCATAGCCTCCTAAAACACATCCTCCACAGTCTTTCTTATTTGCTCTGCTTCTTCACCTTATACACTCCCTTCGGCAGCGTGCCAAGCTTCTTGGCTCCTCTTGCCATCACCTTGCCGTCCGGTGTGTAAACGTCATAAGTCTGCTGTGCCTCGGTAGCGGGCAATGCGTCCACTGCAGTAACCACAGGAGCCTGTGTCGCCTCCGACTCGCCGCCTACGTATACAGCAGAGACAGCGTAGCGGTGACGTCCGCCGTCTGCCTGTGTGTCGGTGTATTCGGCTGCAGCGTCAGCCTTCACCTGTGCCAGGAACACGCCGTCGCGATAGACGTTGTATGCCTTTACCACGCCGGTGCCAGCCTCGTACGTCACGTCGTCCACCATGAACATGTAGGTGTCGGCGGTGTTGTTATGGATGGCGAAGAAAGTGGCGCCCTGCGGCAGTTCCACTGTATACTGCTTCCATTCGCCTGTCTCTGCCTTTGCCTTCAAAACCGTGGTCTTGAAGTCGGCGATGGCTGTTCCGGCTGTAGAGTAGAGCACCTCGAAGTCCTCTGAATAACCGAGGTTGGCGTTCTTGAAGTTGTTAGCCCAGAAGCTCACTGTCTGCTTGCGCTCGGTGAGCGGCGGCGATATAAGCCAGTTGTCGGCGGGGATGAACTTCGAGTCCTCCACGCTGTAGAACGATGCCAGGTAAGCCTTTCCTGAACGGGGCTTCAAACACGGGTTCTGGTCGAGCACCGTATTGACTATCCATGACGACGGCTCCACCAATGTGTAGGCGAAGCGCTTGCCTTCTGCGGGATGAGGATATGTGCGGCTGAACGGACCCTTTGCGATGCCCTTCTCGCCGTATACGGATGTCCACTCGCCGAAGTCGTCCATTGCCCACGGAGTGTACGATTCGAAGTCGTCCGTCACTGTCTCCGACTTCTCCTCCACCTTCTTCCATGTCACGCTTACCACCTTGCCGTCCGCCGTCGTAGCGTCTACGCTCTCGGGGGCTGTACGTGTGGAAGCGGTCAGCTCTACGGTTGCCTCAACTATGTTGTCGTCAGGTGTGGCGTCCTCGTCTATTGCCACCTCTGCCTTCAACGCCAGCGGCGACTTGTCCACTACCGAGCTCTTGTATGTCAGCTCCACTATGTGACGTTCGTTCGGCTCAAGGGTTTCGTTGATGTCCTTAGTGTCCACCAGCTTGCCGTCGGCATAGAGGCGGACGGCGTATGAGCGGGCTGCAACGCTACCCACATTCTCCACCGCAACCTTGGCTGTGACGTTCTCGCCACGACGAACCTTCTCTGGTGCGGTCATCGAAGCACGCAGGTCTTTACCTGCCACATCGCGCACGCATACATTATCTATATATAGTGCTGTGCCGGCAGGTGTCTGAACGATGAACGTCAGCATGACATACTTCTGACTTGCCAAGTTCTTGTCGAGCGGCACGGACATCGTTGTCCATGCTGACGATCCTTCGCCGCCGCACTTGAATGTCTTGTAGAGCACGTCGTCCTTGCCGGGAGTCTTTACGTAAAGCTCGATGTCGGCTTGCTCCTTTGCTGCCGTTGACATATAAGAGAAGACGAGCATCGGATTCTCGGCTCCGTCCAGCGCTATCTTGCCCACGCCAATCTTAGCCTTGTCCGAATCAGTCTCAGCGATGTAGCCCGAGCATCCTCCGTCGCCTTCCGACGACATGCCCTGCATAAGGTCGAAGCCCACTTCGCCTGTCTGGTCAGTCCACCACATGGCGTTGTCCAGTCTGCCACCCTTGAAGTGCTCTTCGAAAGGCAGCGTGTAAGGTGTGCCGACAATGATGCCCGGCGACATTACGCGCGGACCCTCGTCCACAGAGTTCTCGGCAGAGAGAGCGTAATTTATCATCTCCTGATCGCCGTCGTTGGTGTCGTATGGGATGGTGATGGTTGTGGCTGATACCTGATCGACGAGCGGGAGGCTAACGCCGGTACCGGTCTCGATTATTTCGTACACGTTATACACCACATCATTCGGGTCGATGTATCCTCCATTGGTTCCCGTTGTTACCGGATTCCAAGTCAGCGTGATGTCGTTGTCGGTGGTAGTAGCCTTGATGCCGGTCGGCGATGCTGGCGTATCCTTGCCCACATAAGCCGAAACCTTCTGGCTCTCGCGTCCCGTACCCTCATCGTTAGAGGCTATGACAGAGTAAGTGTTTACGCCGTTCTGCGCCCAATTGTCAATATAGTACTGTTCGCTGCCCGGCTTTACGGCTGACATCTGCTGTATCTCCTCACCGTCACGCATGATGTAGACGTCGAGGTCAGAGGTGAGCTTGGTGCCGTCGATAGCCTTTGTCGGGGCAGTGAAGTAGAATGTGGCTTTAGCCGAACCGTCCTCTGCGGGCACCACGCGGAGGTTGGTGGCTGCGTCAGGAGCCTTCTGCGAATTTCCCTTCACGGTGATATCGTCAAGGACAAGCTTGTAGAAGTTGTATCCGTCGGTGGTGCAATGGAAACCGATGTAGAACGCGCCGTCCTTATCCGGTGTAAGCTCTGCCTTCAGAGTCTCATACTCCACGTTGGATATCTTGGTCTTGGCCATGAGAGTGTGTGTCATCGCTTCGGCTGTAGGCTCGCTGCCGTACATCACCTCCATCTCCTCAGGGTACGACTCGCCCATGCTTGCCACACGGAACGACACGTTATAAACCTGACCCTTCTTCAGCTTGAGCGGCGGCATGATGAGCCAGTCGTCGTGACCGTCCTCGCTATCGCCATACTCAATCTGTGCCGACGACTGACCTGTTCCGTCGTTCTCGCAGAACTTCCATGTGGCTCCGTCCTCGTTGGCATCGATGATGGTGAAGACGTTAAGAGACGCCTCATTGTCGAAGCCCTGATAATAAGGCGGCTCCAGCATGTCGCCGTAAGAGACGCTGTTCGACTGTTCCGGCTCGCTCTTGCGCTGTCCGCTGCGTGCCGTAACGGTGTAGTAATAGCCCGTCAGATTGCCACCCGGCAACTGGTCGGTGAGCGATGTATTAGTAGTAGCGCTTGCCAAAGTCTTGTTATCTGGATATCTAACCACGTCGTAGGTTACATCGCCCACGTATCCGTTATTGATTCCCTTCGTCACGGCATCCCATGAAAGCGACAGCTTACCCGTTGCTATGTCGAGACTGGCTTTCACGTTGGTAGGCTTGCAAGGCGTATCGTCGCCCACAAAGACAGTCTTATAAGCCTTCGGACCATTGCCGGCGGCGTTGGAGAGCACCACGCTGAAGAGGCGGTTGCCACGCTTTACGGTAAACTTCTCACTAACGGCAGCTCCAGCCGAAGCCTTGCCCGTAGCCACGCTCTTGCCGTCCACCGACACCACGTAGTTCACCTCTCCAGTCAGCTGCGAGCCACGGTATGTGGTGGTGGGCACGGTGAATGTCAGGTTTCCGGCAAGCGAAGCCTTGTCGAGGACTACGTCAAGGTCAGCAGTCATGCCTGGTGCGGCGTCCGCTACGGTCTCCTTAGGAATGGAGAGAAGCGCCAGCTGCTCATTGTTGACAATGTCGCCCACCTTTGTGGCTGCGCCTGATGTGAGGTCAACGGTGTAGAGAGCTGAAGCGCCTGTATGGTCGGTGCAAGCCCAATAGAAGATGCCCGACGCCTGATCAATCTCGCCACTCTGCACGTTCCACGAACCGTCGCTGAGCATAAGCTTCACGCCTGTGCTGCCCACAAGACTCTCCTTGGCTGTCTTGGTGTCGATGCGATAGAGGTCGCCGTATGTGCTGATGCCGTATAGCACGTTGTCTTTCGTGATGCCAAGCGCCACATAATAATTGTGAAGCGAACCAATGGTGCTGCGCGTATTGTTCGCATAGTCAGCGATGCCAAGCTCATAGCTCGATGCGTCACCCGTGAAGAAGTCGCCATACACGGTTCCGTCTGCAGCAACAGCAGTCTCGGTCGCCCACAACGAGTAGTCGCTGAGGTAGTCGCTCGACTTCAGGTCGCCCGTCTCAGCGTCGAAGCAGTAGTGCGTCATCGTGCCCACGGAGCTGTCATACTTCACGATGTCCAGTCGGTCGCCTGACAGAGCGCCACCCGCATTGGCATACATCCTTGCGTCCACGTACTTCTCGTTCATCTCCATCTTGCCTGATACGCCGAACGAATACATGCCGTAGTCAGGGTCAGAGTCAGCCCAACGTCCGCTCTGCATAATGTTTGCCCACAGTTCCCTGCCGAGTGGTACGGACTGGGGAGCCTTGCTGACATAGAAGGGAGCGGCGTCAGCCTTTGCCGGCACCGCACGCTTCACGGGCTTCAGCTGTCCTGCCACAGCCTGACCTGCAATGCGTGCCTTGAAGAGCAAGGGACGGTAGGCCCTGAGCTGCGCCAATCGCTCGGCTTGCTCACGTGGTGATGTCTTTGCCTCGGCTCCCGTCAATGGAAGGAGGTTAGCCACATTGGGTCTGACCATAGGGCGCGGTGCCCTGCTGTCTGCCGTCTGGGCTACTGCCGTAGTGGTCAGCGCTGTAGCAAGCACGGACGAAGCGGCAACGAAAAATCGTGATAGATAAGTTTTCATTATGTGTAATATAAATGATGATTTGTATAGATAATTTTTATTCTGATTTACGATTGAATCTTGCTATTCTTTCATTTACAATTCTCAAATAAGTACGCTTCATTTTATCGTCCAAAAAAGAATTGCCGACTAATTGCTTTGCCTCCATTGGCAATGAAGAAAAAGCATCCAAAATCGTATTCATTCGTTTCGTTTTTAATCCGATAAATTCACCAAAGCGTTCAAAATCCAAACGGCAAGGATGTCCTGTACGGTCATAGACGTCGCTCTTTTCCAACGACAAGGACAAACCTCCGTTAAGCCCAAAGTCGTCACCTTCTATATGAAGACACGTATTCATCAAATCATAGGCAGGAGCAAGCTGGTAACTATTGCCAACCTTTATTATTGAGAAGTTTTTCAGATGGTCGTCGCCATTACCATAGATATAATTGAAAACCACTAATCTGAAGAATCTCTCCATGGCAACCATCCAAGCAGGAATGTACTTTATTATCATACGAGCAACATCCTCAAAACTACCTTCATACTTGAAATAAGAGCCATGCTCTGCCTCGCTTTTACATAACAGCGAAGCGAAATCTTCCATATAGTACTTGCTTCCATCCTCAGCAACATCAAAGCGTTTGGTTATGTAAACCATATCTCCATGAGGAGTGAAGCAAAGACCGTTTTCTGCTGTGACAACACCATATACTTGAGATGCTATCTGCATTGTAAGGTGTTCATTGGCAGGAATTTGCTTTCTTGTATATAGAGTGTTGTCCCACGGAGCAGGCTTCAGAATATAGCGAGAACGCTCTTCAGACTGAGAAATCCTGATGATGCCATTATCAACAACTGCAGGAAACTTCTGGACCACTGGAAAAAGTGTGTGGATATCGTAGTACAATAAAAACACTATATTGTCCGTTTATAAAGTCAAAGAACGGATAAATATGGAAAAGTATAGACTCCTTGCAGAATGTCTTTTGCCCGAACACATGCTGGATTGGTTCGACCTTAAAGACGTGTTTGTAGAGCAAAAGAAAGAAACAAAGCTTGTTCACATATACCTTGACGAAAACGAGCTGAGACCAGGTGACAGAACCGATATTCGT
>NZ_NOVE01000080.1 GCF_002265625.1 Prevotella sp. 885
AAGTCCCTTGTACATATTAATGCTGACATCATTTTTCATACAGCAAAGGTAAACATCTTTACGGAAAATCTATCATGTATCGTTGATATATTTGGGTAGGGATGCCACGGACTTTATCGGATGAGCCGACTTCTCGCCAAATCAAAAGACCATTGGTTTGAAGAACTGCAAATATTGTTAGACGAAGTGTCCCTGCTTTTAGAGAAACATCACGACAAGCAACTGTATTACGCAGTCAATCAAAGGCTGAAAGAGATGCATGACATCTTTAGTCTTGACCACTCGGTATTCGCTGAGAAGTTCAAGGCTAACTATTTATGCTTCTCCGACCCCAACATACTTGACCAGACCTACGAATGTCTGAAAGTCTTCCACAACTGTTTCTATGAGAGTGCAGACTTTATGTTGGCTCATCTTCAGTATGACACAGCCATATTATGCGGGAAGGCTATATGCCAGATTGCTTCACTCTCAGACGTGGTGTCGTTTGAGGATCATATCGAGACTCTGTTTCAGATTGCCATCGCTTATGGCAACAGAAGAGAATTCTACAAAGCCATAGAGTATTATGACATGGCCCTTGACCTTGCACGTGATGCAGACGACACCACGTACGAGTATATCTGCGTTATCAGGAAGTCAACTGTCTGCATTGCAGCTATCGACTTGACCGTATATGCCGACGTCGACTCCGGAAGGTTGTCCGTGGCTAAGGATTTAGTGGCATTGTGCAGCAAGTACAACCTCAATCCTTATGAGTTAGGCGAAAAGCTGCTGGAGGAAGAGACCTCAGAATTTCGTAAAGACCGCCTGAAGGAAGCGATGCCGTTCATTGACAATCTGATGGCATTACAACGTGGAGACTGGCAAACCGCATCACAAAGTACGAAAGAAATGAAAGATGTCGAGGCGAAAGCTTATGGTGGCAGCAAAGACCAATACAGCAATTCCGATCTGCTGTCCATTGTGTATAAGACGCTATACAATTCGGCTGCACGCGAAAACACGGAAGCCGATGCTGAAACATCAAGTCAGGACGAGGACACCATTTACTCCATGCCGTTCCTTGACAATCTGTTTTATGCAGACCAAATAAAGTGGCTGCTGCTATTTTCGAAAGATGAAATACAGAACGGACATCCCAAATGTGCAGGTCATTTAGCCGAGGAAGCACGAAATATCACTGAGAAGGTTTATTCTGACTATTACACAGCCATAGCTATACATTCTCTTGGACAGGTGTATGAAGGAAGTGGCGACATTGAAAATGCCGTCAAACTTTACGAAGAGGTTGTCAGCATGTTCAGCAATCCCCAGCATGAAGGCTCAGACATAACAATGTCCAGACAGCTTCTTTACTCCACATTGTACGAATTAGGCAATCTCAAGAAAAGCTCAGAACCTGAGTATGCCATAGAATTGCTTAGCAATGCGTTGGACAAGACTAAAGAATCAACAGACGCTGACAAGGATTTCTTCAGACTCAACATACTGATTTGCCGTGCGATGGCTTATCACAATCTCGGTAAAACATCCCATTCAGAGGCCGATCTGTCGGAAGCCATCAGTCTTATCATTTCGCAGTCAAGCCGTCGTCTGCCTTACATGGATGGCGATTTGCGCGAAAACTATTGGATGGAAACCAGCAAATTCATCCATCACACCATGCTATTGATTGACGAGCAAAGCTCTGCATCTTTACGCAAGAAGGCTTACGAGCTGGTACTTTACGCCAAGGGAATCCTGCTGAGCTCGGAACGTGCCGTCAAGAACGTGGTTTATTCCGACGGAACACCCGCAGACGTAAGAAAACTGTATGAAGACCTGGAACAACACGAGCAGGAGAAGAAGCCATGGGGCACATCCACAAACGGTTCTGCAAAAGAATATGTCGACAATTACATGATGCGTATGCGTCTGACATGCTCCTTGTGTGAAAAACTCGGCAGCTATTTTGATTTTCTGAATCAAGACTTCGAGGATGTAAAAGCAAAGATGGAGGCTACGGACGTCGTTGTTGACTTTTTCGATTACGAAACTGAAGACAATGACATCCTGTATCAAGCCTTTGTATTTCGTAAGGAAGACAAGGCTCCACACATAATCCGAATCTGCAAAGAGTCGGAAATCAGCGACGCATACACTGAGGATTGGAGCGTCAACACCAGACTGACCGACCTCTTGTGGACCGTAATCTCAAGCTCCTGTGACATTAAGTCCAACGAAAACGTCCTCTTCATCCCTTGCGGTTCACTGTCCGTCATACCTATAGAATCGTTAAAGGCAGATGCTGAGAGCGGCAAGACGTTGGAGGAAACATACCGCTCGTTTACACGCCTGAGCCATGTGCGTGAAATGAGCGGTTGCAAGGACCGCCAGAACATTAAGGACATCACCCTCTTCGGAGGCTTAAACTACGGAGAAGCTTCTGACACGCCAACGACTGACCGTGGATATAAGGTAGGTCTGCACACGTACGAGCCTACCAAACTGCTTCCATGGGGCAACCTCAGTGGAACGGAAAGAGAGGTCGGACAGATTTCGTTCAGAAGCAAAATGAGCGGCATCCATACCGTTACGTTCACCGGGCTTCACGGCACAGGTGACGCTTTCAAAGCATTGGACGGTCACTCCCCCACGGTCATACATCTGGCTACGCACGGTTTCTTCGAGACCAAGGACACGGCCCTTAACCTTCCTGCATTGCAAGGACGTGTCAGTCCGATGGATTTGTCTGGCCTGGTCATGAGTAACGGCAACCAAGGATGGCTGCATGGCACCCCCATCCATCGCGAAGGCATCCTAACTGCTGCCGACATAGCCAAGATGGACCTGTCTGACACTTCGCTCGTAGTGCTTTCAGCGTGCAACAGCGGCAGCGGAGCCGTTCGTTCAGACGGTGTCTACGGACTGCAGCGAGCCTTCAAGAAAGCAGGTGCAAGGACCATTATCATGTCTCTCTGGAACGAGTCTGACGAAGTAGGCGAAATGTTTATGATGTCATTCTACAATTATTTTCTCGCAGGTAATTATACTAAAAGGCAAGCTTTCACGTTAGCTAAGAATGAGATAAAGAGACACTATCCTCATCCGTTCTTCTGGGCTAATTTTGTAATGTTAGACTAAAAAAAAGACGAATGTCCGATAGAAAGTGACAATCCTCTTGCTCACTAAGTATGTTTCAGATACTGAACTTGCGCAAGTTCAATCAGACATATTTAAATTTACGATTATGGACAGACAGGAATTAGTGAGCATAATGGCTAAGTATATGGACGGTGTGGCGACAGAGCCTGAAGCCTTCGCCACACTGGACCATCTATTACAGTCAAGAGAGAACAGACAAATCTTTAATATAGCGTCGGCAGGATTCAATAGGATGCAGCCGATAATACAACAACGAATATGAAAATATTATGGAGCAAGCATACATTAACGACATCAATCTTAAGAGCAGCTTCTTTGCAAGACTGACAGAAGAGCGCCACACTGTTAACGGACTGACAGACGGCGTAGTATATGTTGTCAGCGAGGAGAACGAGGAGGCTGAAGCGGCAATAAGGAAAGTTAAAGAGGCGTTGAGTTCTTCCATGTTCCGCAAGACTTGGGTGACAGATTACAGCTGCGATTTCATGCCGAAGGACATTGCCATTTCTTCCGACACCCAAATGGGAAAGCTGATTGCCGAGGACCATAACCTTGTCATGCCGCTTATAGCTCCAGACAACAATGCCCATATTTATCTGGTCGGCAAGATTGACAATCTTATGTTTCTTGATTCGGCAGTGTCATTTCTGACTGTTGACGCTGACCTTATCATCTCCTCCGTCATCAGTCATGCCTTATCCAACGTCAGTCCCGAGACGATTGAGGCGGTGCTGACGGGATTGAGTGAGCAAGAAGTAGAGAGATTGTTCATAAAATCCTCCTACTCTACGTTCCGCCGCAAAACCGACGACATCCATTTCCGTGGCAATCATGCCGCCAATCCGATAAGCGTAATCGGCGATACGGCTGTCGAAACAGAAAGACGATTCCGTTCTGGCGAACTGACATATCAGGAAAGAACAAAGATGTTAAGCAAGCTTCCTAACATTATCAAGCGAAGAAAAAGCGACGACCCACAAGTCAGAGCAAAGGCAGACGAGGAATATCAGGAGCTGATGGGGGTGCTGAGCAAGCGCGAGATATATAAGATGCTGGATTCGCTGTTGCTCTCCACCAAGCCGTCCGTCACAAAAAACATCACATCAGAAGTCACCGACCGTGAAGCAATGGGACGTAAGACAGCATACCAGATTGTCCTTTCCAAGCGCGAGAAAAACAGAAAGCCATACAATTTTCATGACGATTATGCATATTGGCTGTTCATTAAGGAAAAGGACGGCACGCTCCACCCCGTGAAAATGCAGAAAGCGTCCATGACTATATATGTGTTGTCCCTGATAGAGAAAGTCACCAAAGACCGAAACAACTACATCGTGGACGTAAAGAAGAACCACAAGGCATACATCGAGGCCAACCGGCGGTTATTTGATAACAAAGAAGAGGAGGCGGAAAAGTCGTACAACGGACTGAAGATAAACAGGGAAAACCAACAGGGAAAACTTGGCGAATGCTATAGCGACATCGAGTTCGCATTGCAGACAACCTTCAAGAACCTGAAAGAGGATTATTCGCCTTTCTTGGCTAACAGACAGTTCCCTTTGACCATAACGAAGGAAAAAATAGAGTTGCCAGAAACTTTCCTTTCCCTCAAAATACACTAAATTCGGCAAAAACGATACATTTTCATAACGTCAATAACAAACAACGATTTCATAACATACTGACAACCAACACATAAACTAACAACACAAGCCCGAAGGAACGAAAGAATCCACTGGCACTGAATTTACCATCCTAAACCGGTAGTTTTGCATCAGAATTAAATTTCTAATGCAAACTATCGGTTCTTTTTTATATGACCGTAGTGCATAACATCGTAATTATTAACTTTTAACCGATACGATATGCGCAAGGCTACAGAAAATCAGACAGTGAAGGATTGGGTGGAGTGGCTGATACTCTTCGGTAAGCACAAGTACAATCTCAGCAAGGACGAAAATCTCGCACTCCGTGATGCCATCACCACCTACAGCAGTGTGGCTGAAAAATTCTTTTTCGAGGCTATCATACCGATGTGCAAGGGACTGGCACATAAGATTTATGAGACCTACAAGGTTGTGATCAACATTCGCGACATCTCCACATGGGTGTATGCCGGCATGTATGACGGAGGCAAGTGGACACGCTTTAGCACCTATCGTGGCGACCAGTCCATCTTTGCTTGGACAGCAACTTGCGCCAGCCAGATAGTCTTTAAGGAGCTCGACAAGCAGCATCTCATACCCCCAAACAGCGATTTGAACGCTACGAACACGTCATTGACCCTGAAATCTATGCAGTATGACTCTGAACGTCAGATGGTTATCGACCTTGTGGATGTTCCTGAGCTCCATTCTGTCCTCACTATGATCTACGTTAATCGTATGACTGACGAGCAGATTATGGCTGAGAAAGGCTTGTCCAAGCCACTTCTCCGAAAGACAGTCAGGACAGCGGAGACCATGCTCAAGGAAGCGCTCATTGATAAGGAAAGCATGCTGGTTGTGAGATCGAACGGCAAGATTGTCAATCTTGTCAGGGAAGCTCTCAGCGATTGCAGCGGCGTGTTTCAGACCAGCACCTCAGACGACGCAATGGCGATTGCCGAAAAGCAGCTTTACACCGATAATGAAGAAAATGAGTTGCACGTTTTGCAAAGCCAATTCCGCCCTGGTCTGCCATTTCTCGAGCAATGGGTCCTTTTTGTTGTTGACCGCGCCCAAGAGATGCCTTGGACTACGGAGGAACAGACCGTCTTTTATGAACGCTTTTACAATAATGAGGATCCTGTAGCTTTAGCCCGACGCCTTGGTAGAAGACGGACCTGGATTGACAATAAATTTCATAAGCTCAACGTAGAGATCACTACATACATCATTAATTGGATGAAAACATAAAAAAATAACAAGAAAACATAATATACTATGAACAAGAGAATTACAATAGCAAGCGCCCTGGAGATAATTGCTTCAGGGACAAGAGATAAAGGACTCGATTGTGAGACCATGCAGAAATTCCCAAGAGAGACCTCGTACCTCCAAAGAAAGCTACATCTTACGAAGATGCAGTGTTACATCGTGGCGGTCATGCTTGACAACGCTGGCGACCCCGTCTCGCCAGACGACCTTGCCGACCATGCGGAAGCAAACCGTATTTTCATTCTGGGACTACAGAATGAAATGGACATGCTGGTGGACAGAGGTGTCATCAATGTTGTCGGGGGAGGCAGACACAATGTCTGGAACATGCATTACATGCCTTCCGAATCACTTGTCCAGGCTGTGAGCCACAACCATGAGCTTCGCCCCGAGGTCATGTCAGACCTGACCTATGAGGAGATGTGGGATCGCATAACAGACCTGCTGCGTGCCTGCGAATTCGACAATCTTTCTTTTCCATTAATGGTGGAGAAGGTGAAGAAGATAATGGAAGGATGCTGTCATCTCGACTTCTGCGAAAAGATATTGAGTCTGAACCTTAACGATGCCGACATGATTCTGCTGCTGATAGTATGCAACGCACTTGTCAACAAGGCAGACGACTATGTCACGACGTTTGACTATAACAAAATCCTGCCTCACAGTTCGTGCTCGATGATTGTCAAGCAGTTCAAGAACAAGACCAGCGACCTTGTCGTCAAGGACATCCTCGAAAATGTTGACAACGACGAAGAAGACTTCCGACTGACCGTCCACGGCATTCTCCTCCTCTTGGGCGAGGAGTATGTCCCAGAAGACAGAAAAGAGCCGAAGCAGACCCCTGCCCCACCCAATAAGCAGACCATTGTGCCCAAAAACATGTTCTACAATGAAGACGAACAAAAGCACATCCTACGCCTTAAAGCCCTTCTCTGCCAGGACAGCTTTGTCAGCATACAGCAGCGCATGAAAGAGGCAGGACTGCGAACCGGCTTCTGCTGCCTCTTCTATGGTGCGCCCGGAACGGGAAAGACCGAAACCGTCCTCCAGATAGCAAGACGTACCGGACGTGAGATTATACGTGTTGATCTCTCGTCACAGAAGAGCATGTGGGTGGGCGAATCGGAGAAAAACATAGAGCGTATCTTCGCCGATTACAGAGAGAAGCTCTCACAGTCCGAGCTCGCTCCCATCCTCCTCTTCAATGAGGCAGACGCCATCTTCAGCAAGCGTCACGTAGGAGTGAATTCGGAAGTGGAGCAGATGGCTAACACCATGCAGAACATCCTGCTCCAGAACATGGAGAACTTCGAGGGCATACTCATAGCCACAACCAATCTGGCAGACAACTTCGACCCGGCTTTCCATCGGCGTTTCCTCTATCGCATTGAGTTTAAAAGCCCGTCCGCAGAGGTAAGAAAGCAGATATGGCGAAGCATGCTGCCTGACATGGACGAGAGCAACATCAAGGCTATGGCAGAACGGTTCAGCATCAGCGGCGGACAGATAGAGAACGCCGTGAGAAAAATGATGATAGAATCCATACTGAAAGGTCGCCCGTTAAATACGGATGAGATCATCGCCATCTGTGAGGACGAAGTGCAGAAGAAGATAGTAAGTTTAAAGAAACTATGCGTATAGTGATCTAAAAGCAGCGCTTTAATTATATGAAACAGCCTTTTTTGTCATCTCACATCGTTCGATATACATGCTTACATCGAACGATGTGAATGTGTGCATCGAACGAAATGAATGTGTGTATCGAACGAAGTGAGTGTGTGTATCAAACGAAAAGAAAGAACAATGGAGGCTCAACGACAACAGAAAATCAGCGGTGAGACGAATCAATAACGATTCTTCTATCTAACCAAGGCACACCATAATCCATGCCAGATTCGTCTGCAACAAATAACCAACTGAACTTTCGGATGTCTCGAATCACACGGATGTTGCGTGCGGAGAACTGCAGAAAAAGCTAACATAGGAGGCTATGGCGTCTCGCCGTAGCCACGCACCCACGAAAGGAAGCAGATTGAGTATGAGCTGCGGGTTCCGCGGAGCGGGACCTATATCATGAAACCCACTGCAAGCTGCGAAGCAGCGCAGCTGTGGGTATGTGCGTCACCTCCATCGAAATATAGTTCCCCGAAGGGTAGGGTGTTCAAAATCGCTTTAAAATCCTGCGCATTTTTTACCTATAGTATTGATGCGCTTGACCACCAAATTTGGAGAAAAGTTTTCATCCGTCCATTCCTTAATGTGACGGTGTCTTCCTTCCTCCAATCTTTGTTTAAAATTGAAATTAACTCGTCTGTCCTTATCTGCCAAATTAAGGCGAAGCGGCATCATCAGAATTATAGGA
>NZ_NOVE01000081.1 GCF_002265625.1 Prevotella sp. 885
TAAGGTCGTTTTTTTTAGAAGATTCAATCTCGTTATATAATGAAAAATCAAAGTGTGAAAATGCTTCCATACTGCGAAAGTACGGAAGCATTTGTATGGGGGAAAAGACAAATTGTTTATTCTGGTTTCTGCACAAACATGATTTTATCAAAAATATCACCTGCAGAAACGTTTACACGAACATAACGTCCATTCTGTGTTTCGTTGGGAGCAAATGTAACAGTGAGCGTATTTCCTTCCACCTTTGAAGATGTAAAGTCGCCTTTAACTTCGGAATAAAGTTTGTCATCATACGCAGGAACGTTTATAATGGTTTTAGTTTTATCACCCACCGACTCATTAACGTATTCAATCCAAAAATTCTTGTAATTCTTGCATTTGAAAGTATATGTACCGCCAGACTTTGGCACGCCAATAGCCTTGCCAAAACTTGGTGTCAGTGCTTCTTCATAATTGTTCTTTTCCCATTTCATGGCATCCCAATCACCATCGTCTTTGCTGCATGAAGCTAAAGACAAGATGCAAGTAAAAAGCAACATGGTTGCAAATAGTCTCTCTTTCATTTGTTATATATTTAATGGTTTTTATTATAAAACGCACAACCTCTTTAAATGTTGCCTGGAAAATGCAACTTTTTCAGAAGAAATACCCACTTGCTCCTTTTTTATTTTTATATCCATGGTCTTCAAAGAGTTTGGCGGTGTCGGAGTTTTTCCATTCTGCGAACACGTTACCCTTGGCTAAACGTATGCTGTTCACAATGTCGATTATGCTTGGTATCGGGTATTCACCGATACGGAGGATAGAGAACTCGATGGCAGAGATGCGCTGATACATCCGTTTGTATTGAGCGGTGTCGAGAGTCATATCCCATCTGTTGAGAGCGTTGGCCGTGCGAAGCATGTCCATGAGTTCCGGACTGAAAAACTCCGTTTCGAGGCGGTGCTCAATGGCGAGTAACTTGGCACGAGTGTCCTGGTATCGCAGCCAGATATGGTCAGCGAAGCCCAGCTGGTGAACAATGTCGAGTGTAGGAAACATCGTGGCAGCGAAGTAATTGAACTGCTCCGAAACTGTCCAATGGTGAGCATCCGGAAGCATGGTGAGGATAACAGCAAGCGCATCGTCGCGCTGTTTTTCGAGAGACAGAAGTAGTCTTTCGATACGATCCTTGCTTGCTGGTGCAATATTTTGGTTGCTGACAATGCCGAAGCCGTTAGGCGTAAGGATGAGGTCGAGCTGTGGCACGGCGTGGCGCATCGCCTCTGCAGCCGTGATGATACGGCAGTAGTGCAGGAGCGGTGTGCTGTCAGAGTATGTGCGGATGCGACTCATTGTGTCGGACGAAACGAAAGTGTCGGTAAGCCATTGCTCCGCCTGTAATAGGTGATACTGTATCTTGTCAAAAAGAGATAGTTCACCAGCAACCGCTTTGAGGGTGTTGGGGACGTACTTCTTTAGAGTATCGTTGTCATTTATCAGCATTGCCATTGTCTTTGGATTTATTGATTGAAACTTGCTTTGCGTCCTTATTCTCATCGAGCGTGGTGAGCTGGATGAATGGGCAGTCCGGCTTGACCGCTGTCCACTTGTTGAAACGGATAATCAGTCGGTGAACGGAAAAGAGAAGGTCGTGGTAAGGCTTCTGTAAAGCCTGGGCGATGGTGTAAAGCTCTCGCTTGTCGCTGCCTGAGTTGTTGGTCTGCGACTTGCCTGGAACCGAGCCTACGAGGTTTGAGTGGACGCGCATGGTAAAGCACATCATATTTATGGCTTCTACAATGTCCGTAGCCCAGTCGCCACCCTCCTTATCCGTCTCGATTTTGTTTATGACCACATCATGCTGCTCCTCGCCATTGGGTGAAACATAGAACGTAGAGAAGAGCACCTTTCCGCTGTTCTCCATCCCGGTGAGGAAGTTGATGATGTTGTCCTTCTCCTCGTTGACACGCTCCTGCTGCTTGACACGGTCAGTTATGCCCTCGACCTTGAAGATGTTGTTCCAAAACGAGTTGGCAATCTCGATGTGGTACTTTATGGGAGCCGAGTTTCGGAGCTTCGCTTCCTTAGCAATGCCGATGAGCTGCTTGATGTTGAACCACTTTCCTTTGAATAGAGCTGCGTAGTATGGTATTGGGTAATACGTATTGTCGGGCGTAGGAATACGGCTGACAACAGCGAACTTCTTGATTTTCTTCCCTCTGTTCTGCAGATCAGAGAATGGCGACTGCGGATTGAGAAGTTCAATGCGCTCGATGTCCTCCGGACTGACCGTATTACGCCAGTTGGCATAGAGGATGTAAGGTATCACGCCTGACTTGTCGGCAGGAGCAATGCGGACGTAGCACGCCTGTTTGCGCACGATGCGGACAATGCGACTGGCATCTTCATTGAGGATGATCACGCTGACGCAAAAGCCGAAGTGCTTGAAGTCCTGGCACACGCCGAGGAAGTAACTTGCGAGGTCGTTGTCCAGCATGAAGTCATCCACTTGCGCTTGCACTTGTGCGGTGGCAAGCTCTGTGTCATAGACAAGTCCGCTGCCATAGCAGACTTCAGCGTTGAACATCTGGCAAGTGCTCATTGTCTCGTCAGACTCGATGAGGTCGATAATGTTGTACGGCATCTGATTGTCACCTCCCCACGGGATGTACTTCATCTTGTCGTTGATGATGATTGGTGCGATGTTATGCTCTTCCTTGAAGACATCGGATGTCTTGGAGGTGAAGGCAGCGGAGGCGTTGGCACCTGGGATGGTGACAACGGATGTAGGTGGAATAAAAGAAAAATCGCTCATATCTTGCTTTTTTAGAGCAAAGATATGAGCGAAAGGGAGGTGGGGAAAAGACAAGGCTAATTCTTAATTCCTTAGGAATTATATGCTTTTATATTAAAAGGCTAATCTTTAATGCGTGAAAATCAATCGTGGTTTATACGAAAAGTTCTAAAATAACGTTATTCCATTAAACCATCTGGGTTTAATATATGATTAACTAATAATTTTAGACAAGATGAAAAAGATAATATCACCTATTCTCTCAATCGCTCTTTTTACAACCCTCATTCTTCTATTTCTGATACACTTTCAGAGAGTAGACGCACAATCTATTTATAAATGCGATAATGAGAAACACATCTGTTACAAAAACTCTGATGGGAAAACAATAGTGAAGAGCAAGAAATACACAATAGCGTTTACAGACACTATAACGTCCATCGGTTTTGTAGGTAATAGAAAAGGTAAAATCATCGGTATAGACAACCATGGAAAGGAGTTGTTTGAGGTATATAAGATAGACAATGGTCCAGACTGCGTTAGTGATGGCTTGTTTAGAATTATTGGGAAAAATGGCAAAGTGGGGTTTGCCGACACTTGTGGCGTTATCGTAATACCACCTGTTTTTTCTTATGCCACTCCATTCTTTGATGGAGAAGCCAAGGTAACTTTTGAGGGCGAAGAACAAAAACAAGGAGAGTATCAATATTGGGAAAGCAATCAATGGTTTTTGATAACGAGTCCGAACTTGTTAGATCATAGTATGAACGAGATGGCTACATCTACTAAATTTGACACGCCAACATTGACAACGGAGGAAAAGCACAAAGTCAAGGAACTGGCTGCACAAGCCCCTGATAGCATAAAAACATGTTTCTCCTTTTTGCTTTACAAATGGAATTACGCAATAACCCATAATCGTGAAATGCTCTTGAGCTCAAATACATATTCGTATTCAAAGTTACCCGAGTTCCACTATTTGAAATCCATGGGGAAACAGATAATACCACTTATCATGGAACAACTTATTGAGCCATCAAATTTTCATCTGTTGGTTCTTTATGAAGCTGTGCAAGAAGATAGCAGAAAGATTGTGAAAGACCACACCGGAGGCGAACAGAACAGAGCCATAATGAATGTGAAAAGATGGCTTGGCAGTAAGTAGGGATTCGCATTGAAAACTGTAGATATCTGTCTTAATCCAACAGTTTCATTCGATTTTTATCTTCCAAATGTTTTCAGGTGTCTTCTCTGTTTGCAAAGGGACTTGCTCTATCGAATGTGCCGTTGCTTTCTTTCTCTTTTTGTTTTGTCTTGTTTGTTTTCTGAAACTTTTAAAGAGAAAGTTTCTTCCCATGCCATTGCCAAAAATCACATCCAATGGTTCGCCAGTATCTTTCCATATCCTGACCTTGGCAGCATAGTCAAATGCAAATCTGACAGCCGTGCTGTCATAAGTAAAAACCACTTCATAATACGCTTTTCCAAACTGTTTTCTTATTTTGCGATGATTGTCACCATAGTCGTCCTTTTGGAAAATCCGCATTTCAGATATTTCAGCACCTTTGAAAAACGGAACGTATGCAGGACCAAAGGTATTGGCGACACTCCTTGCGGCAGTTATAAGTGCATCCTTTTGGCAGACATCAGCAAACTTCTTGGAGCCAATGGCTGGGCAGATAATGTCGTAACCATCAGAAAAGCGATTGGTAAGAGGAAACGCTTTTTCATAATCACTTATTTGTTATGGCACATTATTCGTACAAACAGCGTTTCATTGTTTCGTAATTGTAAATTTCAATTTCTGGAGTCCTTTTTTGTATACATTGGCCAAGATGAGAAAATACTGCAGTTTCTCGCCTGAGTTCATCTTTTTTGTAATATACTCAAATTCGCTTTCCGGTATTACATCCTTAAACAACGGGCCGTCATCCTCATTATACACCATTCTTATATCGTCTGTCAGCGGAGAAATGACGTATGAACGATACGCCTGATATGGGATGCTATTGAATTTGACCCAGTTGTCATCGCCTTTATCCAGAACATTTTCTATGTATATCCTGCTATGTTCATAAGAAGGCTTTGGCCACCCATTGCCTTTATAGATATTTCCTTCGCCATCTACGATATAGTTGTCTTCTGTCTCGTATTTGTTGTACGGGCACAGCTCCTGATACTCAATGTCGCTTTCTGACTTTACACTATTGTCGGTTGGAGGTTCCGTCTCTTTGACGAGTTTGTCTTGAACAATTTTGACGAGCAAATATTTGTGGCTATAGCCGTCAGCGGGCGGATTGGCAAGTGTAGTCATCTTTACCCGCAATTCATACTCATGCCCTTTTACATAAGTGAAACCCTCGATACGATATAGACCAAGATGTTCCCATTTACCATTTGGATTATCAAACTTTACAAGCATACATTCCTCTGGGGTAGAGTTAAATCCGTAACTTTCACCCGTTTCAGAAGAAACATATATTGTTATCTCCTTGACGGAATCTTTTTTCTCGTCATCATCGCTGCTGCAACTTGAAATAGCGAAAACTGCAAGTAGCAGGAATAAAAGGTTTAAAGTCTTTTTCATTTTACGTTTAATTGTACTACTTAAAATAAACGGTAGATTTTGAATATATTGCATGAATTATTGCATTTTTTCATTTCTTGTCACATTTCAAAACCTGTGGAATCTATCTTCAAGCACTTTCATATTCTCAATGAGTTCAATGAAAGAAGGTTTCTCTCCGAAAATCATGGAAGAGCACATACTTTTATAGTCAGCCTCCCATGCGCTGCGTATATCCTCACGAGGAACGAGAACGATGCGACGACGAATGTCTGGGGTGTAGTCCATACCACTAATGCTTGTGAATATCTCGCGATGATGACGAATGGACTCCCACAGTTCATCATCCTTTATGGCAGCCAAAGCAAAGTCTTTGTCCATCATACGAGAGAGGTCATAAAGATGTCTTGACTTGCGGTCGGCAATGACACCACGTCCCTCTACGGAAAACAACTCGTGCAAGAGGAATACCTTTTCAAGGAAAGTCTTGCTTGCAAGAGCCGTTGCCACCTTGCTATCGACAATTGTTGTCTGTATGGTAGGAAACACGCCCTCGACCATACTGTTGATATGTGTTTGCTCGTTTGGCTCCAGCAAAGACCTTGCTCCAATCTCCAACATCACTATTGGCGAAAGGTATTCAGACGGCTCAGCCCAAGCACTCTTATACCTCACGAAAATCTTTCTCGGTTCTGGATATGTGCTATCGCCCTCACCGTCTGGCTCAGACTCGATTTTGCAAAAGTCCTGCAAACCATATTTCTCGACAGCCTCCTGCAATGCCGGGCAAAACGTGTCTTTGACAAATAGAGAAGAAGCCTTGCGCAGTTTCTTTATCTGCTTCTTCGTCAAGTCGCCCTCGAACCCAAACAAAGAGCGGTCGACAGCCAAATCAATGTCTTCAGAGAAACGCTCAATAAGATGCCAGACCTTGCTCAAAGATGTGCCACCTTTGAAGATGAGTTTATCAGCAAAAGGCAAGTCGAAAACGATTTGCAGAATATTAGAAACCCACAAGTCCTTCTCTATAGCCTGTGGAGGCAACCCACATCGTGCAGATGCTTGTTGAAGCACACGTCGTTGGTCGTCAAACGAAAGTTCAAAGAATTTATTCATAAGCGTTTTGTACAATTTTTCTAATCCATACAGGCATCAGTTTCAAGTCGACAAGCACATCTTCTTTCTTCTCCTGTCTCAATAAGTAGTAAATATGATCCGTCTGTTTAGTAGTAACATTGACGTTCTTTATCGACTTTAGAGCAGAATTAACCAACATGGCAAGTCGGTTCGTAAAAGCCAAGTTGCGTGGAGCCGTATTCTTAAATGTGATAGATCTATTCCCTGACACTGATATTCTGCGCGACTTTCCATTTGTGAGGAAAACACTATTCAACGGAACCTGCGTAGAAAGTCCAAGAACATTCAGCGCATAGTCGCCAGTGGGGACAATTTTGGAATGAGAGCGTTCAGCCAAGGCTTCAGCAATTTGGATGTCAGTAGGATAAATCACCCCCAATCCTAAAGTTTCGTCAATTTCGGGATAACAGTAAATGCCCTGTGCCACACGAATAATTACCCCGCTTTTTGTAAGCCTAAGCAAAGTCTGTCGGATAGCATCAGAAGAGCCCAAATCAAGGAAGTCATCGGCAAAGAAAATCTTTCCCCTACCAAATCCCTTTATCCTGTTTTCAATTTTATGAGCTATACTTTCCATGTCTAACCTTAATTTTGTCACAAAATTAGCAACTTTTTGTGACAAAACAAAGAAAAGGCTTAGAAAAGTAGCAATGTTTAACTAAAAAATGCCCGATACATATTCTATAAAACCACAAATATACAATATCAGCCATGCAAACACAAATGTTGATCTTGTTACAAAAAAAAGATACTTCTTGTGACACACTACATATACACCTCAATCCCATTCACCTCAAATATACACACATCGCGAAGCTGCCGGATTTCGTTAGAGTCCAGCAGCTTCATTCGTCTTGTGCCTTTATAGAAATCATATTTGAGGGAGATGCAGCGGTGCCAGGACTGGATTTCACCGCTGCGAGTCCATAGACGGATGTCGATGGGTTCGGGACTGGAGAGTATTTTGCGGAGGGTGGTGATGTGGATGGATTGCATAGTGATGTGGATTAATCGAAGGTGCGGTAGAAAGGATCATCGAAGATGTTGTTGCCATAGTCAATGGTGATTGGGAAATGATGGCTGCTGTACTTGTACTTGAACTTGATGCTGTTCGTGGCGTTGTCGGCATCGGAGATTTCACTGTTTATATCAGTGATGGTGATGGGTGCCAGGGCACCACCTATCTCAACGATGTTGACATAGCGAGAAAGGAGGAGCTGGGAGAAGTGCTTGGCTTCCTCGAAGGTAAGCATCGAGGATTCAACGTCATACTCGTAGGCGGACTTGTCATCATAGAAGGTGGTGACACCGAGCGAGGTGGCAGTGGAACGGTCGAGGTCGAGCTTGCTCTTTGTGACGCAAGTGAGATGTATGTATTCATCGCAGTTGAATTCATTGCGCACGAGCAGCGTGAGGTTCGGCGTGCGGTCAGTGACATAGAACGTCTTGGCCAGAAAGCCACGATGAACGGTGAACTGGAGCAGTCGGCACTTGCTGCCGATGCGGGTTTCTATAGCAATAGGACTTATAATGTCACGTATCAAGGTGGTGTTCTTGGTGTCCACTTTAGCATCCTCGATGCGCACCATGCGAGGTGTAGACTCGCCATCGAAGAGAGCCAGGCACTCGGTGTAGCCCTGCAGCGTGACATCAGGC
>NZ_NOVE01000082.1 GCF_002265625.1 Prevotella sp. 885
TGCAGAATCTTTCAATGCAAAAGTCAAGCATTTCAGAGCACAACTTCGGGGTATCATTGACAAGAAATTCTTTCTCTTCAGACTAACAAGATTGTATGCTTAATCCACACACTTTTTCAGGTGAGCCCATATATCTTTACAAATACCCATTTTCAGGGGTTGAAGATTTAACATATTTAACCTTTGTAAACACTCAAAATCTGCATTTTCGTGCTAAAACGTGGTTTTTTATCATTTTTGAGAGGTCGGCTTTTATCTGAATAAATCTGCCATCGTCAGCTGGCATTGGATGTCATCAGAATAGCCGCCCGGCGCAAGTCCATAGGAGGTAATCATCGTGATGAGTACCGTTTTCTCGGTGCCTGTTTCCCTAATGAAGGTCTCCCTTCGGTTGCTGATGCGGTTGTCCTCTTCTTCTGTAATAACGTAAGGGGTGTTGGATTATTGCATCGTCTTGGAATGTATCTCACGACTTATCTGTACGGTCATTATCTGTCCATGATGCTTTTTGCGAGTAAATATACTCTGGTTCCAGTAGTCTGTGGCCATCTGTCTTTTGGGTTTATATCCAGCTTTTCTGCTCTACATATAGCCTCTTCGACATGTGGAAGTAAGATGGATGGATCATAGTCTGATTCCTGATAATGTCCCATCAGTTTTCGAAGATGATATTTCGTCCATGTACCATGAGTTGACAAGCGAGGATTTTCAAAGAGGTTCTTCTTATCCTCTTCCGAATAATCTTCGATGTCTTCAAGGTGTAATATCAACCAAAGTTCGAAACATGGATTGCTCATGCAAAATCTGAGATTGCTATTTTGCTGACATAGCTGTGCAATGTCGGCAAGCATCTTTTCCTTCCAGTCGTCACGATCTATTACAATCCATAGTTGATCATCGTCTAAGATGTTGTATTCATCCATGAAATCTTTAATCTGGCGATGAACATTGGCTGGATTAGAGTTGTCATCTTCTCGGTTTAGAACAACCAGCTGTACATTAGTTGCACATAGTTCCTGGCGCATAGCCTCGAAGTAAATGTTCTCGGTTGCTCTTCCTTCGGCAGCTATGACGATGAGTCGAGAAGATTTAACTCCTTCTATTCGTTGAAAGTCTTTTCTTTGTCTCATAGCTGTTACCATTTTAATTGACTTATAGGCGCAAAGAACGGAATGGCTCCATAGCGTCCTAATAGATAACCCTTGCGAACATCTTCACGAGGCTTGAATTCTGCCAAGGATGTAAGATGAGATGCTCCATCCTTTCCCTTCTCGACAAACCATACTTCGTCAGCTCTGATAAGGTCGAGGTTGAGCAGGTTGCATTCATGAGTGGAGAAGATGAGCTGAGTGTCTCTTCCAGACTCCAGTCCTGAGAAATAGCACTCTAAGATTTTCTGCGAGAGCATCGGGTGCATACTGCGGTCAATCTCGTCGATGAGATAGTCAACTTCATTTTGCTTCAAATCGATGAGCATTGGGATGAAATCGAGCAATCGGATGCTGCCATCAGATTCTTCGCTCAGATCAAAAACAACCTCTGTGCCGGAAGTAAGATTCCGGTGAACAGCCTTTTGCTTGTAAATCTCATATCCTCCGTTGGCATTTACCTCGAAAAGAAGCATTTCGCCTCCAACTGTGGCAGCCATGCTATACGCCTTGCCGTTCTTTGCCTTGCTGAGTATGTTATCAAGTAAATCGGAAGATAAGTTCACATCCTCTTTCTTGATTTTGTACAGGCGTACGTCTGAAATGCCCGTGTTGAAGTAGGCAAGAAGCGAGCGAGTCGTTTCCTGCAGCTCGTCATTGTTTTCAGTAAGGAAAGAAATTCCCTGCAGGCGTGTGCTTGGGAAGATGATCTTCAAGCCGTCTGCAAACCAGTTCTTGGCCATGCGTATGGTTTCAAGTCCCTTGCCGTTTCTGCGCACATACTCTGAAAGGAAGCTGGAGTCGGAAGGAGTACTGTGGGCGATGAATTTCAGCAGCATGAATGTTTCTTCGTTTCCATCCACCTTGCCAAACGTAAACTCGTTGCCGGCAGCTGTAATCTTTCTGGTGAAAACTTCCTTGTCGGTACGGCTGTTGATTTCAAACAGCCATTCCTCCTTGATTCCTCCGATGGTGAACTCCATGCCATAGGCAAAACACTTACCCTTGGTCTTGAACTCAATTTCTACCTTGGAGTTTTTCTCTTCGGTATCAGCAAGCTTGAAAGGTTCCACCTTGCTTTGCGGAAAACTTCCATTGGCTATCTGCTGGAGCAGGGCAATGGCCTTGATGACGTTGCTCTTTCCGGAAGCATTTGCACCATACACGATACCAGCCTTCAGCACAGAAATATCGTCACGCTTCTCTGCACGGGAAACATGAGAAGGATGTGCGTTGCTCTTACCTGCCACAAAGCTGATTTGAGTCTCATCCTTGATGGAATATATATTTTCAAATGTAGCTCTAAGTATCATAACAATGTCATTTTCTTATTAATACTGATGCAAAGATAAGCTTTTTCTTCGAAAAATGTATAGTTTGATGTCGAATACTTGCAAAAATATTGCATAATTAACACAAATTAGCTGATTTAAGACCTTTTGCTTGTCAAAAGCTGTCGCTATTTGTGGAAGTTACTGGTTGTATAAAAATGCATTTATCCTGCAAAAACTCCAAAATGTATCGATAAGTCGTGGAAATCTATTGAAAAACGATAGATTTCCACGACTTATCGGCATGTTTTTGCGATTTTCATCCTAGTATGGATGAGTTTCCCTCTCCATTTCGTATAATTATTCTTGTATTTCAGCAAGGAAAAATAGATTCTCCCAAAATCATTGACTATATATTAATAAACAAGTTTATTTCGGCATATATACATATATGGTTTTCTTAAACTTGTAAACTTCCTGGTTTGAGTGGTTAAAAATCGGTAGAGGTTTACTATTTGAGTTTTAAAGAACATGTATAATACATGGATAAACTTAAACCTTAAACTTGTATGCGCCGTAAGCTTTGCCTTGGCTGCTCTTTAGCCGGTTCAGGACTTTGCCTTCTTCTCCTTACTGAAATTTCGTAGTCCTTCTCTGCAGTTTCGCTTGTTGCCAAGAGATATTGGTTGAGTTTGCCTCTTGTCTCAGGCATCATGCTTCTCTGGTTAGCTTCCATCTACAGACAGATGCTTACCCTTGGCAGTCGTAGGTCTGATTGTTCTTTCCTTAACTTAGCCATATTCATGATGAAGTGTGAGTTTTCCTGCCAGTCTCTTGAACTTATAAGCCGTATTGCTCAACCAGTTTGCTTGAACAACATCGAGGAGGATGCAGCTTTCCTTTACCCAACCAACTGCAGATATTTTCTACTCATCCTTTTCTTTCATATTTTTGGACGAAGCATCCACACTTACTTTTTCCGCTGCAAAGTTAGTGCAAGCCACATTTCTGCAAGTACCAGGTGCCTTATTCTCAGAATTTTTTCAAAAACTTTTCCGTCTGCTGCTCATCCAAAAAACTTTTCCTGCCCAAGGGTGAAATAATTCGATAATTCCTTGCTTCCTATGTTTTCCTTGCCAACTCTGATAGCACCGTAAAAAATAAATGTTTCACTTCTAAAAATATTGAATTATGAAAAAGATGGAAAATTCTTTCGCAGTAACTGGTTTCGTAGGTAAGGATGCAAGCATCCATCAGTTTACAACCGCAAGCGTAGCTCGCTTCTCACTAGCTATCAGCCGCAATGAGAAGAATGGCGATGAAAACTCTCGCACTTCTGCCTTCATGAATGTAGAGGCTTGGCGCAAGAACGAGAACACCGCTTCATTCGACCGTCTGGTCAAGGGAGCACTCCTCACAGTAGAGGGCTACTTCAAGCCAGAGGAATGGCAGGATGCCGAGGGAGTCAAGCACAACCGAGTGATTCTCGTTGCCACCAAGTTCTACGAAGCTGTAGAGAAGGAGAACGCTCCTGATTCTCAGCAGGGCAAGACCCAGAAGGATAAGTAAATCCTTCTCTTCTCATAAAGAGCGGCCTTCGGGTCGCTTTTTTTGTGCTTATACTTCTTCTCATTTTAGTCATTCTGCATCATTTTAATACCCTATTAAAACGATGCAAAAATATCAATAATAAACTGATATTCAATAGCCTTACGAGTTTTATTCCTATACTTTTCCTTGCTGAAAGGATTGTCCAGTTATAGGAGGATTTCATTCATCGACTTCTGGGAATCGGTAAGAATTCTGTTGCGAAGGTAACGGTTCTGTCTTATCTTTACAAGGTCAGGGCGTTGCTTTGCTGAAAAATCTCCACACCATTCGGGTAGTATTTTACAGACAAAACCTTGTATGGATAGCCATAACACCTTCTGGATGCAACATAATTTTTAACCATCCCCGAAGTAGTTGATCTACGAAAGGGAGATAAAATCAGATGGCATTATGACAACAATGAAATCAATTCTCAGCCGACTTACCCAGGCAGTGAGCGGCACAGACAAGGAGCTCTTCAGTGAGCAGGAGTTGAACCAGTTTGCTTCATTCTATCTTGGCAAGTGGGATGAGAACACAAGCGAGGACGTGGTGGCAGAGTCATTCGTGGACTATTGGTGGAACACCGACAAGGCTTGCAGACGATGCTCGGAATGTGGCAAGCTGATGCGTGAGGGCTATTGCGCAGACATGGGAGTAGCCTACTATTGCAGCAAGGACTGTCTGCATAGCGACTTCACAGATGAGGAATGGGCAGATGAATGTGAATCCAACGACCAGAGTTATTATACAGAATGGTAATCCTGACGTTTCCCCTGACACTTTGGGTTGTTAGGGGAAGCGTGAAGGAACTTTCGCCAGATACCCGTACCTTTGTACACGTTAATACATGTAGCCACGTACACGTGGAGCCATGTACACATGAATACGTTAATACATATATACAAAAGATTTTATATTATGTCATTGAAAATCATTACATTCGCCAATCATAAAGGTGGCGTTTCGAAGACCACCTCTACAGCCTCCATCGGGGCTTGTATGGCACGTATGGGCAAGAAAGTCCTGCTCATAGACCTTGACGGTCAGGCAAATCTTACCCTGTATTTCATCCTAAATGAAAATGAGGTGCAGGCAAGTATCTTTGACTCTCTGGTTGATGGCGCACCCCTGCCAGTGAAGCACGTCAGGGAGAACCTCGACCTCGTTCCTTCCTCCCTCGAAATGGCAAGCGCAGAGATTGCCCTCACCAACCTCCTGGCAAGAGAACAGCTGCTGAGCCGACTGCTCGAACCCGTGAAGCAGAACTATGACTACATTCTCATAGACTGTCCTCCTTCTTTGGGAATCGTTACCACAAATGCTTTCCTCGCTGCAGATGAAATCATCGTTCCGATGACTCCCGAACTTCTTCCTCTGAAAGGAATGAGAATGCTCGATTCCTTTGTCTCGACCTTGCAGCGAGTGAAGCCGAACCTCAGACTGGGAGGAGTCTTTATTGCCAGATTCAACCATCGCAAATTGAACAAGGTGGTTGAGCAAGCCGTGAAGTCCCGTTATGAGACTATCACCATGAAGACTCGCATCCGTGAAAACATCGCCCTGGCAGAATCGGCAGGCAGCGGTCAGAGCATCTTTGAATACGACCCTCAGTCGAACGGAGCGAAGGATTATCAGGCATTGACAGAAGAAATTATTTCACGTAATCAGTAAAGACTATGGCAAAGAAGAATATGGACATTCTGCTTGGCAACATTCTCGGTAAGGCTGCCATTCATCCGCAGGACAGATTTGACAGGTCTCCTGGGAATCCTCAGGAGCAACAGATTTCTGCTCCCAACTCTCAGACAGAGAGCGATTCGCCCAATGATGAACCCTGGCGACATTTCTCCTTTATCTGCTCAAAGGAACTCGTTGACAAGGTTCAGACCATCGCCCGAAAGGAAGGTTTCACCATCCGCTCCTTTATGGAATACGTCATGAAACAAGGCGTTGAAGCGTATGAGTCGAAATATGGTAAGGTCAAGAAAATCAGGACTAAAACCATCCGAGAAGTTATGTAGAAAGTGTGGACGTGTAGCCATGTACACATGAATACATTGATACACGTGTACGTTGATACATATATACATATAGACGTTAATACATGTCCACATGTGGATATGAATATAATGAAATTAAATAACATCAAAAACGAAAAGTCATGAAAATGAAAAAGTATCTTTCAATCGCCATCCTTCTGATGATGATGGCTTCACTAGTAGTATTCACCTCTTGCGGCAATGATGACCCGACGGAGGACATCGGAAATCCGGAAACAAAACTGGACGTTTGGACAGAGCCATTCCACATCATGGGTGCGAATGTGGATGAGGTCAAGAGCTATATGGCTCAATCCATGAAGCGTTACCGCCAGGTGGCTGAGACTTCCGGCGACAACATCCCGTTGACCTATATGACAGGGCAGGGTAGTGAAGGCGTTCTTTACAGCTTCTCCCGTCTTGACGGTTCGCTCTATTCTGTCATTGATACGGAGCAAAGTGTGAACCGTGGGCTTGTGATTGACTATCTGAAGAAGCACTACACGCTTGTTTCTGCCGATGAAGCCAGCCTGCAATACTGCTTCACCAACCCGGACAAATCCATGGTGATTACAACCATGAAGATTTCAGACTCCTATTTCAATGTGAACTATTCATTGGTTTATTGATAGTAAAAGCCTTAAACATATATAAAAACAGGATTTAACCCCGTAATCTGCAATAAAATTACAAATATCGGGGTTAAAACGGTTTTTGTGGTGCGACAGAGGTAATTTAATCGTTGAAAATCCAGCAAAAGAAAGTTGCTGTTTTTGTACGCAGATATTCGTATATGAATACTTCGATGCAAAAATAGCAACTTTTTGGATTACGTCCGCACTGTGGACGCAATTAGGAAAATCTAACTTTCATTGTTGTTGGTCATGTGGACGTGAATACATGTATATATGTATAGGTGTGTACATGAATACACATTCAAAAACCGTAAAATGCCGAAAAAGAGGCTCATCCGATAAAGTCCGTGGCATCCCTACCCAAATATATCAACGATACATGATAGATTTTCCGTAAAGATGTTTACCTTTGCTGTATGAAAAATGATGTCAGCATTAATATGTACAAGGGACTT
>NZ_NOVE01000083.1 GCF_002265625.1 Prevotella sp. 885
TAGAATCTTAAATAGAAAAAGAGAATGATCCTTAAAAACAATAATAGTGTGGAATATGAATGAGAATACACATACCTTAAATTCTGAACAAGAAAGGCTTTTTGAGATTCTTGTAAAAGATAAACAAGATGATTGGAAAACTTATTCGAAACGTACAAACATAAAAGTGTGGAAGGGTATTGTTGAAAAATATCCTGAAACAGCTCATTTTATATATGAATTGATACAAAATGCAGATGATACAGCTGCTACAGACGTTAAAATTCTATTATTTAGAGATAAATTGGTCTTCAAACACAATGGTAAACGCCAATTCTCTATAACAGATGCCAGAGAACAAACTGGAGAGATAGGAGATATCAATTCTATCACATCTGTAGGTTGTTCTACAAAAGAAGATGAAGAACAAACTATAGGTAAATTCGGCGTAGGTTTTAAATCAGTGTTCCAATATACAGATACCCCATCTATATATGACGATACTTTTTGGTTTAAGATAGAAAACTATATTATTCCAACATTATTAGAAAACGACCATGAACTCCGCAATGCAGGCGAAACTCTTTTTGAACTACCTTTTAAGGACCCCGAGAAAGCGTATCCAGAGATTCTACAAAGACTGCAGAATCTTAATATGCCTGTACTGTTTCTGCCTCATATTCAAAAAATCACCTGGTGTATTGATGGAGAAGAAATGAGACATGAGTACTCAAAAGAAGTAATACAAACGGGTGAACGTCATGGCATAAAATATGAATTTTGCCGTATTCATGAATACGACAAGAACCTGTTAATGTATCTGTTCCATCGTGACTGCAATACAATAAAAGGAAAGTACAATATAAGTGTTGGATTTTATGTAAACCCTGACGGATCATTGGATATTGATGCAAAGGGACAAATATATTGTTTCTTCCCGACAAGCGAGCATTTTGATAGTTGTTTTGTAAGCCATGCTCCATTTTTACTTGTTGACAATAGAGATAGTATTAAACGCTATGAGAATATAAATCAAAAGTTCTTGAATTGCATTGCCGAATTAGCGTCTGATGCCTTGTTGTGTCTTAAAGAAATTGGTGAATGCAGGAATTCAAGACTATTAGAATCGGAAGATAACGAAATATCGACTACGAACAAAAACATTCTTATAAACGACAACATATTCCATATTCTAAATATTAAATCAACAGAATACAGTGACACATATTTGAAACAGTGTTATTTCAGAAAAGTAAGAGATAATAAACTGCTTCTTAATAGGTCAAAGCGTTATGCTTCTATAAATGATGTGTTTTCTGCAACCATTGATTTGGAAAATTTAATTTCCTCTTCACAGATTGCACAATTATGCCAAAACAACGATAGGGATTTTCTTTACTTAAAACAATATAGATCTGATTTTAAGGAAGTCGAAGCAGAATTAAAAATTAAGCCGTTTGATAATGAATACCTAGCAAAGCATATTTCAAATTCCTTCATGGCAAACCAACCATTGGAATGGGCTCACAGACTTCTTACATATATAGAGGACAAAGCACGCGTTTTATGGAGGTCTGATGAACCAAGAACTATTAGCGACACATGGAGTGCTTTCTCCGTAGATTCTTGGAACAAGCTCAAATTTAGATTTGCTTCTATAGCAAAAACACAAGATGGAGAATGGATAAGTCCGTATTATTTGTATAAAAAGAATGCAAATGTCTGTCTTCCATATTCAGGTTTTAAAGATGTAGAAACTGACGCTTTCGGTAAAGTGTTAGATAAGGAAATCTTTGAGAAACATGAAAGCCTTTTCCGGGGTATGGGAATAAAGGAGCCAGACATGGCTGACTATTTAGAAAAGACTCTGCTTGTTCGCTATAAGAAAAATGACATTCCAACAGAAGAAATCTTATTAAAAGATTTTGAGTATATATACAAGTTGGTCTATGCCAATGCAAACCAGAGAATCAAAGATATAATAAAGAAAGAATGGAAACTAAAACAGTTAGACGAATCTCGTTTTACGTTGTGTAATGTATCAGAAATGTACATACCAACAACTGATTTTCTGAATTACGCAAAAGGCGATACTTCTTTTAAATTTGTTGATTGTGACTTTTATACAAAAGGCACTGATTTGTCATGCTCTGAAGTTAAACATTTTCTTGAGCTTTTTTTAAACGTTAGTAGCAAACCTCAAATTCGTGAGATAACGATAATAGCAGAGAAACTATATAGAAGGATTAAGTATGATTATTCCTATGAGAATTTCCCCAAATATATTGTTGATTTCCTTGATGAGCAATACTTGGCTGTTACTAAATTTCCTGGTTTTAAAGATTACCAATTGGATGGTTATAATATAAATAAATGTTCAAAAGATTGGTCTCACGCTTTGTGGAGATTTGTCTGTGAAAACGGAATCGATACAAAGAAAAATGGAGAATTAGAATATTGTTTATATCGTGAATGGTCATACCATGTTAGAGATTTTGAGAGCTCTTATTATCATAATTTGAAAAATGACAAGTGGATAGTTAGAGCTGATGGTTCATTCTGCAATTCTAACGAAATAACCATTGATGAGTTTCATCAGTTAGGTTATGAAAAAAAAGATACCGTTGAACAGCATTTGACCTTTTTGAATGAGATTCAAGCGGAGAAAATAAAAAAGGATAAAGAAGAACAAGAAGAACAAGACAAAATAAGTAGAGAGAAACTATATAAGAAATTAGAAGAGCAAAAGTGCCCTGTCGAGACCTTGGCATCAATCGTATCCGCATTAGAAAATGGAGTAGATATAAAAGAAGCTTTAAATAAGTCGCATTCTTCGTATGGTGAAGACAACCATATAGGATTTGACTCTAATTCAAAGTTATGTTCCTATTCTGATGGAATAACTTCCAGAATACCGAACATTATTACTTCTAATTTGGAATCTCTTGTACAAATCGTAGATAAGGTTGGCGCAGACAATCTTCCTGTTGTGGCAGACCACGTTGATGATATCGTTAACTGGATAATAGATGAAGACAAGGCACCATCTATGGTTCGACGCATTGTGAATTATATCGGCAAGAAGATATATGAACAATATCTTTTAAACGAAGGCATAAAATATGAGTCAGTAAGCAATAGCTTATTAGGTTGTGATTATAACATAAACAATGGTGAGAAATACGTAAGCGTTGTCTCTACCATAAAAAGCATTGCAGACAACAAGATACCCATTGGCATATCCGCACTGCAAAATGCATTCCTTCGCAATCATCCCAATGCGCAAATACGGATTGTAAGAATATCTTTCAGTGATATTTCTATACTTCCTCAATATAACCATATTGTAAGCCTTTATGGCAAAGAAGAGGAACCTGATTTCAATGACAGATTACGCAAAGAATGTGAAGAACTTGCCATAAACTATTGGAAAGGAGCAGCAATAAATGAATTCGATGCTGTATCCCCGGAATATTCTGTTAAAATAGAACGTAAGAATAAAAAGTAATGATATCTATAGCTCAACAAATATATTACAAGTGGGACATTTGCCACAAAAAATCGACATCAGATGAAGGTCGGTTTACTGGCGTTTTATCTGAATCAAAGGTCGATTTAAATCCTCATCAGGTGGAAGCTGCTCTATTTGCATTTAAGTCACCATTAAGCAAAGGAGCAATACTTGCCGATGAAGTTGGACTTGGAAAAACCATTGAAGCAGGTATCTTATTGTCAGAATTATGGGCAGAACATAAAAGACACATATTGATTATAGTTCCAGCTTCATTGAGAAATCAATGGAGCATGGAGTTATTAGAGAAGTTTTTTCTCCCGTCTTTAATATTAGAGCAAGGTTCTTACAAAACCATTGCAGCCAAAACAGAAAACCCTTTTCAAACAGATGAAAGTATAATAATCTGTTCTTATCAGTTTGCCGTTACCCATGCGGACGAGTTATCAAAAGTCATGTGGAATCTTGTTGTGATAGACGAGGCTCACAAACTTCGTAACGTATATAAAAAAGGAAATGTGACCGCAAATGTATTGAAGGAGACATTGCGCCCATACAAGAAGATATTGCTTACAGCCACTCCTTTACAAAACAATTTAAGGGAGCTATATGGACTTATCAGTATAATTGATGATGAATTCTTCTCTTCTGTCCAAACGTTTGAGGAACAGTATAATACAATATCAATCCGTGACAACTCTAAATATGGAGAATTGAAGGCAAGGATTGCCCATATAGCGCATCGTACATTGAGAAACCAAGTGCAGGAGTATGTGAAATACACCAAACGTATTCCTTTTGTTCAAGAGTATCATCCTTCAAAGAAAGAAATTGATTTATATGAAGCTGTTAGCGACTATTTATTTCGTGAGGGCACTTATGGTATACCGGATAGAATACGTCCTTTACTATCACTCCTTTACAGAAAAATCATGTCGTCATCTGCTTATGCACTGTCTTTCACGCTTCAAAGTACAATTGAAAGACTTAAACGAATTAAGGATGAAGGACGACAAATACTTAGTATGTCATCTGTATTAAATGATTTGGAAACCATTGATAATGACGATAATTCAGATTCATATGAAACAGTAGAAATTTCTGAACAAGACAAAGCTGCCATTGATAACGAAATTGAAGAGCTTCGACATTATGTTTCAATGGCCGAAGGAATTGGTTGTGAGACAAAGGCTCAAGCATTATTGAAAGCCCTTACAGCATCATTTGACAAGGTTGAACGCCTTGGAGGTCTGCGAAGAGCTTTAATATTTACAGAGAGTCGTAAAACTCAAGAATATCTAAAAAACTTTTTTGAAGCGAACGGTTTCAGAGACAAGGTTGTATGTTTTAATGGAACAAATAGTAATGATGAAGCCAACAATATATATCAGAAATGGTTATTGACCCATGCAGGAACCTCTTATGTAACCGGTAATTTGCAGATAGACAAGAAGCAGGCTCTTGTAGATTTCTTTAAGGATTCTGCAGAGATAATGATTGCTACAGAAGCAGGTGCTGAAGGTATAAATCTTCAATTCTGTTCTTTAGTGGTTAATTACGACATGCCTTGGAATCCCCAACGAATAGAACAAAGAATTGGACGTTGCCATCGCTATGGTCAAAAGCACGATGTAGTAGTTGTGAATTTCGTAAATAAGGCTAATGCTGCAGATTGCCGTGTATATGAGTTACTGTCAACTAAATTTAATTTATTTGAAGGCGTATTGGGTAGCAGTGATGAAGTATTGGGGTCTATAGACTCTACATTTGATTTGGAAAGCAGATTGAGTTCTATATTACGAGTATGCAGAACAGAAAGTGAAATAAACAAGGCTTTCGATTCGTTGCAGAAGGAGTTGGAAGATGTTATTTCAGAGCGTATCAAGGATACAAAGAAAACTCTATTGGAAAACTTTGATGAAGACGTTGTTAATTTATTAAAGGTTAGACAAGATGATGACGAAAAGAGAATCGATAGTTATATTCGCCATTTTTGGAAGTTAGCTCTTGTCGCTTTAAATGGGTTCATTTCTGATACAAATGAGAATACATCGTCATTTAAATTAGATGCAGACATTTCAAATGAGATAAAGGCAGGAGTGTACTCTGTAAACAAGAAAGAGACAGATAAAATACAAATAAGGGCAACAAGTTCTATTGGAAGCTATATACTTAGACAAATACCCTACTTGAATGTTGTCGAAGATGTAACTTTCGATTTAACATCATACCCTTATAGATCTATTTTATTAGAAGAATATAAAGACAAAGCCGGTTGGCTTATTGCTTATGAAGTTTCTTCCACTAATGAGTATGACGACGAAGAGAATATCATTTTCTGTGCTATCACCGATGATAAATATGTACTGCCAGCTGAGTTTGGATTTAAATTATTAGAATTAGAAGCAAAAGAAAGTGTTACTTGTAAGTTGCCTGACCATATTAAAGAAGATACAGAATATATATTTGATAAAAACATTGAAAAATATAAAGATCAAGTCAATGCCAGAATGGAGGAATATGCTTCATATGAGATTGAAAAATACGAATCATGGTCAGATGACAAACTTGTTCCTTTGCAAAAGGAAATAATAGATATTAGAAAAGAAAGAGATGCAATTCACAAACAAATAAGAAAAGAAAAGGATATCAAGACCAAACTATTACTTA
>NZ_NOVE01000084.1 GCF_002265625.1 Prevotella sp. 885
GAATCACTCAACTCCAAGCTTAAGGCATTTAGAGGCCAACTGCGTGGAGTTAGGGACATACCGTTCTTTTTCTATCGTGTATCGTTGATATTTGGGTAGGGATGCCACGGACTTTATCGGATGAGCCAAGAAATAAGGACAATACGGATTTGTAATCTATGGGCTGAGTTCTATTCATGACGCAAAGATAAACAATAATATTGAATTGTTAAAAACACAACAATATTATTTGATTCGAATAAAAATAGGGAATGGTAGAAAAAAAACTCCCACCGAAGCGGGAGTATAGGTTTAACACCTTCGGCAATTACTGCCTTATTGTGATAAGATGTAGGAAATCTTATGTTCTGTTGCAAATATATAATGAATAATTTGTTCGTACAAATAATTTGTACTACTTTTATGAATTATTAATAATTAACTAAACAATTATTATATTTGCATGACAAAAATATTAGGAATTGATACTGGAACAAATAGCCTTGGATGGGCTATTGTTGAAAAGACGGCAGGTGATTATAATCTGCTTGACAAAGGCGTGAATATATTTCAAGAAGGAGTCAAAATAGAGAAGGGTATAGAATCGTCAAAGGCAGCAGAACGTACAGAACATAGAGCTACACGTGTAAGATATTATCGCATAAAATTGCGCAAGATACGTTTGCTTCGTATTTTGAGCGACAATCATTTGTGTCCTCCTCTTTCATGCGAAGAACTTTCTGCTTGGAGACTAAAGAAAGAGTATCCAAAGAATGAATTGTTCATGCAATGGCAACGTACTGATGACGATACAGAAAAGACTCCGTATGCATATAGGCACAAATGTCTTCATGAGAAATTGGATTTGTCTGACATTACCGATAGATACATTTTAGGCAGAGCTTTTTATCATATCATTCAGCGACGTGGCTTCTTGAGTAACAGAAAAGAGCAAGGTGGAGATGATTCTGGCAAAGTAAAGGAAGGTATCAGTACCCTTACTGAGGAAATGAACGAAGCCGGTTATGAATATCTTGGCGACTATTTCTATGCTCGTTATAATAAGGGAGAGAAAATCCGCAAGCATTATACTGCACGTAATGAGCATTTCCTTTCCGAGTTTAAGGCTATATGTGAGAAGCAAGATTTGGAAAGAGAACTCGGTGTGGAAGTGGTACGTAATATTGAAAAGGCAATATTTGACCAAAGACCTTTAAAGTCGCAAAAAGGACAGGTAGGCAAGTGTGTGTTTGAGAAGAACAAGACAAAATGTTCTTCTTCACATCCCATGTACGAAGAGTTCAGAATGCTTACGTTTATCAATAACATTAAGGTAAAGACTCCTAATGATGACGCATTACGCCCTCTTAATATGGAGGAGCGTGAAAGTATTATGCCTTTATTCTTCCGCAAGTCGAAGAAACAATTTGATTTTGAGGATATAGCCAAAAAGTTGGCACCAAAGAAGATGTATGGCTTCTACAAGAAAGATGAAGATGCAGAAATGCCATATCTGTTCAATTATCCAATGGATACATCTGTTTCAGGCTGTCCTGTTACCGCTGCCCTTAAAGATGTATTTGGTGCTGATTGGATAGATGCTATTTGTGAAACATACACATTAGGCGAGGGTAAAAGTCGATTTGATATAGTAAACGATGTCTGGCATGCTTTGTATTTCTATTCTGATAAAGATAAACTTGCCGAGTTTGCTATAAACCGCTTGCAATTATCCGAAGATGAAGCAAAGAGATTTAGTGAGATTTCTTTGCCGTCTGATTATGCCTCATTAAGCCTTAAGGCTATCTGCAAAATTCTTCCTTATCTAAGAAGAGGATTGATATACTCTCATGCTGTATTTTTAGGTAATTTATGCGAAGTCATGCCCAAATATGAGTGGAGCATAAAGGAAATGCGCGAGACTATTATCGACAACATCATAATGGAGATGAATAGATATGACACTAAAGACAAACGCACTTTCGAGGTATGCATTAAAGAGTATTTAAAGGAGCAATATGCTGTTTCTGATGATAGTCTTAAGAAGTTGTATCACCCTTCTATGATTGAGACATATCCAAGGGTACAATACACTAATGAGCATGGCGTTTATCAACTTGGTTCGCCAAGAATAGATAGTGTTCGCAATCCTATGGCGATGCGTTCTATGTTCAGATTGCGTAAATTAGTGAACCGTTTGCTTGCAGAAGGAAAGATAGATCAAGATACCGAGGTTCATATTGAGTTTGCACGTGAACTGAATGATGCCAACAAACGAAATGCCATTGCTTTATTCGTAAAAGAGAACCAAAGTGCCAATGATGAGGCTCGAAAGCAAATAATAACTCTATTCAAGAAAGAAACCGGGACGGATATAGAACCCACAGACAAAGATATATTGAAATATGTTCTTTGGGAAGAGCAGAATCACATATGTCTTTATACCGGAAAGCAGATACGTATATCTGATTTCATTGGAGCAAATCCAAAGTTTGATATTGAGCACACCATCCCTCGTAGTGTAGGTGGGGATAGTACAAAGATGAATTTGACGCTTTGTGATAGCCGTTTCAATAGAGAAGTAAAGAAAACCAAGTTGCCCATAGAATTGCCAAACCATGACGAGATTATGGAGCGTATCAATGATTGGAAGAAGAAATACGAGTTGCTTGACATTCAAATACGCAAACTTAAGAAACAGTCAAAGGGAGCAACAACAAAAGAGCAGAAGGATACAATTATTCGTAAACGTCATCTTTTGGAACTTCGTCGTGATTATTGGCGTGGTAAGTATGAGCGTTTCACAATGGAAAGTGTACCTGAAGGCTTTAGTCGTCGTCAAGGTACCGACATTAGTGTGATTTCAAAGTATGCCCGTCTTTACTTGACGTCACTATTCAATCGTGTCTATACCGTAAAAGGCATTGCAACTTCTGACTTCAGAAAAATCTGGGGAATACAAGACATCTATAGCAAGAAAGAACGTATCAATCATGTACATCATTGCATAGATGCCATTGTCATTGCATGTATTGGCTTAGATGAATATAATAAGTTGGGTGCATACTATCATGACGAAGAAAACAACAAATGGTATGGACTGTCGAAAGCATCTTTCAAAAAGCCATGGGCCACATTTGTAGAGGATATAAAGAAGATACAAGACGAAATCTTGGTATATCATTACACTCCCGACAACATGCCGAAGCAAGGACGAAGAAGAATTAAAATTGATGGCAAGAAGATTCTTTGTAAAGGTGATGCTGCAAGAGGTTCTTTACATAATGACACTTATTATGGCGCTATTGAAAATGATGGTGCTGTTAAGTATGTAAAACGCATAGACTTAGCATCGATGAAAGAAAGCGATGTAAAGAATATTGTGGATGATACGGTTAGGGGAATTATTGAAGCTGCCATAAAGGAGAAAGGCTTTAAGGATGCGATGGCAAGTACAATATGGATGAATGAGGAAAAGCAGATACTGATTAAAAAGGTGAGATGCTTCACACCCTCTATCACCAAGCCATTGAATATTCGCAAACAACGTGATGTCTCTACCAAAGAATACAAGCAGCAATATCATGTTGCTAATGATAGCAATTATTTGCTTGCTCTATATATTGGTACAGATAACAAGGGCAAGGAAAAACGAGAGTTCGAAATTGTTAATATGCTCCAAGCTGCTCAATACTATAGAACAAGTAATGATAAGGAGGTGGTTGACAGACATATTGTGCCTATTAAGAGTGAGCATGATTATCCATTTGCTTATACCTTAAAGATAGGAACAATGGTACTTCTCTATGAAAAATCGCCTAATGAAGTTTGGGAGGCTACGATTAAGGAAAGAAATAGACGTCTTTATAAGGTTACTGGTATGTCTGCAATGAGAATGAAAGGACGAAATGTAGACTATGCGACTATAAAATTATTACACAATGAAGAAGCTCGTCAAAGTAAAGATATAAAGGCAAAAAATGGAGAATACAAACAATGTGAAGAACTCCGCCCGGCAATAATCATGCTTCATACGCAGCTGAATGCCCTCGTTCAAGGTTACGACTTTGAGATAAATGAACTTGGTGAAATAAAAAGACTTAGATAATATGATAAAGCAGACATTATTCTTCTCGACTCCGGTTTGTCTCTCGCTAAAGAATTCACAACTTGTGATTTCTTGGAAAGACAGTGATGACAAGGTAACGCGCCCTATAGAAGATATAGGGTGTGTTGTCCTGGAAAGTCAAATGATAAACATTACTTTACCGTTGCTCAACGAGTTAGTTAAGAATAATGTTGCTGTCATTTTATGTGACAATAAAATGATGCCTACTGCAATGCTTCAAAGTCTAGATGCCAATACTACGCAATCTGAGAATATAAAGTCTCAGATTGCTGTTAGCGAACCGATGAAAAAACAAGCATGGAAACAAATAATTGAAGCAAAGATAAAGAACCAATCTGCAGTTTTGGATACGTTTTGTAAAAACGGTAGCATTCTTAAACCTTTTTACACTAACGTGAAAAGTGGTGATACCGACAATAGGGAAGGTATTGCAGCAAAAATATATTGGACACAACTGTATGGTAAAGACTTTAAACGTGACAGGTGTGGAGATTCACCAAATGTTCTGCTTAATTATGGATATTCAATTTTGCGTGCAGCAACAGCACGAGCGTTGCTTGGCTCAGGGTTGTTGCCTAATCTTGGTATATTCCATAAAAGCAGATACAATGCCTTTCCGCTTGCTGATGATGTAATGGAGCCTTATCGTCCTTATGTGGATTCAATAGTCTTTAATCTTTATGCTGATGGCATTACGGAATTAAACAAAGACTCCAAGATGGAGATAATGCGCCTTTTAAGCTGTGACGTAAATATAGGCAAGGTAATGCGTCCGCTACAGATAGCATTGACTTTTACGACAGCATCTCTCGTTAAGTATTATGCTGGTGAAATTAAGAAAATATCACTTCCCTTTATCTTATGACAGAATACAGACTTAATGCATATCATATTATGTGGTTATTTGTGTTTTTCGATTTGCCGGTTTCTACCAAAAAAGAAATGAAGGCAGCTGCACTTTTCCGTAAGAATTTGGAAAAAGACGGCTTTTCCATGATGCAGTTTTCTGTTTATATACGGCATTGTGCATCAAGAGAAAGTTTGGATGTGCATGTGAAAAGAGTGAAGGCTTTATTGCCAGAAACAGGAAAGGTTAGCATACTAAGTGTTACAGACAAGCAATATGGGGACATCTATAATTTCTGGGGCAAACCAAAGAGTATTAAAAAGAGTAAAATCACTCAGAAAGTTATAGGTACACCAATCCAATTGGAATTTTTTTAATACTTTTGTAGCATAATAATTCTTACACGGCGATTTCTTATAACAAAACAAGAACTATAATATACTGGTTCTCTGATATTTAGAAGTTATAGGTTGTGGTTTGATGTAGGAATCAAAAGATATACAACAGTGGGGAAAGTTGAGAACCTACGGCGGGTTGTGGTTTGATGTAGGAATCAAAAGATATACAACGAAAGACAATGAAAAAGATTCCTAACCAGTTGTGGTTTGATGTAGGAATCAAAAGATATACAACCCGGGCTACTGCAATCTGTATAGCCGTGCAGTTGTGGTTTGATGTAGGAATCAAAAGATATACAACGCGCAGGTAACATTATCTTTCAGGCAAAGGTTGTGGTTTGATGTAGGAATCAAAAGATATACAACCAAAGTTTCGATGAACTTCTAACCGCTGGGTTGTGGTTTGATGTAGGAATCAAAAGATATACAACAAATCTAAGAATCTACTTAGATGAGAAGTAGTTGTGGTTTGATGTAGGAATCAAAAGATATACAACTCTTATTACCTCATGCCACAGCGTGCAGGTGTTGTGGTTTGATGTAGGAATCAAAAGATATACAACCATGAGATTAAAGTAAGAATTAAGTTTAAGTTGTGGTTTGATGTAGGAATCAAAAGATATACAACGTTTTCCACAAGGAAACAGATAAGATGTGGTTGTGGTTTGATGTAGGTATTGGCAAGAATGTCACAATCTACCCGTTCGCATACATAGAGGACGACGTGGTTATCGGCGATGACTGCATCATCTTCCCCTACGTGAGCATCATGAAGGGCACCGTTATGGGTCGTGGCAACAAG
>NZ_NOVE01000085.1 GCF_002265625.1 Prevotella sp. 885
GTCAAGGAGTCCTGCCGGAAGAAATAAGGACAATACGGATTTGTAATCTATGGGCTGAGTTCTATTCATGACGCAAAGATAAACAATAATATTGAATTGTTAAAAACACAACAATATTATTTGATTCCAAGTTTCCAAGGCAAACATAGGAGGCTATGGCGAGACGCCATAGCCTCCTATGTTTGTACTGCAAGCTTATGTGTTAGCTCTGCGATAAACAGGATTTTGGCGGTTGGTTAAATTGCGGCGTTATTTTTTTGTAAATATTTGAATATTCTGATTTATTGCACTATCTTTGCCTAACGCTATAATACAATCAGTTATGAGACAGTCAGAAGAACGATATATCAGTTTGTTGACCGATTTTGGCTTTAAGCTTTTTGATGCTGCTGCCGTGGCACGCTTCACTCCTACGGAGTTGCGTGAATACGAGGATAGCCTCAAGGCATATCGCGACATAAAGAACTCGTTGGACACGGCGAAGGAGCAAGGACGAGAGGAAGGCATGGAGGAAGGACTTGCAAAAGGTAGAGAAGAAGGACTTGCGAAGGGACGAGAGGAAGGACTTGCGAAGGGTCGTGCTGAAGGAATAGCGTTAGTAGCAAAGATGATGTATGACAAAGGAATGGACGTTGATGCTATTGCGTCAATGATTGGTATGTCAAAAGACGAGGTGGAGCGGTTGTGTGAGCAATGAAAAAGCTTTGTCAATACGCTGCCGTACAATCTATTCCCTCTGCCGCCACACGGTCACGGATGTTGTTGAGCTCTTCGTGGGTGGCTTTCTGCAATGTGTGGCAGGGTGTGTCGCGGTCAATTGTGTAGATCATCACCTGCTTTGGACGAATCAGCTTAAGCGCTTCTATCCAGGGCGTTACGTAACGGTCGGACGTGTTGTTGAGGTCCTGGCCGTTGATGTCGGTTCCCTTCATGAACATAGTCTGGATGATGACGTTGCCGTGGAACGATCGGAGAGTGCTGATGATGTCGTCAATGTTGTATGCTGGCGACGTCGGACGGTCCACGCGGCGGATGTAGTCGAAGTCCACGGTGTCGAGCTTCAGGATGTTGTTGTCCACGCGCTCCAAGGCACGATGGACGGCAGGCAGATGTGCCATGGTGGAGTTGCTGAGCACCGATACCTTCGCTGCGGGGAAATATCGGTTGCGCAGGCGGATGGTGTCGTCCACTATGCCCTCAAAGTCGGGGTGCGTTGTAGGCTCTCCATTGCCCGAGAAAGTTATGACGTCCAGTTTTTTATGTATGTCTTTCATCTCCTTTAGCTTTCTTTCCAGGCATTCCGCCACGTGGTGTCGTGACGGGCGCGGCAGGGTGGGGCGGCGCATGGCGTTGTAGCCCACTTCACAATAGATGCAGTCGAACGTGCAAATCTTGCCGTCGCTCGGGTTGACGTTCACGCCGAGCGAGATGCCCAGACGCCGGCTGTGTATGGGTCCGACGATGGGAGAAGGATATAAAGCTGTTGGCATAAGATTATATATGTATATTATTAATGTATAGTGCAAAGGTAAGCAATGTGTGTGATATACTGCCCGATAGTCTGAAAAAGCTTGTTAATTGACGTTAATCAGTCGCTGAAACCAATATTTTTTTGTTCCTTTGCAAGAAATTTGGAGTAATATATCCTTTTGGAAATGGCAAAGAAAAAAAAGAAGACCGGCAATCGTCATGGATTGCAGGCAGTAACGCTATGTATAAGCACGGCAATGGTGCTTATCTTATTGGGCCTCGTGGTGTTCTCCGTGTTCACCGCGCGCAACCTTTCTGAATATGTCCGTCAGAACATCGTGGTGACAATGGTGCTTCAGGACGACATGACGTCGGGAGAGGCACAGCAGTTCTGTGCCCGTCTGCGCACGCGTCCTTACATCCACAAGCTTACGTACGTCAGCAAGGAGGAGGCGCTCCGTGAGGGCATCCGCACGCTGGGCACCGACCCGCGCGAGTTTGCCGACACCAATCCTTTCCTTTCTTCTGTGGAAGTGACGCTCAAGTCCGACTATGCCAATTCGGACTCGCTCGTCTATATCTCGCGTGAGCTGAAGAACTATCCGAAGGTAAGCGAGGTGAAGTATGAGAAGGACCTCGTGGACAGCGTGAATGCCAACATCGCCAAGATCAGCGTGGTGCTGCTCAGCATAGCCCTGCTGCTCACCATCGTGTCGTTCTCGCTCATCAACAACACCGTGCGTCTGAGCATCTATGCCCGCCGCTTCTCCATTCATACGATGAAGCTCGTAGGCGCGTCATGGGGATTCATCCGCGCTCCTTTCGTGCGCCACTATATGCTGCTGGGCTTGCTTGCCGCCATCATCGCGTGCTGCGCCCTCGGCGGAGCCATCTACGCCCTTTACGTGTATGAGCCGGCTGTCCTTGACATCCTTACATGGGACGTGCTCGCCATAACAGCCGGTGTAGTGGTGTTCTTCGGACTGTTCCTGACAGCCATCTGCGCCACGATTTCTGTGAACAAGTTCCTCAGAATGAAGGCTGGCGACCTGTATAAGATTTAAATATATACATTACATAACAAATTCAATTTCAGTTATAAAATGGACAAAAGAAATTATGCTTTCGGAAAGACAAACTTCATTCTGTTGGCAGTAGGAATGGCAATCGTCATTCTTGGTTTTGTGCTCATGAGCGGTGCAGGAAGTGACGAGGGCGTGTTCTCCGCCGACATCTTCAGCGCCCGTCGCATAAAGTTGGCTCCAGCCGTATGCTTCATCGGCTTTATCTCCGTGATATACGCCATCATACGCAAGCCGAAGGATTAAAAATTCAGGGTACGCATGCCCGTGAAGGGTTTGATAGTTAACATTTATAGAACTTAATACGTAATTAAAAAGTGAATTGGTTTGAAGCTTTAATCCTTGGTATCGTCCAGGGACTTACTGAATATCTGCCTGTCAGCAGTAGTGGTCATCTCGCAATCGGCTCTTATCTCTTCGGCATCGAAGGAGAAGAGAACCTTGCATTTACCGTACTCGTGCATGTAGCCACGGTGATGAGTACGTTCGTGGTACTGTGGAAGGAGATCGATTGGATTCTCAAGGGTCTCTTCAAGTTCGAGATGAACGCAGAGACAAAGTACTTCCTCAATATCGTCGTTTCGATGATTCCTATCGGCATCGTCGGTGTGTTCTTCAAGGACAAGGTAGAGGAAATCTTCGGTTCGGGTCTTCTTATTGTAGGCTGCATGCTGTTAGTTACGGCAGCCCTGCTTGCCTTCTCTTACTTTGCAAAGCCACGTCAGCGTGAGAACATCTCAATGAAGGATGCCTTCATCATCGGTCTGGCACAGGCTTGCGCCGTAATGCCCGGTCTGTCGCGTTCAGGTTCGACCATCGCCACAGGTCTGCTCCTCGGCAACAAGAAGGAGAAGCTGGCACAGTTCTCTTTCCTCATGGTCATCCCGCCCATCCTCGGCGAGGCACTCCTCGACGTGCTGAAGGCTGTGAAGGGTGAAGAGGCGTTCGGCGACATCAGCGTGCTGCCGCTCGTAGTAGGCTTTATAGCAGCATTCGTAAGCGGATGCCTGGCTTGCCGTCTGATGATAAACCTCGTGAAGAAAGGCAAGCTTATCTACTTTGCTGTATATTGCGCCATCGTAGGAGCAATCACCGTCGCTTGCTCTTTGATGTAAAGAACACAGACTATATACATTATTATATATATACAAACACTTACTGAATGAATTTCACCAAGGGCGAAGTTATCGCCATTAACAAGCCGCTCGGTATGACGAGCTTCGGTGCCCTGGCGTTTGTCCGCAACCGCATTTGCAAGCGTCTTGGCGTAAAGCGCATCAAGATAGGCCATGCCGGCACACTCGATCCGCTTGCCACCGGTGTTCTGGTGCTCTGCACGGGACGCTTCACGAAGCGCATTGAGGAATTTCAGCTACATGGCAAGGAGTATGTCGCCACGCTGCAGTTCGGTGCCACCACTCCGAGTTATGATATGGAGCATCCCGTGAATGAGACCTTCCCGACTGACGCCATCACACGTGAGTCGCTGGAGCAGGTTCTGACACAGTTCGTGGGCGACATCGAACAGATTCCGCCGACGTTCAGCGCGTGCAAGGTGAACGGTCAGCGTGCCTACGACCTCCGTCGCAATGGCGCCGACGTGGAGCTGAAGCCGAAGCACATACACATCGACAGCATCGAACTCATGGATTTCTCTCCCGAAACCATGCAAGCCACCATCCGTGTGGCGTGCGGAAAGGGAACCTACATCCGAGCTCTCGCACGCGACATCGGACGTGCTCTCCAGTCAGGGGCTTACCTTACGCAGCTCTGCCGCACCAAGTCGGGCGACAGTCACATCGAGAACTGCCTGTCACTCGACACCTTCGAGGAATGGCTCGCGCAGCAGACCATCGAGACTGACGACGATGCGCAGCAGCCATCGCAGACACCCCAAGTTTAATCATCCCCACCCCGAACAAACACAACATCTTTTATATAGCAGACATGAAGTTATCACAGTTCAAGTTTAAGTTGCCAGAAGAGCAGATAGCACTCTATCCGCATAGCATATACCGTGAGTTCGAAAACGACAACGGTGAGAAGGAGACATTCCGCATCACACGCCGTGACGAATGCCGACTCATGGTTCTCCATAAGAAGTCGCAGACCATCGACATGTATAAGAAGGACGCTGACGGCAATCCCATTGAGGGTGAATTCCTTGATTTCCGCAACATCCTCGACTATTTTGACGAGCACGACACCTTCATTTTCAACGACACGAAGGTGTTCCCTGCACGTCTCTATGGCACGAAGGAGAAGACAGACGCCAAGATTGAGGTGTTCCTCCTTCGCGAGCTGAACGAAGAGATGCGTCTTTGGGACGTTCTCGTCGAGCCGGCACGAAAGATACGTATCGGCAACAAGCTCTTCTTCGACGAGTCGGGAACGATGGTGGCTGAGGTCATCGACAACACCACCAGCCGCGGACGTACGCTGCGATTCCTCTACGACTGTCCCCACGACGAGTTCAAGCGCGAGCTTTATGCGCTCGGCGAGGCTCCGCTCCCACGATACATCATCGACCGCCGCGACAATCCGCACGGCACTGAGGAAGACTTCGACGACTTCCAGTGCATCTTCGCAAAGAACGAAGGCGCCGTTACGGCTCCTGCCACAGGACTCCACTTCTCGCGTGAGCTTATGAAGCGCATGGAGATTCGCGGCATCAACTTCGCATACATCACCCTCCATTGCGGTCTTGGCAACTTCCATGACATTGAGGTGGAAGACCTTACTAAGCACAAGATGGACTCGGAGCAGATGCACATCGGTGCCGAGGCATGTAAGATAGTCAACGACACGAAGCGTGCAGGACATCATGTGTGCGCCGTAGGCACAAGCGTCGTTAAGGCTACGGAGACAGCTGTGGGGACTGACGGAATGCTCAAGGAGTATGACGGATGGACCAATAAGTTTATCTTCCCGCCCTACGATTTCGGACTGGCAGACTCGATGGTGTCAAACTTCTACCATCCTTACTCAACTCTCCTCATGGAGACCTGCGCCTTCGGTGGCTACGATCTCGTGATGGAGGCATACAATCTCGCCGTTAAACACGGATACATGTTCGGTTCGTACGGCGATTCGTTGCTGATTCTCAACGATTAGTCGGCAACGCCGAATTAGGAGTTACGAATTAGGAATTAGGAATTTGATGAAATTTGAAATTTAAAACTTTCAATTCCTAATTCGTAATTCCTAATTCCTAATTCAGCTTTGCTGCTTTGTTAATTAGTGTATAATATCATTCTTCTAAATAAAAATGCGGAAGAAAATGTTTGATATTCCGTTCATTATGTCTATATTTGCAAAAAATATATAAACTATTATCATAAATAATCATTAACGTTAGATGAAAAAATCTTTACTTTTGGCTATTGCAAGCACTTTTGCTGTGTCTGCAATGAACGCACAGCCCTTTACCGAGGGAGTGAAGCACTTTAGTGATGGGCTCAGTGGAAATTTAGTGGGGATAAGCATAAATCTTTGCAAGTCGATACAGAAAAAACTTTTCATCAACGATGCCCCTTAGTGATGCTCTGAAAGCTTTGATTTTTGCATTAAAGGATTCAGCTG
>NZ_NOVE01000086.1 GCF_002265625.1 Prevotella sp. 885
AATCAACGAGTTATGCAACTTTTCAAAGAACTATTTCGCAATATAAAGTGTTAAATGTCAGCAACTTAACGAGCTGAATTCTTGCACTTTTTATGTCAGATTTATATCTAAATTTTGAACACTCTACCCGAAAGGGTATAATTATATAAGTATGAGCACATCAATAGCAGCATTTGTAAAGGAACGCCGGCACATGTTCGGCTTGACGCAGGTGGACTTGGCAGAGAAGTCGGGCGTAGGATTGCGCTTCGTGCGCGAACTGGAGCAGGGAAAGCAGACACTGCGCATCGACAAGATAAACCAAGTGTTGGCTCTGTTCGGACACGAAGTGGGAGCACAGCCGACAAACAACAAAGAAGAACAGTAAACGCTAACATCATTTGTTATGAAGAGTGCTAAAATCTATATGTACGACCACTATGCCGGCCGTCTGACTGAGGACGAAAACGGATTTCAGTTTGTTTACGACAGCGACTATCTCGAAATGGAGGGAGCAGAACCGATAAGCCTCACTATGCCATTGCGCGAAGAACCGTATGAGGACAAGGTGCTCTTCCCATTCTTCGACGGACTGGTGCCAGAGGGGTGGCTGCTCAACATTGCAGAACGAAGTTGGAAGATCAACCAACGCGACCGTATGTCATTGCTGCTGCACAATTTAAGCAAAAGCAACGGAAAGTGAAGATGAGAGAAATGAACTGCAAGTGGTTGAGAATGAGCAATATTTCATAATTCTGCCAATTGGCTGCAAAGCAAAGCCGAGCAGGATATTGAGTTATTTCAGTTACCAAACCGTTAGCGGTCAGTTACCGAAACCAACACTGCTAACGAGGTGAAAAACAAATAGTTTGTCACCAGTGTTTGTTGCACTGTTCTGCACAACTTTCAATGACGGAGAATGCTTACTGATTGATTATTTTTGCAAACTAAAAAAGTAAGCAGATGAAAGTTGAAAAATTCAAGGTGTTGCTCTACCTTAAAAAGAGCGGATTGGACAAGAACGGTAAGGCTCCCATCATGGGACGCATCACCCTCAACCGAACAATGGCGCAGTTCGGTTGCAAGTTGTCATGTACGCCAAAGTTATGGAATCCACGTGAGAGCAGACTTGACGGCAAGAGCAAGGAGGCTGTGGAAGTAAACGCCAAGATTGACAAGCTGTTGCTGGCAATAAACTCAGCCTACGAGTCACTTGTGGAGCGCAAGACGGATTTTGACGCAAAGGCGATAAAGGATCTGTTTCAATGCAATGCAGACACTCAGGTGAGCTTGACGAGCTGTTTATCCGTGAGTACATGGACTTTTGCTTTGACCAGAGAGGTCTTGCACTTGATACAGTCCGCCACTATCTCGCCATCTTGAAGAAGACCTGCCGAATAGCTTTCAAGGCAGGACACTCCGAGCGTTATCATTTTATGCACTTCAAGCTACCTCAAAAGAAAGAGAATCCACCAAAGGCATTGACACGTGAGGACTTCCTGAAAATTCGTGACCTCGAAATACCAGAGCGAAGAAAATCGTTGGCTTTGACCCGTGACCTTTTTCTTTTCGCCTGCTATACAGGCACGGCTTATGCCGATACTGTTTCTATCACGGAAGAAAACCTCTTTCGTGATGAGGAGGGTAGCCTTTGGCTGAAATACCACAGAAAGACGAACAAGATGCTTGCACGTGTGAAGTTACTGCCAGAGGCGCTTGCCATGTTGGAGAAATACAAAGACCCGACAAGACCTACTCTTTTACCGCCACAGGAATTTCGAGTACTGAGAGGTAACATGAAAAGTCTCCGAGTACTATCTGGCATAAGTATGGATTTGGTCTATCATGTAGGGAGTCACAACAAAATCTATTATTGATTGACTATCAATGAATTAAGTATAACAAAGAATGGAACTGCTAACGATTTAGAAACGAGCAATATTCTTTTTCTTTCACAACTTTGCAATATACAAAGAACGCTTCGATTATTAATGCAAAGATAAATCTAATATCTGAAAAACAATATATTTTGCTTTGTTTTTAAATATTATTAATTTTTTGTTGTGTACAAGGTTCTTTAAAACAACACAGCATATTTGGAACACAGATAAATTCTATATACGGCATCAAAAGCAGCGAAAAAGTTAAAAAACAATCCCATTTCTTATAATACAACAAAAAATTATTCTTGTATGTGGATTGTTTTTCGTATTTTTGAAATTAGAATTATAAATGAGTATTTTTTAGGGATTATGACTAATAATATACTCATTTTGTGAGTAAAGAGAATGATGAACATCTAAAAACAGCAATTTATGAAAGCCAAAGGACACAACATCTGCGATATCCTCAAGGCAATTCGCAAACAAATAGCAGATGCTAATGGGATTGACTATTCACCAGAAGAATGCCACTTCACTGGTGAATGCAAGGGAACTTGCCCCAAATGCGAGCAAGATGTGAGATATTTGGAACATGAGTTGCGACTTAGACTGAAAGCAGGGAAGGCTATAAAGGTTGCGGGAGTGGCATTGGGAATAATTGCTCTTGCTGCATCTATTACGTCATGTTCTACACAAAAAGGCTACTATAACTCAACACCACTACTATCAAAGAAAGTTATTCCTATTCGCTTCCAAGAATACACATCCAAAGATTCTATTCTGCTAAAAGATAAAGAATCATTTAGGAAGAAAGGAGTCCTTTTTGTCCAAGGTCATATTATTGACGAAAATACGAAAGAACCGATTGTTAGTGCCTTCATCACAGCTAAACTTTCTGGAAAGAAAACGGCAGCAGACATTGATGGAAACTTCACAATTGAAGTGGAGCCAAAAGATACAATCACCATAAAGTTCATTGGTATGCAAGACAGAATCATCAAACTCTCTGAAATGAATTTCGAAAAACTCAATGTCATCACTTTGACAGAAAGTGGAGGACTCATGGGTGAAATTGTTGTTATCAAAAAAGGACATAAGCATAAAAAAAAATAAACTATGGCAAGAGGACGTTATATTTGCAACACTCTCAAAGCTATCCGCAAGCAGATAGCGGATGCAAATGGGATTGACTATTCACCCGAAGAATGTCATTTCAATGGTGAATGCAAGGGAACTTGTCCGAAATGTGAGCAAGATGTGAGAGATTTGGAGCATGAGTTGCGACGTAGACAGACCGCAGGAAAGGCTATCAAGGTTGCAGGTATTGCAGCAGGACTTGTCGCCATGGCGGCTTGTTCTGATGGGAAACCACAAGGAAACGACAAAGATACACTTACAAGATTGTCGACAACCTTGCATGAAGCCTCAATAGCCCCAACAATGTACAACGGTGAAATCGACCGCAAAAAGCCTATCAAAAACGTGACCGTCAAGAAATTCATGCCGCTGAAAGAGGACAGCAAGCCATCTAAGAAGAACAAGCGAGCCAAGACCGCCGTTGTCCAATCCGCCATCGCCACAGACTCAACCAATAACAGCAAAATATTTGATACTGTTGATGAGGAAGCGTCATTTCCTGGTGGCATAGCGGCGTGTATGAAATATATTGCAGACAATTTTCGCTATCCAAACATACAGGGCGATTGCAGCATACAAGGAAAAATTGTCGTTAGTTTCATTGTCAATGAAGATGGAAATCTAAATGACATCAAAGTGAAGAAAAGCGTCTATTCTGACCTTGACAAAGAAGCCGTCCGGGTGGTGAAAAGTATGCCAAAGTGGATTCCTGCCAAGCAAAACGGCAAGGCGGTGAAATCAAAATACACGCTTCCTGTCTACATCCACGTGCAGTAACTATAAAAAAGGAAAAATCATGGCAACAAGAGGACGCAACATTTGTAACACGCTCAAGGCCATCCGCAAGCAGATCGCGGATGCCAACGGAATCAGTTATTCACCCGAAGAATGCCACTTTAAGGGCGAATGCAAGGGCACTTGCCCGAAATGCGAGCAAGACGTGAGGGACTTAGAACACGAACTGCACCTCCGACAGATGGCAGGGAAAGCCATCAAGGTCGCAGGAGTGGCTTTGGGCATCACCGCCCTCACCGCATCCGCCACATCGTGCGCCACGCAGAAGGGATATTACAAATCGACACCGCCTAAGTCTGAAAAGGTTATCCCTATCCAGTTCCAAAAATACACCACCAACGACATCGCCCTACTCCAAGCGAAAGATTCTCTCAGCAAGAAAGGAATGCTCTTCGTTCAAGGGCATCTCATTAGCGACGAGGACAATGAGCCGCTTATTGGAGCCTCCGTCATCGCTAAACTTTCGGGAAAGTATGCAATAACTGATGTCAATGGAAACTTCACTCTCGAAGTGGAGCAAGGCGACACGATAACCGTGCAATACATCGGCTTCATAGACCGAAGCATCAAACTATCTGAAATGAGCCGAGACAAGCTCAATATCATCACTCTAATATTCAACGAAAGTGCCTTAGGGGAAGTCGTGGCTGGAATCGTTCCCGAAGTCAGAATTAGAGGAACGGCTCCCGTCATCAAAAGAGAAGATACTTTCGAAGAGGCTTCATTCCCAGGCGGTTCGACTGCATTGACGCAATACATCAAGACCAACCTTCAATATCCAAAAGAATGTCGGGAAGGCGCGCCAATAGGCAGAGTCATCCTTGGTTTCACCGTCAACAAGGACGGAAGTTTGAGCAACATCAAGGTAGAGAAAAGTCTTGTCCCTATCCTCGACGAGGAAGCAATCCGAGTACTGAAAAGCATGCCGAAATGGACTCCTGCCAAGAAAAACGGAAAGGTGGTGAAATCACATGCCACCGTTCCTTTCACATTTAAAGTAGAATAACATGAAGACCGCCCCACTCATTTGCATCGACCGCCACCGCCTCACGATAGACGGTGAGGGCGTCACCACGCTTGTGGCATTCCACGGTTGTCCGCTTCGTTGCAAATACTGTCTCAATCCCCAATGCCTTGATGCTGACGGCGTATGGCAGGAGGTGGATACAGAACTGCTGATGGCGAACGTGGAGATGGACAACCTCTACTTCTTAGCTACAGGAGGCGGCATCTGTTTTGGTGGAGGTGAACCGCTTCTGTGGAGTTCATTCATAAAGGAGTTTTGTGAACTATGCCCAGAGGGATGGCACTTTACGATGGAGACGAGTCTAAACGTACCTCGCCATCACTTGGAGAAAGTCACCCCATACATTGACTCCTTTATCATCGACATCAAGGACATGAATCCTGCCATCTATCAAGCCTACACAGGTAAGCCCAACCGGCAAGTTATCGACAACCTTGTCTGGCTCAACACTCATGCCAAACATAAAGACAAGATCATCCTTCGTCTCCCCATAATCCCCAAGTTCAACACCGAAGATGACAGGAAACACAGTCGCCAAGTCTTAATAGAATTAGGATATGAGAATTTTGATGAATTTGAATATGTTATTAGAAACAAATAAACAGTTTTAATTATACAACCATCGTAATGCCTGAGGACAAGGAAGAAATGGCACTGACACTTAACGGCAAGAAGGCAAACATAAAGCGCAACGACTTTGAGAAATCTATTCTCGCTTCGGGAGTGAACGAAAAGGTTCTGGACAACATTGCAAAGAAGTTCCGCAAAGCTCTGATGAAGTGGCTCGACCTGATAGAAGAATCATTCCTGCCCAATGACTATAAACGCCAATACAAGCGCCTTATTCTTAAAAGAATACTGATGTTGAGATAATAATCCAACACAAAAATTATACCCTTTCGGGTAGGGTGTTCAAAATTTATATATAAATCTGACACGAAAAGTGCAAGAATTCAGCTCGTTAAGTTGCTGACATTTAACACTTTATATTGCGAAATAGTTCTTTAAAAAGTTGTGTAACTCGTTGATTTTTAGTAACTTTACATAAATAAAACATATGAAGGTTATGAAAAAGTCAGCCCAAGATAGAGAAATAGAAAAGCTTAAAAAGCAGGTGGAAAAACTCAAGAAAGAGAAAGAATC
>NZ_NOVE01000087.1 GCF_002265625.1 Prevotella sp. 885
AAGTCCCTTGTACATATTAATGCTGACATCATTTTTCATACAGCAAAGGTAAACATCTTTACGGAAAATCTATCATGTATCGTTGATATATTTGGGTAGGGATGCCACGGACTTTATCGGATGAGCCAAGAATTCACCTTTCATTTGCCCAATACATCGAGACAATAACATAGGAGAAAGATGACACAAGTTCCGAATGGCATCCTCAGAAACATTTCCCCGTAAAAGGTTTGATACAGATACATACTGAAGAAGTGAGGCATTTACACTATCCAGACTGTCTATCTGTTCTGAGATTCTTGCTCTTAGAGGAACACCCTGTGTCAAGTAATACACATATTCAAGTAATGTTTGAGGGTGTCCACAATCATTCCAAGCATCTTCAAATATTTCAAAACGGCATAAACCTCTTTCACACAGATGATCAAAAATATCCTTAACCTCAAATTCAGTTAAATCTACAGCAAGAGTAGAATAATGGAGATTTGTGTTAACCTTGTTGAAACACCTATTCCAATCATCCTGCCGGATTGTAACTATGCATTTGACATAGGGAGTATTCTCTATTTCATTTATCAGTTGAACCCATGAAGTATCGTATGGCTGCACATCTAAATAAACAAAAGCTTCACTCTTCAAGCCTTTAGAAATATCTTTGATAGTAGCAATAATCTGCGATATGTTATTCTGATTTAAATATTTAATCTCATAGCGTAAAGGTGTATCACAAATCTTCAAAAAACGATAAGCCAAACTACTTTTACCAGAACCTGATATACCCGTTATGAAAACGAGATTATTGTCTTTCAGCTTCTCATACAGTTGTTGCAACTTTTCTTCCCTTACTACATCATAATTTTTAGCAATATGTATTTCCTTTGCAGATACACCCTGATAATAGGATGTTTCAGTATTAGCATCTTCTTGATAATCTGACTGAAAAAGAGGAATTACAGTAAGTCCAAATTGAGAGAAGAATTCCTTCTGGCGCACAGTAAACACAATAATCCGCCCTACCTGGCAACATAAATCGTCATAAGTAGCAGACTTTTTATTTATCACAAGATAACATACCCACTGAACCAAGTAATTCTTTACTATAGAAGGATCTATTGATGGGAACCTTTTCTTTAATGCAGTTTCTACAAAATCGTCCAACTCTGCTTCAGATTTAGATTGCCACATTATTTTAGAAGCAAGTTTCTTGGAGAAAGCATAATCCAAATGCAGAGAATCCTCTTTTTTTAAGCATCTTTACAAGAGAGGAATCCTTGGTCAGTTTATCAGAAATAATTCCTTTGTCATTACCATGTCCAACCGCCACAAACGAGATTTTAACATCAGAATTCTCATCTAAACTATCCTTACCTCGAGAAAACAAAGAAGTGGATTTTGCCTTGGAAAATAGATCAGAATACCCGATTGTCCCAGAATAACACTTCACTTGTACGGTTTCAATAATTTGGTCACAATAATATATGTCTAAGTCTTCTCTTCCTTCTGGCACAAAGACCTCTTTAGAATCAGCTGATTCCAACATCCTATACAATGTATAGAGATATTGAACATGGTAACCATATAATGTTGACGCTACAGACATAACTATAATTCTTTTTAACAGATTCGTTAGTACTCAATTTAGGGCATATTATGTATCTTTGAAGACTTTGCTTTCTATATGATGGAACAAGCCATAAAGAAACATGAGTAAAAGCACATCAAATCTCATCGGCAATTATAGCCTATTGCCTTGTTGCTATCATACAACATGATTTGCAACTTAAGCAATAGACTTATGTGGTTCTTCAGATTCTAAGCATTTCTCTTATGGATAAGACACCACTCGTTAATCTCTTCGAAAGGACAGATATCAATAATTTCAAAGAACTCGATTGTCCCCTCTTTCCGGGGTTATTTGATTAATATTTAACTGTCCCGATTTTAACGGGACACTAATGATTTCTTATTATTTACACAATTATCACATGCTTCTCTTCCTTTATATAAAGGTAGACATTTATTTATCAAGTTTGATAGCTTTTCACTCATAACTCTAATTCTCCATTATTAACTAGCATTTTTTCTACTTGCTCGTTCTATATCGTTTGTTTCCTCCTTGGCTTCTGTTATTGCCATCTTGATGACATAGAACAATAACAGTATGCCCCATATTCCTAAAATTAATATCCACCACATATTATTATTTCTTGTTTTTCTTTCTCCAGAAGAAATGCCATGTTCTGAAGATTGGTTCACTTAATGCCTCTGCTGGATAGTATCTCACGAAGTGCATGTTTCGCCATATCTTCAGGAAATACTTCTTTGCCATTCCTTGCTGTGTGAAACGACCATACTTAGTGAAGTGCGTGCCGAAGTTGCCGCCATCCATTATTTCTGACAGCAGTAGGCTTCCACGCTTCTCATCCATCGGAACTATCATCTTCTCCTCAGGTAGTCCTAAGGTTTCATGCAGCACATACATCACAGCCCCAGCAAACTTCCACAATCCAAGATGCTTCAATTCCTTCTGCAAAGCATCCCTAACCACCAATAACTCATCATTAATCACTATATAGTAGTAATCAATGATTTGCCTCATTCCAATCCCCTCATCAAAGAAATGATGATACAGATGGGATAACTGATAAATCACGTTGAAAGACGTAGTAGGCACGGCAATCTCCCCTGCCCCATCCGGCAAACTCACCACGTTGGAACATTGCAGATCCGCATTCCGCCTAAACCACCTCTGTAAACGTACATTATATATAGGATTATTCATCACACCGGGGAAGAAATGCAGTTCCACAGGTACACCATCCATCACTGTCTCTAAATGATGATACCTTATATCATCCTTCAGATTAAAATGCTTCTTGGCGTATTCCGTTATCATTTCACGACTTGCATTCACCCATACATCAATATCTCCAGAAGTGCGTGAATAAGGATTCGGATACATCAGCGCATTACCTTGTCCTTTCAATATGCAACATCTCAATCCTTCTTTTCTAAGCATAGCATAGAGCTTAGCTGCCACCATATTCACCTTCATATTCTGTCGGCAAATCTGCTGTGACTTACCCATCCAACTCATCAATAGCTTTGGTCTGATAGGATTGTGTCTCAATTCATCTGGATATTCCTTTCCAAGTTGCTCAATGCCGTCGAAACAGAGTCCGAGAATTGTTTGTTTAGAAGCAAAAGAATACAGTTGCTGCCAATCCATGCCAGCAACCACATTACTCATATTCCCTTTATTTCCGAGACAATATCTCAGAAAAGAAAAAATGTAATCTGGTTGGAAAGTTTCCTCCAATACAATATTATGCATTCTTCTACGTTTTTATAAAACAAGAATCATGAAACATCTATATCAATATCTTCGCCTCATCCTTTGGCGAATCCTTGATGCAATAGACCGCAAACTCGGCCCTGGCCCTGGCGAACACCGTTCTCAGTAATAAGTTTACATAAACTTAGCCTTGATGAACTGTGGCACCTTCCATGCCATTTTCATCAGCTTAGTCAATGTCACTGGCTTAAAGCCATATCCAGTATAAACTCTGATATCCTCATCCCAGACCTTCTTGCGCTTTGAAGCATCAGTACTCATACCGCCCATACGCATTCTCGTCACGAACTCAGGGAGGTAAGCCACCTTAAGATTGCAATTATACAGATAGTTCACCAACAGGTTGGTATCAGCAGCTATCTTATAGCTTTCATCGTAGAGTCCACATTTCATCATCACATCTCGCTTAATATAGCAAGTAGGATGCAGAGGCAACCAACCACATCTCACCTTCCACCGGGCAAACTTGCCGCCAATCCATTTTCTCACCACCTTGCTGGTATTCTGCTCATTCACAAAAATACCATCCGCATAGAGGAAATCACAATCCGTCTCCTCCATCTTCTTCACAACGTGTGAGACCGTATCTTTGGCGTACATAAAGTCATCAGAATGACAAAGAGCAATAACATCTCCCGTTGCCATTCTTATACCCTTGTTGATAGCCTCATACATGCCATGGTCAGGCTCAGAGATAAACTTCACCTTGTCCTCATGACCAGCAATGGCATCCTTGATAATCTCTACAGAATGATCCTTGGAAGCACCATCCACAATGATATACTCAATGTCAGGATAATCCTGAGCCAACACACTCTCTATACAACCACGAATTGTCTTCTCACGGTTGTAACAACTTGTTATAATCGATACTTTCATTTATAGAATAAACTCAAAATCTTTTTCTTAAACTTCACTACTTTATTTATAATAACTGTACCTATTATAGAAGTAATAACAGACATACAGAAAGTAGCCCAATTTGGTGAAACCTGACTAGCAAAATAATCATATAAGATATTCCATATTTTTACGGCAACAGCTCCACCAAAATAAATGATTAATGTGATAACAATAGCAGATAGAACCCATCTATTAGCTACTTTTATCAAATATCTTGTAACCCGATTACTAGGAATCTTATATATATGATTCAAGAAGACAAACATTAGTTTATCAGAGCTATTAACAGAAACAATACTTGATAAAGCCAGGAATACACCATAGAGAGCCCATATTGGGCGTTTCTTAGAGCTATCAAGCATTGGATGCTCCACTATACCCCCTTTACTTCTATCCATCAATAACTTTATGGAGTCAAAAAGCACTTTATTATGTATTCCTAATTTATCGTAACATAAGACTACACAAGGAAGTACATAATGGAAAAACGACACCCTATATTTGTTACCTTGATTTTCTGATTCAATCATCTCCAGACGACAATTAAGAAAGGAAGCCTCTAAAGACAAGTCTTTCATAGAAGACATCAACCATTTCTTTCCATTATAAATACTCTCATTGAAACTTCGCTGAGTGTTACCTGCCAATTCCGATAATGTCAATAGAGCATAAGAAGTAAAGAAAACACTTGGCTCGTCTCCAATAACTTCTCCCCAACCACCATTTTTATTCTGTATATTTATCAACCAATGAATAGCAGCTTCAACTCTTGCATCATCTTTCATATTAAGAACACATAAAGTTCTCAATACAAAGCAGGTTATATAGACTCTCGGCTCTTCTTTTTCTCTAAAAGGCCATCCTTGATCATCCTTTCTCGATGGATTTTGTCCCAGAAGCCATTTTGTACCACAAGATATTATTTCATCATATTGCCTATTCTCATTATAGGCATGCAAAGCTAGCAATGCCCAACATGTAGCCTCGACATTAGATTCGTTTTGGGAATTAGAAATATAAGGCCAACCACCATCTGAATTTTGCTTATTTGCCAAACCTTTAACCACATTCTCTTCTTTTTCAAATGCAGTTCTAGGTTCCTTATGCATTAGAAGCCCTATTGCAGAAGCTACAATACCGATTTTTCTTGCCCGAGATGTTGGTGCCAACCAACATCATTGCCAATAGTCCGAATATTTGGACCACTGGAAAAAGTGTGTGGATATCGTAGTACAATAAAAACACTATATTGTCCGTTTATAAAGTCAAAGAACGGATAAATATGGAAAAGTATAGACTCCTTGCAGAATGTCTTTTGCCCGAACACATGCTGGATTGGTTCGACCTTAAAGACGTGTTTGTAGAGCAAAAGAAAGAAACAAAGCTTGTTCACATATACCTTGACGAAAACGAGCTGAGACCAGGTGACAGAACCGATATTCGT
>NZ_NOVE01000088.1 GCF_002265625.1 Prevotella sp. 885
AAGTCCCTTGTACATATTAATGCTGACATCATTTTTCATACAGCAAAGGTAAACATCTTTACGGAAAATCTATCATGTATCGTTGATATATTTGGGTAGGGATGCCACGGACTTTATCGGATGAGCCTAATTTTCGTCAATACACGTTAAATGATTTTGGAGATACAGAACAGGAAAGATTGAAGGAGTTTTGTGATTTCGTCAATATTAATGGAGGGCGTTTCATGCTGAGTAATTCTGATAGTGAGATGGAACCAGGAGTTAGCTATTTTGAACATCTATACAATGGCTATGATATTTTGCATATAAGAGCACCACGGACAATTAATGCTTTTGTTCCGGGCGTTGAGATGACAACTGAAATACTCGTAAAAAACTATTAACGCTATGAATAAGATACTTATACAAGCAAATAATCTTGACACCGTTATAGATGTATTTAAGTATATCTATATGCATCCATGTTGTAAGCGGCAGGAGGTGGCTGATTATTGTGGGTTCTCGTTAAGACAAGTTGCTTACTATACAAATGCATGTAAATATCTTGATTTGCTGCATGATGACTGGACGCCTACTGAATTAGCTATAGATATTTTCGAAAATAATATGGCTGAGGTAAAGGAACGTATATATAAGCGAATAATTGAGGACGACATGATTGGGCAGGTCTATAGATATATGACGGACAATCCAGATGATAGTCCATATGAAATGGCTAAAAGTCTGACGATGCGCTATTTCCCGGGATTAAGTGATGCTGTTTACTGCAGACGCTCAAGCAATATCGTAAAATGGTGTAAGAAAATAATACAATACAACAATCTAAAATAAATTATGACAAGTATATCGGAAAAGCAGTTAGAGATAATAAAGACGCACATGGTACATGATTCGGATGTGTTGGATATAAAGTTCAGGGCTAAAAACAACAGATTCGATATTATAAGTGTGTTTAATGGTGAGGTGGACGATTATTTGAAGAAAGGATATGTTGTCAAGAAATCAATGGTTAGAAAGACTACCATGTGTAAGGAAAAGGCCAATGGTGTGCAATTTGAAGATGACATATGGTGTATGTTTTATAATCTTGGTTTCAAAATTCTTAATAGAGATGAGAATCTTTCTGTTCAATGGGGACCTAATGAAACCGACATTCAGCAATTAGACGTTGTTGCGGTCGGTGATGATTCTATCTTTGTTGTGGAATGTAAGGCTGCTGCACAAAGTGTGTCTCATTCATTTAAGAATGAATTAAACAAGATGGAGCAGTATATGCGTGGTGTTTCCGATTCGTTGCGTCATGTATATGGCTTGGAGAAACGTGTGAAGTTTATCTTTGCCACAAGAAATTATCGTTTTCCTGAAGAAGGTGAGGATATAAAGAGAATGCGAAATTACGGTATCTTCCACCTTAATGATAATACGTATAAATACATAACAAGCCTAATAAAATGCTATAAGAATGCAGCCATTTATCAATTTTTAGGTTTGATGTTTAAGGATGAGTTGATAAACGATAAGCCCATCACAATCCCAGCTTTAAAGGGTAAGATGGGTAAGCAGTCGTATTTTCTCTTTTCCATAGAACCAAGCATATTGCTGAAGGTTGGTTTTGTTCTTCATCGCACGAAAGTGAACGATTCTTTGGCTCCAACTTATCAACGTCTGTTGGTTCCAAGTCGCTTGAAGGGTATAACAAAGTTTATTGATGATGGTGGCTTTTTCCCTAATTCTATTATTCTGAATTTTTGTGAGCCAAGTGATGATGTAAAAATAAAGTTTGACATGATTCATAAGGAAGAGGATTCTGAAGCAGAGTTTGGTTTGTTAAGCATACCAAATGCTTATGGCATAGCCTATATAATTGACGGACAACATCGAGTATATGGTTATGCTAATTCGAAATACAAGGACAAGCACACTGTGCCAGTTGTTGCTTTTGAAAATATGCCTTCAGAAGAGCAACTTCAGATATTTATGGATATCAACGAAAATCAAAAAGCTGTGAATCCAAGTCTACGTTTGGATCTTCAAGAAGACTTGTGCTGGAAATCCAGCCATCTTGATTCACGAATGAAAGCTCTGCGTTCCTCTGTGATAAAAGCATTGGGCAACAACTCCAACAATGTGCTTTATGGTATGATATCTATAGGTGAGGACTCGGCGACTCTTGCATTTAAACCGTTTGATACGGCTCTTTCGCGTTCAGGATTGTTACCTAAGGCGACTGCAACGCGATGGACTGGCAATCTTGACACATGCCTATATGATATAAATGAAACAAATAATGAAAAGGCAATGCGTGAAGCGAGAAAGAATATCGCATGCTTTGTAGATGGAGCGTATAGTATAGCTAATAATGCAATGAATGAGGAGACAAGGAAAGTATTCCTTTTCACTCCTAGAGCCACGTATGCATTCATAACCCTTATTGGCTCTGTTCACAGATTCCTTATCCAAACCGGTGTTATTTGTTCGTCGTCTTCTATAAGTGAAAGGCTTGAGGCAATAAAGCCCTATATTATAGGGTTGTCAGAGAATCTTAACGGCATAACTGACGATGAGAAGCGAACGATAACAGGAGTGCTCGGTCAAGGAGCGGATGTGTTTTGGCTCCGTTCTTATCAGAACTTCGTAAATAAGGATTTTCCGAACTATTGTCCTGATGAGCTAGCTGAATGGAAGGAAACACAGGATGAGGACCTTCAGCTTGAAGGTAACAATATAAAGAAAGACATATGCGGACAAGTTAAACGACTTGTGTTTGAACGACTTGTAATGGTATATGGAGATAAGTGGGATAAGAGTGTTGCTTTATTGAAAAATGTCACAGAAAACAAGATACTTAAAATGTTTGGTGATGATGATAGTTTTGACCCCAACAATTATGATTGGAGAGACTATTTGGAGATCATGGATTACAAGACAATAATAAAGGAAAATTTCAGTAATGACACTTTCTCTCAGGTATTTGCCATAGACCTTGGTCTTGGATTCAAATCGAAGAATGATAAGATAGCTTGGATTGACCGCTTGATAGACAAAAAGAAGGGAATGTCAATGACACGCTCTGACATTAACTATCTGGAAAGGATAAACACGCATCTTCAACAATTCATTTCTGAATAATGAGATATAGTGACATTTATAGAGACGATGCAAGTTTGCGTCCATACCAAATAGAGGCGAAGCGTAAGATATTTTCTGCCTGGGATGATTGTGATAGCGTGATGCTGCAAATGCCTACGGGGACTGGAAAGACTCGTCTGTTCACATCTATTATTAGTGATATCAGGACATGGAGCATAATCAGCGGAAAAGACGTAAAAGTGCTTATTGTGGCTCATCGGATAGAACTGATAGAGCAAATAAGTGATAGTCTGGACAAATACAAGGTTAGTCATGGCATAATTGCTGGTGGTAAGGAGCGCAACTTGCGTCCGCAAGTGCAAGTTGCGTCTGTCCAGACCATTACTCATAGGACGAACTTCGAAGTGGCAAGCTGTCTCGGTGTTGATTTTGTAATAATAGATGAGGCTCATCACTCTACTGCTAAATCCTATAATAAGTTATGGGATTTGTATCCTGATGCAAAGAAACTTGGAGTTACAGCCACGCCTTGGAGAATGAACCATAGAGGATTTGCGTCAATTTATGACAGGCTTGTATTATCTAAATCTATAAAAGAATTTATCTCTGAAGGATGGTTGTCACCGTACAAGTATTACTCTATAAAGGACAGTAGTAACATACATAGTCTTATCAGCAATATTAGCGAATTTGATGTTGAAGGTGATTATAAAGTTTCTGCTCTTGAAAAAGTAGTGGATAATGGAGTTATTCGTGCCCATCTGCTTAAGAGTTACCTTAAGTTTGCCAAAGGTAAGAAAGGTATAATTTATTCGGTTAGTCGAAAGCATAGCGACCATATATGTGCTGAATACAAAAAAGCAGGCGTAAATATTGTGTGTATAGACAGTCTTACACCTCGTGACGAACGACGCCTTTATGTGCAAAGGTTTAAAATGGGTCTTATAGATATTATCGTAAATGTTGATATCTTTTCAGAGGGCTTTGATTGTCCAGACATTGAATTTATACAGTTGGCTCGTCCTACAAAATCATTGGTGAAATACCTGCAACAAGTTGGACGTGGATTGAGACTTACTTCCAATAAGAGTAATTGTCTGATTCTTGATAATGTAGGCGAACATCTGGAGTTTGGACTGCCAGATGCGGACAGGGATTGGAATACTGAGTTTGTAGGAGTTCCGTATAGGAAAAAGACACATTCTGTTGTTTCTTCAGTTAAAACCTTTGGTGCAATGGATCGTAATTTTGAAGAAGGAGATGAAGAGTTAGATTTGGTACAGGACATTGTCTCTCCAGTAGAAACAGTAGTAAAAACTGATGATTATGTGGCAGGATGGTCTGAGCAGGACGATTCTTTGCTTCGTACACTATATATTGAAAAGAAGTGTCAGTTATCCGTTCTTGCTTCGGTTTTTGATGTAGAGGAGAATGTTGTTAAGAAAAGATTAATAACCTTGAATCTTATAGATAATGACTAATGCCCGCGGCTCCTATGTTAACTTTTTCTGCACACCGATAAATTCAGTTTTGAATAGAGAATAAAACCTGTCTTCATGTCTTCCTTTCAAAAAACCTGTCTTTCTGTCAAAAAAAACGATTTATTCGCTGCTGCCGAATAAAAAAGGTCTGTTTTTGTTTTGTGGCAGCGAATAAAAAGCATATCTTTGTAAGAAAAGTAAAGATATGGATAAGGAATTGTTCAGAACGATAATCATATTATGGAACATCCGTGCTCATCTGTGCTATCTGTGTGAGCCACCATCTGTAGCTTGATATTGATTCTCCCACAGATGCCACGGATTATCAGATTTATTTATCCCACATCCGTGCTCATCCGTGCTATCTGTGGGAGCCACCATCTGCAGCTTGATATTGTTCTCCCACAGATGCCACTCACAGATTTTTTCTTTTGGATTACGGATTTTTTTGATTTCACTGAAGCTGCGCCGTTATAGGAGGCTATGGCGTCTCGCCGTAGCCACGCAGCCTTCCATAGCAGAACAGTCAGTCAGCGCCGTGTCCCGAGGGGACACGTATCTTTCAGAAACCCATTGCAAGCTCCGAAGGAGCGCAGCTGTGGGATAAGCATCACCTCATCCTCTCTTGGTTCCGCAAAGCGGGACCCACTATCATCCTCAACATCATACAGGATGTGTCAGTCCCCCTTCGGGTAGGGTGTTCAAAATTTAGATATAAATCTGACATAAAAAGTGCAAGAATTCAGCTCGTTAAGTTGCTGACATTTAACACTTTATATTGCGAAATAGTTCTTTGAAAAGTTGCATAACTCGTTGATT
>NZ_NOVE01000089.1 GCF_002265625.1 Prevotella sp. 885
CTTAAAACAATTTGCTCGTTAAGAAAAAAAGTATTAATTTTGGCACATTAAAAACCATAAAATCATTCGCTTATGAAGAAACTGTTTTTCATCCTATTTTTAATAGTGTTCTCGTTTGCGATAACTGCAAACGCCAAGAAGCCGAAAGAAAAAGTCGTTTGGTCAAAAGCTGTGCTGACACTCAATGATGGTACTGTACTTAATGGCTATCTGCGAACGGACATTCATTTTATGCAGAAATATGTTCTTTTCAGTGAGACGGAAGAAGGGAAAGATGTGAAATACAAGAATGAAACCATAAAGTCCCTTGTGGTAAAAAATTGTTTTGGTGATGGCAAGGAGACTACATTTATTCCTGTAAAATTGTATTGGAGCGATCAAAAAAAAGTTGCCCCAAAACCAATATTGGCTATTCAAAATTATCAGGGGAAGCATGTCAAGGGGTATATGTATCCTACATTTTTTGATGATACTCGTACAAGTATTAATGCAGGTGTGATGCAGAATGCATCTATGTTTTCTGGAGTATGGTGGTATCTTTATAATGTCGATTCTGACAATACTCGAAACATAAAGTACTGGGATTATTTGTCTAACCGCAAACCACAATCTCTAAAAACTCGCTTAAAAAGAATGAATAAAGATTTCAAAGAATATCCGCAAGTTTGTGAAGCGGTTGAAAAACAAGGTTTGACCGCAGAGCAGATTAGCGAGAACCCCACCATCCTTCTTGAAATTCTTGACAAGAGTCTGCAATAACTCCTTGTCTTTTCCCCCATACAAATGCTTCCGTACTTTCGCAGTATGGAAGCATTTTTCAATTTATCCCTACCCACAGGTTGGCAGTCACTATCTGACAGCCAACTCCAATTTTTCTTCACGCAGCTCTCGCATGATCTGCCAATGGAAGAAATACTCACTCTCTGTCTGTTCAAATGGGCTGACCTAAGGGTGTTGTGCAAGACGCATAACGGCAGCTATCTCGTAAAGCACCGCCAAGCGTCCAAGCAGGAGGCTATGCTCACTATCACACAAGTGCAAGCTACCACGGCTTCATTGGACTTCTTGCGCCAATTCTCTCCATTGCCAGTTCGCATCTCCAAAATAGGAAGAGCAGCTGCTATCGAAGCCGACTTCCAGGGCGTGCCGTTCTCGACATTCATCTCTGCCGACAACTACTATCAGGGCTTTCTTCACACCAAGAACGAGGCTTTATTGAAAGACCTCGCCACGCTTCTGTATCCAAAGGTCAAGTCGCGCCACCTGACAACACCTTTTTTGCTCAACGCCTTCTATTGGTTCTCGTCACTAAAGCATTACTTCGCCCGACTATTTCCACATTTCTTGCAGCCGATGCCAGCCGACGAGCAGAACCTACTTGGCTATGCACCGCCCATCGGCGAGGTGCTACGGACTGCCATGAATGCACAGATTCGTGCGCTCACTGGTGGAGACATTACAAAAGAGGAAGCAGTGCTCTCGATGGACACATGGCGAGCACTCACAGAACTCGATGCTAAAGCGAAAGAAGTAGAAGACATCAAACTACAAACGAAATGACAGACAAGAACATCAATTGGGATGCCACCGCCTTCTTCGCATCCCTTACAGAAACAAACAAGTTCGCCAAGGCCCATGACTTTGTATTCGCAAAGGTCAGCGGACTCGACGGCTTCGAGGAAGCCTTGCAGCAGCTCCAGTCCGCCACGGCTATCATTGCCGTCAGCGATATCAGCCAGGGCTATATCGAGGTGAACAACAGTCCGCACACCCGAAGGGTGAAGACGGTATTCCTTGCTATGCGCCACGCCATCGACGACATGGCAGCACGTCAGCTGTGCATGGACACCATGCGCGAGCTGTTCCGTCAGTTTATGAGCAAGCTCATCCTTGAAAAGACGAAGCAGGAGCAGCATAATATCTATCTCGACTCTCGTATCTCCTTTCAGGAAATCGACCAATACTTTTTCTCAGGCTGCGCCTGTGCTTTCTTCCAAATCGCCGTTGACACTTATACCGATTTACGTTATGACCCAACTGAATGGCAATGACCCACAACTGCAAGAACGTGAAAAGTTCGTTCTTGCCTTCAACGATACGATGCTCAAAATATGGCGTGAGCAAATGACTCTCCTCGGTGTAATTGACACCGGACGTTTGCTTCACAGCCCCAAGTCCCTCCCTGTCCGTGCGGATGGTCGTTTCATTGAGTTAGGACTAAGCCAGTCCTTCCTCGAATATGGCCTTTGGCAGAACTTCGGTACAGGTAAAGAGATTCCAAGAGGTAATCATGGCGACATCGGCCGTGAACGCAAGCGCAAGAAGAAGCCCTGGTTCAGCCGTAAGTACTACGCTTCCGTCATGAACCTCCGTGACTTCCTCTCCCACAACATCGCTCATGAGTTCGTTGGTGTCGTCGCCCAGGCACTCGATGACAAGTATGTGCGCTATAATCACTAACAATGTCTTTTCTCCATCTAAAAGTCAGCCATACCTTTGCTAAAAACAAGCAAAAGTATGGCTGACATTTCATCTATCACATCTCTCATCACCTCATTTCGCAGCGAGACGCGCGAAGAGGCTATAACGCCCGAAGTTCTGGGCGCACTGTTGCAGAAAATCGCTGACCTTTTGGGCAAAGCTGCTCTGCAGACGGACGTGAGTCGCCTTGATAATTGGCGCTCGGATCTTGCACGCATCGGCTATGTGCTGACATCGCTCACCATCGGCTCGGACGACCGCAACAACGTGTATTTCACATTGGGAAAGGCGAACCTCTCTACTGGAATCAATCAAATTGCAAACAATTCCATTCTCATACGCCAAGCCACTACCGAGCGTGCCGGTGTCATGCGTGCGCAGCAGGTGCAGGACTTGAACAAATGCAAGTCCGAGCTGTCTTCATGCATCGCTTCTATGAATAAGGTGCAGGAGGCTCTTGTGAATTTTCAAAAGGCTACTCAGAGTCTGAGCCTGCGCATTTCAAAGAACAATATTGAAATCGGAAACAACGCTGAAAGCATACAAGTTCTTCAATCTGACCTCAAATCGCTTGCGTCGCAGATAAAATCGTTGCAAACTGACATTCAGAAGTTTGCCACGATGAAACAGGCTACGCAGATGCACATTGAATGTATCATCACTGACAGTACTCTTGTGATACAGGATGCCTACCGTTATATCCGGCAAGGGCTTACACCGGTCATTTTCCGACACTCGGTGCGTACAAGTCGCAAGCAGGAGGATGAAAACGGTGTGCGTGAGTATCTTCCACGGCGACGTGGTTGGAACCGCTTTTATGACGACCGAAAGATTAGTGTGAATAATGGCGACGAGATTTCTTTTCGCCTGGATAAGGAGGGCGACCAGAACAGAGGCAAGTATTTTACGAAGCCTGATGTGTTGTTCGGCGACTGCCGTGCCGTCATCGACCCCAATACGCAAAGGCTTTCGGAAGTGCGCGTTTACTTTGGCAAACGCTCCTATAACATTCTCGGTATCAACCGACATTTCCGCTTCGCCATCGGATTTTACAAGAAGTCTAAAGATTACGGTCCGTTCCAGTTCGGAGAACTCCGAACTAACCTCGCTGAGTTCAAGGTAATTGCAAGAGCTGATAGAGTTGATGGTAGCAACAATTACAAACTCACCTTCAATTTCAGTATGTAAACGAAAAGAGCCATGGTTTCTCCGCAAGGAGGCCACCACAGCTCGGATGCAAAATGGTGTTCGCGACACCACGCTGCCAAAGAGCAATGGTCCAATCGACCACAACTCAATCGCAAAGATAATGCAAATCGAATGCAGAACAACAAGCGTGCTTGATTGTTATGCTGAGATGCAGCTTATCTTATACAAAGATAACCACATCATATTAACTCTCAAAAGACAATTCATTATGACAAAAGAAACTAAGGAAAACGTGCAGATTGTATCTGCCATAGCTATGCTCATCGGTGGATTTCTCCTCGCTGTCGCAGGATTCATCGTACCGCCCACTGGACAAATACACGAGTCTGTCCTGGGTGTATTCGCAGAGTGTCTAATCTACGCCGGGTCTATCTTCGGTGTCACTATCTACATACAGACTAAGTATGCAGAACTACGCTCGTACCTCGACGACAAACTGAAACGGAAGGAGGAGAAGGATGCGCAAGATTGACCTCATCATCATCCATTGCTCTGCCACGCCTGAAGGCAAGGACTTCACCACGGCAGATATCGATCGCTGGCATCGGCAGCGAGGCTTTGCCTCCATCGGATATCACTTCGTCATCTACCGCGACGGCTCTGTGCATCATTGCAGACCGCTCGCACAAGTGGGAGCGCACTGTCAAGGGCACAACGCCCATTCCATAGGCATCTGCTATATCGGTGGTTTGACCGCCGACGGCAAACACCCTAAGGACTCTCGCACGGAAGAGCAGAAATCCGCATTGGTGGCACTTCTTCGTAAACTCAGAGTGCAATTCCCCAATGCCAAAATACGAGGACATCGAGATTATGCAGCCAAGGCATGCCCATCATTCGATGCCACTGCAGAGTATGCCAACATCTAAACCCTACGATATGAAACATATCCTAATCCTTATTCTTTGTGCATTTGTACTGGCGTGCAAGAGCACAAAGACAGCATCGTCCTCCAATGAAAGTGAGCGAAACGCCGTTTCGCAAGCTCAATGGCGATCCGCTCAGAATCTTTCATTCAGTTCCCTACAGAGGCTTACCGCCCTTTCATTCGATAGCTGCGTCTTCACATTCGGGGGTGTCGACACGTCGGCAACCCCTCAATGTTCCGACCTAAGCTATCCATCGGGCAAGCCCCTGTCCAATGACAAGGCAAAGCCTCCATCTTACCACGGCAAGCCTTCAGCAATAAGTCACGGCAAGCCGTCCTCTCTCAGGCTCTACGGACTTCACCTTTCCCAAGAGGAAAAGGAGGAGTCCGCAGCTGCACAGCAGGTGGAAGACAGCATCGCAATAGCGAAGCAGTCTTCATCCGACAAGTCGCTGGAAATCATCAAGTCAAGGTCTTCAGTTCCCTTCACGGCAAAGCTCGCTATTGCCGTCCTGATGATGATAACGGCAGTAGCCGTCATTTTCTTTATCCGTCGCTATCTCGCCGGCAGACGACACTTCGGTCACAGGCTCCCGAATTCATTACCAGGTAGCTCCGGCGGTGCATTGTTCGGTGGCGAGGACAAGCCATTGCATGGCTAAGTGAAATTGTGGGGTGTTCCATTGCGTTCCGTCGCTTTGGGCTTCTGTTGCAAAATAAGTATGCCACTTCCCTGAT
>NZ_NOVE01000008.1 GCF_002265625.1 Prevotella sp. 885
CAAGCTAAAAACATTCAGGGCTGAATTCAGAGGAGTGAATGATCTGAAGTTCTATCTTTATAGGGTAAAACAGTTATTTGCATAAGGAAATGCAGATTGTTAAAAACACAACAATATTATTTGAGCCCCCATTTGGGCCTGAGCTGATGTCTGATTCAAAATAATCATAATACGAAAAATGCTCGTAACTTCTTGTTTTACAAGTTGTTCCGAGCATTGTAGTTGCGGAGGCAGGACTCGAACATGCGACCTCCAGGTTATGAGCCTGGCGAGCTACCAACTGCTCCACTCCGCGATATTAACCATTTGCGTTATTCAGAATGTTGTTGTGATGTCATTGCTGAATTGCGAGTGCAAAGGTATGGCTTTTTTATTAAACCTCCAAATGTTTTGGCTACTTTTTTAATAAAAACTTTAAAAAACTTGGTTTTTGTCCCTTTTTCTGCGTATTTCAGCGTGTTTAGCTCAGTTTGTCATGTCCAACGTATACGTTTTGCTCCGATTATTCTTACCTTTGCACGAGCTAAAGTATACATATATAATAATGTGATGAGTAAGATTAGGGATATTTGTCTTTCGGAAGGAAGAGTTGAGGATAATGTGGTGAGGGGGCGGTTTGCTCCTTCGCCAACTGGACGCATGCACCTTGGTAATGTGTTTGCGGCGTTGTTGTCATGGCTGTCAGCCAAGTCGCAGGGCGGAAAGTGGCTGCTTCGTATTGAGGATATCGACCCGCAGCGTTCGCATCGCGAGTATGCAGAACTGATAATGGACGACCTGCGATGGCTCGGACTGGAGTGGGACGAGGGTCCTTTCTGGCAAAGCGAGCGTGGCGACATTTACGAACATTATCTGAAGGTGCTTGTCGATAAGGGAATGACTTATCCTTGCTATTGCACCCGTGCTGACATCCTCGCCACACAGGCGCCGCATGAGAGCGACGGACGAGTGGTTTATAAGGGCACGTGCCGCAATCTGCCGCCCGACTCGCGACGCGGACCTGCCGCCATCCGTATGCGAGTGCCGGAGGAAGGAGAGGGCATTGTGACGTTCACGGACGGTCATTACGGACCGCAGACCGTCGACCTCACCTCGCAATGTGGCGACTTCATCGTTCGTCGCAAGGACGGGGCATGGGCTTATCAGCTCGCCGTGGTGGTGGACGATGCCTTGATGGGCGTCACGGAGGTGGTGCGTGGACGCGATCTGCTTCTCTCGTCGCCGCAGCAGATTTATCTCGCCGGTCAGCTTGGCTTCCGTTCGCCTCGCTTCATCCATCATCCGCTGCTCTGCAACGAAGCCGGACAGCGACTTTCCAAGCGCGACCGCAGTCTGGATATGTCGGCTTTACGGGAGCGTTATGCCCCGGAAGAGATAGTCGGAATGCTTGCCCGTGCCGCAGGATTGCAAGCCACGGACGTGCCGATAACTGCCGCAGACCTCCTTCCCGCCTTCTCCTGGAAGAAGATAGGAACGGCGGACTTGACGTTCTAAGTTGTAGGAATAATAGGCTAAAAGGCAGGTTTTTGTTATCTAAAGTGGTAAAATCCGCCTCTTTTATTTGTCCGTATGGATTAATTGCAGTAATTTTGCACATAGCAAAAACTATGTGCAACGTAGTTGGCACTATATATATATTAATAAGGTACAAAGAACAAACGCAGGTCATTATTCGTTATGTCAATATCAAAGACTCGACAAAAACTCGTTGACGTGGCAAGGCAGCTCTTCGCCAAGAACGGCATTGCCAACACCACGATGAACGACATCGCCGTGGCATCCGGAAAGGGTCGCCGCACGCTCTATACTTACTTTAACAGGAAGGAGGACGTGTATTCGGCTGTCATTGAGTCGGAGCTTGAGCGTCTTTCGGACAAGCTCGATGAGGTGGCGGCTATGAAGATGCGCCCGCAGGACAAGATTATAGAGCTTATCTACACCCACCTGAGCATGATACGCGAGACGGTTGTGCGCAACGGCAATCTTCGCGCCGAATTCTTCCGCAACATCTGGATGGTGGAGAAGGTGCGCAAGAAGTTTGACGAGGACGAGATTTCGATATTCCGCAAGGTGTATGCCGACGGAAAGGCGGACGGTGAGTTCGACATTGACGACATCGACCTCGTCGCTGATATCACCCACTATTGTATTAAAGGACTTGAGGTGCCGTTTATTTACGGCCGTCTCGGACACGGCATGACAGAGGAGGCGAGCAAGCCTCTTGTGGCTAAGGTGGTGTACGGTGCCTTGGGCAAACGCATTAATAATTAAATTTTTTTTAAATAAACAAGAAAATGGGATTACTTACAGGTAAGACTGCCATCGTAACAGGTGCAGCCCGCGGCATTGGTAAAGCTGTCGCTATGAAATTTGCGTCTGAGGGCGCTAATATTGCATTCACAGACCTCGTCCTCAACGACGAAATGGCCGCAGGACTCGAGGCTACTCGCAAGGAGATTGAAGCTCTCGGCGTAACATGCCGCGCTTACGCTGGCAATGCTGCCGACTTCGAGGAGACAGAGAATACCGTTAAGCAGATACATGCTGACTTCGGCAGCATCGACATCCTCGTCAACAACGCCGGTATCACCAAGGACGGCCTTATGCTCCGTATGAGCGAGGCTCAGTGGGATGCTGTTCTGAACGTAAACCTCAAGTCAGCGTTCAACTTCATCCACGCTTGCGCTCCCGTAATGCTTCGTCAGCGCAGCGGTTCCATCATCAACATGGCTTCTGTAGTCGGTGTACACGGCAACGCAGGTCAGTGCAACTATGCCGCTTCTAAGGCAGGTATGATCGCTCTCGCCAAGTCTATCGCCCAGGAGCTTGGTCCTAAGGGCGTACGTGCCAACGCTGTAGCTCCCGGCTTCATCGAGACAGCCATGACAGCTCAGCTTCCTGAGGATATCCGCAAGGACTGGATGAAGAAGATTCCTCTCCGTCGCGGTGGTCAGACAGAGGACATCGCCAATGTCTGCCTCTTCCTCGCTTCTGAATTGTCAAGCTACGTAAGCGGTCAGGTTATCCAGATTGACGGTGGCATGAACATGTAATGCTCCGTAACGGAAACTTTTAAGATAATACGCCCTGAGAGGACAAAAGCAAGGATCGGGACCGACTCTTCCTTTTGCCTTCCCAGGGCGTTTTGGCTTATTACGCCAACCAAAGACATCATACACCCCAAGAAATTCTTATCTCTAACGAAACAACACTCTAAAGATGCAAGTAGTCTACGAAGACAATCATATCATCATCGTCAACAAGGCAAGTGGCGAGATAGTACAAGGCGACAAGACCGGTGACAAGCCGCTCTCCGACATCGTGAAGGAATACATAAAGGTGAAGTACGCTAAGCCGGGCAACGTATTCCTTGGCGTGGTGCATCGTCTTGACCGTCCCGTAGGCGGACTCGTTGTCTTTGCCCGCACATCCAAAGCCCTTTCGCGTCTGAACGAGATGTTCCGCACGGGCGACGTGCACAAGACCTATTGGGCTGTTGTCAAGAAACACTCCATCCCTAAGGAAGGCACACTCACCAACTGGCTCGTCCGCAACGAGAAGCAGAACAAGAGTTATGCTTACGACAAGGAGCGCCCGGGAGCCAAGAAAGCCATCCTGAAATACCGTCTGCGTGCCGAGTCGGACAACTATATGCTCCTTGAGGTGACTCTCCTCACCGGTCGTCATCACCAGATACGCTGCCAGCTTGCCCACATGGGCTGCCCCATAAAGGGCGACCTGAAGTACGGAGCGCCGCGCAGCAATCCCGACGGAAGCATCTCGCTGCTCTCGCGCCGCGTAGAATTTGTTCATCCAGTATCGAAAGAACCCATCTGCGTGGAGGCCCCCGTGCCCAACGACCGTCTGTGGCAAGACCTCGCACGCTGATCCTGCCGCTATGTAATATAGCATGCCCCTCTTAAAACCCATCATAACAACACTATCGGATGAAGCCTGTATTAAAGAAAAGTCTTAAGGTGTTAGCGGCGCTAATAGCCTTGCCGCCAACCCTTCTTCTCATACTCTCCATACTGCTATACGTGCCCGCCGTGCAGAACTGGGCTGTAAAGCAGGTGGCAGCCTATGCTTCTGACGCCATGGACATGAACGTCAGCGTGGAACGTGTGCGCCTACGTTTCCCGCTCGACCTTGGTGTGTACGGCTTCCTTGCCACACAGCCCAACGACTCGCTCAAGGGCGTGACCGACACCATTGCCGATGCACGCCTTCTTGTGGCTGGCGTTAAGCTCATGCCGCTCTTCGATAAGCGGGTTGACGTGAAGCGCGTGGAACTGCTGGACGCCAAGATCAATACGGCACAGTTCGTACCTGCCGCCCGTGTTCGCGGTAGGGTAGGGAGCTTGCGCCTCTGTCCCAGTACTGTAAGGCTTTCCGATTCTGATGTTTCGCTCAGCACGCTGCGTCTTTCTTGTGCCGACATTGACGTATGCCTTAGCGACACTGTCCCCGAAGACACCACGCAGAGCGAAAACGTATGGCGCATAGCCCTCCAACGGTTGCATGCCGACCATTCCAACGTCACGGTGCACATGCCGGGCGACACGCTGCAAGTGGCTGTCGGACTTGGACGTACGGACGTTACTTCCGTACTTGTCGACCTTGCCAAGAACCAGTATCAGGTGGGCTCGCTCGACTGGCGTGAAGGATCTTTCGCCTATGACAACAACTTTGAGCGTCCACAGAAAGGCGGACTCGACTATAATCATATCGCACTCTCGCCGTTGGCATTGCGCATCGACTCTCTCTTCTATTCCGACGCAGGACTGAAGATGAGGCTGCGCCGCTGTGCCTTTAAGGAGAAATGCGGCCTTGTGGTGAACGAGATTTCTGGAGCGTTGTCTCTCGATTCCGTCCACGTAAAGCTTCCGTCGCTCTTGCTGCGCACGCCCCATTCGCGCCTGTCAGCCAATATCGACTTCGACTTCAATACGTTTGCCGAGAAAAAAACCGGTCGTCTGAAGGCTAAGATGTATGGCTCCTTCGGCAAGCCCGACCTACAGCTATTCCTTGGTTTTATGCCTAAGAATTTCCTTAGGCAGTGGCCGTCATCGCCTCTCTCCATTGAGGGATCGGTTGACGGCAATATGCAGGCTATGAAGATAGACGCCCTGAAGGTGTCGTTGCCCGGTGCCTTCTCCCTTATGGCAAGCGGAAAGATGCAGAATCTTACGGACATCAAGCGTCTGCACGCCGCCATCACCGCTGATGCCCATACCGACGACATCTCCTTCGTCACCGCACTCTTCGACCCCTCGCTTTCTCGTTCGTTCCGCATTCCGCGTGGCATATCCCTGAAGGGAAATTTCCATGCGGACGGCCCGCGCTATGCCGCTGATTTCACGGCTTCGCAGGGTGGAGGCAGCGTCAAGGGCGACGCCCGCTTCGATATGAAGGGCTATGCTTATCGTGCACGCCTGACTGCCAACTCATTGCGCCTTGCCAACTTCCTTCCTGACCTTGCCGTTGAGCCTTTCACCGGCGAGCTTACAGCGGAAGGAGCCGGACTCGACTTCCTCTCGCGCCGTACGTGGATGGAAGCCAAGGGACGCATCCGCCATTTCAGCTATTCCGGTTACGACCTTTCCAATATGAAGCTTGATGCCACCGTACGCGACGGTGTGGGCAAGGCTGTCCTCGACAGTCGCAATCCGCTCCTCAACGGCATCATCGACCTGCGCACGCTTATCAGCAACCGCCGCTTGGACGCAAGGCTTGCCTGCGACCTCCTCAATGCCGACTTCTATAAGATAGGCCTTACGAAGCGTCCTCTCTCCGCATCGCTCATTGCTGACGTCGAGCTTAACAGCAATCTTAAGAACGACCATTCTGCACGCGGCGTCATCGGCAACATCGTCGTGCGCGATTCTGCCCGCGCTTACCGACCGGAGAGCATTTCGCTGAACATCTTCACCCGTCCTGACTCCACCCATGCCGCCGTAACCTGCGGCGACTTCGCCCTGAAGATGGACGGACACGGAGCCATAGAGCACATCATCGACTGTCTTACACGCACCAACGACGAAGCCATGAAGCAGCAGAAGGAGCGATACATCAATCAGTTGCGTCTGCGCGAACGTCTGCCGCAGCTCTCGTTCTATCTGGACGCAGGAAAGGAGAACGTCTTCTCTCGTACAATACGTCATTTCGGTTACGACTATCAGAACGCCTTTGTTGACATGTCGCTCTCCCCCCAGCGTGGCATCAACGGTTCCGTCCGTCTCGACTCGTTGATAGCTTCCGGCATTCAGCTCGACACCGTACGCCTCTCTTTCAGTTCCGACTCCGTGAAGACGCTGTTCGAGGGACAGGTGCGCAATAACCGCAATAATCCGCAGTATGTGTTCGACGCCCGCTTCCGTGGAGCCTTCCACGAGCAGTCGCTCTATCTCGGCACGCGTGTCTTCGACGCCCGCAACCGACTCGGCGTGGCTTTAGGACTCAGAGCGCAGATGGAGCATAACGGCGTGCGCCTCACGCTCGGCGGCATCGACCCCGTGCTCGGATATAAGGAATTTAAGGTTAACAAGGGCAACTATATCTTCTTCGGCGACGACCAACGCCTGTCTGCCGACATGAAGCTGAGCGCCGACGACGGCATGGGCGTAAAGATTTATTCCAACGACAGTACTGAAGCCCTTCAGGACATCACCGTGGGTCTGACCCGCTTCGACCTTGCCAAGGTGCTGTCCGTCGTGCCCTACGCCCCGAACATCTCCGGAGTGATGAACGGCGACTTCCACGTCGTCAACAATCCCGGAGGCGACTTCACCGTGTCGTCTTCCGTCAGCGTGGCGAAGATGTCATACGAGGGCTGTCCTATAGGCAACATCTCGTCCGAGTTCGTGTATATGCCTAAGGACGGCGGCCTCGAACACTATGTTGACGGCACGCTCTCCATGGACGGCAACGAGGTGTGTACGCTCAATGGCACGTACGACTCGCGTGGTGAGGGAACGCTCAACGCTCACATGGATATGTCGCGCACGCCGCTTAATCTCATGAACGGATTCATCCCCGACCGCATTATCGGTTTCAAGGGATATGCCCAGGGCAACGTCACCATAAAGGGAACGCTCTCCCGTCCGCAAGTCAACGGTGAGGTGTTCTTTGATTCTGCCTACGTTGTCAGCGAACCCTACGGCGTTCAGATGAGGCTCTGCGACGATCCCGTCACCATCACCGACAGCCATCTGCAGTTCGAGAATTTCCAGATGTTCGCCACCAACGGCAGTCCGCTCACCCTATACGGATCATTCGACTTTGCCGACATGGACGCCATGCGACTCAACCTGCGCATGCGTGCTTCCAACTACCTCCTCATCGACTCGAAGGAGACGGCACGAAGCGAGGCTTACGGCAAGGCTTACGTCAACTTCCTCGGAGCCGTCAACGGTCGGCTTGACGCCCTGCGTATGCGAGGCCGTCTGGACGTGCTCGGCTCTACGGACATCACGTACATCCTGCGCGACTCGCCGCTCTCTTCGGACAACCGCCTCGAAGGACTTGTCACGTTCGTCGACTTCCGCCGACCCGAGCAGACCACCGTGCAGCGTCCGCCCATCAACGGACTCAATATGGACCTCACCGTCAGCATCGACGAAGGAGCACACGTGCTTTGTGCGCTTAACACCGACAAGTCTAACTACGTTGACATCATCGGTGGCGGCGACCTGCGCATGCTCTACGACGCTTCCGACGGGCTGAGCCTTTACGGACGCTATACGATAGGCAGCGGCGAGATGAAGTATTCGCTGCCCGTCATCCCGCTCAAGACGTTCAACATCAATGAGGGAGGATACGTTGAGTTCTTCGGCGATCCGATGAACCCGCGCCTTAACATCACCGCCACGGAGAGCACCAAGGCCACGGTCACAACGGACGGAGGTTCAGGACGTAGCGTGGCGTTCGAGTGTGGTGTGGAACTCACGAAGACGCTTAACGATATGGGTCTGCAGTTTATCATTGACGCCCCTGACGACCAGCAGATTCACAATGAGCTGATGACCATGTCGGCGGAGAACCGCGGAAAGATAGCCGTGACGATGCTCACCACGGGCATGTATCTCTCCGACGGCAATCCCAACTCACTCTCCGTGAACAGCGCCCTCAGCGCCTTCCTCAACTCGCAGATCAATGCCATATCGGGCAACGCCCTGCGCACCCTCGACCTCTCCTTCGGCATGGACAACACCATGCTCGGATCCGGTCAGATGCATACAGACTATTCCTTCAAGTTCGCCAAGCGATTCTGGAATAATCGTCTGCGCATCGTCATCGGTGGCAAAGTGTCGAGTGGAGCAGAGGTGGAGAACCAGAACGAGACGTTCTTCGACAACGTCACCTTCGAGTATCGCCTCTCGGCTAACTCAAACAAGTATCTGAAGTTCTTCTACGACCGCGACTCCTATGACTGGCTCGAGGGCTACGTAGAGCAGTTCGGCGCTGGTTTTATGTGGCGCCGCAAGCTCCAGCACTTCAAGGACATCTTCCGCTTCAAGAAGGAGAAGAGCATCATCGACATGTTCCCCGTCGACACCACAAAGCAGAAGAAACCTGCCACAGAAGTAAAATAATAATAAAGGAAAGACGATGAAACCATACAAGTATATATTTGCCATACTCGCACTTGCGCTCCTTGCAGCCTGCTCCACCACCACCTCGGTGCCGGAGGACGACCAGCTGTTCATCGGACTCAAGACCACCAAGTATGTCGACTATGAACCATCCGACCACTTCAATGCCACACGTGAGGAGGTGGAGGCAGCCCTTGCCACCGAACCCAACGGCGCCTTCTTCGGCAGTAGCTCCATACGTCTGCTGCCATACCGCCTGTGGATATATAATGCCTTCTACGATTCAGACACACGCTTCTCCAAGTGGGTGAGAAAGACGTTCGGCAAGGCTCCGGTGCTTATGAGTGGCGTCAATCCGAGGCTTCGTGCACAGGTGGCCACCGAACTGCTGCGTTCGCACGGCTATTTCAGCGGCTACGTAGGCTATGATGTCCTCACGCAGAACAATCCCAAGAAGGCGAAGGTGGCTTACACCGTCAATCTCGGCGAGCTTCATACCATTGACACGCTCGACTACGTCAACTTCCCCAAAACGGCGCAGGCGCTTATCGACTCCACCCGTACCGAGGCGCTGGTCAGGAAAGGCACGCCTTTCAACGTATCCACCCTTGACGCCGAGCGCACCCGTGTGTCGACGTTGCTCCGCAATAACGGCTACTTCTATTATCAGCCCGACTATGCCACCTACCTTGCCGACACCATCGCCGAGCCTGGTAAGGCACAGCTCCGCCTCCATTACGCCGACAGCCTGCCGTCGCTCGTGTCGCGCCAGTGGTATGTGGGACGCATCAACTTAGAGATGCGCCGCTCTGCCATGCAGGAGCTTACTGACACCGTGCGCCGCCGCAACTACACGATGATCTATTCCGGCAAGCGTCCGCCTATACGCCGCTCCGCCATCACACGCGACCTCAAACTGCGTCCGCGCCAGCTCTACAGCTACGCCAATTACCAGCAGTCCATCAATACGCTTACTGCCAAGGGACTCTTCTCACGAGTTGACCTCTCCTTTGCGCCGCGCGACACCACCCCCACCTGCGACACCCTCGATATGACCATCAACTGCGTCTTCGACAAACCCTACGACATCTACCTCGAAACCAACGTCGTGGGCAAGACCACGGGACGTGTGGGTCCGGGCGTTATCCTCGGTCTTACCAAGCGCAATGCCTTCCGAGGAGGCGAGAAGTTGTCCGTAAACCTGAAGGGATCATACGAATGGCAGACCGGACACCGTGCCGACGGCACCAGCTCAAAGTTTAATTCGTACGAGTATGGTGCCGACGTAAACGTAGAGATACCGCGTCTGCTGTTCATCGACCGCTTCCTTAGCAAGATGCGTCACAAGCGTCGCCGTCAGGGCAAGGTGGTCAAGCCGTACTATTCCACCCCCAACACCCTCTTCAAGGCTTCCAGCAACGTGCTCAACCGTTCCGGCTTCTTCAAGCGCCACATAGTCTCCGGCGAGCTTACCTACACCGTCCAGCCCAACGCCACGACGATGCACCAGTTCTCGCCGCTCATCCTCCAGTATGAGTATATGCGTGATCAGACCGACGCCTTCAAGGAAATCCTGAAGCAGAGTCCGTACCTCACCGTGTCGATGGCAGACCAGTTCGTGCCCAAGATGCGCTATACGTTCACGCTCCAGTCGCCCTCGTCATACCGCAATCCCATCTATTGGCAGACCACGGTCAGCGAGGCGTCCAACATTCTCTCCCTTGGCTATATGGCTGCGGGACGTAAGTGGAGCGAGAAGGGCAAGAACATGTTTAAGAATCCCTACGCACAGTTCGTGAAGATTGAGACAGACCTGCGCAAGACATGGCAGGTGGCAGACCACGCCCAGCTCGTGGCGCACATCAATGGCGGCATCATCTGGTCGTACGGCAACTCCCAGAGTTCGCCTTACAGCGAGCAGTTCTATGTGGGTGGTGCCAACAGCATCCGTGCCTTCAATGTGCGCAGCATCGGACCGGGCCGCTATTACACCAATCAGTCACGCCTTTCCTATCTGGACCAGACGGGCGACATAAAGCTGCAAGCCAACGTGGAGTTTCGTCCGCGCATCTTCGGCAATCTCTACGGAGCCGTCTTCCTCGATGCCGGCAACGTGTGGGCGATGCGTGACGACGGCTATCGTGCAGGATCGAAATTTAACATAAAGAACATATTCAAGGAGACGGCGTTAGGCACGGGCATCGGCGTGCGTTACGACCTCGACTTCTTCGTGCTGCGTCTCGACTGGGGCATCGGTCTGCACCTCCCCTACAAGAGCGGTTTCTATAATATGCCAAGCTTCGGCGACTCGCAGAGTCTGCACTTCGCCATCGGCTATCCGTTCTGACACCCCTATATAAACAAAGCAAAACAGGCTGTTACTCTTTGCGAAGTAACAGCCTGTTTTGCTTTCATTTCCTATTCGTTTTTTAGAACATCTTCTCAGGATAAACACCGTCGTCGGCAAGCTTCTGGAACTTAGCCACTACGTCCGGACGATCCTCAGGATATGTCACGCCGAACCACTTGCTTGTGGTGTCGAGCACCTCGCATGTAGCAGTGCCGTCGTGGATGAGCTTGTCCACCATCAATGGGATGAAGAACTCGCTCTTGAGGTTCTCCATGTTCTTCGGGTCAGAGAGGAACTCCTTGAAGTAAGCCTCGCTGTGCTGGAAGTAGTCAGGAGTGAAGCCCCAGAAGTTCATCGATACCGGAGTGGTGTCAGGGATAGCCACCCATGTCTCGCCGTCGTCAGCCAGATACTTCACCACGCCGTCGAAGCGCTGAATCTTGGTGCGCTCCACGACAGAAGTAAGGTGGTGGTGCTCGTCGTTCTCGCATACGCCACGGCTTACTGTGCCGCTCTCAGAAAGCGTGTTGCCGACGCGGAATCCCACCATGGCATACTTGCCGGTTGATCCCTCAGGCAGCTCGCTGAGCCACTTGCCCATCACGCGGAATGCGTCACGATCGTAGAAGTCGTCGCAGTTGAGCACGGCGAAAGGCTCGTTGATAACCTTGGCGCCCATCATGAGAGCGTGGTTCGTACCCCAAGGCTTTGTGCGTCCCTCCGGGCATGTGAATCCTTCGGGGAGAGCGTCGATGCTCTGGAACACCAGCTCGCACGGGATGTGACCCTCATACTTAGAGAGCACGATACGACGGAAGTCGTCCTCAAAGTCCTTGCGGATTACGAAGACCAGCTTGCCGAAGCCAGCGTTGATGGCGTCGTAGATGCTGTAGTCCATGATGGTCTCGCCGTGAGGGCCGAGCTCGTCCAGCTGCTTGAGGCCGCCGTAACGGCTGCCCATTCCTGCTGCGAGGAGGAAAAGTGTTGGTTTCATATTTATTGATTTTTGTTTATATGATTATAAAGATATACAAAAGTAACAAATATCAACGGAATAATAGAAGTTTTGCCGTAAAAAATCACTACTTTCAGTTAACTTGAACGAATACTCTTATTTCACTATATCCATCAGTGTCTCAAAGCTATCCACTTTACCATACTTCACGTTGGATGTAGATATTTGAGCAAAGAGTTTTTCAGCACAAGCTATCTTGCCCTTTTCTATTTCGCGCAGGTCCATGCTCGACATGGATCCTTTTGTCTCTGCCACAAAATATATGTGCTTCACCTCGCCTTCTTGGAACGCTATAGCCCAGTCCGGAGAGTAGTTGCCTACAGGTGTCGGGATATGGAAACCCTTTGGCAACTTGGCATATACCGCAACTTCCTTTGCCGTGTCAATTTTACCAACAAACTCTCGTTCTCCCTCGCTATCAGTAAACACATAATCCACGATGCTTTTCTTTCCTTCGAAGGCACGGTCTATCGTTCCGTGTTTCTCCTGCGTGAAAATATCGCTATCGAACTTACCTTCTAATCGGTTGTAGCTGATATGCTCAACGATGATTGTGGCTTTCTGCTCCATAATCAAACGTGTTACCTTACGTATGAATTCTTCAGGGTTAGCCTTATACATGCCGAACTTCAACGGACGTATCTTTGAAAGTATTGTTGCCACGGTCTTTCGGGTCAAACGTGTCGCGCTGCTAATCTTGCCCAACAAGTCATAACGAACATTGCTTACGATATCCGTTTTCAGCTTCTCTGTTGCACTTTCTTTCTGGCGCATCATATCGCCATGCTTCATGTCGTCAAGTGTAGCATTGTCCTTTTGCTCACCTCGTGTCACTACATAGCTCAGCTGGGTCACCTCAAGCTCTTTGTTTATTGCGCCTACCGCTTTTTCAATAAGTTCCTCGCTGTCGAAGCTGACGGTATAGGCATACTTATGATTGATACGGCGCCAAAGCTCCTGAAACTCCTTCTTCATGAAGTTGTCGTTGAGCTTGTTGTCGGGCGTTGTGGTCTTGCTGCCATCGTCAATCATGCCCTTCAATACGCTCGGGTCGTAGATGCTCTGAACCAACTTCATCACCGAATTGCTCATTGGCTGCAACTCGTCGGCTAAAGGCAACAAGGTTTCTTCTGCACATGCCTTACGGAAAGTTTCGGTCACTTCACCGTCTTTAGTGATGTAGTTCTTCATCCGCAACTGGAAATAAATTTCCTGTGCGTCATTCTTTGTTATTGTGTACTTAGCTCCGTCATCGCAGGTAACAAGCTTGCCGGTGAAGAAGTCAACATCTGCCTTTGTCGGACGGTTGTAGAGGTCTTGCCTGATGTCATGCTGCAAATCTGCCACAAAGGTTGCATAACCTTCGCTGGCAATTACGGTAAGTCGGTTCACCTTATGCACTTCTTCCGGAAGTGCGTCGTTGTCCTGGCGTACACCATGCCTGTCTACACACAAGCGCAAACCACGGCCTACCTCCTGACGCTTCTGTGAAACGCTGTTCGACTGGCGCAGCGAACATATCTGGAACACGTTCGGATTGTCCCAACCCTCACGAAGAGCCGAATGTGAGAAGATGAAGCGCACAGGCTCGTCGAGGCTGAGCAGCCGTTCCTTGTTCTTCAAGATAAGGTCGTAAGCCGAGGTGTCGTCGCTCTGGTCGCTGCCACGCTTTACAGAGCTGTTTATCGAATGTCCTTTCTTGTCAATCGAGAAATATCCTGCATGGGTGGCGTGGGCTGATATGCTTCCAAGATAAGACATATAGTCAGGGTCGAACATGTTCTGATTATTGTTCAGCTCCGCCATATACTCCTGCTCGAATATCTCACCGTATCGTCCCAACTGCTGATTGCCGTCTTCATCATACTGGCGGTAGTTTGCCACTTCATCCACGAAGAACAGCGAAAGGCACTTTATGCCACGCTTGAACAAGGCAGACTCCTTACGGAAGTGTGCCTTGATGGTTTCGCGTATCTGGATGCGTGCCTTATGGTCGGCAGTGATATTTCCTTGAATATCCTTCACGTTTAGCGTCACGCCATTGCCGAATATCGCCTTGCCACGCAAAGGGGCTATCTCTGTCAACATATAGCCACGATATTGTTCCATTTCTCCGGAAAGATAATAGAGGTCGTCGCCTTCGCCCACATTCTTGTAGGCTCGCTTGATGTTGCCACTCTTGCTCTGCACGTCTATCTCCATGCGCACCATCGGTGGCTCGTTCTTCGACAGGACGACACTGTCGAAGTAGATGTAGCTTTCCGTGCCTTTGAGGTTGCGAAGCTCGAAGCCCACCACCTCTATCTTCTTCACCAACTTCTGGTTGTAGGCATCCAGCGCATCAAGCACATACACGGGGTTGTGGGTCTCACGGTGTGTGGCTGAATAGTTGAGCGTAAACAATGGGTTGAAGCGTGCCAACGCGGTCTGCGTGGCAGCACCGCCCATCTTCTGTGGTTCGTCCAATATGATAATCGGGCGGTTGGCTGCTATCACGTCGATGGGTCGGCGTGAGCCGAACTCGTCGCGCTTGTCGTATATGATACGGGCATACTTGTTTTTGGCGCCTTCTTTCATTGAAGTGTTGAACGCTTGAGTGTTGATGATCATCACGGAGATGTCAGCACTCTGCGAGTAGGTGTCTATCTGATTGAGGTTGTCCGAATTATAAACGAAGTAGCGTGCTTTCTTGCCATAAAGCTCCATGAAGTGATCCTGGGTTATGTCGAAACTCTTCTTCACTCCTTCGCGTATGGCAATGCTGGGCACAACGACGATAAACTTTGTCCAACCGTAACGCTTGTTCAGCTCGAACATTGTCTTGATATAGACGTAGGTCTTACCAGTACCGGTCTCCATTTCTATATCTAGCTGGCAGGCTCCAAGGCGCTTTATCACCTCATTGCTGAGGTGGATGTTGTTCTGTGTCTGTATCTGATGGATGTTCTTCAGCAACTCATCCTCCGAAAGCACTATCTCGCCGTTCTTGTAGCCTGTGTCATACCCGCTGAAACTGATGCCTTTTTGCTCTATGCGCTTGCCGTTGTCAATAACGTACACCTTTCCCTGGTCCATCTTGTAGTCCAAGAGTCCCTGGTTGGGTTGTCCGTTAAAGATGTCGACGGTGCTTTCCACGGCATCGGTCTGATATTGTTGTATCTTGAATTGCAGTTTCATCCTTACAAGATTTTTGTTGTAGTGTTAGGGGCGTATGTCTTGAATATCTGCTCGAAGTTGGTTGCTGTGGCATCATTCGCCAAGCTGGTATCGCGCAGCACTGCATACGTCGGCTGCATCTTCGCAATAGCTGTCACCACCTCGTCGGTTACTTTCTGGTCGAAGCAAGCAACAAGATAGCCGTCGGCTACATTATATATAGTCTTGCCATCCACCACACTCTCTTCTATTTTGCTGTCGAGCGTTGCACCGAGCTCCAGCATCACTTGGAACAGAAGATCTTCGCTTGTGCGGTCGTCCTTTACGTTGTCTACATATCTAAACAATTCCAGTTGTGATGTCTCCTTCGGTGAATAGAACACATCTTTCATGTTGCTGCTGTCGAGCTTCAACACACGGAAACCTGTGTCGAGGTGCTGTGTAGTGAGTGGAGAGTCTGCCTTAATCTTGGCACCTGCACGACGGATGCGCTCTTTGCCGATTTCGCAGATTGTGTGTGGCTTGTTTATAGAATCAAGAAAATTGATGGCGTTTTTTGCAGTTTTCTTTGCTTTATCTTTCGCAGTTTCAATAACTTTATCTATATTTTCTGGGATTTGAACTAAAATATATTTGATATTTAATCCAGGATGTTTGCTGTTGAGACGCATTATCGTTTCAGCTGTAGATGCACTTCCTGAGAAGAAGTCCATTACATAATCATCTTTTTCTATTACAAAATTAAACAAACGACAAAGAATAGACGTTGATTTTGGATTTTGAAAGATGTCTCTTGCCATAAGTGATTCAAACTGTTTGGTTGAAGAACGTCCGTCTTCATATATTACAGACCGTAATACTTCTTTAGCATTCTCAAGTCTTTTCTTAGGCTTGATTAATGTCGTTTCGTCGGTGCCGAACATAATATCATCGTCTGCAATCATTTTTTTCATAGTTTCTTCTGGAAACCTAAAACCTTTCTCAGGGACTTTGCATGGTTTATTGGTCACAGGATGTAGAATTGTATATTCATATCCACCAAAAGTAGTATTGGCAATATCACCATCATGAAATACACCCTTATAATCGACGTTATCATAATGGGCTACTCCTTTGAGTTCGTCTTTATTATCTTTTATCCATGCACGTAATTCCGTTTGGATTTCGACAATGTCTTTTTGATATTTCTCTTTCAGTTCTTGATACTTATTCTGTATGAGCTTTGCTTTTTCGCTATCAGCATACCAGTAATCTTGCGCTTCTTTATTTTTGCAATAGCATAGTATATATTCGTGCTCTGTATTAATTTGACGTGGATTATTATCCGTCGCAGTTTGTAAAACAATGCAACCCGTAAAATTAGATACGCCAAATATCTCATCACAAATTTTGCGTAAGTTTTCTACTTCATGATCGTCGATAGATATAAATATCACACCATCCTCCGTCAGTAAATCCCTTGCCACCTTCAGTCGTGGATAAATCATGTTCAGCCAATCAGTATGGAATCTACCATTAGTTTCAATATTTGTTGTCAAACGGTTGCCTTGTTCATCATATTGGTAACTATTTGAAAGATAGTCTTCTGATTTTTCTGAAAAATTGTCTCCATAAATAAAGTCTTTTCCAGTGTTATAAGGTGGGTCGATGTAGATCATCTTCACCTTATGAAGATAGGTCTCTTTAAGGCATTTCAACACATCGAGGTTGTCGCCCTCGATGTAAAGGTTCTGTGTGGTGTCGAAGTCCACGCTCTCCTCTTGGCATGGGCGCAGCGTGGCGTTGATGGGCGCATTGGCAGCAAGGATAGCCTTGCGCTTGTCGGGCCAAGTAAACTGATAGCGCTCTTCGCTGCCTTCTACAATATCGGAAGACAGCAGCTGGCGCAATTTATCAAAATCAATGGAGCGTTTCACCCCCCCATTTGGTCGTTAACTTCCGTGATGCACTCGGGGAACAGCTCAGCAATTCGGCTGATATTGTCCTGCACACCATCGGCGGTCTGCATTTTCAGTTTCTCCATATTCTTAAAGTATTTCGTTCTCTTATTGATTCAGTTTCGCTTTCATTTTCACCAGTCTTTGGTGTATCTCAAATCGTTTCTTCGGTTGTTTCTCTTTCAACATTTGTTGTTCGAGAATGTTGATGTTTTTCTGTATCTGCTCACGCTCCTTGTTTGCCATTACTGCCGTATGCAGGTCCGTGGTGTTTGCGTCCAGCAGTCCTTCCGCAATCTGACGCACAAAAGAGGAGAACACGGCATCCATCGTGCTGCCTTCAATGTTCAGCACTATATCAGCTTCTTTTACCCAAGCCGTCTGATATGTCTTGACAATGTCAAACTGCCGTTGCTCCGCATCGTGCCACTCTTTGTAGTTGACATACAGGCAGCACTTGCCTTCGTGTTGCAATACAAACACCGTGTGGCGTGGCATCTGCTTGTCTATAAGCATCAGCACGTCGGATGGCACTTCCTCTTTCTTCAGCACCATACGGAACACTGTAATCTCGTGCACCGTCTTGCCGTCGGTCACACTGAGCGTGGAGGGTGCCAGCTTCGCCGTCCACGTGATGCTCTCTACGTTGTCCACAAACCGCTGCTTCATTTTGGCATTTACCTCCAGGTTGCGGTAGAACGCCGTCTTGGGCACAGGCTTGCCCACAAGGGTTGAATCAGGGAATGTTATCATGGCTCTTTCTTTTCTTCAGAATCTAAAGAAGGAAGATAGTCACTTGCTTTGGCTGAAGTAATAACCCCATGCCCGAGTTTCTTCTCCAATTGATTGCGTGCTACTTTTGCTACGCTTCCGCCATCTTTTGCTATTTGCTTCTGCTGACTGAAGCCTTTTGGGTCACGCTGTTTAGACAGTTCTGTGGCAGAGGCCTCGGCGAGCATATTGAGCGCAATCTCCATATTGGTCATATTGTCGCGAAGACTTTCTTTCTTCAGACCCTTGAATTGTTTGTATTGCTTGGTGCTCATTCCGCTCCATTCACGAGTGATGATGTCGGTAAGAGATGCATACTGCATGCCTTGCTGAACGCCTGTTCTTGCCCATTCGTCTGTTAGTTCTTTTCTTATCTCAATAGACTTGATGCGCTGGTTTATCCATGCGTCAGAATATCCCAATCGCTTATAATCTATCACAGCCTGGTCGATGCTTTTCTCCGGGTCTTGCATCTGCTCCAATCGTGTGCTCGCCACTTGTGCCATCCACAACTTGAAAGGCTCCGCTTTGGGAGAAGGAACGGACTGTATAAGACGAAACAGTTGCTCTGTATCAGCTACGTCCGTCAGGCGGAGCTTGCCGTCGGCTGCACGCAATTTCAAACCGTGACAATTTGTCACGGTTTCATTTCCTTCTTGTTTCAGTCTTTGTTTTAACTTCCTCCAATATGCTGTAGGGTCTTTGCTTTCGGTCAACACCGCACAAACATCCACTATAGAGAAATACCATTTCTCTTCTTTGTCGTCCCATACGGAACGTATCTTCTTTTCTTCAAATAATTGAAGGGCTTCTTTCTTTGTCATAAATAAAGCATATTATCTGATTATCAGGAATGTTATCAGCTCGAAATACCATGCGGCAATTCGCTGTATTTGCGAAGTATACTAATATAATCGTTTGTCGTTGTCATCGTCTTTCCATTTTGCTACGAATATACGATATTATCTTTTATAATCCAAGTTTTTACGGATTTTTCTTGCAATAATCTCTGTTTTGTCTTCTTATCAAAAATATGTACTTCATGTCTTCCTGTCAAAAAACATGTTCTTCCTGTCTTCTTGTCTAAAAAACACGTCTTCATGTCTGGCATGCAAATATCGTACAAAGAGTAAAAACATGTTACAAAATAAAAATTGATTCTAGAGGTCTGGGTTGCTGTTTTTACGGTGTTTTGCTGTGCAAACAGCACCCGAGCTTAACGATTGCGCCACTTTTACACTACAATAGTGCCACTATTAGAGTGTAAAAGTGGCGCTATTGTATGATAAAAGTGGCACTATTGGGGTGTAAAAGTGGCGCTATTGCAACACAAATAGGCTTCTTGCTGCTTCTTTTTTTTGCACACTTTCCTCACAAACCTTCTAATTCATTGTATATAAATCGTTTATCCTTGCACGCTCAAAATTCAAGAATTTCGCACCAAAGATTTCTTAGTGCGCTCAGCTCATAGTATTGAGCATCAGAAATGCAAATATTGTGTCGGACGGCAAGGCGTCCGAATTAGGAGTTTTGAGCTTTGAATTACAGCAGACAAGGCAAACCTAGGAGGCTATGGCGTCTCGCCGTAGCCACGCAGCCATCCATAGCAGAATAACAACCACGCAGCTGTGGGATAAGCATCCCTCTTCCTCTCTTGGTTCCGCAAAGCGGGACTGACTATCATCCTCAACATCATACGGGAAGTGTCAGTCCCCCTTCGGGGAACTATATATAGGTGGAGGTATCTCATGTACCCACAGCTGCGCTGCTTCGCAGCTTGCAGTGGGTTTCTGATGGTAGGTCCCGCTCTGCGGAACCTGTAGCTCATACTCAATCAGCTTGCTGTCCGTGGGTGCGTGGCTACGGCGAGACGCCATAGCCTCCTATGTTTGTCACGTTCCCTAATAACATGTCTTCCTATCTTCTTGTCTAAAAAAAACATGTCTTCCTGTCTAACTTAGGAGGCTATTGTGGGATGACATAGCCTCCTACGATTACCGTTTTCTTCTTACCGGCTTTTTGACAGTCCGCTTCACCTGTTTTTTCTCGTGTCCCGGCATGTCCTTCAGTATTGTCGCCTTTATGATTCTGACGTCCTCGAGGGGTCTGTCATATTCGTCGCGTTCCACGTTCTGAATCTTCTCCACCACGTCCATGCCCTCTGTCACTTCTCCGAAGACCGTGTAGGCTCCGTCCAGGTGAGGCGTACCGCCGATGGTGCGGTAAGTCTCCTCCATTTCCTTCGTCATCGTAAGGCTGTCGCCGAAGAGCTTCTGCAGGTTCTTGCGTCCGCGCTCCAGTCCTTTTTCGTCCTGCTTCTTGCCTATGACAATATAGAACTGCGAGCTGCTCGACTCGTGCATGGGATTGACGATGTCGGGCTCGCGTGCTGCAGCCAGCGTGCCGCGCTTGTGGAAAATCTGCGGCAGGCGTATTTCGGCAGGGATGTTATAGTCGAGCGACTGTTCGCCGAGTCTTGCTCCTTTGGGTGCATTCTTGCTGGACGGGTCGCCAGCCTGAATCATAAAGTCGGGGATGACACGATGGAAGAGCAGCGAATCGTAGAAGTGGTATTCGCGGATAAGCTTCAGGAAGTTGTCGCGGTGTTGCGGTGTCTCGTTGTAGAGTTGGATGCGGATGTTGCCCATCGTCGTCTCTATCAGCACCTCCGGACGTTCTCCCGGTTTGACGATAGCGGGTGCGTGAGTGGCCGACGTTGTCTTTCTTTGTTGTGCGCCTGCCGTTATTGCCACGAGCAAGAGAAGCAGCGCCATGATTCTGAGAATTTTCATAAGATAGGTATGTTGTTGGTTAGTGATTGTTGATGCACCATGAGAAAGCCCGTGCCGTGCGTTCCGCCTCCTGTCCGAAGTGACCGCCGGTGGTCCATTCCAGGGTGGTGTGTTCCTCGCCCAAGAGCTCGCCGAGCAAGTGGTGTTCCGTGCGCACGCAGTCGCCGATGCGGCTCATCCGTTGGTTGCGGCAATGCTCCTCGCGGTCTCCGAGACTGAGATATGCTGCCTGTGCGTTCAAGGCATTGGCGGCAGCATATTCCGTCCAGTGCTTTATCCACAGCGACGGCGAAGCGGCAGCCACAGCGCTGAAGAGCTTCGTCTCCCTTGCCGCCCATAGCGCGAAGAGTCCGCCAAGCGAATAGCCTCCGATGATGCACGGCAGCTGACCGTAGCGCTCCCTCATCCAAGGCAGCAGCACGTTTCCGACGTAATGCAGGGTGTCGTGGGCGTGCAGTCCCACCTCTTCGTCCCTCGCCACAGCCTCGTCGTGCCAAGGCATAAGGTCGTGTGCCCACTCCTGGCATTCGAAAGCCGCCATGACGAATCCGTGTCTGCTGTCGGCTTCGATGGTCTCCATCTCGCGCCAGATGCCCTCGTTCTTCTCCTCGTGACGTGCAGTCGGCTGGACGAGGAGAAAGGCAGGAGCGGCATGTGAAGTATGGAGCTTGCATCTCCGTTGCCCTATATTAATGATGTCTGTTGGCATATATCGTTATGTTCTTATTTAGGTGACAAGACAAAGTTAAGCATAATTATCCTAATAGAAGCACAAAAGTGGCTTACTTATTTGTTTATTTAATGATTGTATTGTTGCGTTTTCTGCAATATATTGTGTATATTTGCGGTTCGGAATAAATTATTAAGAAATATGGAAGTATACATAATCCTTGCCCTTGTGGCAGTCTTTGCTATGCTCTTTGTCGGTTATTGGCTTGGAGGCAAGGTGAAGGCTGGGGCGGCGTCGCAGATGGTGGAGAACCTGCAAGCACAACTGGCACAGCACATTGAGAATGAGAAGCGGCTGGAGCTGACCGTGCAGGCACAGACGGCGCAGATGGCAAGCCTGACGTCGGAGCGCGACGTGCAGAAGGCGCATACCGAAAACTATTGTCGACAGCTTGCTGAACAGAAAGAGAATGCGGAGAGACAGCTTGCGGATCAGAAGGCAGAGTTTGAGAGGCAGTTGTCTGAACAGAAGGCTGCTGCCACTGAGACTGCCCAGCTGGAGGCAAAGCATAATGAGGAGACGCTTGCCGATATGCGCAAGGCGTACGACGAGCAGCTGAAGATGCTACGTCAGATGAATAAGGAGCAGGTGGAGAGCCAGCTGCAGCTTATCAAGGACCAGATGCTCACCACTTCCGAGGAGGTGCTGAAGCGTCGTCAGGAGGAACTTGGCGAGCGAAACAAGGAGCAGGTGTCGAAGATAATCGACCCACTGCAGCAGAGTCTGCGTGACATGCAGGAGGCTTTCGACAAGACCAAGGAGCAGCAGAGCGAGGCTCTCACACGACTGGACGAGACCATCAAGATAAACATGCAGAAGAGTGCTGCCCTTGGCGAGACTGCCGACAGACTGACTCGCGCACTGACGGGAGAGGTGAAGGTGCAGGGCAACTTCGGTGAGCTGAAGCTGAAGCAGCTCCTCGAAGACCTGGAACTGAAGGAGGGCGAGCAGTTTGACACGCAGGCAACGCTCAAGGACAAGGCTGGAAAGGCGGTGAAGGGCGATGACGGCAAGGGAATGATACCAGACTTCATTCTGCACTTCCCGAACAACCGCCACGTGGTGGTGGACTCGAAGATGTCGCTCACCGACTATGAGCGATACATGAACGCTGAGGACGGCACGCCCGAGAAGAGCGACTATCTGAAAGCACACATCGCCAGCGTCAGAGCACAGGTGAAGCGCCTTGCCCGCAAGGACTATGTCAGGTATCTGCCCGAGGGATACAACCGTCTGAACTTCGCCATAATGTACGTGCCCGTGGAGGGCGCTCTTAACCTCGCGCTCCTTAACGACAGCACGCTCTGGCGCGACGCTTACGACCAGGGAGTGATGATTCTGGGACCGCAGACCATGTATATGAATCTGCGCGTGCTGGAGATGATGTGGACGCAGGTGCGACAGCTGAAGAACCAGCAGGCGATGATGGACGCTGCCAACACCGTCATCGACCGTGTGCAGGACTTCGGCATAAGGTTTATGGACGTGGAGTCGAGCATGAACGACGCCGTAAAGAAAATCACCCGACTGAAGATAACCACCGCAGACAGCGGTGCAAGCATCATAACAGCGGCACGCAACCTCCTCAAGGCAGGAGCCAAGGAGAACAAGAAAAAGAAGTCGCTCGCCGATATGGACGACTCGATGTTCATAGAGACGGACGCCACTACCATGCTGCCCGAAACCAATACAGTAACAACGCCACAAGATGAATCAACCCAATAATGACCTCAATGAGCAGGCGCGTCTTGCGTGGGAGATAATAGAGACTACCAACACCAACCTCTTCCTTACCGGTAAGGCAGGAACAGGAAAGACCACCTTCCTCCGACGCCTCAAGAACGAGTCGTCGAAGCGAATCGTGGTGGTGGCGCCGACCGGCATTGCCGCCATCAACGCCGAGGGAGTGACCATCCATTCCTTCTTCCAGCTCTCCTTCGCCCCGTTCATCCCCAATGCGCAGTATAAGCTCAAGGAACAGCAATATAAGTTTTCGAGGCAGAAGATACGCGTCATCCAGTCCATTGACACGCTTGTCATAGACGAGATTTCTATGGTGCGTGCCGACCTGCTTGACGCTGTGGACGCCGTGCTTCGCCGCTTCCGCAAGAACCAGATGCCGTTCGGCGGCGTTCAGATGGTCATGATTGGCGACCTCGGACAGCTGGCTCCCGTGGCAAAGGACGACGAATGGCAGATGCTGTCACATTATTATGATACGCCATACTTCTTCTCCTCGCTTGCGCTTCGCCAGACGCGCTATGCCATAGTGGAACTGAAGAAGGTGTATCGTCAGAGCGACGCACGCTTCCTCGAACTCCTCAACAAGGTGAGAGACAATCGTGCGGACGACGCCGTGCTGCAGGCGCTCAACTCTCGCTACATACGCGGATTCGAGCCAAAGACGGAAGACGGATACATACGTCTGACCACACATAACTATCAGGCACAGAAGGAGAACGACCGTCAGATGTCGCTGCTCCCCGGCGAGGAATATACGTACAATGCCGAGGTGAAAGGCAAGTTCCCAGACATGCTCTTCCCGACGGAGGAGACGCTGACGCTGAAGGAAGGTGCGCAGGTGATGTTCGTCAAGAACGACTCGTCGCAGGACAAGGCTTTCTATAACGGCATGCTCGGAACCGTGGAGCGCATTGACAACCAAGGCTTCTCGGTCCGCACACGCGACAGCGGAACCGTCATCAACGTGGGCATGGAGCAGTGGGACAATACGCGCTACGTCATTGACGAGCGCACCAACGAGATAACGGAGGAGGTGGACGGCACGTTCCGTCAGTATCCTGTGAAGTTGGCTTGGGCGATTACGGTGCATAAGAGCCAGGGACTGACTTTCGATCATGCCGTCATCGACGTGCAGCGTGCCTTCACGCATGGTCAGACATACGTGGCGCTCAGCCGATGCCGCACGCTCGCAGGACTGGTGCTCAGCGCTCCGCTCCCTCACAGCGCCATCATCCGTGACGGTGCCGTGGACGAATACGCCACACACGCCATAGAGCATACGCCGACGCCGGAACAGATAGGCACGTTGCAGCGCGACTATTTTCTCTCCATCGTGAACGAACTGTACGACTTCCGTCCGCTCATGGACATCTTCGGTCGTGTGCTCGACCTGCTGTCGGGCCACTTCAAGCGCTCCTATCCCAAGCTCATCATGGAGTATAAGCTTAACGCCGACACCATACGCACGAAGCTCATGGACGTGGCAGAGAGGTTCCGCATACAGTACAGCCAGATGGTATTCCAAACGGCTGACTATCAGAATGACGAACATCTTCAGGAACGCCTCCGCAAAGGATCCACTTACTTTGCACGTACTATCTCCGGCGTGGAGGAACTTATCCGCAAAACCTCCGTCAAGACCGACAGTCAAGAGGTGAAGAAGCGCTGGTCAGAACTCTTCCCCACGCTAAAGGAGACCGTGATGCAGAAGCGTGCGCTGCTGAAAGTGGTGAGCGACGAAGGCTTCGCCATCACCTCTTACCTGAAGCGCAGGTCTGCCGTGCTGGCAGGAAAGACCGGCGCAGAAACAAAGAAACGATAATAACATTAAGGATAACAAAAAAGAAAAAATATGATTAAAGCACTGTTTTTCGATGTGGACGGAACGCTCGTCAGCTTCAATACGCACGACGTACCAGAGTCGACCCGCGAGGCGCTGCGCCTTGCACATGAAAACGGCGTAAAGATATTCACGGCTACGGGACGTCCCCGCCAGCTGCTCAATAACGTGGCTCCAATAGAGCATCTGATGGACGGATATATTCTTGCCACCGGTGCCATGTGTACGTACGGAGCCGAGACGGTACGTGAGGATGTCATTCCGCGTGAAGAGGCAGAGACTGTCATACGCTACTGTGAGGAACACGGACTGCCAGCCGTAGTGGTGGGCACGAAGGACATACAGATTGTGAATCGCAATGATGACGTCAACCATGTGTTCTATGATATGCTGAAAGTGACGTACGACAAGTTTGACGTGCCCCTTGCGGATGTCATTGATCAGGGCATCCTTCAGATCACTCCCTTCCTCACCGAAGAGGAGGAGCGCAAGGTGTTGCCCGAACTCCCTGGATGTAACTCCGCCCGATGGTATCCCGCCTTTTGCGACATCACCTCGGCAAAGGCTGACAAGGCTAACGGCATACGTGCCATTGCCGACCGCCTCGGCATCGACATCTCGGAGACGATGGCATTCGGTGACGGAGGCAACGACGAGTCGATGCTCCGTGCTGCAGGAGTGGGTGTGGCGATGGGCAATGCCCTCGACAGCGTAAAGGCACATGCCGACTATGTGACGACGGACGTAGACAATGACGGAGTGTGGAACGCGCTGAAACATTTCGGCATAATCTGACCAAAACATCAGATAGAGGAATTATTCTTATAAGTTAACATGCATTACTCATCACCAATTCAAAAAAAATGAGTAAGTTTGCAGCAGAATACGACTAAAAGCATTAATAATGGATATTACCGAAAGATTTTTAAACTACACACAGTTCGACACACAGTCGAGTGAAGATTCAGAAACAGTACCGAGCACTTCCAAGCAGCTCATCTTCGCCAAGTATCTGAAAGAGGAGCTTGAGCGCGAAGGTCTGAGCGATGTGGAGATGGACGAGCAGGGCTATATCTACGCCACGCTGAAAGCCAACGTGAAGAAGGACATCCCGACCATCGGTTTCATCGCGCATTACGACACGTCTCCTGACTGCAGCGGCGCCAACATCAAGCCACGCATCGTCAAGAACTATGACGGTGGCGACATCGTGCTCTCAGAGGGCATCGTCTCAAGCCCGGCTAAGTTCCCCGAGCTGAAGGCACACGTAGGTGAGGACATCATCGTAACCGACGGCACCACACTCCTTGGCGCTGACGACAAGGCTGGCGTAGCGGAGATAGTTCAGGCTATGTGCTGGCTGCGCGACCATGACGAGGTGAAGCACGGCGACATCCGCGTGGCTTTCAATCCTGACGAGGAGATCGGTATGGGCGCTCACCACTTCGACGTGGAGAAGTTCGGCTGCCAGTGGGCTTACACTATGGACGGCGGCGACCTCGGCGAGCTGGAGTATGAGAACTTTAATGCTGCAGGAGCCAAGGTGCACTTCAAGGGCGTAAGCGTACATACAGGATATGCCAAGGGCAAGATGGTGAACGCATCGCGCCTCGCACTGGAGTTTGCCAACATGATACCGGCTGCAGAGACACCTGAGGAGACCGAAGGCTATGAGGGCTTCTATCATCTCCTTGGCATCACGTCATGCTGCGAGAAAGCCACTCTCTCATACATCATCCGCGACCACGACCGTCAGAAGTTTGAGGACCGCAAGGACTTCATCGAGGACTGCGTGAAGAAGATGAACGAGAAGTGGGGTGAGGGCACGGTAAGCGTGGACCTCAAGGACCAGTATTATAACATGAAGGAGAAGATTGATCCCAACATGCACGTCATCGACATCGTGTTGAAGGCGATGCAGGAGAACGGTGTGGCTCCGAAGGTGATGCCCATCCGTGGCGGCACGGACGGAGCACAGCTCTCATTCAAGGGTCTGCCATGCCCGAACATCTTCGCCGGCGGCTGCAACTTCCACGGACCTCACGAGTTTGTCAGCGTGCAGGCAATGGAGAAAGCCATGCAGGTGGTAATAAAGATATGTGAGATTACGGCTCACTTTAACGACTAAATACTTAAAGCATACAAAGAAGCGGAGGTCTCCAGCCTCCGCTATTTTTATACCCTTATTTCGTTGTTGCCCATGATTTCAAACAAAAGACTTTTTACATTGCTATTTTCTTGGACGTATACAAGACGTACTTAATGCTGTAAGTCATTGAATATATGTTGCTTAAAGTTGTTGCTCTCCCACGACTTTCCAATCAATAAGCCCTTTGCCTTCGCTATCGAGTTCCACGGCGAGTCCAACGACCTTGCGTGTGTCTCCCTTGAATGGTTCGGTGTATCCACATGTAGTTATCTGTTGCTCGGCAGCTGCAATTCCGCCATTATTTGATAATTTCAGTTCTATAACATAAATGTAACGCGACAGCCATGCCACGAGGTCAATACGACCAGTGGCAAGCATGCGTTCTACTTCTACCCTTATGCCAATGGCATTGAGGATAGTACTGATGATGAGACGATAGCGTTCCTCCATGTCCATTGATGCCAGTTTCTTGTTGCTGTATGGCACGTCGGCAATGAGAGAGCGGAGTGTTTTCTTGGCATCATCAAGCATTCCAGTACCAAGTTGGCGGTAGAGGTTTGCTTGCAGCGATAGTATGTCGCCCTGTTTGCGCATAGTCAGTGCAGGAAGCACCATTTCGTTAAGAGCTTGTCTGACTTCTTCGTTGGGGATTCCAAGAATATAGCCAAACTCGTCGCTATCCTTTATTGTTATATATCCTGATTGGTAAAGGAAAAGCTCTGGTCCGCCTCCCGTTACATCTGAGGTTTCGAGAATGCCGCGAAGCACACTACAGTGGTCGAAGTCGTCGAGGTGTAGCTCCATGTCATTGACGAACTTTGGCAATAGTGATGTTGCGCCTGAAGACGCCCAATAAGATCTGAGTCGCTTATGGTTCAGTGCATTCACGAGGCTGTATGGATTGTAGACATCTATCATGTTCGTATCGCAAAAATGATATCCGTCGTAATAGTCTTTGAGTTTAGCCAAAGTTTCTTCTATTGTCCATTTATTGAACTCTGCCATTTGCTCAATCTCCGGCATGAAATTATCCACCATTTCCTGCTTTGAAATTCCGCATATTGTGGCAAACTGTGGTTCGAAACTAATATTGCTAAGATTGTTGAGCACAGAGAACAACGAAATCTGTGTGAATTTTGTTATGCCAGTTATAAAAACAAAACACTCCATCTCGTCGTCAGCTTTAAGAATGGCGAAAACCTCGCGATATACGGCTGTGCATGCCTCATGCTCTGGAGTATGCCATGAGTGTTGTAGCGGCGAATCGTATTCGTCGATAAGGATAGCTACTTGCTGTCCGGTTTGTTGGTAGGCAGTGAGTATTATGCTGTCAAAGCGGTTGGCAAGTGATGAATTTGGTCTTGGAGAGATATTGTATTTTTCTTCATATCTGCTGAATGCCAAATCCAGATAAGAGCGTAAGGTGGCTTCCGTAGCTCCGCCGCGGCTCATATCAAGACGTATAACGGGACGTTTTATCCAGTCATGCTCCAGTTCCATTATCTTAAGTCCCTCGAACAAGTGGCGTTGACCCTCAAAGTAAGCCTGCAAAGTATCTACAAGCAAAGACTTGCCGAACCGACGTGGACGGCTCAGATAATTGTATTGTAAGCCATTGTTAGCCAGTTGCCAAACTATATCGCTTTTATCAACATAGAGATAATTCTCCTTGCGAATTTTTTTGAACGACTGTATGCCTACGGGAAGTCTTCTTGTTAGTGCTGCCATAATGTTTGCTCTTTAGTTTCTTATGCAAATCTAACAATAATATTCGATATATTCAAACAAAAATCGTTATCTTTGCATTAATCGTATTCGGATAGTTCTTGCGATTAAACATTTATCATTATTAATTAAACATTTAACAAGCGTGTCAGAAGTTCCTACTCTAATAAACGACCTTGCCCTGATACTTATAGTGGCGGGCGCGGTCACACTCTTATTCAAGAAACTGAAGCAACCGCTCGTGTTGGGCTATATCATGGCTGGCTTTATTGTCAGTCCGCACATGCCCTACACGATGTCTGTTGTGGACAATTCGGACATCAAGACTTGGGCGGACATCGGTGTGATGTTCCTGCTGTTCTCGCTCGGACTCGACTTCTCGTTCAAGAAGATTATAAAGATGGGTATTGCGCCTGTCATCACCACACTGACGATAATCTTCTCCATGATGACCCTCGGCATCGTGGTCGGTCACGCATTCTCATGGAACCGAATGGACTGCATCTTCCTTGGAGGTATGCTTGCGATGAGCTCCACTACCATCATCTACAAGGCGTTCACCGACATGGGACTGCGACAACAGAAGTTCGCCCAGCCCGTGATGAGCGTGCTCATTCTGGAGGACGTCCTTGCCATCGTCATGATGGTGATGCTGTCGGCGTTGGCTTCAGGTTCTAACCCTGACGGCGGCGAGATGATTGGCGCCGTGATGAAGATAGGCTTCTTCCTTGTCCTTTGGTTTGTGGTGGGCATCTTCGCTGTGCCTCTGTTTCTCCGTCTTATGCGTAAACTCATCAACAACGAGACGCTGCTTATCGTGTCGCTTGGACTCTGCTGCCTTATGGCTGTCGTGTCAACGAAGGTGGGTTTCAGCTCGGCTTTCGGAGCATTCGTCATGGGTAGCATCCTCGCCGAGACCATTGAGGCAGGCAAGATAGAGAAGCTTGTGGCTCCAGTGAAGGATCTCTTCGGAGCTGTGTTCTTCGTGTCGGTGGGCATGCTTGTCGATCCGAAGATCATTGTCAGCTATGCCTTGCCGATAGCCATGCTCGTGCTGACCATCCTTGTGGGTCAGGCAGTCTTCGGCACCTTCGGTTTCCTCATTGGAGGACAGTCGCTCAAGTCTGCTATGCGAAGCGGTTTCTCAATGGCACAGATAGGTGAGTTCTCGTTCATTATCGCCTCATTGGGCTTGTCGCTGAAGGTTACGGGCGAATTTCTCTATCCAGTCGTGGTAGCTGTTTCGGTCATCACCACATTCCTAACGCCCTACATGATACGCTTCTCCGTACCTTGCTACGGCTTTCTGGAGCGTCGTCTGCCCAAGACGTGGATACGTGCCCTCAATAACGTGACGCTGTCACATCCCTCTTCTGCTCCAAAGAGCAACTGGCACAGCCTGATCTCGCAGATGGCACGCATCACCATCGTCTACTCCATCCTCTCCGTGGCTGCCATCGCCGTTATGTTCACCTTCTTCCTGCCATTCATCCGCAGCATCATGCCCGGCATGCACTGGTGGGCTAACGGCATCTGCGGACTGGTGACGGTGTCCATAATAGCCCCGTTCCTCAGAGCCATCGTGATGAAGAAGAACCATTCGGAGGAGTTTCGTGCATTGTGGAACGAGAGCCGCTCCAACCGTCTGCCGCTCCTCGTTACCATATTGGTGAGAGTGATAATAGCCTCCGCTTTCATATTCTATATATGTAATTATCTTACCCGCTTCACCAATGCCCTGATGCTAACCATAGCCGTGGTTATTGTCCTGTTCATGATACTCTCGCGCCGCCTGAAGAAGCGCAGCATCCTTATGGAGCGTCTCTTCGTGCAGAACCTACGTTCGCGCGACATAGAGCAGCAGGTGCTCGGATTGAAGAAACCGCTTTATGAGGGTCATCTTCTTGATCGTGATATCCACATCTCCGACATTGACATCCCGGAGAACTCGAAGTGGGCAGGTATGTATCTTTCCGACCTGCGTCTGAGCAACCGCTTCGGCGTGCATGTCAGCAGCATCCTGCGTGGTCATCAGCGCATAAACATTCCGGGAGGCGACAGCATCGTATTCCCAGGAGACAGACTTCAGGTAATTGGTAGCGACTCGCAGCTGTCAGCAATGCAGGCTGCTGTCGACTCAGACATCGTGCCCGATGACCCAGACATAGAGAAACGTGAGATGAAGCTGTCGCAGATAGTCATTGACCGTAATTCTCCATTCGTAGGCAAGACATTGCCTGAAAGCGGCATCCGCGACCGCTTCAACTGTATGGTGGTGGGACGAGAGGAAGGAAAAGAGAACCTCTCTATGGTGAACATCACATACCGTTTTCGTCTTGGCGACATAGTATGGATAGTGGGCGAGGAGAGTGCGCTGCAAGGACTGAAAGATGCCAATAATGGAGCTGCACAATAAGTAGTGACACGTAAGAGAATGATTGCTTTTTAAAAAAGTTGTCTTTCTCTTACGTGTTTTTTTATATTTGATTGTTATACCTATATACTCTCTAAAACTAAAATACTATTACTAACATTTATAAACTCAATGAGAAACAGCAAATTTATTTTGACGGCACTGGCTGCCATGTTTATGCAGGGCACATACGCACAGCAGCCGTACGGTGGATGCTGGCATCCGGAAGACATCAAGAACTGGTCGCCGGAGACCGATCCTGACGCTAAGTTCAACCGCTCACGTGTGCCTCTTGCTACCCGCTTCCAGGAGCCTACGCTCATGAAAGCTAACAAGAACCAATATTACGAAGGACAGATCTGTAACGCTACAATCCTCTTCCCGACCTGCTCTATGAGCCCGTCGCAGGGTGCTTACAACTTCCTTGGCTATCAGCCCACCTATTGGCAGTATATGGACAAGCTCGTTTACTGGGCAGGTTCGGCTTCCGAGGGTATCATCATCCCGCCACCGGCAGGATCGACAGACGCTGCTCACCAGAGCGGTGTGAAGTCGTTGGGACAGATTTTCTTCCCGCCGGCAGCGTTCGGTGGAACACAGACATGGGTTCGTCAGATGCTCACAAAAGAGAATGGCGTGTATATCTATGCTCAGAAGCTCTATGAGATTGCCAAATACATGGGCTTCGACGGATGGTTTATCAATGAGGAAATCGGTGGCGGTAGCACAACAGAATGGGTGGACTTCATTAAGGAATTCAACTATCTTGCAGACAAGAACGGTGATACTCAGATGGAAATCCAGTGGTATAACGCCTCTGGCCTACCTGACACTTCCATCCTCAAGTCGCACAAGAACACCTCACAGTTCCTCGAGTATGGTTCGGCTGGTGACTATCGTTCTTACGCATCAAGCTTGGGATGTACAGAAGCCGAGACATTCTCAAAGATTTATGCTGGTGTGCAGGTGGTGAACTCCGGACACACAGGTTTCCAGTATCACCTCAATGCTGCCATGCCTACAGACGGACACGTAGGTTCGCTTGACCTCTTCTGCCCTGAGGAGCGTATCTGGAAGGACAACGTGAAGAATCTGCTCGGAAAGGAAGACACTGGCGCAAAGGCTTATGCTGCCATTCAGAAGACATTCCAGAACGAATCACAGATGTGGGTGAACAACGACGGCGACCCGTCGAAAATCGGCGACAGATGGCCGGGTATCTCAGGACGCGTTCTCGAGCGTTCGGTTGTAAACAAGATGCCGTTCACGACATCATTCTGCGTAGGCGTGGGTAAGCACCGCTTCGTGGAAGGTGTAAAGCAGGGCACACAGGACTGGTATCACTCAGGTGTGCAGAGCATCATGCCTACATGGCGTTGGTGGATAGAGAACCGTGGCTCACTGAATGTAGACATTGACTGGGATGACGCTTACAACTTCGGTTCGAGCATCAAGGTGAGCGGACAGCTCTCAGCCGGCGACCACCTCATGCGTCTCTACAAGACCATGATAAAGGTGACTGACGGCGGCAAGTTGCGCCTCGTCTATAAGACCAGCACAAGCGGAAGCGTAGAGGTGAAGCTCTCTACCACCAGCTCAACCACACCTGACGTTACGCTCTCTGCTCCTGCCGTATCGGAGAAGAACGGATGGACTGTAGCTGAATACGACCTTTCTTCGGTTAACGGCAAGACCATATATATGGTGGCGCTCAACTTGAAGTCGGCTTCTGCCGTATCTAACTATACATTGTCTCTCGGTCAGCTTGACGTGCTGCCCGCAGGTTATGCTCCTGCGTCTGTAGAGGTGAAGAACCTCGCAACGAAGAGCGTGCTCGGCGAGGCTAAGGGCGATGCCCGTATCACATGGGACTTCGACTATACAGCCGACTTCGACCACTTCGACATCTACAAGCAGACAGCCGGCGGCACACGCACAATGGTTGGTCAGACACGTGACGAGGCATTCTACGTGCCGACATTCGAGCGTGAAGGCACAGACGCTGCTATCGACTTCGTGGTTGTTCCCGTAATGAAGGATATGCGTCAGCAGGAGGGCAAGACATTGAAGATGGACTATCCGAAGGCCACTGCTCCCGTTGTTACCTTTGTTGTTGGCAAGAGCTATCTCAAGGTTGGTGAGGCAACAACACTGACCGCAAGAGCAACCGGTTCGCCCACTGCATATAAGTGGACTCTTCCTGAGGGACTGCAGCTTACTGACGGTTCGCTCACAGACAAGACCATCACCGTTAAGGCTGTGAAGGCTGGCAAGCAGCAGGTCAGCATCGACGTAACCAACGTAATCGGTACTTCTACAACGAAGAGCGAGGTTGTGGACGTAATGTCAGACTCTGAGTATGATGAGGTGTTCAATGTAGTGAAAGGCAAGAAGGTCGTTGGCTATAGCGGCTCTACCAACTCTACTGAGGTGCCTGATAAGATTATCGACGGTGTAACCAATCCTTATTCTACCAGCCAGAAGTGGTGTAACGTAAGTGCAGACAACTGGGCTGTCTTCGATTGCCTCGGTTCGTACCGCATCTACGGTTTCCGCATCTATGACGGCAACTCAGGTCCTGAGAGCGGCGTTGACCAGATTGACTCATACAAGATTATGCTTTCTGAGGACGGTCAGAACTGGACAACAGTAGTTGACGAGGAGAACCGTACTGAAGAGTCAATCAAGACTGACTATATCGCACCGTTCAAGGCTCGCTACGTGAAGCTTGTCCCGCACGTTAACGGTACGCTCCGTATCTGGGAGTTTGAGGTTTACGGTAAGGAAGAGAACAATATGTCGATGTCTGTGGAGCCTTCTGCACTGAAGATGGAGGCTGGCGAGACAAAGACTATTAAGGTGAAGTATGACCTTGGTGGCGATACACGTTCGTCACAGTTTAAGTGTACTGCCAAGGCTGACGGCAACGTCACCATCGGCAATATCACAGAGGATGCCGCTTCGTCTACATTCACAGTTCCTGTAACAGCACAGCGCATGATCGGCACAGCCAATGTCACATTGCGTGTCGACAACGGTGGCAACTATAAGGAGAGCACTGTGGAAGTGATGGTCGACTCGAAGACACAGCCCAACATCCTGAAGGGTGCAAAGGCTGAGGTTCGTCATTACAAGAGCGACTATTCATACGAGGCAGAATACGACAAGTATGAGGTGGACGGACTGACCGATGGGGACAAGACCGCTGAGGCTCTTGAGATGATTGAAGCACCTTCAACTCACAAGAATGACCTCTGGACCATCTTCACAGCACCGGAAGGCAAGACATGGAACCTTTCAAAGGTGGTGGTTAACCTGCCTAACAACAACCGTGGCACCAACGATAACGACGTTGACGGAAATGTAACTAAGGACATCAGTATCGCTGTTGGTAATGATCTCGCCAATATGCAGATTGTGAAGACATTCGAGAACATTCAGGATATCTCTGAGGTTTCGTACATCTTCCCGAAGTATGCCGCAACAAAATATCTCGCTGTTGTCAGCAACCTCAATGTTTACTTCTATCCATCACTTGCTGAGGTGGAGGCTTACGAGCAGTTTGAGGATGCCATTCCGGTGAACGGTCCGCTGCAGCTGGATGGATGGAACGCTGACGTAGTGGCTGAGAAGAAGCCGGCTGCTTCAAGCACAACCATGGCTCTCGATGACCAGGGATGGGTGCTCTACACCACAGACATCCAGAAGACTGGTGCTTTCTGCGACGCTCAGGGCAACATCACAACAAAGAGCGGCATTTCTTATAGCGTGGCAACACTCGCTGGCAAGAATGCCCTTGTGATGAAGACCGTCAACAACGAGGAGGTTCTCTCACTCACTACACCTGAGAACATTGAGGAGGTTTACTTCCTTGCTATCTCAGCAAACGGTTCTTCTAAGTTTGATGTTTGCGCTGTTTACGACGACATGAGTAGAAGCGCTACGTCTACATTCTCGCCGGCTGACTGGTTCGGTTCTTACGCGAGTGGTAATGAGGCACAGTACGGTTTGAGCCGTATCATCAGATCAGCTGCGGACACTTATTCTGCAGACGATATCGACAACCGTTACAACTTCCGCACATACGAGTATACAATGTCGCTTGACCGCAGCAAGAAGACTAAGGCATTTGTCTTCACTTCAAGAAACAGAGGTGCTTATCCCACCATCCTTGCCGTAAGCAAGAAGGGATATAAGGAGCACGCTTCAGGCATTGAGAACCTCACAACTGGCAACGGTGCGCTGACCGTAGTGGGTATCTATTCACTCGACGGCGTTAAGCTCAACTCGCTCCGCAAGGGCATCAACATCATCAAGATGTCTGACGGCTCTGTTAAGAAGGTGCTTGTTAGAAAGTAAGCAATAAGCCTTAGGTTTATAAAGTTCGACATTGTTCGGACCAGATAAGACCACCCGAATGACCTGTGTATGTTACAATATATAGGTTATTCGGGTGGTCTTTTTTATGTTTAAAACAATACAGATGTTTTTTTTGTTGTTTTCTTGTTTAAATATGGCTTTTTTGCTATATTTGCAGCGTATCTTAATGATACTTTGGATTTTAAACTTATTTACTACTAACTTTATATCTTACACTATGGCAAAAACAAAGCAGATAGTAGAGTGTGTGCCTAATTTCAGCGAAGGCCGCGATATGAACATCATCCGTCAGATTACGGATGCAGTAGAGAGCGTGAAGGGTGTGAAATTGCTTGACGTCGATCCTGGCGAAGCAACCAACCGCACGGTCGTAACCTTCGTTGGCGAACCTGATGACGTGGTGGAAGCTGCTTTCAGAGCAGTGGGAAAAGCCGGACAGCTTATTGACATGCGTCAGCATCATGGTGCTCATCCGCGTATCGGCGCAACAGACGTGTTGCCCATTGTGCCCGTAAGCGGAATTACCCTTGAAGAGTGTGCTGAGATTTCGCGCAAGCTCGCAAAGCGTATTGCCGACGAACTTAACATCCCGTGCTATTGCTACGAGGCTGCAGCGTTCACACCGGAGCGTCAGAACCTTGCCGTTTGTCGCAAGGGCGAGTATGAAGGCATTGCTGAGCGCATCGACGACGATGCTGAGGCTCCCGATTTCGGCAGACGTCCGTTCGACGAGCAGGTTGCACGTACCGGTTGCACTGTTGTCGGAGCACGTGACTTCCTCATTGCCGTTAACTTCAACCTTAACACCACTTCTACACGTCGTGCCAATGCCATCGCATTCGACGTTAGAGAGAAGGGACGTCCAATGCGTGAGGGCAATCCTATCACAGGCAAGAAGCTTCTCTATGCTGACGGCACACCTATCATGAAGCCCGGTACATTGAAGTGTACGAAGGCCATAGGTTGGTATATTGACGAATACGGCATCGCTCAGGTGTCGATGAATATCACTAATATTAATGTAACTCCGCTGCACAAGGCATTCGATGAGGTTTGCCGTTGTGCACAGGAGCGTGGCATACGCGTTACGGGTACGGAGATTGTAGGTCTGGTTCCGGAGCGTACACTCCTTGAAGCAGGTCGTTACTTCCTTGCAAAGCAGCAGCGCTCTGCCGGTATTCCCAAGAAGGACATCCTCGACATCGCCATCAAGTCATTGGGTCTGTCAGACCTTAAGGAGTTTAAGCCCGAAGAGAAGATCATCGAATACGTAATGGCAGCTGGTGCCGAGAAGCAGAACCTGCTCGTCGACCTTACCGTTAAGGGATTCGCAGAGGAGACATCTCGAGAAAGCCCTGCACCTGGTGGCGGTTCGGTATCTGCATACATGGGAGCTTTGGGAGCGTCGCTTGCCACGATGGTTGCCAACCTTTCCAGCCACAAGCCCGGTTGGGATGAGCAGTGGGAAGAGTTTGCCAAGGTTGCCGAGGAAGGCATGGTTCTGCAGGAGCGTCTTCTCCACCTTGTTGACGAAGACACAGAAGCATTCAACCGCATCATGGCAGCGTTCGGCATGCCAAAGAACACACCGGAAGAGAAGGCTGCACGTTCTGAAGCCATTCAGACAGCCACATTGTTTGCTACGGAAGTGCCTCTCGATACCATGAAGGCTTCATTTGAAGTATTCGACGTTTGCCGTAAGATGGTGGAGACGGGCAACCCCAACAGCGTTTCTGACGCTGGTGTAGGTGCATTGGCTGCACGTGCCGCTGTCCTCGGAGCAGGTATGAACGTCAAGATTAACGCAGGTTCGTTGAAGGACCGTGAGAAGGCTGAGGCTTTGATTGCTGAGGCTAACGAGCTTATCGCCAAGGCCAACGCAGAAGAGGCTGAGATTACGAAGCTCGTTGAGGAGAAATTATAATTAATCTAACTTAATCCTATAATATATCCTTGCCCTTCCAACTTAGGGAAGGGCAAGGAATATGATTTTCTTTTAATCTTTTTACATTATGACCTTTGCAGAAGAAATAAGACTGGGCATTCCTGATTATTTGCCGGAAATGTTGCCCTACGACAATAACATAAATCATGCGCCGAAGCGCAAAGAGATACTTACAGCTGAGGAAAGACAGCTTGCCTTGCGTAATGCGCTGCGTTATTTCCCGAAGGACCTGCATGCACAGTTGGCTCCCGAGTTTATGGAAGAGCTCGACAAGTACGGACGTATCTATATGTATCGCTATCGTCCTCGTTATGATATGTATGCACGACCCATTGACGAGTATCCGCATCGCTCTGAGCAGGCTGCCGGCATCATGCTTATGATTCAGAACAACCTCGATCCCGAGGTGGCACAGCATCCTCACGAACTTATTGTTTACGGTGGCAACGGAGCCATCTTCCAGAACTGGGCACAGTATCGTCTTGTGATGAAGTATCTGAGCGAGATGACTGACGAGCAGACGCTTGTGATGTATTCTGGTCATCCGCTCGGACTGTTCCCGTCGCATCCCAATGCACCGAGAGTGGTGGTAACCAACGGTATGGTTATCCCCAACTATTCCAAGCCGGACGACTGGGAGCGCATGAATGCTCTCGGTGTCAGCCAGTACGGACAGATGACAGCCGGATCATATATGTATATCGGTCCGCAGGGCATCGTTCACGGCACCACCATTACCGTGCTCAACGCTTGCCGCAAGCAGCGTATCGAGAAGGGTGGACCGGCTGACATCCACGGAATGCTGTTCGTATCTTCAGGTCTTGGAGGCATGTCAGGAGCACAGCCCAAGGCTGGCAACATCGCCGGCGTAGTGAGCGTGGTGGCTGAGATAAATCCGTTGGCTGCAAAGAAGCGTTACGACCAGGGTTGGGTGGACGAACTCCATGACAATCTGGACGAGCTTATTCCTGCCATCAAGAAGAGTGTGGAGGAGAAGCGTACCGTGTCAATGGCTTATGTAGGTAATGTGGTTGACCTTTGGGAGCGTCTCGCTGACGAGGATATTCGCGTAGACATAGGTAGTGACCAGACCTCGCTTCACAATCCGTGGGCAGGTGGTTATTATCCTGCCGACCTTACCTTAGAGGAATCGAAGGTTATGATGGCTGAGAATCCAGAGGAGTTCCGCAAGCACGTTCAGGCTTCTCTTCGTCGTCAGGTGGCTGCCATCAACCGTCTTTCTGCCAACGGCATGTACTTCTTCGATTATGGCAATGCCTTCCTGCTGCAGTCGCAGCGTGCAGGTGCAGACATCTGCAAGGAGAACGGCAAGTTCCGCTATCCGTCATACGTTCAGGACATCATGGGACCGATGTTCTTCGATTACGGTTTCGGTCCGTTCAGATGGGTATGTACCTCAGGCAATCCTGCCGACCTCGCCAAGACAGACGAAATTGCAGCTCGCGTGATGGAGGAAATCATGCAGAACGCTCCCGATGAGATAAAGGGCCAGATGGCAGACAACATCCATTGGATTCGTGAGGCAAGCCGCAACAAGCTCGTGGTTGGTTCGCAGGCTCGCATCCTTTACGCCGACGCAGAAGGCCGCTCCAAGATTGCTTTGGCTTTCAATGAGGCCATTCGCAAGGGCGAGATCACGCGTCCGATAGTTCTTGGTCGCGACCATCACGACGTTTCAGGTACCGACTCTCCGTTCCGCGAGACCAGCAACATCTACGACGGCTCGCAGTTCTGTGCAGACATGGCTGTGCAGAACGTCATCGGCGACTCGTTCCGTGGTGCCACATGGGTGTCGCTCCACAATGGTGGCGGCGTAGGCTGGGGCGAAGTTATCAACGGCGGCTTCGGTATGGTGATTGACGGCGGTGAGGATAGCGCACGCCACATCCGTGAGATGCTGTTCTGGGACGTCAACAACGGCATTGCACGCCGTGCCTGGGCACGTAACGAAGGCTCCATCCATAGCATCGAGCGTGAGATGCTCCGCTCACATGGCCTCCAGGTAACGATGCCGAACATCGTTGATGACGACATCATCAACAAGTATGCTAACTAAAACATTAAACTACTAACAAAAAAATAAATGCCAAGATTATGAAAATACACAAGATATCAGCCGAACATCTTTCAGTTGAACGTATAGGTGAGATAGTATACGGTGGTTACAAGATTGAGTTGAGCGACGACGCGCAGAAGCGTATCGTAGAATGCCGTGAGTATCTCGACCGTAAGATAGCAGAGAACAAGGCTCCCATTTACGGCGTTACCACCGGCTTCGGATCGCTCTGTAACGTCAGCGTCGGTTCGGACGACTTGGCACAGCTTCAGATCAATCTTATGATGTCGCACGCATGCGGCACAGGCGACAGAGTGCCCAACGACATCGTCAAGATTATGTTGCTGCTCAAGATTCAGTCGCTGAGCTACGGCTTCTCTGGCTGTCAGGTTGTGACCGTCAACCGCCTTATCGACTTCTTCAACAACGATGTCTATCCGGTTGTCTACATGCAGGGTTCGCTTGGCGCTTCCGGCGACCTTGTGCCTCTCGCACACCTCACATTGCCTCTCGTCGGACTTGGCGAGGTGGAATACGAAGGAAAGGTTATCTCAGGAGCTGAGATGCTGAAGAAGTTCGACTGGACTCCCGTACAGCTTGCTTCAAAGGAAGGTCTTGCGCTGCTTAACGGCACACAGAACATGGGCGCGTTTGCTGTTTGGGCATTGCTCCAGTCACATCGTCTGAGCGACTGGGCAGACAAGATTGCTGCCATGTCGCTGGATGCCTACTATGGACTTGCCTCTCCATTCATCGACGCTGTTCATCAGGTTCGTCCGCACAAGGGCCAGATTGTCACAGCTGCCCGTATGAGAGAGCTGCTTGAGGGTAGCGAGATAATTCAGAAGCCCAAGTCGTACGTGCAGGATCCTTATTCGTTCAGATGCATTCCGCAGGTACACGGCACCGTTAAGGACACCATCGAGTATGTCAACTCAGTGATTGACGTAGAGGTGAATTCGGCTACTGACAATCCTACGGTATGTCCTGACGAAGACCTTGTTATCTCTGCCGGCAACTTCCATGGCGAACCTATCGCAATGCCGATGGACTTCCTCGCAATAGCAATGTGCGAGTTGGCTAACATCTCGGAGCGCCGCACCTATAAGCTCATCAGCGGTACGCGCGACCTGCCGAGCTTCCTCGTTGCCAATCCGGGTCTGAACAGTGGCTTTATGATTCCGCAATACACCGCCGCTTCCATCGTCAGCCTTAACAAGTCGCTGGCTACACCTTCTTCTGTGGACAGCATTCCTTCCAGCCAGGGTCAGGAAGACCATGTAAGTATGGGTGCCAATGCCGCCATCAAGCTTTACAAGGTGGTGCTCAATACGGAGCGTGTGCTCGCCATCGAGCTGTTTAATGCAGCCCAGGCTCTTGAGTTCCGCCGTCCGCTGAAGTCGTCGCCTGCTGTGGAGGCCATCTTCGAGAGCTACAGAAAGGTGGTGCCGTTCATCGTTCACGACGAGGTGATGTATCCGCACATCGCACACTCCATTGATTTCCTGAGAAAGTAATACCGTATGAAATTGCTTGTAAAGAACATACGAACTCTTGCTGGCATCGAGCACGCTCCGAAGCTTCGTCTGCAAGGCAAGGAGATGGGCATCGTCAACACCATTGACGACGCCTGGCTCCTTGTGGAGGACGGACGCTTCGCAGCGTTCGGCGCCGTTGCTGACGGCATGCCAGCCTTGGACGACACCGTCGAAGTGGTTGACGCGGAAGGCGGAATGGTCTTGCCGTCATGGTGCGACTCGCACACTCACATCGTCTTCGCCGGAAGCCGTGAGCGGGAGTTTGTGGATAAGATAAACGGACTCAGCTATGAGGAGATCGCCCGACGTGGAGGAGGCATCCTCAATTCTGCCGACCTCCTGCACAACACTTCCGAGGACGAACTCTTCCGTCAAGCCATGCAGCGCCTTGATGAAGTGATACGTAAGGGAACCGGATGCATCGAGATAAAGAGCGGCTACGGACTGAGTCTTGAGGACGAGCTGAAGATGCTCCGCGTGATAAAGCGCATGAAGGAGGCTTCTCCGGCTAAGATAATGTCTACGTTCCTTGGAGCGCATGCCGTGGCACGCGGCATGCCGCAGGAACAGTACGTCCAGCTTATCATTGACGAGATGATACCGGAAGTGGGACGCCAGCGTCTTGCCGACTTCGTTGACGTGTTCTGCGACCGTGGCTTCTTCACGCCTGAAGAGACCGGACGCATTCTGGAGGCCGCCGCCGCATGGGGCATGCGTCCCAAGATTCATGCCGACGAGCTGGCATCGTCGGGTGGAGTAGTGGTAGGCGTCAAGCATGGTGCGTTGTCCGTAGACCATCTTGAGAGCATGACAGAGGAGACCATCGAGACCTTGCGTGGCAGCGAAACGATGCCGACAGCCCTGCCCGGCACATCCTTCTTCCTGAACATGCCCAACGCCAAAGCCCGCCAGATTATCGACGCAGGTTTGGGCGTAGCCGTTGCAAGCGACTACAATCCCGGCTCTACGCCGTCAGGCGACATGAAGTTCGTGATGTCGTTGGCTTGCATAAAGCTGAGGCTGTTGCCCAACGAAGCCTTCAATGCTGCCACCATCAACGGCGCTTACGCCATGGGACAGAGCAAGGACTACGGCAGCATAGCCAAGGGCAAGGTGGCCAACTTCTACATCACCAAGCCCATACCGTCCCTCGCCTTTATCCCTTACGCCTACACCACACCCATCGTAAACAAGGTGGTGCTTGGCGGAAAATTGCAAAGTATGTAAGAGAATTCTGCTCTTACAAGTTTAGAAGTTAAAGGAGTTTGTCGCAAAACTTCTTTAACTTCTTTATTTTTTTTCTACCCTTTCCCCGAATTTTTGCGTAACTTTGCATCATTAATTCATTCATACGAATGCTACCAATGGACAGGAAAAAACATTTTGACACATTGTTCCACGCTTATTACGCGAAACTATTCTTCTATGCCAGCGGCATTGTCGGCAACGACGGTGATGCCGAAGACGTCGTGGAAGAGGTGTTCTGCGACCTTTGGACACATATTGACACGATGGAAGTGGGCGAGAGGATACAGGCTTTCCTCTATCGCGCCGTCTTCACCCGCTCTCTGAATATGCTCAAGCGTAATGCGTTGCGTCAGCAGCGTGTGGATGCTGTAAGGCAGATAGGCGATATGCGTGTGGAGCAGATCGAGTCTGCCCTTGCCGATCCTCATGAGTGCATGGAGAACGCCGAGATGCGACGCCAGATAGATGCCGCCATAAATGCCCTGCCCGAGAAGTGCCGAAGCGTCTTTCGTATGAGATACATAGAAGGCAAGAACAATGCCGAGATTGCCCAAGAGACCGGTACGTCGCCACGAACCGTGGAGGCGCATATCCATAATGCCTTGAAATTTCTGAGAAAACGCCTCTGGAGTCTGACGTTGGGTAGGCATGACATAAGAAAGAACAGTCGCTACGCTGTAAAGAGTTTGCAGGTTTACGGCTGATTCCCGATATATTTATCACATAGTTATGTTATATTTGTTACAGTTTGCATGTCTGATATTCATGCTTTTCAGTGCATTCCTTATCGCTGTTTTGCGTCTTCACGTAAGATGGATAAACAAGCGATATGAGTATTCTCGTTGGATGTTATTCTCATCCTTGACATTGTTGGCAGTACATTTTTTTCTGCAGATGTGCTTTGGATTCAGAGCCTCACGCGAAGAAGTGGGGGCCGTCATCAACATACTGGTTTATCTTCCGAGTTTCACGCTTTTCGCAATGGCGATTTACAACATAGAGGCCACCCACACCAGCCGCAGGAAGATGAACATGGTCTGTGCTGCCGTATATGCCGCCATGCTTGCCGTCTTTGGCACGGGCTACTATGTTACCGGCTCCTTGAATATGGGCGTATGGCTTTACGTGATGCTTGCCATCTTCTTCGGCAATATGCTCTACTGCATATACATGATAATAATAGAGATGAACAAGCGGAAGAAGCTCCTTGAGACGATGACAGCCACCGACATGCGCCCTTTCACGCGATATGCTCATGCCAGCCTTACGCTGCTCTTTATCACAGCCGCCATCATCCCGTTTGCCATCCTTTCCACCAAGTCTCTATATATAATAGGTCCCTTCGGACTCGTAGCCACGCTCTTCTTCATCGTCAATTTTGTGGCGCTCGGCTTCAATTATGTCCCAACTGAAGAACTGTTGGATAAGGAAAGAGGCAACAATCTGACCGCCGATGCTGTCAACGCTGAAAGCGAGGAAGAGTCTGCCAAGTGTGATGCTCAGCAGTCTGCGCCTGAGACCGGCAGTGATCAAACCTCCCAACAGCTCCCTGCCTCACGCATCGCATTCATCCGGTCTGCCCTCGACCATTGGTGTGCCGACTTAGGCTATAAGGACTGCACAGTCAATATGCTGACATTGTCACATTTGCTCGGAATCAACAAAACCGAGCTGTCGCAATACTTCAGCCAGTGTCAGAACACCACCTTCCGAATTTGGCTTGGCGAGATACGCTTCAATGCTGTCAAGAAGATGATGATGGAAAATCCTGACTTCAGCAACGACATCATATCTTCTGAATGCGGCTTCTCGTCACGCTCTTATCTGTATAAGATATTTAAGGAAAAAGAGGGATGCACTCCTGTTGCATGGAGAGAAAAGCAGTAATGCAAATATCGCACAAAAGAGTAAATATCTGTTACAAAATAAAAATCAATTCTAGAGATTCAAAAAGCTGTTTTTATGGTTTTTTACAGCATAAAAGCCACCCTCGATGACCATTAAAAACACAAAGTGCCCTCATAGAGCCACTTTTACAGTCTAAAAGCGGCGCTATTACAATGCAATAGTAGAGGTATTGTGTGGTAATAGCGGCGCTATTACACCCTAAAAGTGCCACTTTGACAACCCGTTTGTTTACGTATTATTTCTGCAAACCGTATAACCTACTGTGTATTAATGATATAGCTTCAAACGCTCAAAACTCGAGAATTTCGCACCAAAGATTTCTTTGTGCGCCGGGCTCGCAGTATTGAGCGTTAGGAATGCAAATATCAGATACGTCAGAAACCGGAAAAACGTGTGTTTTGGTGTCTACTTCATAGGAAGTGGACACCTTTTTGGTACGAATTGGACAGTTAGGCACATGAATCGGACAGTCTGTTTAAGTAAAAAAAAGTAAATTTGCCGAGTGAAAAGCTAAACCATAACTTATAATGTTAAAAGCTTAAATCATAACTTAAATAATAACTATAATTTAAAATCATCTTAAAATGAAAAGAAGAAGAGAGAAGCAACCTCCTCCATATTTGGACAGGCGGTTTGCTGGCAATTCTGTTTCCATGCGGCGTTCCATGCGAACGTCTGCGGGAAGGTTCATGCAGTTCTTCCTTTGCGTTGTGATGCTGATGGCGTTCTCTGTGCAGAAGGCATCGGCAGGAGACGATTGGAACAATTCTTGGCTGAAGCAACGGTTCAATCCAGTTAATGCAACTCTTGAACTTGATATCCGTGTATATCAAGATTGGGGAGGAAGTAACAAAGGCCATTGCGGATTCTGCGATAAAGGTTATCTCGATGTGGATGTAGCAGGTATGAAAATCAAAATTGACGGATCTGGAAACAAATGGGAGAAACTTGATGATGGTAAAATTACCGGAATCGATAAGTCGAATATTGAATGGCTGGGCAAATTGTACGATGAGAATAATAATAATAAGCCAGTATTTTATGTAAGACTTCACATTCCTTTGACGCAAACGAAAATCAATTCCAGCGAGAGCGTTACATACACTGGTAAATGGTGGCGTGAAGGAAAATCTAGTGAGCAAGCTGTTAGCCATACGGTTCCCATAAAGACAGATTATGGTTGTACGAAAACCGTGATAACCGGTGGCAAGTATGACGTGGTAAACAATACTCCTGGATACACCATCAATTTTAAGAAAGACGGAAAGGCTTCCGACTTTTCCATTGACAGCTACGGTTCTTTCGTCTTATGCAACTCGGCTGGACAGGAGATAAGCGGAATAGGTTCGGTCAGTGCCAGCAAGACAAGCGGTTCGTTCTTCGTTCCGACTGACAAGATGAGCCTTGACAACTTCTCAGACTATAAGGTGAAGCAGAAGTATACGCCAAGTTATAACAAACAGGTGACATACTCTACGCTCGGCGACAGCCACACGCGCCCTGCCTATCCGCAGGTGAAGGAAATCAGCGCCGACTATGATCAGGTGACGCGCAAGATAAAGGTGGACTGGAATCTCAGTGAGGCACCTACGCAGAACTTTATTGATGACGACATGGTGCTCACAATCAAGAGTACTGATCGGGCTACAAATGCTGTGGAAACAACCACACAGAATATCAATTATATGGCTGGTAAGACAGCATACAGCTATGAGTTTGACGTACCTTTAGGCGAGAGCCTGAATTATGAATTCAGCATTAAGCGTTCGCATACAGGCAACTCTGACGTGTGGAACAACGCTTTCAGCAAGCATACCTCTCTATCGGCTTCTGCAAAGCACAGCAATGTTACAGCAGGTTCTGTACATGCCGTACTGGACGAAGAAGCCAAGACTGCCACTATCACTTGGCAGACAGAGGGCGACATCTGGAGTTCAGGCACCAAAGCGGTGCTTACACGTGTGAACGTTACGACCAATACAACCGACAACATCGAGCTGTCGAAGGAAGAATTCCTCAGCGGCAAGTATGTTGACGACATGATAATGATATGCAACGAATATCGTTACCGCCTTACCGTTAAGCCTACCGAGGCTTACGGTACTCTGCCTACGGTGGCTGCGCCTGAGTCAATTATGCCTACAAGCATAGGCAATCTTGTTACGTTTACAGCCGGCAAGGGCTACTACTCTGACCGCGTTGAACTGGTATGGAGCAGCAAGGGTAACTTCGAGCGCTTCGTCATCAACCGCAAGGAGCATGGCGCTCCTGATACAGACTATAAGCAGATAGCCGTTACTGAGGGCAACGAGGCTCAGAACGACTATTACTATAACGACGTGAATGCCGTTCCAGGCGTGGTCTACGACTATCAAATCAAGGGTCAGGTTATGTGCTCGGGCAATCTGCTTGAGAGCGACGAGGTACTCACAGACGTTGGTTTCCGCACACCGACGGGTGACATCTACGGACGCGTGACGTTCGAGAGCGGTCAGGCTGTGTCGGGCGCCAAGGTAAGTGCTGAGCCTACGGAAGGTTCGGGCGTTCCGGGCAAGTCATACGTGTTCACCGGTGCGTCTAATCTTACCGTCGACAACGACCAGCTTCTGAATGATGCCACGCAGGCAGTTACGCTTCAGGCATGGGTGAGAGCAGCCAAGGAAGGCACCATCATCGAGAAGCCGGGCATGTACAAGTTGGCATATAACGGCAAGAAGATTGAGTTCACAGCTGGCAGCCAGACGCTGAAGACACCGAAGAAGCTCAGCGACTACGCTTCCTCCACTCAGTTCGTGCATCTCTCAGCCGTGGCAAGCGCCACACACCTTATTATATATATAAACGGTAATGCTGTGGCAGAAGCCGAGCGCACGGCTCAGATTACGGGCAACGACAATAAGGTGGTGATTGGTGAAGGCTTCACCGGAGCCATCGACGAAGTTCGTATCTGGAACAAGGCGCTCAATGCTGACACCCTCGCCAACGACTACGACCGCTACATTGTAGGTAATGAGGACGGCCTGCAGGCTTACTATACCTTCGACTATTCGGTTGACGACGCCTTCTACGACATCTCGTACAAGGGCACTAGGTACAACATGAACCATGGTGTGGCTACGGGTGTTACTATCAGTTCGAAAGACATACCTACATCTGCACAGCTCGGCTACAGCAGCTACACAGCTACAGACGGTTCTTATCAGATTCGTTCGCTGCCCTACACCGGCAACGGAACTACGTATATGATTGTGCCGACACTCGGCATACATCAGTTTGCATCGGCAAAGGAGCTGCGCCTCATCAACTCGCAGGCACAGAGCCACACCGTGAACTTCACGGACAAGTCGTCGTTCAAAATTTCGGGTAAGGTGATGTATAAGGGCGGCAACGTGCCCGTAGAGGGAGTGTCGTTCGCCGTGGACGGAGTCACCGTTATGGACGGCAAGAGCAACATCGTGAAGACCGACGCTCACGGACAGTTCACCATCAGCGTACCCGTAGGACAGCACGAGGTGAAGGCAGTGCTTGCCAACCATACGTTCGAGAACGGCGGCAAGCTGACCAACAGCGACGGCACCGACCGCAACTATCAGGACGACGACAACGGATTCGAAATCTTTGACGTTACAACCGTACGTTACATCGGACGTGTTGCCGGCGGTACCAAGCAGGAGGCGTTCCCCGTGGGCCACTCGCTTTCGAAGAACAACCTCGCTGACGACATCCGCATCGAGCTTACATATCAGAACGATGCCTATAAGATGACGGCTGAGGCTCGCGAAACCACGCTCAATCACGTTAAGGGCGTGTACGTAAGCAAGCAGCACCAGAACCGCGTGGCTTACGACGGCAACAAGATAACCATCTATCCTGACGCCGAGACGGGTGAGTTCTATGCCGACCTCATTCCTGAGAAGTATAAGATTAATGTAGTTGTGCCCGGCCATGACAACATCCCGGGCAGTGGCGAAGACCTCAACCTCAGCAACGAGTTTGCAAAGCAGAGCGAGGTGAATGCTTATGTCGACTCTATCTCTACGCAGGGCAAGTTTGTCAACTGCAGCGACACTGTATATTACAACAAGAAGCAGCAGTTCATCAAGCGCTACACTCCGTCAATCATCGTGAAGGAGAAGGTGAAGGGTAAGCTTCAGGACTTCTTCGGAAAGGAAGAACTCAGCATCTCTACACTCGATCAGACAAAGACCATAAAGGTGAAGACCTACGATCCTGACAATGCTGCACAGCCTTATACACTCGGCGTGCCGGTATACGAGCAGGGACAATACGTCACTTATCACATCACCACAGCGGAGGTGTACGAATATAAGGATAAGGACGGCAGACGTAAGGATGGCGTTAAGGAAGACATCGTGCCAACGCCTGAGGCTAAACTGTCATTCAGTAGAGGCGACATTGCGTACGGAACGCAAGAAGACATCACTACCGACGAGAAGGGTGAGGCAGAATGGACATTCCAGGTGAACAATCCGGAAATGACCTCGGCTCTGCGCTCTGCCGCTATGGATATGACCTACAGCGAAAACAGCGAAAGCACATCTTCTACAACTATCAACTGGAAGGGTGGCTTTGACGGCAAGGGCAACACTAAGGCTATCGTAATTGGTGCAAAGACTTTAGGTTCGGACTTCGTTACGAACGGACCCGACAAGGTGCTCTTCGTGCTGCGCGACCCGCCGGGAAGCAACTCGTATGCTTATCTTGAGAAGGGCGTGACAGTTACTTCTACAAGTACGTATGAGGGAAATGTCACTAACGAGGGAGTATTGAACAACGAGGCAAAGGTTGGTGCCAAGGTCATCACCTTCACCGGTCTTGGTGCCGGAGTGGTGAACGAGAACGATGTGAAGAACGAATTCTCATTCGGCGCTTCTCACAGTGAGACAATCGGTGGTACTGACTCTGACACTAAGACGATGACCACTACCACACGCTTCGAGACAAGTAGCGACCCGCAGTATGTGGGAAGCGACGGCGACCTCTTCGTAGGCTATTCTACTAATATCGGCGTGGGCAAGACCGAAAACATCGCCGTTACTACACGTGAGATGTATCAGGCCAATCCTTCTGAGTACGAACTGTTCGGCGATGTTACTCCCGAAAACAGTGAATATCTGCTTGTGAAGACTACTGGTCTGGGACTTTCGCAGAAGTATGGCACTATGTTCACCTATCCGCAGGTACACATCGAGCAGGTGCTGTTGCCTAAACTTGAGGATGTACGCAACAAGTTGCTGCATCAGCAGGCTGAAGGTGTAGACTTCCAGGCTATGGCTAACAACACCAAACTCCCTGTTTACGTTTCGAAGTTGGCAGCTGACGATCCTAACTTCGGCAAGAGCAACAACGACAAGGTGTTTAAGGGTGCCAATGCTAACGACCCGCTCGACGGACCGAGTTACAAGATTTACGCTCCTGCAGGACAGCCGTTGAAGGAGGATACTATCATGTTCCTCAATCAGTCGATTGACAACTGGAAGATGCAGCTTCGCAATAACGAGGAACAGAAGGTGAAGGCAGAACTCATGCAGAACCATTCGTTCCAGGGCGGTGCTTCTTACGAATACTCTGAGGAGTATGAGGTTGGACGTTCGGAGACTCAACGCTTCTCTATCTTGATTGGCGCTCAGTTCACCAACAACTTCGGATGGACACTCAATGGCACTGGTATGGTGCTCACTGTAGACGAGAGCCTTACCACCGAACACGGTGGCGAGTTCTCTACTGAGGAGACGGCACGCCATTGCAAGGGTTATGTCCTTGCAGAGGAAGGCTCTGACTACCTCTCTGTAGACGTATGCCGCGAGGCAGGATATAAGAATGGCGACCAGTACATCAAGTACAAGGATATGAAGGACGAGGAGGGACAGACCTTCTCAACGTTCATCTTCAAGACTCGTGGCGGTGTGACGTCTTGTCCTTACGAGGGCGAATACAAGACCAAGTATTACGAACCGGGACAGCACGTCATCAATGAGGCAACGGTCCAGATGGAGGTTCCGGAGATAACCGTGGAGAAAGACTTCATCGAGAATGTTCCTTCAGGCAAGTCGGCTTACTTCACGCTCTATCTGCGCAACAACTCTGAGTCGCAGGACGACAACTGGTATAACCTCGTAATCGACGACAGCAGCAATCCTAACGGAGCACAGCTGCTCATCGACGGCGCACCGATCGGCAACGGCAGAGCATTGCTCGTGCCGGCAGGCGGAACGCTTACGAAGACGCTCGAAGTGCGCAAGGGTTCGGTGATGAACTATGACAATCTCCGACTGATGCTTCAGTCGCAGTGTCAGTGTGATCCCACTGATTTCCAGGGCGACATCTATGACGACGTGACGTTCAGCGTACACTTCACTCCTTCAGCCACAGACGTGAACCTGAAGAAGCCTACCGACAACTGGACGTACAACACCAAGTTGCCAACGGCAGAGGTGAACGGCGTGCAGAAGCATTACATGGACGTAGTGATTGACGGCTTCGACGTGAACTATGACAACTTCCATCGCATCATGCTTCAGTATAAGCCGTCGTCGGGCAGCGACAACGACTGGACCACGCTCATGAGCTACTATAACGACAAGACTCTCTATGATCAGGCACTGACCAACGGCATGAACGCCGAGATGATAAAGGCGGCAGACGCCGGCACCATCAAGTATCGCTGGTTCCTTGACGACCTGCAGGATCAGCGTTACGACCTGCGCACCGTAGGTACGAGCATGATCAACAATGAGGAGGTATTTAACTATTCTGCCGTACACAGCGGCATCAAGGATATGTATAATCCGCGCCTCTTCGGTAGCGCACAGCCAGCTAATGGTGTACTGACCGTTAACGACGAGGTGATGCTCACGTTCAACGAGCCGATAGCCGACGGACTGCTCACCGACAACAACTTCTCGGTAACGGGCATCCGCAACGGAGCACAGACCGACCATAGCGTAAGCGTACGCCTCGACGGTCAGAACGACGAACTCGTGTCTGAATTCCAGCGCAACTGGAGCGGCAAGAACCTCACCATCGAGATGTGGACACTTGCAGACAAGCCTCAGGACGCTGTGCTCTTCAGCCAGGGCAACGCCAACAGCTCCATCGAACTTGCCACGACGAGCGACAACCGCTTGAAGGTGAAGGTGGCTGACAAGACCATCGTCAGCGACAAGACGTTCGACTATGAGCAGGGCACATGGGCACACGTGGCTCTCGTATATAACAATGAGGGCAATGTATCGGCTTACTATAACTACGAACAGCTTATCAGCGCAGCTGAGGTGGGCGAGTATAATGGCGAGGGCGCTTACGTGTTCGGAGCCAGCGTGGACGGAAGCGGACACTTCGCTGGCAAGATGCACGGCGCACGCATCTGGGACAAGGTGCTGACACCGGCACGTCTTCAGACCAACTCGCTGACAATGCTCTCAGGAGCCGAAAGCAATCTCATCGCTTACTATCCGATGTCGGAGGCTAAGGGCAGTGTTCTTGCCGACAAGGCACACGGAGCTAACCTTGAGATGCGAGGCGGCGAATGGGCTAATCCCGAGGGACGTGCAGCAGCGTTCAACGGTAAGGACCAGTATCTGAAGCTCTCTTCGGGCAGTTCATGTGTAGTAGACAACAGCATGGACTACACCATCGAGACATGGTTTAAGGCTGACGAGGCACAGCAGACAGCCACCATCATCTCCAACGGACGTGGCGACGGTGAGGAAATGGGCGGTTCGCTCAATCTCTTCGCTCTCAATCTGGAGGATGGCAGACTGGTATTCCATAACAATGGAGTGCGTGTGGCATGTGACGGCAGCTTCGCAGACAACGACTGGCACCACGTGGCAGTGGCTGTAAACCGCACAAGCGGACGCGGTCAGATCTATGTGGACGGCAAGCTCAACACTTACTTCGAGGCAGCTGACCTCGGTGGCATAGCAGCGGCTTACATCCATCTCGGCGCACGTGTATGGACACCGGCGGACAACCTCCAGCAGGAGACAGTCGACAACTTCTTCAAGGGCGAGATTGACGAGGTGCGTGTATGGAATCTCTATAAGAGCGAGACGCTCGTGGAGAACGGCAACAGCAACCGACTCGACGGCACAGAGAAGGGACTCTTGGCTTACTATCCGTTCGAGACATACATCGAGTGGCAGGGTGTCAAGGAACTCCAGTTCTCTCTTATGGACCAAAAGCAGCAGGCTGACCCGACACAGAAGGTGCCTGACGCCGTGGCTGTAGGAGGCGACGTAGAGACCAAGGCTTCTGCTCCTGTCAAGGCAAAGGGACCTGAGAGCAAGCTTCTCTACGACTTCGTGGTAAACAACGACGCTCTCATCATCAACCTGAAGGAGCCTTACGAGCGCATCGAGAAGACCATCGTGAAGTTCACCGTTGACGGTGTACGCGACAAGAACGGCAACGAGATTCTCTCGCCGATAACATGGAGCGCATACATCGACCGCAACCAGCTGAAGTGGAGCGACAACGCTCTCACCGTAGTGAAGAAGCTCAACGAGGAGAAGACAATCAAGGTGAAGGCACTCAACAAGGGTGGTTCTATAGAACACTTCACCATCGAGAACCTTCCTTCATGGCTGGAGGCAGAACCCGCAAGCGGCACTATCGACCCGACTTCGTCTGCCGACATCGTTCTTACCATCGACCCGAGTCTGAACATCGGCACGTACGACGAGACTCTCTATCTGCGTGGCGACAACAACGTGGTGGAGGCTCTGCAGCTCACCGTCAAGGTGGAAGGCGAGAAACCTGAGTGGACGGTCAATCCGGCTGACTTCAAGTATAATATGTCTGTCTTCGGCAAGCTGTATATTAATAAGGTATACTCTTCCGACGACGAGGATATGCTCGCTGCGTTCAGCGGCGGAAAGTGCGTAGGCGTTTGCAATAACCGCTACTACAAGCAGAACGATATGTATTACGCCATGCTCACGGTATACTCTAACGATGTCAACAACTCCGACCTTGAGTTCCGCATCTGGGACGCAAGCACAGGACAGACTTACATCGCACAGAGCGAGAAGCCTATAAGCTTCGAGAACAACGCCGTAGTGGGCAGCCCGTCACAGCCAGTGCTGTTCACAGCTAAGGACTATCGCGTGCAGAACATCAGCCTGAACGAGGGATGGACGTGGATTTCCACAAACATCGCTTCTGACAAGCTCTCTGACCTCAACAAGCTTCTTGCCGATGGCAAGTGGACCCCTGACGACCAGGTGAAGAGCGAGCAGTACGGCTTCGCATCATGGACAAAGCGCAATGGATGGGTGGGACAGCTCACCGGCATTGACAACGACCAGATGTATCTCGTACACAGTTCAGCACCTCAGAACCTGCATATCTCAGGACCGGTGGTTGACCCGACATCACACAAGCTCACCATACGTGGAGCTAAGGAGGACGGCACACCGCGCTGGAACTACATCTCTTATCTGCCTTCGGACAACTTCACGCTCAAGGAGGCTCTCGCCGGCTACGACGCCAAGGAGGGCGACATCGTGAAGTCGCAGACACAGATGGCGATGTATAGCGGCAATCTGGGATGGATTGGTAGTCTTACATACATGGAGAACGGCAAGGGCTATATGCTCCAGCGCCAGTCGCAGGACGACGCCGTGCTGCAGTATCCGTCGAAGACTTCCGTAGGACGCAAGGCTAAGGCTGCGATGGCAGCTGCCAAGAACGCTGACGACACAAATGCTTACTTCCCGTATTCAGCCAATATGACGGCTGTTGTGGAGGTGGAAGGCGTAAGTCTGCAGCAGGGCGACCGCCTTGTAAGCTACGTAGCAGGCGAACCTCGCGGTTATGCTGAGGCTATAGAGCTGCCCGACGGCAGAACCATCTTCATGCTCACCGTGGGTGGCGACAAGCCTGAGGCTGTGGACGTGACCATCGAACGCGGCGGCGACGTCATCGCCAAGGCACCGAGCGTCATCAGCTATGCTGCCAACAGCAATGTCGGCACCATCAACGAGCCGATGCACATCAGCTTCCTTGGCACAGAAGGCGGCCTCTATGTCTATCCGTCTCCGTTCCACTCGCAGCTTAAGATCCGTGCCAATGTGGACCGCAACGCCCAGACTGACGTCTTTGTCAGCGACATGAGCGGTAAGCGAGTCGTAGCATGGGACAACTGCAATGACAACGGCAACGTGGACATCACATGGAACTCCGGCAACACAGTTCCTTCGGGAGTTTATATCGTTAGCATCTCTGTAGACGGCAACGTATACTCTATGAAAGCTATCAAGAAGTAATATTAACAGAAAATCTATATGAAGTATATAAAGTATTCATTGATTGCTGCATTGTGTTTCCTTATGACACAATGCACGGAGGAAGGCGACAAGACTTATCCCCAGCAACCCGCTCCCCAGTGGAGCGTGGTGGCAGAGGATTTCGTCAGCGAAGTCCCGGCGTGGCAGGTGGCGGACAACGCCCCTGCCTCCGCCCCGGGGTGGAGAGCCGACTTCACTGGCAATGCCTCGGTGCCGTCGTGGACCGATCCTGACAAGAGCGTCTATCCTATGAGCATGACCGCCGTGGTGCGTCTCAGCCCCGTCCTCGAAACCCTTGCCGCCGACGGCGACATGATGGCAGCCTTCATTGACGGCGAGTGTCGCGGTGTGGCTAAGAAGGTGATGAACGACGGCGTGCGCCTCTTCTTCCTTCACGTCAAGGCACCGTCCAGCGAGAGCGGCGATGTGGAGTTCCGCTATTACAGTGCAGCTGCGAAGCGCGTCTACGTTTCCGTGGCATCAGACGTAAAGTATGAGGTGGACAAGATTTACGGCACAGCCGAGAATCCTGCTTTCCCCGACTTCGAGCAGTCAGGTCCCTTCCCCGTACCTACCAAGGCATGGGTGAAGGTGGACAAGGCACAGCTGCCGTTCACAGTAGCCGCTGGCGATGAGCTTCAGGCTTTCGTCGGCGACGAGTGTCGCGGCATCAAGCACGTGGCAAGCGAGGCTGACATGACATATTTGTATGACGTCCTCGGTCGTGCAGAGGGCGAGCAGGTGACTTATCGCTATTACAGCGCGGAGAAGAAGCAGGTGTTCGTTTCCGAGCAGTCCTTCGTCATCGGCAAGCGCGGTTCGGTGGTTGGTTCTGAGGACCAGCCGCAGAATCTCACCTTCGTGCCGCAGGGCAGCATGACCGCTTACCTCACCCTTGACGCCGTTACAGGCAGCTATGCCGACAAGAGCGGCGACAAGCTGGCGGCGTTCATCGGCAATGTCTGCGCCGGCATGGGCGAAGTAGTGGGCGAGCAGGACGGCAGACCCGTATATAAGATGGTGATAAATGGTGTCAGCTCACAGTCAGCGACCGTGGACATCCGCTATTACAGCCATCGTAACAACTACGTGTTCACGGCACCTGCATGCCTCCTTTTTGCCGACGGAAAGGTGGAGGCTTCGCCAGAGCAGCCCTTCACCGTACCTCTCGTTGTCGAAGGCAAGCATCCTCTCAAGATGACGGCTTGCGTGGCATTGCCTCAGAACATTGTCCGTCAGGCAACGGCGGATGACGTGATGGCTGCTTTCGTGGGCACTGAGTGTCGTGGCATGGCAAAGGCGGAGCAGGCAGAGAACGGCGAGTATGTCTTCCGCATGGAGATAAACGGCAGCATGGGGGCAGAGGAAGTAGTTACGCTGAAGTATTATTCAGGTCGCAACAAGTACCTCTATCAGGCTGTCTCAGCCTTCACGTTTGCCAACGGCGAGAGCTATGGTACAGCGGGCGAGCCTCGCGTTCCTTATTTCGTCATTGTTGAATAAGCTTAAAACACCTATCTGTATATTATGAATAAGAAAAAGATAATAAGCTTGGTGCTGGGTTGTATGTCATTGCTCCCGGCTTCAGCACAGAACGGATGGTTTGTGGATGTGGGTGGAGGCGTGCAGACAATCTTCTCGAGCGATGCCAGCAAGCTGGATTTCGGCAAGCGCCTCACTCCGTCATACACCATTGGCGTGGGCAAGTGGATAACTCCCGCTTATGCCCTTCGCCTACAGATTGGCGGGTATTCGCTTAACGGCATGTCCACATCGGAAGGACTCTATCTGCGCGACCCTCAGACCAACGGTTCCGTATATGGTCCTCACGACCCTGTAATAGATAATGTGACGGTCCGCCCTGACGGCACCTATCGTCATTATCTGCGTTACGTCAACGCTCATGCCGACTTCATGGTGAGCCTCTCGCGTCTGCTCTTCCGCAGTCAGGGCAGGTTTGACGTGCTTCCGGCTGTGGGTTTGGGCTATGCCCGTAGCTTCGCTTATCGCGGCACGGCGGGCACCAACTCGCTGACAACCAACTTCTCCGTTACTGCCAAGTACCGTGTGCTGAAGTGCATGGATGTCAACCTTGAGATTGGTTCGGCTCTCATGCCCGACCATTTCGACGGTCGCATCACGGGCAAGAAGTATGAGCCGACGTTGGGTGCAACGCTCGGACTCACTTATCGCTTCAATGCTTCCAAGCCTTGCGCCAAGAAGGAAAGCAGTCGTAAGCGCCGCCGTGAAGCCGTGGTCGACACGGTGTATATGGTGGAGAGGGTAGTGGAGCGTCCCGTCTTTAAGGATCGCATCGTGGAGAAACCGGTGGTGAAGAAGCTGGATGCGTTCCGTCTCGCCTCCATCAGCTTTGCTTATGCCTCAGCCAAGCCGGCGAAGAAGCAGGACATCGCGTTTGAGAACATCGTCAATTATCTCAAGCAGAATCCTTCAGCCCGCATTCGTCTGGACGGTTATGGTGACAAGGCTACGGGTAGTGAGCGCACCAATCTGATGCTTTCCATCCGCCGCACCGACAGCGTACGAAACATCCTCATAGAGCGTTACGGCATCGCTCCGTCACGCATCGACGCACAGGGCATAGGTTGCAATGCGCAGCCATACGAGGAGAACAATCTCAACCGAGTAGTGATAGTGACAGCACTGCCCTAATAAATGCATACAGCTCGTGCCGAGTAAGTCCGGCACGAGCTGTTTTGTTAGTGTTCTGTCTTGATTCTCTTTTGTTTTTATCTATTCTTTACCCTTTCCCCGATTTTTTGCAGTAACTTTGTACAGCAAATAATTGATCCAAATATACTTAAGAAAAAATCTATGAAAATTAAGAGTTTTGTTGTGCTCTTGGCTTTGGGCTTGTCTGCATGTTCAGGAGGCAAGTATGCCGGAGTGCCAAAGGAGTATCATGAGTTGCTGAATCAGACTATGGTTACAGCTGGTGATAATGCAAAGGAATTGACGAAGGCATTAAAGAAAGCTCCTGCCGACCAGAAGGAGGGTGTGGCTTTCCTGATTTCCTACATGCCAGAAAGAGATGCCAAGACGTTGACCGCTGATTTTCTGTTGGAGAACGTGTCGTATGCTTATAAGGCAAGAGCAGAGTTTCCCTGGGCAAAAGAGGTGCCTAACGATATATTTTTGAACGACGTGGTGGCTTATGTAAATCTGAACGAAAACCGTGAAAACTGGCGTAAGGATTTCTATGAGCGCTTCCGCAAATACGTGGTTTCTTGCAAGACGATGCGCGAGGCTATCGATTCTGTCAACAAGAACGTGCGTGACGAACTTATGGTTGACTACAACACAAAGCGCGAGAAGCCAGACCAGGCTCCTTACGAGTCTATGCGTCAGCACATGGCTTCTTGCTCAGGTCTTTCCATCTTGCTAACCGATGCGTTCCGTGCTGTAGGTATACCTTCGCGTGTGGCAGGCACTCCGGCTTGGCATGATGACCGTGGCAATCATAACTGGAACGAAGTCTGGGTGGACGGCAAGTGGCGCTTTACGGAGTATTATCCTTCGGAAGACCTGGATAAGTCATGGTTCCTTACCGATGCTGGTAAGGCTGTCAAAGAGGATTTGCGAAAGGCTATATATGCGGCTTCCTTCAAACCGGCTGACTCTTACTTCCCTTTGGTTTGGGACGAGAACATCCGTTATGTCCATGCCGAGAACGTAACCGACCGTTATACAAGCCTATACAGAGCAGAGCTGTCTGCCGTTCCTGATGATGGCAGTCATGTTGCGTTGCGAGTGATGGTGTTTAAGGACAAGGATCATGCTGAGGCTTCAGGCGACCGTGTAGCCACTAACTTGGACGTATTCAAGGGCGATAAGCAGATTTACGGTGGTCGTAGTACAGGCGCAACACAGGATATGAATGATGTGCTCACTTTCAAGGTGGAAAAGAATCAGGTGTATACCATTAAGTTCATGAATGGTAATGGCGTGATGGAAACACAAAACGTGGAAGTGGGAGACCAGACAACAACTTTGAAGTTGTATATGAAGTAAACTTAGAAGAAAAGGCAAACTGCAGTGGTGCGGGCAAGAATGCCCGCACCACTGCAGTTTGCCTTTTCTCTCTATTTCTTTAGTTTTTACACACTCTCACTTAAATCGTTATCTCGCCTGATCCGTAGCAGCGGTGATGTTCCTCGTCGTACACCACGCAGAACTGGCCCGGCGCCACGCCTTGGATAAGTTCGTCGGCGTGAACTATGAAGCTGCCTTCCGAGGTGCGTTCCAAGGTGGCTGGATGGTATTCGGGGGTGTGGCGTATCTTGAAGCGCACTCGAGCCGATGTGCCTGGAGCGCCCCAAGGGTCGAGTGTGAGGAAATGGAAGTCGTGGATGGGGAAGTCCTTCTTGTATGCTGTGCGCGGTTCGAAGCCCTTGCTCACGTACAGCACGTTGGCAGCCACGTCCTTCTTCACGACATACCATGGTCCGCCGCCGAAGCCGAGTCCGTGTCGCTGTCCGATGGTGTGAAACCACAGGCCACGGTGCTTGCCTATCAGTTTGCCCGTCTCCAATTCGAGCACTTCGCCGGGAGCCTCGCCGAGATATCGTCTGATGTAGTCGTTATAGTTGATCTTGCCGAGGAAGCAGATGCCCTGCGAGTCCTTTCGCTTGGCGTTGATGAGGTGTTCGCGTTCGGCTATCTCCCTTACCTCACCCTTCTGGTAATGTCCGATGGGGAAGAGCGCCTTGCGGAGCTGCCAGTCATAAATCTGTGCAAGGAAGTCGGTCTGGTCCTTTACGGGGTCGGGGCTTGTGACGAGCCACTTGCGTCCCTCCTCGTCCTCCTCCGTCTGGGCGTAATGCCCAGTGGCAATGAGGTCGTAATCCTTTCCGCGCTTCTCGTGGAATGCGCCGAACTTAATCAGTCGGTTGCACATAACGTCCGGATTGGGCGTAAATCCCGCGCGTACCTTATCCATAGTGTAGCGCGTCACCTGGTCCCAATATTCCTTGTGGCAGTCCACCACCTCCAGCTTACATTCGAAGCGACGTGCCACAGCAGTAGCCATCTCGAGGTCCTCCTCGCTGGTGCAGTCCCATTCCTCCTCCTGTTCAGGTCCGATTTTTATATAGAAGCAGTCGGGGTGAAGTCCTCGCTGCGCCAGTTCGTAAACCACGACGGAGCTGTCCACGCCGCCCGAGAGCAGCACGGCAATACGCTTGTCCGTCAAGTCCGTGTTCAAGTAAGTTTTGTTCATATCGGCAAACTTACAGAAAAATATTAGAAAAACCTACAATACTCCCTCATTTTTTTAGGTTTTGTTTTGCAATTCTCTTACAAAACCGCTACTATTGTTACATTATTCAATTTTCAATGTTGCCTCACTTCGTTCGATGTGAGCATTCATATCGTTCGATACACACATTCATATCGTTCGATATACACATTCACATCGTTCGGTATGAACATGTGTATCGAACGGTGTGAGGTCACTAAAGTGGCGGTTTCGGATAACTAAAGTGGCGGTATGAGGTCGCTAAAGTGACGAGTGTCATTTGCAAACGGCAATCTATATGTCGCTTTTGCTGTCAAAATGGCAGACTTTTGTGTTTTTCTCGATTTTATGTTACGATTCATTGACGAATATCAATAAATGTTATGACAAAGCTAAAATAATTGTTCTTTTGCTTGTGTGCGAACACAAAAGGTACTACCTTTGCAGTGTAATCAAAGAAAGAGCTCCAGTAGGGGCTTGAGAAGATAAGATACATAAAAAAGAAAGGATAACAATTATGATTATTGTATTAGTAGTAGCCGCTTGCTGCTTGGCAGTAGTTGAGGCTGTAGAGGTAAGTAACAAGGTGAACTTCATGAAGTAAGCCGTCGCAAGACACGAGGCTAAATGGAATGAAGAACACAAGTAGGAGAACACAACATTAATATAAGGAAAGGAAAAAAGATTATGATGATTATCGGACTTATGGTATTGGCTTGCGTAGCATCCATCGCACAGGCTTTCATTGTTAACGACAAAATGTACCAGACAAAGTAACGAATAATACGATACATATATATATATGAGGCGGCTGTAGGCTATCTCCCGTACGGAGAGCGTCTGCAGCCGCTTTTTTGTTCTCTTTTTCACTATTTATCATCCTTTTTAGTAATCGTTATTTATTTACAACATACCTTTTTTTGCGCATTAGATATAATAACGTAACTTTGCAAACTGTTTAAACTATTTATTAAAAAATTGATATATCAATAAAAACTATGGAAAAGAAAAAGCTCATTACTGGGATAGTAACGGGAATCGTAGGACTTGCCCTTGTCGGTACTGTGGCATATCTCTACGTTAATCTCGACAATCAGAAGAAGGAAAACAAGGCTATGCAGGAACTCGCCGAACTCGACAAGAAGGAGATGGAGAACGAGTACCAGCAGTTTGCCACGCAATATAGCGAGATGAAGACGCAGATCAGCAACGACTCTATCATCGCACAGCTTACCGCTGAGCAGGAGAAGACAGAGCGTCTGCTCAAGGAACTGAAGGACACAAAGTCGAACGACGCACGTGAGATAGCCCGTCTGAAAAGGGAGCTTGCCACCGTACGTGCCGTCCTCCGCAGCTACGTCATCGAGATTGACTCGCTCAACCGTCTCAATCAGAACCTTACGGCTGAGAACTCACGCATCAAGGGACAGTATAACGAGGCTACACGCCAGATTGAGGGCCTTAACTCCGAGCGTGCTTCGCTGTCTGAGAAGGTGGCCATCGCCGCACAGCTGGACGCTACGGGCATCTCCATGCAGCTGAAGAACAAGAAGGGAAAGAAGACGGACAAGACATCTAAGTGTAAGACCGTGCAGGTGAACTTCACCATTGCCAAGAACGTGACAGCTTCTAACGGCACCAAGACATTCTACGTGCGCATTACCTCACCTTCGGGCACGACGCTCGGTGGAGGCGGAACATTCAACTATCAGAACCGCTCGCTGGAGGCCACTATGCGTAAGGCTGTGGAGTATGACGGACGTGAGACCACCATCTCTACATTCTGGAACGTATCACAGTCGCTCATGGCTGGCACATATCAGGTGAGCGTATTTGCCGACGGCAATATGATAGGTTCGCGCAGTTTCTCCTTCAAGTAAGGGAAAAGATGTCCTTCTGGAAAGGACAATGATATAAACACACAGTAATTTTTAGATGAAACATTCACTTCTTATTTTCGCTTTGGCATGTCTCGGCATGCAGGTCCAGGCGCAGCAGGTGCTCTGCTTGGACAGCTGCCGTGCCATGGCGTTGCGCAACAACAAGACCCTCGTGGCTTCACGCTTGCAGCTCGACATGGCACAGTATAACACCAAGGCGGCTAAGACCAAGTATCTGCCGCACATCAGTGCCGTAGGCGGATACGAACTCACGAGTCGTGAGATATCGTTGCTAAGCAAAGACCAGAAGAAGGCCATTTCAGGAGCCGGCACCAATGTGGTGGGTTCGATGCAAAGCGACATCTCGGGTGCTCTGACAGGGCTTGCCCAGCAGGGCGTGCTGACACCTGATCAGGCGCAGAGCCTCGGCAATATGTTCGGTCAAGTGGGATCGAAGATAGGCGAGGCGGTCAATCACGTTGGTCAGAGCTTCGTCAACGCTCTCCGTACTGACACACGTCAGATGTATGCCATTTCCGTAATGGCTACGCAGCCCATATACATGGGTGGCGCCATCACCGCTGCCAACAACATGGCGAAGATAGGGGAGAGCATGGCTGCCAACCAGATTGACGCCACCACGCAGCAGACCATACATGCCATAGACCAGGCTTACTGGACAGTAGTGTCCGTGAAGCACAAGAAGGACTTGGCTGAGAGCTATCTGCAGGTGGTGAAGAAGCTGGATGATGACGTGCAGAAGATGATAAAGGAAGGCGTAGCCACGCGTGCCGACGGTCTGAAGGTGGCAGTAAGAGTGAACGAGGCAGAGATGTCGCTCACTCAGGCTGACAACGGACTGGCGCTTGCCAAGATGCTCCTTTGCCAGCTCTGCGGAATGCCAGCCGAAACGGAAGTGACTCTTGCTGACGAGAATACGCCGAACATCGCCACCGCCTCTACGAGCGAGAGCGCCTCGGCAGACAAGGCTGAAGCACAGGACAACCGCCCGGAGATGAAGCTTCTCCAGAACGCCGTTGACCTCAGTCGTCAAGCCACCAATCTGGTACGTGCCGCATACCTTCCGCAGGTGTTGCTCACAGGCGGATACATGGCCACCAATCCTAACGTCTATAACGGATTCGAGCGCAAGCTCTCCGGCGTGTGGAACGTGGGCGTGATGGTGAGAGTGCCGTTATGGAACTGGATGGAAGGCTCTTACAAGGTGCGTGCCGGTCGTATTGCCACGCGCATAGCCGAAATGGAGCGTGAGGACCTCGGAGAGAAGATTGACCTCCAGATCAGCCAGTGCCAGTTTAAGCTCAAGGAAGCCAACCGCCGTCTGGTCATGGCAATGAAGAACGTGGAGAACGCTGACGAGAATCTGCGCTGTGCTACAGTCGGATTCAAGGAGGGTGTGCTGCAGACCACTGATGTAATGGCGGCACAGACAGCATGGATGCAGGCGCAGTCGCAGAAGATTGACGCTGAGGTGGATGTCCGTCTGTCACAGGTGAACCTCAGAAAGGCGCTCGGCGTATTGCAATAACATCATTTAAATATTCTACTGAAAACATTATTATGTCAGAAAAAAAGCAACATAAGAACATTATCATCACAGCAGCCTGCACAACGCTCGTCGTTGCCGTGGTGGCTGTGATTGGCGCCATGTCGATAAAGCAGGAACCTGAGACCATCCAGGGACAGGTGGAGGTTTCGGAGTACCGCGTGTCGAGCAAGGTGCCGGGACGTATCCTCGAAATACGTGTGAAGGAGGGCGACTACGTTAACGTGGGCGACACGCTTGCCATACTGGACGCTCCCGAAGTACGCGCAAAGATGACTCAGGCACAGTCGGCTGAGAACGCCGCGGCCGCTATGGACGAAATGGCTAACAACGGTGCACGTCAGGAGCAGGTGCGTGGAGCATTCGCTGTCCTGCAGCAGGCAAAGGCAGGACTGGAGATAGCACAGAAGTCGTATAACCGCGTGCAGCGACTCTACGACGAGGGCGTGATGACAGCTCAGAAGCGCGATGAGGCTTTCGCCAACTACAAGGCGCTGGAGGCGCAGGTGAAGGCTGCGCAGAGTCAGTACGACATGGCTCGTAACGGAGCGCGTTCCGAGGAGAAGAAGGCTGCAGCCGCACAGGTGAACAGAGCCAAGGGTGCTGTGGCTGAGGTCAATTCATACATACACGAGACAATGCAGATAGCGCAGATGGCTGGTGAGGTGAGCGACGTCTATCCGAAGGTGGGCGAGCTTGTCGGAACCGGTTCGCCCATCATGTCCGTATCGCTCATGAACGACATTTGGGGAACCTTCAATGTGCGTGAGGACCAGCTGGACGGCATGAAGGTGGGCAGCATCGTCACCGCTTTCGTCCCTGCCTTCAAGAAGGAGATACGCATGAAGGTGTACTACATCAAGGACCAGGGATCGTATGCTGTGTGGAAGGCAACAAAGTCGAACGGTCAGTACGACCTCAAGACCTTCGAGGTGAAGGCTCGTCCGATGGACAAGCTGGAGGGACTGCGTCCGGGTATGTCGCTGATACTTAAGAGATGAATATCATAAAACGAATATTACATATTGCCCTGCGCGAGTGCAGGAGAATGAAGGCGAATCGCATGTATCTCTTCTGCATGATCGTCTTCCCGGTCTTCGTGACCTTCTTCTTCACGTCGCTCATGGACGAAGGACAACCTCAGGACATGCCGGTGGGCGTGGTGGACCTCGACAATTCCAGCACCACGCGAAAGCTGACTCGTCTGCTCGACTCGTTCCAGTCCACTAAGGTGGTGGCGCATTATCCGAGCGTGGATGAGGCTCGACATGCCGTGCAGAAGGGCGACATCTACGGATTCGTCTACTTCCCCAAGAACACCACGGCAGACCTGCTGGCATCACGCCAGCCCACCATATCTTATTATTACAGCTACGCCTCGCTGACGGCAGGATCGCTGGTATTCAAGGACCTGAAGACAATGGCTACGCTCGGTTCGGCAGCCGTAGGCAAGCAGGTGATGACCGCCAAGGGATATACGGACCGTCAGATAATGGCGTTCCTTCAGCCCATCGTGCTCGACACGCACACCGTGGGCAACCCGTGGGTTAACTATAACGTTTATCTCACCACGATGCTCGTGCCTACGTGTATGCTGCTGCTCGTGTTTCTCATCACGGCTTACTCGTTGGGAACCGAACTGAAGCAGCAGACGGCTAAGCAACTCATGGAGATGTCCGCTGACAATCCGTTCGTGGCTATAACCGGAAAGATGCTTCCGCAGACGATAGTGTGGCTGCTCGTCATGGGCTTCTACCTTTATTATGTCTTCGGCGTGCTGGCATTCCCTCATCCCGGCGGATGGCACATATTGCTGATGCTCGGCGTGCTTGCCGTGTTGGCAGCGCAGGGATTCGGCATTTTTATGTTCGGACTGTTTCCGTCGCTGCGTATGTCGATGAGCATCTGCTCGTTGTGGGGCGTGCTCAGCTTCTCAATGGTGGGCACGGCATTCCCCACGCTTGCCATGGATCCGGAGCTGCAGGTGCTTGCCAATCTTTTCCCGATGAGGCATGTCTTCCTTATCTACGAGATAGCCGCCTTTGGAGGTTATCCGCTTATGGACGTGGCTCCAAGCCTTATAGCCCTTGTGCTCTTCGCCTCGGCACCGCTGCTGGTGATGCTGCGCATCGGAAAGGCATTGAAGGAATACGTCTATATGCCGTAGAACACCACTAATCATCAATACAGAACAACTAACAATAAGGGATGTCAAGAAAAATAATCACTTACATCATAGACGTTGCAAAGGTCTGGATGCACGAGTATAGGCAGATTTTCAAGGATGAGGGCACGCTGCTCTTTGTGATCCTTGTGCCCCTGCTTTATCCCGTGCTCTATTCCTGGATATATAACAATGAGGTGGTGAAGGAGGTGCCCGTGGCTGTGGTTGACTGTTCGCACAGCGCAATGGCAAGAGAGTTTGTGCGCCATTGTGACGCTTCTTCAGACGTGAAGGTGGCGTACAGATGCAACAGCCTGGAGGAAGCCAAGGACCTTGTGGGCCATCAGAAGGTATACGGCGTGATATACATGCCTGAAGACTTCGGCACACGACTCGGACGCATGGAGCAGGCGCATGTCAGCGTCTACTGCAACATGGGACTGATGCTTACCTATAAGGCCATCTTCCAGACATGTACGGCGGTGGCTGCCGACCTCAACTCTCGCATTCAGATAGAACTCTCCGGCGCTTATACGGCAAGAGAAGGGGAAATAACAGCGAGTCCGATAAACGTACGCGACGTACCGATGTTTAACAATACGGGAGGATACGGCAACTTTATCCTGCCCGGTGTGCTTGTGCTCGTGCTGCAGCAGGTGTTGCTTCTCGGCATTGGCATGGCTTATGGCACGTCCTACGAGAAGCACGGATTTGTGCGTCTCAAGCCGATGCTCGAACGCAATTTCGGTCTTTCGCGCATCATGGTGGGCAGGACATTAGGCTTCTTTGTGCTCTTCGTGATGTTGTCGGCTTGGGTGTTGTTGGCAATACCGCGCATCTTCAACTTCGTGCACATAATGCCTCGCGGCGAGTTCCTGCTCTTCACCATACCGTATCTTCTCGCCTGCATCTTCTTCGCCATAACCTTCTCGTTCATTGTAAGGCAGCGAGAGAATGTCATGCTCCTCGTGGTGTTCACATCCGTGCCCTTCCTCTTCATGTCGGGCGTGTCGTGGCCTAAGAGCAACATTCCCGAAATATGGCAATTGACCGGCTATCTCTTCCCGTCCACATTCGGCATTCAGGGCTTCATAAAGCTCAATACCATGGGTTGTCTCTTCTCAGACATCTGGCCGGAGATAAAGGCGCTGTGGATGCAAGTGATAGTCTACGGAGCACTTGCCACGCTCGTGACGAGGTGGCAGGTGAGGAGAAGTTAAGGTATATGTTTGAGAGTTGAGAGTTGGGAATTGAGAGTTATGATATGCTATAAAGCTTATTGATTGCTATAATTGTTTATACTTATAAAAAGTAATCATAACTCTCAACTCTAAATTCTCAACTCTCAACTAATCATATCTCTCAATTTATTGTTGTAAGTTGTTATTTTATCTTTACTTATACCACGGAATTGGATTTTTTTCTCTAATTTTGCACATTTGAAAGAGTGGCACTTTAGCGCGACGGCGTTAAGGGCGCTTTTATTATGCAAAACGAAATCTATAATAATAAGGAATAGAGATGAAAAAGAAAATCCAGTTCAGTCTCGTTTATCGAGATATGTGGCAGTCTTCCGGAAAGTTCCAGCCACGTAAAGACCAGTTGGAGCGCATCGCTCCCGTCATCATCGACATGGGTTGCTTTGCCCGCGTCGAAACCAACGGCGGAGCCTTCGAGCAGGTTAATCTGCTTGCCGGCGAGAATCCAAATGATGCGGTACGCGCTTTCTGCAAGCCTTTCAACGAGGCAGGCATCAAGACCCACATGCTCGACCGCGGTCTCAACGCCCTCCGCATGTATCCCGTACCTGACGATGTACGTGCCCTTATGTATAAGGTAAAGGCAAAGCAGGGTACCAACATCACACGTATCTTCGACGGTCTGAACGACGTGCGCAACATCATTCCCAGCATCAAGTGGGCTAAGGAAGGTGGCATGACTCCCCAGTGCGCACTCTGCATCACCAACTCTCCCGTACACACTCTGGAGTACTACATGAACATCGCTGACCAGCTCGTCGCTGCCGGCGCTGAGGAAATCTGTCTCAAGGACATGGCTGGTATCGGTCAGCCCGCATTCCTCGGCAAGCTCACAAAGATGATCAAGGACAAGTATCCTGAAATCATCATCCAGTATCACGGCCATTCAGGTCCTGGTCTGTCAATGGCTTCCATCCTCGAGGTCTGCAACAACGGCGCAGACATCATCGACACAGCCATCGAGCCGCTTTCATGGGGTAAGGTACATCCGGACGTTATCTCTGTTATCAGCATGTTGAAGAACGAGGGCTTTGAGGTTCCCGAAATCAACATGTCAGCATATATGAAGGCTCGTGCCCTCACTCAGGAGTTCATCGACGAGTGGCTCGGCTACTTCATCAATCCCGGCAACAAGATTATGTCATCGCTCCTTCTCGGCTGCGGTCTCCCCGGCGGTATGATGGGTTCAATGATGGCTGACCTTGGCGGAATGCGCACCACCATCAACAACGTACGCAAGAAGAACGGCGAGGACGAGCTTTCTATGGACGACCTCCTCATCAAGCTCTTCGACGAGGTGGAGTATGTATGGCCGCGCGTAGGTTATCCTCCATTGGTGACACCGTTCTCACAGTACGTGAAGAACATCGCCCTCATGAACCTTCTCACCATCGAGCAGGGCAAGGGTCGCTTCGTAATGATGGACGACTCGATGTGGGGTATGATTCTTGGAAAGTCAGGAAAGATTCCTGGAACCATCGATCCCGAACTCGTAGAGCTTGCCAAGAAGCAGGGTCGCGAATTCACAGACGTTGACGCTCACACTCTCCTCACAGACGCCCTCGACTCATTCCGCAAGGAGATGGACGAGAACGGATGGGAGTATGGTCAGGACGACGAAGAGCTCTTCGAGCTTGCCATGCATCCGGAGCAGTATCGCAACTATAAGAGCGGTCAGGCTAAGAAGAACTTCCTCGCTGACCTCCAGAAGCTCAAGGACGCCAAGCTCGGCGCCAATCTTTCTCCCGAGCAGCTCAGCGCTTACAAGCACGCTAAGGCTGACGCCATCGTTGCTCCCGTTAAGGGCGACATCTACTGGGAGTTCTCTGGCGAAGGCGAGTGCGCACCGACTGTCGAGCCGTTCATCGGCAAGGAGTATAAGGAAGGCGACGTTCTCTGCTACATCCAGGCTCCTTGGGGCGAATTTGTTGAGGTACCAGCTGCACTCGGTGGCAAGATTGTCGAAATCAACGCCAAGCGTGGTTCGAAGGTATCTAAGGGTGACGTTATCGCCTACATTGAGCGCGATCACGAGTAATCTTATATATGTACGAAACAATAATTGACAAATACTACGGAGGATGTGACGCATTGCGCCACATCCTCGTTACGCATAGCGAATCTGTGGCGCGTCGTGCGCTGCAGATAGCTTCTCAACACCCTGAACTAAACATCGACACCGACTTCGTACGCGAAGCAGCCATGCTTCATGACGTCGGAATAATACGCGTGGACGCACCGTCCATTGAATGTCACGGCACGGAGCCGTACATCCGCCACGGTGTCTGCGGCGCCGAACTCCTTCGTTCGGAAGGAATAGACGAGAGATACGCTCGCGTTTGCGAACGCCATACAGGAGCAGGACTCACACTTGACGACATCGTCTCCCAGAACCTGCCGCTGCCTCATCACGACCTGCAGCCCGAAACCATCGAGGAGAAACTGATATGTTACGCGGACAAGTTCTACTCGAAGTCACACCTCTCCCGCGAGAAGACCATCGAGCAGGCTGAGAAAAGCCTCGCAAAGTTCGGTGGCGAAACACTTGCAAGGTTCAGAGCAATGAAAGATATCTTTGAACCGGAAAAGTAATTTGATATAACAAAAGAAACTGAAATTGAGAACAAAGACCCTCATAGCCCTATTGCTCTGCGTTGTCGTCTTCGTGATGGCAAGCTCTGTTGCGCCCTTGTCGCAAAAGCGTAAGAGCAAGAAGGAACTACGCGACTCTATTGAGACGGCTGAGCTTAACATGGAGGCTGACAGCATCTTGCGCGACTCCCTGGGAAGGGAGATTGTGGACACCACGAAGATGGACTCCATGCAACTCGCTATCTATCATCATAACCGTGCCATCGACGATTCCATTCGTCTTGACTCGATTAACCGTCAGCGTGCCAACGGCATCAATTCGCCTGTGCAGTATTCTGCGGAAGACTCGCTCGTCTACGACGCTACGTCAAAGACTGCACGTCTCTACGGTGCTTCAACGGTGAAGTATGAGAACATGGACCTCGCTTCTGAGAAGATACACATGAGCATCGACTCGTCCTTAGTGCATGCCACGGGAGCGCGAGACACCACCGACACCACTGGCTTAAAGCTTATTGGTACGCCTGTCTTCACGATGGGAGCCGACAAGTATGAAAGTGATACGATGGCGTTCAACTTCAAGACAAAGAAGGGTCTTATATCTAAGGTATACACTCAGCAGGAGGACGGTTTCCTCCAGAGTGAGATATCAAAGCGTAACGCCAACGGCGACATTTATCTGCAGCACGGACGTTACACCACTTGCGACGCCAAGCATCCCGACTTCTACATTGCCCTTTCTCGCGCCAAGGTGCGCCCCGGCAAGGACGTGGTGTTCGGTCCAGCATACCTTGTAGTGGCTGACGTGCCTCTGCCGCTTGCCATTCCTTACGGCTTCTTCCCCTTCACCAAGAGCTATTCTTCCGGCTTTATCATGCCTACGTACGGCGATGAGAACAGCCGCGGATTCTATCTGCGCGACGGTGGCTACTATTTTGCCATCAACGACAAGATGGACCTAAAGCTTTTGGGCGAAATCTATACAAAGGGTTCGTGGGGACTGTCTGCGGCGTCTAACTATAACAAGCGCTATCGCTTTAACGGCAGCTTCTACGTAAGCTATCAGGACACCAAGACCGGCGATAAGGGAATGCCCGACTTCTCACGTCAGAAGAGTTTCAAGATTCAGTGGAGCCATCGTCAGGACTCGAAGGCAAATCCTTACAGCTCGCTCTCGGCAAGCGTAAACTTCGCCACGTCAAGCTATGAGCGCAACAACCTCAACTCGCTCTACAATCCGCAGACGCTGACCCAGTCGACACGTACATCTTCTGTATCGTGGAGCACGACCTTCTCAAGCATCGGACTCTCGCTCAGTTCCACTGCCAACCTCTCGCAGAACATGCGCGACTCAAGCATCGCCATGACTCTGCCTGACCTCAACATCTCGATCTCACGCTTCTATCCGTTCAAGAGGAAGCATGCTGTAGGCGACGAGAAGTGGTATGAGAAGATTTCGATGTCGTACACCGGACACATCTCCAACAGCATCAACACGAAGGAAGACCGCTTCCTCCATTCCAATCTGATAAAGGACTGGCGAAACGGATGGAACCACTCTATTCCTATCAGCGGCAACTTCACTCTCTTCAATTACCTCAACATTTCGCCGTCGTTCAACTTCACCGACCGCATGTACACCAACAAGGTGATGCGTTCATGGGACGACACCAGACAGCGTGAGGTATGTGACACCATCTACGGATTCAACAACGTCTATAATTATAACTTATCGATTAGTGCATCCACCAAGATGTATGGTTTCTACATCCCGAGCCGTAAGATATTCGGCGACAAGATACAGGCTGTTCGTCACGTTATTACGCCGTCGGTAAGCTTCAGCTATGCGCCTGACTTCTCTGCCAGCCGTTACGGATATTACAAGACGTATCAGAAAACCAATGCAGACGGTTCGGTGGACCTCGTGGAGTATTCGCCTTACAGCGGACAGCTGTTCGGAGTGCCCGGTAAGGGAAAGACCGGCAACATCAGCTTCGACCTCTCCAACAATGTGGAGATGAAGATAAAGTCTGACAAGGACTCAACTGGATTCAAGAAGCTCAGCATCATCGACGAGCTGGGACTCTCGATGAGCTACAATATGGCTGCTAAGGAGAAGCCGCTCAGCGACCTCTCCATGCGAATTCGTCTGAAATGGTGGAAGAACTATACGTTCAACATGACGGCAGTCTTCGCTTCATACGCCTATGAGCTTGACGCCAACGGACATCCTTATGTGGGCAACCACACGCTTTGGGGCATGGGCAAGTTCGGTCGTTTCCAGGGAACGTCGCAGAACTTCTCATTCACACTCACACCTGATAAGATAAAGAAGTGGTTCGGTGGCGGAGACGACAAGGATGACAAGAAAAAGAAGAACAAGGACGATGAGGACGGTATGGACACCGACATCGAGTCGAACGTGGACGACACAATGGTGGCTGGACAGCGCGGTGCCAAGAAGAAGAGTGGCGGTGGCAAGGCTGAGACCGATGCCGATGGCTACATGCGTTTCAATATGCCGTGGTCGCTGACCTTCGGATATGGTATCACGATGCGAGAGAACACAAGCGGAAAGTTCAATACCAAGTCAATGCGCTATCCGTATAAGTTCACGCAGAACCTCAATGTCAGCGGCAATGTTCGTCTCAGCGACGGATGGAACATCTCGTTCTCATCAGGTTACGACTTCGAGAGAAAGGAACTCTCAATGACGACGGCTTCGCTTCAGCGCGACCTCCACTGCTTCAATATGTCGTGCTCTGTGGTGCTTGCCCCGTACACAAGCTACAACTTCTCGTTCCGATGCAACGCAGCCACGTTGATAGACGCGCTGAAATACGACAAGCGTTCGGGATATAGCAACGCTGTAGAGTGGTATTAAAATAGAATCATACAATAAAAAAAGGAGAGTCCGTAATGGCTCTCCTTTTTTATTGTGAAAATAAATGTGATCCCGTTGGGATTCAAACCCAAGACCTTCAGAACCGGAATCTGACGCTCTATTCAGCTAAGCTACGGGACCTTTATGTCTGCTTACTCTTTAGCAAGTAGATGCAAAGGTACAAAATAAGTTTTAATTCAGCGACCAACCTACAGCTTTTCTTTTTCTTTGATGAGTCCTTCTTCCTTCTCCCTTTGTCCAATAATTTGACGGTTGTGTCTAATTATTGGACAATACATACTATAAGGTTCTTATTCTAATCGTTTGATTATCAACGAAAATATGCTTTTGGCACAGCCATTGTCCTTATTATATAAAAATGAGGAAGATTATGAAAAGAATAGTAATACTGATAGGATGGATGCTTCTTGCGTCTGGAGTCGCGGCACAAAGCTGGAGCCTTGACGACTGTATGAAGTATGCTGTAGGGCATGCCACGGATGTGAAGCGTGAGACTATCAATGCCCGTCAACGCAAGCAAGACTATCATCATGCCGTTGCCGCATTCTTGCCCACCGTCTCTGGTGGAGTGCAGGGGCAGTATGCTTGGGGGCGAAACATCGACCCTGAGACCAATACATATAATAATGTGACGACATTCAACAACTACTATCAGCTTTATGCCGAGCTGAATGTGTTTGACGGTTTCGCCACAATCAATGCTTTTAAGCAAGCACGGTTGAGCCGTGACTATTCTGCTACGGCGATGCAGAACACGCAGGACAATATAGCCATTGACGTGATGCAGAAATACGTGGATGCTGCATACGCAGAGGCAAGCATACGGATAGCAAGCGAGAAGCTGGACGAAAGCCGACGTATGCTGGCAAAGACGAAACGCCAGTATGAACTTGGTGAGAAAGGACGCCCGGATGTGGTGCAGATGGAATCGCAAGTGGCTGAGGACGAATACTGTCTTACGCATCAGCAGAATATGGCAAGGCAGAGTCTGCTTGCCTTGAAATCGGCTATGAATTATCCCATAGGTGATGAATTGAAGTTGGATATTCAATCTAAAGATAAGGAGAAAAGTCTTGCATCATGTCAGCTGACTATAGGCGACAAGCCGAACTCTGAAAATATCTATCAGAGTTTCCTGAATATCTCTCCCGATATGAAGTCGGCAGAGTATGAGGTGGAGTTGGCACATTATGACTATAAGATAGCAAAGGGTAGATTGTTGCCCTCGCTCTCGCTCAGTGGTGGCATCACTACCAACTATTACAAGAATCTCTCTCTGAAAGGGCAATACGATGGATTTGCCTCGCAGTTTCGCAATAACAGTGGCGAATATCTCGCATTGACCCTTTCGATACCTATTTATAATAGCGACCGTTGGCACAGCATGAAGAAAGCACGCAACGACTGGCAGTTGGCGCAGGTAAATCTGGAGGAAGCCCGTCGCAAGCTTCACGACCAGATAGCACAGGCGGTGATGGATGCTGAAGGCTACGCCAAGGAGTTGCGACAGATGCAGAAGAAGGTTGCCTCCGATTCGCTCGCCTATCACATGTCGAGCCGTAAGTTTGAGGAAGGAATGCTTTCCACATTCGATCTGCATACAGCAGCCCAGACGCTTCTTGAGAGTAGGATAAAGGAACTACAGATGCAGATGCTGCTCATAATCAAGCAAAGGTTAGTGGAATATTATAAAGGAGAAAAATTAATAAGATAAAACTATGGATATCAAGATAGAAAAGAAAAAATATCTCGTGCCCCGTAAGTATTGGGCATGGATAGCAGGAGGAGCGGTTCTTGTAGCTGTCCTCGTATGGTTGGGCTTGAGCAATTTCTCTTCCACATTGAAGGTGGACAGAAAGAGCTTGAGCATAGGAAATGTGGAGCGAGCGCAGTTCAACGATTATGTTTCGGTGGACGGACAGGTGGTGCCTATCTCCGTGGTGCAAATCAGTTCGGAGGAGGGTGGCATCGTCTTGGAGAAAGTAGTGGATGAAGGCGCCCACGTCAACAAGGGCGATGTCATTGTGCGACTGAGCAATTCTAATCTCGACCTTGAGATTCTGAATGCCGAAAGCGAATTGGCAGAGAAGCAGAACATGCTACGCAACACTCAGATATCAATGGAACAAGACCGACTGAGCAATAGCAACGAGGAGCTTTCGCTTTCGCAGGACGTAATCACCAAGCGTCGAGCCTATGAGCATCAGGAGACTTTGCACAAGGAACAGCTCAATTCGCGCGAGGAGTATCTTAAGGCTAAGGAAGCTTACGACCTTGCCGTAAAGAAGCATGCGCTTATAAGCAAGCGACTGAAGAAGGACGCACAGCTTCGACATTCTCAGATGGAACAGATGGGTGATAATCTGGAAGCCATGCAGAAGAATGTGCTGCTGGTTCGACAGCGCAAGGAGAAGCTGAACATTCGCAGCACCATTTCGGGTGAAATTGGTTTGCTGGATGTGGAGCTTGGACAGAGCATACAGGCAGGACAGAAGATAGGAGTGATAAACGATCTAAGCGATTACAAGGTGCAGGCGCAGGTGGATGAGCATTACATCGACCGTGTGAAGCCGGGGCTTAATGCCTCTTTCGTACAGAACGGCAAGCATTATCTTCTGCAAGTCCGCAAGGTTTATCCCGAAGTGAGAGACGGCAGGTTCCGCATCGACTTCGTCTTCAAAGGCGTACGCCCAGACAATATCCGTACCGGTCAGACATATTACGTGGATTTGCAGCTCGGACAGTCTAAGCAGGCAATAATCATCCCTAAAGGCACGTTTTATAGTGTAACGGGCGGTCAATGGATTTACGTGTTAGACCGTGACGGCAAGAAGGCTTATCGCCGCAAGATAACCATTGGTCGCCAGAATCCTCAATACTATGAGGTGATAGAAGGTTTGGAGCCGGGTGAGCAGGTTATCGTTAGCGGCTACGAAGCATATAAGGACAATGATGTCTTGGTGATTAATTAGTAGTGATTAGTGATTAATTGGGCTAACGCCCTTGAAACAGAATATTGATATGAATAATATTATTAACGCATTCAAGAATCTGCCTCGAAGGGGCCAGCACAACTTCGTTAAGATATTGTGTCTGGCGCTCGGACTGGCAATCAGTTCGGTGATTATCGCCGAGATTTATTTCGAGCAGACCTACGATACGTATTTCCCTGGATGGGAGAGGACGTATATGATTTCGGAAGTGGGTACTAACCAAGACGAAACTTTGAAGTTTAACCAAACTTCAGGAGCTACCGCTCAAGGTGTAAAGCAATATGCGCCTATGGTGGAAGCAGCCACCCGTACTGATTTTTTTCATAACGATGCCCAATGCAAGCTTGAAAACCAGAACGTCGTGTCTGCCAATATCTTGATGGCAGACAGTTGTTTCTTCGATGTCTTTCCGCAGAAGATGTTGGTGGGCAATGCCAAGCAGATATTGTCCCAACCGTTGTCTTGCCTTATAGATTCAGAAACAGCAGCAAAGATTGGCGGCAATGTCGTAGGCAAACATTTCACGCTTCCCAATTATCCGGGAACAACTTTTACTATCTATGGTGTTTTCGAAGAGTTTCCATGGGGTTCATCTTTGCATGACATTCAGATGATTCTGTCAATGCCCAGTACACCATACGTATATTCTTACGATGGCAGAGATCAATGGGTGGGAAATGATCGCTATTCGTCATACATCCGGTTGGCAAAGGGACATGATGCAAAAGAACTCAAGCCTTACGTGAATAAGATGCGAGAGGATCATTTTCCTCTGAAGGAGATGAAGAATATGGGATTGGAACTCAACTACGATTTCACGGTGTTGAGCGATGTTTACACCCAAGACCCTTACATCAAGAAGATGGGATGGATTATGTCTATTGTGGCTTTTGTCCTCCTTTTCACTTCTGTGATGAATTATCTGCTTATCATCGTTGGAAATCTTGTAAGCCGTTCTCGCGAGATGGCTGTCCGCAAGTGCTACGGTGCCAAACCTAAGAACATTCATGCCATTATCTTCTCCGAAGCTTTGGTGCATGTGGGGTTGGCTGTTGTTCTTGCAGCTTTACTCGTATTCCTTTGCAAGGGAACTATCGAGAATTTCCTTTCTGCTCCGATAAGCACGTTGGTGCTTAATCGTGGCAGTTGGATATTGGTGGTTATTTGTCTTTTGGTATTGCTAATTGGCGGTTTTGTGCCTGGTTGGCTTTACAACAAGATTCCAGTAGCCATTGCTTTCCGTGGTTATAATGAGAACCGCAACCGATGGAAGCTTGCCTTGTTGGGCATCCAGTTCGTTATCTCTGGTTTGCTGTTTAGTCTGCTTTACATAGTGAATGGTCAGTACCAGCTGATGTTGGGTCTCGATCTTGGATATGATTATGATAATGTGGCGATAGTTTCGATAGATGCCAGCGATGCTAATCAGCGCCAGCAATGTATGGCTGAAATCAGACGAATGCCGAATGTCAAGGATTGTTGTTCTACTTACTCTGTTCCGATAAATGGATATAATAGTGGTGGAAATATGGTTGGAATACCCGGTGATGATAATAACACCATTAATATTATGGAGATGTCGGGAGTGGACGACAATTACTTTAAGATGATGAACATCCCTATCGTTCAGGGTTCGTTCTTTACCGATAGAAGTGACAGCTGCCGTCAGGTAATCATTGATGAGCGATGTGCTGAGAAACTCATCAAAACATGGCATTGGAAGGATGGCGTTGTAGGCAAGCAGATTACTTGTACGGGACATGACGAAAACGTTTTCACCGTCTGCGGTGTATGCAAAAACGTTCGTTGGGGTGATGTAAGAACCTGTGGAGATATGATGAATGGTTTCCCTTTATTGTATTTCTATTCACTCAAGAGGTCTTTCTATATATTGGTTAAGTTTAATGAACTGAAGGAAGAATCGTTGTCGGAGCTACAGCAGAAGGTGCAGTCGTTGTATCCTAACAATAAGGTCATCGTGAAGAGTTATGCTTCAGAATTGGCTAATCAGTATGCTTCCCAATTGAATTTCCGCAACGGCATCCTCGTGGCTGGTATCGTGACGATGATTATCGCCCTCTTCGGATTGGTGGGTTATACGAGCGATGAGGTAAACCGCCGCCGCAAGGAGATAGCGATAAGAAAGGTGAACGGAGCGAAGGTGAAGGATATTCTTCGCATCTTCCTGAAGGACATTATGAAGATTGCTTTGCCTTGCATCATCGTGGGCGACATTGGGGCTTGGCTCATAGCCAGACAATGGCTGATGTCGTTCAGCGAGAAGATTACTATCACACCTTTACTCTTTATCTGTGTTACGATTCTGCTGCTCGTCATCATCGCCCTATCAGTAATCATCAACTGCTACAAGGTGGCGAATAGTAATCCGGTGAAATATCTCAAGGATGAATAACTAAATGTTGAACACTTAATATTGAATAATAAAATGCTTAAAATAGAGAATCTTTGCAAGTCATTCCGCACAGAAGATGTGGAGACTATAGCTTTAAATAATGTGTCGTTCACAGTAGAAGACGGTGAGTTTGTTGCCATTATGGGACCGTCAGGTTGTGGCAAATCCACTTTACTCAATATCCTTGGATTATTGGATAATCCTACATCGGGAAAATATTTCTTGGGCAATCATGAGGTGGCTAACCTTAAAGAAAACGAACGTACGGATGTGCGCAAGGGCGAGATAGGTTTCGTGTTCCAGAGCTTCAACCTCATTGACGAACTGACTGTGGAGGAGAACATAGAGCTTCCTCTTACTTACCTTGACATTCCGAAGTCGGAGCGCAAGGCAAAGGTGGAAGCCATCATGAAGCGCATGGCCATCAGCCATCGTGCCAAGCATTTCCCTCATCAGCTCTCTGGAGGTCAGCAGCAGCGAGTAGCCATTGCCCGTGCTGTGGTCTTCGGACCTAAGCTCATCCTCGCTGATGAGCCTACGGGTAACCTCGACTCAAAGAATGGAGCCGAAGTGATGCGTCTGCTTACCGAGCTTAACCACGAAGGCACCACCATCGTCATGGTAACGCATAATGAGCACGATGCCAAGATTGCCCATCGCATCATCAGATTGTTTGATGGACAAATAGTGGAAGGGTAGAAATATCCATAAATTTATGTCATAATGAATCTCCTAAGTCATGCTGTACTTGGGAGATTCTTGCGCTTTTTTGAGGCTTATCCTCGAAAAAGTGTTGTTTTCGTTAGTTTATATCCTCGAAAAAGTGTATCCTCCTTCAGAAATCCGCAAAATGTCTGGTGTAATCTAACAAGATAAATGTATCGTTATTGGATGACGATGCGGAACGTGGTGATGCCATGCGTTTTGTCCTGACTTAGCGAAAGGCTGCCTCCGCTTACTCGCATGATTTGGCGGGATAGGGAGAGACCGATGCCGCTTCCTTCGGGCTTAGTGGTGAAGAAAGGAATGAAGATGTGGGAGGCTATGTCGTCGGGGATAAGCCCGGCGTTGTTGCTTACGTCGATGATGACGGCTTCATGTTCATTGGTGTAAGCGTGGAGGCGGATGAATGGTTTGGTGGTAGGTTCGGATTGCAAGTCATTGAAAGCCTCTACGGCATTTTTCAGAAGATTTGTCACTACGTGCGAGATAAGGCTCTCGTCGGCATAAGCTAACAAGTCCTTTGGCGTTACCGCTATTTCCACTTCATGATTGCAAAGCATTGCCATACGTTCGAGGAACGGCTCCACATAGAATAGAGCGGGTTGAGGCTGTGGCACATGAGTGAAGCGGCGGTAGTTGTTGACGAAAGCCAAGAGTTCGGTTCCGGTCTTGTGGATGGTCTCCAATCCTTGCTTCAGCTTGGCTTGCTCTGTTGGTTGCGGTTCTGCTGCGTTCTGCTCTTCGTTATCGAGTTCTTTCAGCAAAGTCTCGCTGAGCGAAGTTACCGGCGTGATGGTATTCATTATTTCATGTGTCAGCACACGAATCAGCTTAATCCATGAGTCCACCTCTTGGTTGCTAAGCTCGTGGCTTACGTCGCTCAGGGCGATGATGCGCACATGCTTGCCTTTCAGCATGGCTTGCGTCTCATGCTTAGCCAGATGTTCGTCCTTTAGTCTCTCCCTTACCTGATTGATGTGGGTGAGCACGTCGGTGTCGAGCAATCGGAGAGCAGCCTGGTTGTGCTGCAAGATGTTGTCCTGACTGTCCACCACCATTATGCCCGTATCCACCGCATTCAGTATCTGCTCGTAATATTTCTCCCGCTCCATCTGCTCCTCCCTTGTATGCTGCAGGAAAAGCTTGATGCGGTTAAGAGATTGGTGCAGAATCTTGTCCTCCTTATTCCTTTTTTCTGTGGGGAAGTTGAAGGAGAAGTCGCCATTGTCAATGGCATCAAATAGGAAGCGCACCTTCTTGATGTTGCGACGATAGTGGCGGTAGAGGCGAACATAGCCCACTACAGCCACAAGCAAAACCACTATGATGACAATCAGTTTATAGTCCATATCGCTTGATCTTATTATAAAGCGTCTGACGGGAAATGCCCAGCCTTGCTGCCACCACCGACAGATTACCCTTGCATTCCTTGATGGTTTTCTCTATCATGCGACTCTCCATCTCGTCGAGCGTCTGCACCTCCTCCAACGGTTTCTCCCTTCTCGTCTGGTTGCCGCCGTCGATATCCTCAGCCGAAATCATTCCGCCGTCGGACAATATCACGGCTTTCTCGATGGCGTGCTGAAGCTCTCGGATATTGCCATACCAAGGCAGGCTTGTGAGCTTCTTCTCTGCCTCATCCGAGAAGCGAAGGTTAGTCTTGTTGTAAATGTCGCCATACTGACGAAGGAATCGGTTGGCGAGCGGCACGATGTCGGCCTTTCTCTGTCTGAGGGCTGGCAGTTCCAGGTGGATAGTGTTGATACGATAGAGCAAATCCTCTCTGAATTCGCCGTCGTTAACCATCTGCTGCAGATTGCGGTTGGTGGCGCAGACCAGTCGGACATCCACGGGTATCTGAGTGGAACCGCCCACTCTCACGATGCTTCTGCGTTGCAGGGCGGTGAGGAGCTTTGCCTGAAGGCTATACGAGAGGTTTCCGATTTCGTCCAGAAAGATGGTGCTGCCATCTGCCAGCTCAAACTTGCCCGGTTTGTCCACCTTGGCATCCGTAAATGCGCCCTTCACATGACCGAACAGTTCGCTCTCGAAAAGGGTTTCCGAAATGGCTCCCATGTCCACCGGCAGCATCTTCTTACCGCTGCGAGCCGACAGCCGATGAATCTCGTTAGCCAATACCTCCTTGCCCGTACCGTTTTCGCCCGTGATAAGGATGTTGGCATCGGTGGCTGCCACCTTCTCCACCACGTGTCTCAAATCGGTCATCACCTCGCTCTCTCCCCAATACATCATGCCTTGTGCATTCTTTCCTCCAAGCTTGCCCGCGGCTTTGTCCGCAGCCTTGTTCTTGTCCCTTGCCTCCGTCAGCGTGCTGATCATCTTCCCGTTGTCGAAAGGCTTGACGATGAAGTCGGCTGCACCTTCCTTGATGCCCGTTACGGCAAGCTGTATGTCGGCATAAGCGGTGAAGAGCACCACCTCGGTCTTCGGACTAAGGCTCTTGATTTCTCTAAGCCAAAAGAGGCCCTCGTTCCCCGAATTGATGCCACTCGAAAAGTTCATGTCGAGCAAAACCACGTCAGGATGTTCCTCTCTGAGTTTGGCAGGAATTGAGTTAGGGTTGGCTATAGTGATGATATTGGCGAATACGGGTTCGAGCAACATCCTCACCGTAGTGAGAATATTGCGGTTGTCATCAACAATAAGTATCGTTCCTTGTTTCTTTATCATGGTTTGATTTTTATATGATGATATCTTCCTCTTTAATTCTTATTTTCCAGAAGAAAAGCCATATAGAGCGGAATGATTAGTGTTTGTGGCGCTGTGCCAACATTCACATCACCCAGTTTGATTGCATTAGCCACATGATACTTATTGGGATTTGCAAGAATGGTCTTGGCGCTTTTGATATTACCGTTAGTTGCCTTAACTTCCACCAGAGTGGACTCTCCATTGTATCTTGTGACAAAATCAATCTCCAATCCCGAATCCTTACGGAAATAATATAGTTTGCGATTCATCTTACCAAAGATATCTGCCACCAGATTTTCGAAAATAGCTCCCTTGTATCCATATAGATTGCCTTGCAGGATGTCTGCAGCAGTTCCTTGTTCAAGCATACTGACGAAAAGTCCTGTGTCTGTCATATAAACTTTGAATTGGTCTGGAATGGCATTACCGTCAAGTGGGAGTTCCGGAGATGAAAGATTGTAGCAACGGCGGACAATGCCGGCATCTTCTATCCATTGCAAGCTGCCTTGATAGTCACGACCTCTTCCGTTGGGTCGTACTATGGAGTATGCGAATTTCTTGTTTTCCTTGCTTAATTGACGTGGTATAGACTCAAAGCATTCTCTTATACGTGATTTGTCAGATTGTGGAGCATACTTCAGCATATCTACTTTGTATTCCTCAATGATGGCTTTTTGCATTCGTAGAACGTTTTGCATGTTATGAGTTTCCATAAACACGCTGACAGCCCGTGGCATTCCGCCAACTATGCAATATTGTAGCAACAGCTGGCGCATTCGTTGGTGAATGGCATCTTGCACAGGAGTACGTTCTTCCATACAGCGACTTAGATAATCGGTGGTCATTTTCTGAATGCCATTCGCCCATAGCCATTCTTCGAAATCCATTGGATACATATCTATGATGGTCTCATAACCTACCGGAATCGGAGCTTCTGCCGAAACATTGGTATGATAACCACTTACTCCCAATAGCGATCCCGTACCTATTACGTCGTATCTGCCGTCTGTCTTGAAGAATTTCAAGGCTGTGCGTGCACGAGGACATTCCTGTATTTCGTCAAAGATTATACAGGTCTTGCCCGATATGAAAGTGGCATCTGGTATCAAGGTGGAAAGTGTCATGCAGATATTGTCGATATCCAAACCGCCATCAAAAACAGACTTGTATTCTGGATGTTGGAAAAAGTCGAGATAAACGATATGCTCATAATTATTATGAGCAAAATCGAGTACAGAGAATGTCTTTCCGCATTGGCGACATCCTTTGATGATAAGAGGCATTTTATGCTTATCACTCTTCCATTCTTTGAGGTATTCCTCGATTTTTCGTTTAAACATTTGGTTGCTAATGATTTATGATTGATTTTGCTTTTGCTTATGCACGTTTTTCAAGGGACTTTTCTTGAAGTCATGCACGTTTTCCAAGGGACTTTTCTTGAAGTCTTGCACGTTTTCCAAGGGACTTTTATTTTGCAAAGATAAAATAAAATGCTGAGAAAGCAATGATTAAAGTACGAAAAAGCTGATTGTAAAGTCAAATTGTTGCTTTCCCAGACTGACCATTTTGCATATTCTAACACGTCTTCATATCATAAAACACGTCTTAATGACCATCATGCAAATATTGTCTAAAGAGTAAAAACATGTTACAAAATAAAAATTGATTCTAGAGTTCTGGTTTGCTGTTTTTACGGTGTTTTGCTGTGCAAACAGCACCCGAGCTTACCAATAGCGCACTTTTACACTACAATAGTGCCACTATTAGAGTGTAAAAGTGGCGCTATTGCATGATAAAAGTGGCACTATTGTAGTGTAAAAGTGGCGCTATTGCAGCAGAAAACGGCTCTTTTGCGAGTCTGATTTCATAACGTTTTGTCAGAAAACCGCATAACGCGCTGTGTATGAATCTGTTGTCTCAAAACGCTCAAAACTCGAGAATTTCGCACCAAAGATTTTGTTGTGCGCTGGGCTCATAGTATTGAGCATCAGAAATGCAAATATTGTCTTTGGCATAGGTCACTTAACGAGTATCTTCTTGCCCTTTACAACGTATACGCCTGACGGCAGACCGTTGAGAGAGTGGGCTTGCTTGCGAACCAACTGTCCGGTGGGAGAGTAGATGTCGCAGGGTTTTCCGTTCAGCATTGTGTCTGCTTCTACGGCTGTGATGCCGGTGGCGCCGGTGACGGTCAGCTTGCCGTTGGTGTAAGAGAGGTCGTAGTTGTCGGCATCGCCGCCTTCCACGACAATCTCGTATTCGCCCTCGGGTGAGTTCTCGTCTGCCACACACGTTATCTGCGGCTTCTCATTGAATACGCTCTCCGTATCGCCGTTGCGGAATCCTTCGTAGCGGAGGGTGAACTCAGGATTGCTTTCTCCCTTGCCACGTGTGGCGTCTTCCACGATCACTTCCAGCGGAGCACGCTTGATGATCAGATAGCCGTCCTCAAACTCCACGTCCTCGTCCTGGATGGTTCCGCGTCCGATCTTGATCTTGTAACGTCCGGCATCAGAAGTTTTGTCTGCCTCGCATGTCAGCTCAGGCTTTCCTTCCAGCTCTGCACCGATGACGGTGTAGGTGAGTTCAGGATTGTCGTCGCCATAGATGCGTGAGAGATTGCGTGCCTTGACGGTAACGCCGAACTCCACGATGTTCGTGAATTCCTTCCACTGTGCCAAAGAAGCGTAGCGTGCCTTGCTGCCTGCACGTACTGTCAGCTTGCAGGTCTGGGTGTTGGCTGCTGCGAAGACGTCGGTGCCGAGCTGTGGGATGGTCTTAGGTCTGACCTTCAGTTCCTCCATTGACCAGCAGTAGCCGAAGGCTTCTCTGCCGATGTTCTTGACATCGTTGCCGATGGCTATCTTGCGTACCATGCTGCAACCGGCAAGTGCATAGTCGTCGATGGTCTTCACTCCGTCGGGGATGTTGATGTCTTCTCTGACGAGAGGCGTGACAGCCCTCAGAGTGGTCTTGTCCGTATTGTAAATCATGTTGCCGACCACCTTGAAGTTGGCGTCAGCGGCAGGAGTGAGACTTACGTGGCTCAGCTTGTTGCAGTAAGCCCATACGCCCTTTCCGAAGTTGTGGATGCCTGCCGACGGGAAGCTGATCTCTTCCATGCTGCATCCATAGAACAGCTTGTCTGGCAATGTGTTGTCCGCCTTGATGGTGAGCTTGTTGCCCTTGTCGATGAGATAATAGTCAGATCCTGCAAGGATGTTGGTGTTGCTAAGGTCGAGTTTCTGCAGTCTGCCGCGAGTGCGACCGCCGTTTTCGTCCACGCCAGCCATCTCACGGATGGTGCGGATGTCGGTGGCATTGATGTCACCGTTGACCTTCAGACCTTCGTAATGGAAGAACGATTCCTCTTCCAGCAGCGAGCGGAGCGTACCTGGCTTCGTCACGCTTACTTCGCCGGAGATGCGGCTGATGGCAGGTGTCGGCTCGATGTTGATGACAGCCTCCTGCATCTGTGTGAACTTATAGCCGACGGGGTCGAGGATGGCTATGTCGTAATAGCCGTTCTGATCACCGTTCCATCCCCAGTTGACGTGCACCAGTCCCTCTGCGTCGTAGCCGTCAAGAACGAAGGAATGGCCCTCGCGCTGCTTTGTGAATCCGCCGTAGACGATAGGCAGATTGCGGCTGAGCTGGTCGTAGATGACGTTCATCCATCCCTGCTCGCTATAGTCCTCACGCTCCAGATACTTCACGTCGGTCAGTCCGTAATAGCGCTGCAGACCTCTGGCAAGAGTTTCGTGGAGCGTGCCGCTACCGCCTTGTGCGGTTGAACCGTAGTCCATGTCGGCTGCCACGCCAAGGTCTCTCATCAGCACAGCCACGGCGTCAGCCTCTTGAGTGGAGTAGCCTTTGTCGTAAACGTCTATCATATTGGTCCAGTCGTAGATGCTTTTCTCGAAGTCTACGCTGATGGCAACGCCTGATGTCATGCCGTAGGGATAATAGATGGTATGGCTGCCCATACCGTTCTTGGGTCCCTTATGATAATAGAACACCTGTGCCGTGGACGTGGCGGCGCATCCCGTGAGACATCTGCCCGAGCCGTCCGTGGCGATGGGGCAGAGGTTGTTGAACGGTGCCTCCTGACCCCACTTGGTGGTGAGGAGCATGGGGACTGCTTCAGGGAAGTTGCCGTCGGTAGGCTTTGTGGTGCGAGCAATGGTCTTGCCTTCTTCCACATTCTTCTTCACCACCTCGCTGACAGCGCTGAGCCACCACTTGAAGCTCTCGTTCCCTGCCTTGTCGTCGAAGCTGCTCTCCGAATAGCCGAGCACGGCAGGAACAAGGTCGTCATTGGCGATGATGGCAAATCCGCCGTTGTCGTATCCGAAGACTGTGTAATCGTCTGCAGCCTTGAGCTGCTTCATCGGCGCTTTCTTAGCCTTCATCATCTTCGACAACTGTCCCTTACTGAAAGCTGCCGTGGCTGCCTGCATCTTCTGCTGTAGGGTTCGGGGCTTGGCGTTCAGTGCGCTTGGCATAAGTAATGCCAAGCACATTGTAGCCAAAACCATATTATAACTTTTGTTCATGGTTTTCGTTTGTTGGTTTCACATTCCAGTTTTTTTACTTCACTGCAATCTTCTTGCCGTTAACTACGTAGACTCCCTTCTTGAGCAGGTTGAGGTTCTTCACGCCCTTTGCCACGCAGATGCCGTCTGTTGTGTAGACGTCGAATGTCTTGCTGTCAGCAGAGATGTTGTCCAGTCCGGTAAGAATCTGAGCGAGTGTTGCCTCCGACTCTTCGCTGGCGTATACTGCTGTGACGCCATATACATGACTGTTGGTGTCAGAGAGATTTGCATCCTTGTCGACGAAGTTGCGAACGTCAGCTGTTACATTGCCGATGAGCTTGCCGTCACGATAGATGTTGTAGCCGGTTACCTTGCCTGCGCCGTATGAATAGGTGATGTCGTCAATCATGAAGAAGAACGGATTGTCCCATGTCGCAGTGTTGTGGTTGATGGCGAAGTATTTGGCACCTGCCGGCAACTGCACCTTTATCTCCTCCCATGCACCGCTTGTAAGACTGAATGTCTCGCCAATCTTGTTAAACGACTCGCGTTTATTATCAGTAGTAGAGTAGAGCACGTTGAAGGTCTCCTTATGCGTAACCTCGCTGTCCTTGAAGTTCTTTGCCCAGAAGCTTATCTCCTGAGCGTCGCCTGAGAGTTCCGGACTGTAGAGCCAGTTGTTCTGGGCCATGTCATATCCTTCTGCGTCAACTCGGTAAAGGGCTGCAATATACTTGTCGCCAGTGTGTGCCTTAAAGTCGGATGCCTGATTGAGTTGTGCTGCTGTGAGCCATCCGTTAGCAGGCTCGAAGAGCATGAATCCGTAGTTAGAACCCTGGTTCGGGAACTTGTACTTATCGAATACACCTCCAGTTGTACCAGAGTTTACAGCCTCTGAATGGAAAGCTCCGAAGTTGTCCTGGCTCCATGATGTTCCGTCCTCGAAGCTCTCGGTAACGGTCTCTGTATTGGTGATTACCGGAGTCCATGAGATGTTCACACCCTCTTCTGTATTGTTGGTGTTCACCTGTTCGGGTTTCGGCTTAGCGCTTGTGGTGTATCCAATGTTTGCAGACACCACGTTGTCGTCCTCGAAGAGATCGTAAGCATAGTCGATTTCTGCCTTAAGCTCCACGTTGTCGTTCTGGTCGAGCTTGTTGCTCTGGAATGCGAAGTCAACGTCTGTGAATCTGTAAGCATCCAGAGTCTCAGTTATCTTCTTGGTCTCCACCAGCTTGTCGTTGGCATAGAGCTTCACCTTGAAGTTCTTGGCAGGATTCTCGCCGAAGTTGTTCACTCTTACCTTCACGTTAGCCACGCCACCCTTCAATACTGTCTTCGGTGTTTCGATTTCGGCGTTGAGGTCGTCAGTCTGTGTGTCGCGTACGAAGAGGCGGTCAATGTAGATTTCTTCATAGCTCTTGCCCTGTACGGCGAAGTCGAAGGTGATGAACGGTTCGTTAGCCCACGGACTGAGGTCGATGCCGGATGCGCTCCAGTCGCCTCCCTGCAGGTTGGCGTAGTCAATGACGTCTGCCTCATGCTTGATGCCGTCAGGAGTCTCCACCTCTACCGTAATCTTTGCCTTGCTGCCTTCTGCTGCCTTGTGATGGAACATCAGCTTGGGAGCTGTAGCGCCACCGAGACTGATCTTGCCTGAACCGAGGTACGAGATGTCGTCGTCGTTCTTCGGCACGAGATAGAAGCAGCCGCCGTCGTTGTCAACCGAGTTTTTAGAGAGCTCGAAGTCAGACTTGCCGGTTCCCCATGCTGCCCAAAGGATGCCGTAGAACATATAGTTCTTTACGCTGGCAGAGAACGGGATGTCGTAAGGCTTGCCCTGGATGTATGAAGGCAATGGTATGTACGCACTGCTGCCGTAATCGTTGGCTGCGTTGATGAAGAGTGTCTTTACGGTCTGCTCCGCTCCGTCATTAGGATTGACGTCGAGGTCGAAGTATGTCTTGCCTACTGTGTTTCCCACAGGAGTATATGTAGGTTTATAGTCAGAACCGTCAGATTCGGCGAGCGTATAGGTGAGCTTCTCGGGGTTGAGATAGCCACCGTGTATGCCCTTCTCTGGAGCGTTCCAGTTAAAACGTACTGAGTTGGTATTTGTTTCGGTGTTAGCCTTTACCGGAGTAGTGGGGCTATCTTCGCCTACGTATACTGCCACCGGTGTGCAATAGAAGCTTGCGCCCTTCTCGTTTACGGCTGCCACGCTGTATACGTTGACACCATTGACCGGTGTGTTGTCTGTGTATTCCACCTTTGCGCCAGGAGCTGCAGCAGGAATCTCTGCCACCACCTTACCCGTGCGACGGAGCTGGAAACCGGTGATATTGTCAAGAGTCTTGCCGTTGAGGGTCTTTGTCGGAGCTGTGAAGCTGATTTTTGTGGAGAGAGTTCCCTGCGGGTCGGCTTCCACATTGAGTTCCGTCACCTGGTCAGGAGCGAGATTGTCCACACCTGCCGTGACATTGATGTCGTCAATCTTTACGCCCATGGCTTCTCCCAGTACTGAGAGTGCATGGAATCCGAGGTAGATAACCTCATCCTTGTCTGCTTCGAGAGTGAGCGTAACCGTCTCAAAGTCGGAACGCTTGATGGTGGTCTGCGGCATCAGAGTCTTATTCATACCTTCCACAGTGGGTGCTGAGCCGTATTTCACCTCGAACTGCTCCTCATAATATTTGTATAGTCCTGAGAGTCGGAAAGAGATGTTATACTTGTGGTTGGCCTTTACCTTGAGTGCGGGTGTAATCAGCCAGTCGTTGAAGCTGTGCTTCTCCTCTCCACGAAGTATTTGGGCGTAACCGTCGTAACCATTGAACATGTCAGCCTCTTTGAGAGACCATGTTTTGCCGTCATTGTCGGCATCCATAACGGTGAAGTAAGCCAAGTCGTACTTAGCGTCGAATCCGTTGTAGAAAGGCGGAGTGATGGGGTCGCCGTAGGCTATGTAGTTGGTGACGATTTCGTCGCCCTTAGTGCCGTTGTTGCTTGGCGTGATGCCATAACCATAGACTGTGGTCTCGCCCTCAGGAAGTGTTTCTTCAAAGGTGGTTCCCACATGGCCTGTCTTAACCACTTTGCCTTCTGGATAACGCTTGATGTCGTAGGTGAGTTCGCCGAGGTAGCCGTCGTTCTGACCACCGGCTGGTGCTTCCCATGTGACAGTAGCCTTGCCAGTGTTGGCATTTACGGATACCTGAGCGTTGCCCACAGGCTTCGGAGTGTCAAAGCCTGCGTAGTAACGGCTTGCGTACTTCGGGCTCGCGCCGTTGGCGTTGCTGACAATAACGGTGATGGTGTTATATCCCTTGTTAAGTGTCACCTGCTGCGATACCTTTGCTCCAGGAGTGGTCTCGCCAGTTGCTATTTCTTCTTTACCGTTAAGGATGGTGTAGGTGAGCTTGCTGTCTGTAAGGTTGTTGCCGTCAAACTGCTTTGTTGGTGCGGTGAAGCAGACGTTGCCCGTCAGCGAACCACCAGCGAAGTCGAAGTCAATCTGCTCAACAGCAGCAGGAGCGTTGTCGGCAGCCTTTGCTTTAGGAATGGTAAGGAGCGAGACGATGTTGTTGTTAGCGAATTGTCCAACCTCCGTCAGCTGACCAGTGGTGAGGTTTACTGTATAGAGGGTTGACTGTTGGTTGTTGTCCACGCAGTCCCAATAGAAAGTATTGGTGGTCTGGTCTATTTCGCCGCTCTGATAGAAGTAGCTGCCGTCAGCCTTGGTGAGTTGCTTGCCAGTGGAACCGACCACTACTTCTTCAGCTGTTTGGGTGTCAATCTTATAGAGGTTGCCATCTTCCGCAATGCCATACAGAACATTGTCGCTGGTGATACCCATTGCCACGTAACTGTGTCTGAGTCGTCCGATAGTGGTTCTTGACTCGGTGGCATAGTCTACTACGCCAAGCTCATTATACGTACCGTCAGCGTCAAGGAAACATCCGTAGACAGTTCCGTCATTAGCCACGGCTGTCTCGATGGCAACGAGCGAATAATTCTCAAGGCGCTTTTCCAGCTTCTTCTCCCAAGTCTTGGTGTCGTAATGATAGAGGTAGATCACATCCACGCCCCAGAAGTTCTGGTACATCACGAAATAGAGGTCGTCCTCAATCCATGCACCTGCACCAGTGGCACGGAAGAAGTCGTCCAGGAATTGCTTCTTTACCTTAATGGGAGTTTCGGTGCTGAATGAGTACATACCGTATTCTGGAGTCTCAGCACCCCAGCTATTATCAAAAAGCACATTACCCCATAGAGTCTTGGCTTTCTCGTCGTTGGCTCTTAATATAGGAAGGGATGGTGCTTGCTTGGTCTTGATGCCTGCCTCAATGTTGCGGTTAAGACGCACGAGGCTGTCACGCTTCGCTGTTTGCGGCACGAGTCTCTTGTGCAAAAGCGGATGCTTGGCGATAGACTCAGCCAACTTAGCCTTGCGCTCTGCTGGTGTAAGCTTCATAGGAGCGAGCATCTCGTATGAAGACTTGTTACCTTTAAGCCCTAATTCTGTGGTTTGGGCGTTGGCGCCGAGTGACAACAACAACATTGATGTTGTTACTCCAATGGTCATAATTGGTTTTTGTTTTTGCATAAGATTATTATTTTTAACCCATCGGTAGAACTACTTGTATGCTACATATTCCACAAACAGGCGGTGTTATGTTATGATATTTATCGCTTGCAAAAATAGGTATATTATAAACACGGTGCAAATCAGTCTTTTCCATTTTCACGAAAATGATGATAAAATACGGACCACTGGAAAAAGTGTGTGGATATCGTAGTACAATAAAAACACTATATTGTCCGTTTATAAAGTCAAAGAACGGATAAATATGGAAAAGTATAGACTCCTTGCAGAATGTCTTTTGCCCGAACACATGCTGGATTGGTTCGACCTTAAAGACGTGTTTGTAGAGCAAAAGAAAGAAACAAAGCTTGTTCACATATACCTTGACGAAAACGAGCTGAGACCAGGTGACAGAACCGATATTCGT
>NZ_NOVE01000090.1 GCF_002265625.1 Prevotella sp. 885
CGATATCGAAATTGTCTAGTATTTCTTTGGGAAGAACTAGACGGGCTAATTGTTCAAGCATGTTCATAATGCAAAGATACAAAATACTATGAAATAAAAAACACCCCCAGTACTTTTCCGCTGACCCCTACGATATCCACACACTTTTTCCAGTGGTCCGATATATGACATATAAAATGAATGAAATCAAGTGAAACCAAGTGAAAATACGAAAATCGTAAGTAGCTGATAATCAACATTCTTTTCATTCAGAAGGAAAGCGGCTCACAAATAGCACGTCAGTACTTAACCGATTGAGAATCAACGACATTCATTATTTGCGTGGGAAAATGAAAGGCGTAGAAAAGGGCTTAAAAAGATACTTGAAAAAAGTAGGAAAGTAGGACTAAAAAGCACTGAATATCAGATAATTAAGGAGATAAAAATCCTTACATTTTAGTCCGGCTTTCATACGGCTCAAACATACATTAAACAACTGATACTCAGTTGATTACGTATGGTGCATCGGAAAGTAACCCCCTGGACAGCTCTAAAACAAACATTTTTATAACTGCTTGCAAGCCACCTACTTAGGTGGCTTTTTTCGTCTTAACACATTCCATTTGCATTTCTCATATTTGGTACCCAAATCTACCATTGTAAGGATTATACTAACATTTACGATTGGCATAATTACCACCAAATACCTCAAGTATTGTCTTGCAATAGTAACGCTTTTAGACTGTAAAAGCGGCGCTATGAGGGCAATTTGGGTGTCTTTGATGGGTGGCAAAGGTGGCTTTGATGCCGGAAAAACCATAAAAACAGCTTTTTGATTCTCTAGAATTGATTTTCATTTTGTAACAGGTTTTTACCTCTTGTACGATATTTGCATGGCGGACATAAAGACATTTTTTGACAAGAATACATTGGCATGTGATATCCAGTCTGCTGCACCAACAAAAAACAAGCAGTATAAATCCATTTCTGAATATAGTTTGTATCTTTGCAGTTGAAAGCAAAACAAGACATTGCATATTAGAGCATGAAGAAGATATTATTCCTACACGGATTCTTCGCCACGGGCAGCTGTCCGATGGCGAGAGCCTTGAAAGAGGCGTTTGAGGGGACGGCTGTAGTGCTGACTCCCGACCTCCCTTTGCACCCCAAGGAAGCATTGAAGGAGATTCGGTCCATAATCGACCGGGAGCAGCCCGACTTGCTTCTGGGCAACAGCTGCGGCTCATTCCTCGCCCAGATGCTGGCTCCTGTGGTGGGCATTCCTGCCCTGCTCGGCAATCCGTATTTCATGATGACGGAGTTTCTGAAGGAGCGAATCGGCGAGCATGAATACAAGGCACCGAGAAGGGACGGCAATCAGCGGCTGGTGATTGACGAGGCGCTGATAGAGGAGTTTGCAGAGCTGGAAACCGTGCAGTTCGACAATTGCAACCCATATTATAAGGATCGTGTGTGGGGACTTTTTGGTGAGCAGGACACCCTGGCTCACTTCTCCCCTCTCTTCCTGGAGCACTACAATCAAGCCTTCCATTTCCCTGGCGGTCATACGCCTACTGAACAGGAGGTAAAGACATGGTACGCTCCCCTTGCCCAGAAAATGTTGATGGAGTTTTCTGCAAACTTTTAATCATTTCACAGAAATTGATAAATAAAAGAATAATCTTATGCACATAATAGGAAACTTACTTTGGTGGCTCTTCGGAGGTCTCGAAGCTGCCATCGGTTATTTCACAGGAAGTCTGGCTCTTGCATGTACTATCATCGGCATTCCTTGGGGAAAACAGCATTTCAAGATGGCTGGGCTTTCGCTCGCACCATTCGGCAAGGATGTGGAGTTGGGATTTTAAAACCATAAGACGATGCACAAGAAATTCAAATACGGCATTCCAGCCATTCTGATGATACAGATTGCGCTGATGACGTATTTACATATGAATCTTTGAAAACAAATAGTTTGAAGAAAATGATGGCAAGAAGATTCTCATTCTCGCTGGCAAGGCTCAGCCTAAGATTATCAGAAAGGATAAATTGAATGAATTGATAATAATAAAATAAAGAACGAAGCTTATGAATTTTCCAGAAATATATTCAGCAACAGGCATGATGGAACTGATTCAGAAAATCGGCTTCCTCCCTCTCCTTGATAGCGGCATTGAAGGCTTCTCTGCCGAAGACATCGTGGCAGAGGATTGCCGATATGTAACTTTCCCTGAAGGCGGTTGGGACTGGCCGTTGTGGAAATGGAAGGGCGAAATCGTGCAGGAAATGCCGTGTATGTACGGAAAGTTCTTCAACAAGAAAGCGGGATTCATCAGCCAGGAATGGTGGCCGGACTTCTGCAACTACAGAAGAAGCAAGTTCCCTCGCCCTGATGAAGAATCGATAGAAGGAGCCATTCTCAGCACGCTTCAATCTACAGGCAGTCTCATCACAAGAGAACTTCGGGCAGCCTGCGGTTTCACGGGAAAGGGAATGAGAAGCAAGTTTGACGGTTATCTCACCCGACTGGAAATGGCAACTTACATCGTGACCGAGGATTTCATCTATCCTCGCGACAAGCACAATCATGAATATGGCTGGGGATGGTCGCTGCTCAACACTCCCGAAGATCTCTATGGCAGGGAGGCTTGCCAATGCAACCGAACTCCAGAAGAGTCTCAACAGAGGATTTTCGAGCATCTGAAAGAAATCCTGCCTGATGCTTCGGATAAACAGATTATTAAATTAATTGGATAAAAATGAGAAAGGAATCAAGAGCAATGGATAGTGAGTGGGCTTTGGAAATAATGCACAAGGCTCCGTATATAACGGTCAGTTTTATTGACGAAGAAGGCAAGCCTTATGGTTTACCCCTGTCACTCGCATCAGATGATGATGTGAATTGGTATTTTCATGGTGCCTTGGAAGGCAAGAAGTTGGAGGCCATCAAGACTCATCCCGAGGTTTGCCTTTCAGCCGTAACACGTTGTGCGCCTACGGTTGGTCCGAAGGACGGCAGTTTCACCCTGCAATTCAAATCAGCCATCGCATTCGGCAAGGCTGAAATAGTGACCGAGGATGCAGAGAAGATTCATGGTCTCCGACTGATCTGTGAGCGTTTCCTTCCTCACCACATGGATGCTTTCGACCAGAGCATCGCCCGTTCCCTATCACGCACGGCTGTAGTTCGCATCACACTTACTGAGCCTCCAACCGGCAAGCGCAAGCAGTATGATAAGGAGGGCGTGGAAATGAAATATGGCAGAATGGAATAACGAACATTAAAACATATAGATTATGAAGAAGATAAAATTAAGCAATGGCGTGGAAATGCCGCAACTGGGTTATGGTGTTTATCAGGTGGAACCTGATCCAACCCTACCCTCACCCAGATTGGCGAGAAATATGGCAAGACTGCCGCTCAAGTAGCTTGCGCTGACTGTTGCAGAGCGACGTAATCATCATCCCGAAGACTGTTCACAAGGAACGAATGCAGGAGAATCTGAATATCTTCGACTTTGAACTTGATGCTGAGGACATGCAGGCGATTGCCAAGCTCGACACCGCCCACAGCCTCTTCCTCGACCATCATAGCGGAGAAACAACCAAGCAGTTTATGGAGTGGAGAGCTGTGGTGAAACCTACAGAATAGAAGAAACGTGTTCGCATAGAAAATTCATGGCATGGCATTTGCAATTAACAGACTACCACTAAGCCCTTTTGCCAAAAGTTATTATTAATCTAAATTAAAATTTATGGAAAAGACTGAATTATTTGTTTGCAGATGTCATGATGTCAGCCATCAGATGGTTTTAGGGACTCTTGAACCCACAGAAGACGAGGTACGCGTTGTTTATGGAAGTTTCCATCTTGTTCATCTTGAATTTTGGGATAAACTGAAAAGCGCTACTAAATATCTCTTTGGCAGAAAGCGTAAGGATGGTGATTTTGACGCGTTGCTGTTACGCCCCGAGGATGCCGACAGACTGGAATGGTTTGCCAACTTTTTGGATAGAGGCGTATCGGCTACAGACAAGACTACCGCTCCTTTTCATTTCACATTCTGCAGCAACGAGAATGTGTATGACGTGGCTCTTGAAGCTTATCAAGATACACTCAACGACGGAAGCATTCAGACCGAGTACGAGATGTCGGTATGTGTGTTCCTTAAGCCCGGCAACATCTTATACAGACTCTATCGCGCCGCCAAATATCTATCCGGCTACCGCTCCTGCTACGGCGACTTCGACTCCTTTGAGTTCTTGACGGCTGACGCTGCGAAGCTTCATCGTATGGTGAGCGGATTGAGGGCATGTTAGGTTTATGTGACAAGCCACCAAATACAATCCAACTTATTCTATCTACGGCAGAGCCATTTATCATTTTTGACTTTGCCGTAGTAATTATATATTATGTGAACAATAATTGTTAATTATGACAATATCGTTGTATTGATTCAAGAATGTATTTAGCCTTTTCTTCGTTTATATATAAATAAGGTCCCCCTATTGGAATAACGTCAAAAAAGCGTTTAGCAATTCCTGAGTAAACAACTTTTTTATCTTGAATAATTCCTACAGTCCACTCGTAATCTATTGAACAAATTATTGGCTTTTTATTTCTTCGAAAATTCAAAGACCAACTATATTTAGGTTGTGAGTTAATATCAGCATAACTATTGCCCCATACCACAAACCTAACATTCGCATTACGGTTCTGTCTTCTTGTATCTACCAAAGTCTTAACCATGGATACTTCGTCAGTTTCTTTCTCCTCTTTCTTTTTAACAAACCCCATCGATTTGCCTAATTTATATGACTCGGTGCATACATTCCACAATTCAGCAACCAAACACCCTCGTTTTTGATAATGTTCGATAGCACTCTTATGCAGGAATGATGCCAAGCCCATTCTCAAAAAGTCAGGTTTAACACATACCGCATCGAAGGTTATTCTTATACATTCTTCACTTGGTGGAATGAATGTGAGAAATGCCACTGCTTTGCCTTCATATCTAAGCACAAAGACTTTCTTCTCCTTAAAAGCATCAAGTATAAAACCGTTAAGATTATGATAAAGGGCATACCCATAAAGTTCTTTATGATTTTCAAAAGCGTCTTTCAGCCACTCTGAAATATCTTTAAAATCAGTCATTGTCGCCTTCTTTATTAAACGAAAGCGACTTAGCGGTATCTTTATAATTTCTTCAGCCATATTCAT
>NZ_NOVE01000091.1 GCF_002265625.1 Prevotella sp. 885
GAAACAAGAAAACCATTTGTCTGAGAAACTCTCTAAAAAAACAGCGTCAACTATTCAACTTGGAAGATGAATACAACAAGAACGTTGACACAATGACAACAAAGTTATTAAAATCATTAGAGTGCAACTTTGATAAAAGGACATTATTCTCTATTAGATGGAGAATTGTTTAACTTAAGATCATTAGTGTCTCGTTAAATCTGAGGCACTAATGACTAAAGACATCGAAAAAGTATATATTCGATTATTAAATCAGTTTGCTTTTTGTTGTTATACCTCAAAGAAAAGCATTATATTTGTAGAAGTTAGAAAGCATCAAAGGAAACTATCCGTGTGCTGAAAGACAACGAGCTGCGCCAGTACGGAGAATACCGCACGAAGCGCCTCGTCCTCGATGCCTGGAATAAATTTGGATTTGACAATTAAAAAGAGATAAGTATGACTAAAGAAGATAATATTATACTATATCACTATACCACAATGAATACGTTCTATAATATGATAGAACATTCATTGTGTTATGAGGAAGGCGATATACATCCCAAATATATAACAATGTGGGCAACACATTACGCCTTTCAAAACGATCCAACAGAATGTCAGTTGTTCTTTGAAGGATTAAAAGCCGGTGTACTTGATTATACTAAAAAGAACAACATTGTACTTAACGACAAAGAAAAGGAACTCACACAACACCCCCAGTATAATCTGAACATATTTACGATTTCGTTCTCTAAGCAGGAAGATGATTTAACAATGTGGCGTGGATATGGACAAAATGGAGATGGCATAAGTTTAGGTTTCGATTTCTCCAAGCTTCCATCAACTTTACCTATGTATGGAGCTGATTGCAAAGAACGTAAATATTGGAGTGAAAGTGAGCCGACATATTTACTTTATGATGAAATAAAAAGATGTGAGTATGTTGATACAACATAACATCAAGATTGCAGAAGAAGCCTGCAATAAGACATTAAAAAACATTTTCAATAAAGATGAGTGGACAGATGTAAAACAGGCTATAATAAACAATGCTTATGCTCCTATCTATAAAAATAAAAAATATGAAGCAGAGGGCGAATATCGCATCATAAAACATCAAATAATGCCACAATATCGTCTTGCAGACAACAAACTTGTACCATACATCAAAATTAATATCCCCATTGAATGTCTAAAAAGAATCATTGTAGGACCATGTCAATCCTCGTCTGAAGTTGTCATGAGAATAAAATCATTCTTATGGACAAAGTGTTTTGATACAGAAGTAATCATATCGGCTATTCCTTACAGAAATCGATTATAAACATCATGAACAATATTGAATTCATAGATAAATTCAAAGAACTCTGGGACCACTCAGAAAATGAGGTCGTAGAGTTTAAGAAAGCAGAGACCAACTTTGATGTTGACGAGTTGGGAAAGTACTTCTCCGCCCTCAGCAATGAAGCAAACTTACGAGACCATGAGTTCGCTTGGATAGTCTTCGGTGTTTGGGACAAGAAGCACCAGATTATTGGTACCAGTTTCAAAGATGGTGAAGTAGCCTTGAACCGCCTAAAGCAAGACATGTCTCAACACACTACAGACAATCTCATCTTTAGGGATATTATACCTATTGAGGTTGAAGGCAAACGTGTTTTGTTGTTCCAAGTTCCTGCATCGCCACGCAATATCGTGATGCACTGGAAAGGTGTGGCTTATGGTCGTGATGGCGAAAGTCTAAAACCATTGAACCAAGCCAAACAAGATGCCATCCGCCAACAACCACCAATACCAGATTGGACAGCCCAACTCGTACCCAATGCGACCATAAATGATTTGGATGAGTTGGCTGTGGCTACAGCTAAAGTCATGTTCAAGAAAGTACACTCTTCAAGTATTCCTGCCGAAGAAATAGATTCATGGACAACAGAAGAGTTCTTAGCTAATAGCATGATGATGCGAGACGGCCAAATCACTCGTGCTGCAATACTGTTATTAGGCAAGCCGCTTTCTATCCAAAAGATTCATCCTGCCGTAGCCCAAATCACTTGGACTTGGGAAGATGAAGAAGGTATTGTGCAAGATTATGAACACTTCTCCATTCCTTTCATCTTGACTGTAGATAAGGTGTTGGGCAAGATACGCAACAAAACCATGCGCGAACTGCCAGGCGGAACCCTCTTTCCTGATACGATGAAGCAGTATGATGAATATACCATACGTGAGGCTCTACATAATGCCATCGCCCATCAAGATTACACCTTGCAACAGCGCATAGTTTTCGTAGAAGGTCCAAGCACCTTATACTATGGCAATGGCGGTAGCTTTATTCCCGGCACCATAGAGAATGCTTTGGAGCATAAAGGTCCTCAGTTTCACTATCGCAACGAATGCTTATGCCGAGGCATGGTCAACTTCAACATGATTGATACCGTAGGACGTGGCATCAAGAAGATTTACACTGAACAACGCAATCGTTTCTTCCCCATGCCTGATTACGATATTGACAATGAGCATCGTACTGTAGGAGTCACTATCTATGGCAAGATGATTGACGAGAAATATACCAATCTTTTGAAAACAAATAGCTCTTTGTCTCTGAAAGAGTGCCTTTGGTTAGATTCGGTACAGAAACACCACCCCATTACCAAGGAAGCTGCAAAGCATCTTTATGAAAAAGGATTGATAGAAGGCCGTGCGCCACATTACACCATATCTCTAAAAGTTGCCAAGTTGACAAACCAAATAGGTCATTATACCAAGGAGAAAGGACTTGCTGAAAACAGCATTCAAAAGCTGCTGCTTCAATTAGCGCATAATGCTGGAGAATTAGGTTTCCAGCGTAAAGATGCATTTGAAACCCTTCAACATGTTTTTCCTGTAAACAACACTCGTGACGAAAAGCTACGAAAAATAGGTCGTCTCCTTGTTAATATGGCAAAGGATAAACTTATAGTGAAATCTTCGAATGGCAAAAAATGGCTGATAACAGAGATAGGCGAAAAAGAACTTTACTCATAATATAAGTCGTTGCGGTCGTTCTTGCGGTCGTTTTTGCAGTCATTGCGGTCGTTTTTGCGGTCGTTGCGGTCGTTTTTGCGGTCGTTTTTGCGGTCGTTGCGGTCGTTCTCGGCTATTTTCGGTCGTTCTTTACAAGTGATTCTTCAGATAAAATTGTAATGACATTTTATCTGAAGAGTCACTTGTTTATATCATCTGCCACGTCGCATCCGATACTTCGCAGGTCGCATCATCGCAGCCGACTCGGCGATGCACCTGCGCCACCATGCAAATATCGTACAAAGAGTAAAAACATGTTACAAAATAAAAATTGATTCTAGAGGTCTGGATTGCTGTTTTTATGGTGTTATGCGGTGCAAACAGCACCCATGCTTAACAATAGCGCCACTTTTACACACCAATAGTGCCACTATTAGAGTGTAAAAGTGCGCTATTGTATGATAAAAGTGGCACTATTAGAGTGTAAAAGTGGCGCTATTGCAGCAAAAAACGGCTCGTTTGCGAGTCTGATTTCACGGCGCATCGTCAGAAAATCTCATAACACACTGTGTATTAACACATTGGCTCCAAACGCTCAAAACTCAAGAATTTCGCACCAAAGATTTCTTCGTGCATTCAACTCATAGTATTGAGCATTAGAAATGCAAATATTGTCTTCGGAAACTGCCGAAGAATTAGAAAATAACCCGCTAAATGAGATGTTTTTAAACAGTCCACACCATCATCAAATGACCTGAATTATTTATATATTAATGCCTGTTCTCCAACAGCACACTTCGTAAATTATCATCTTGCGCCAACCCCAGCTTCTTTCTGACGTTGCCCCTCACCGTACTCACGTTTGAGACACTCTTACCCAAGGCTATAGAAATATCCTTAATGGTAAGTCCCTGCTCGACGAGGCGGCAGACATCGAGCTCGGCTGGCGTAAGCATCGGAAAACGTTGGCTCATCTCTTTACGTTGGCAAGCCTGCATGTGCTCTATCTGGCTTGCTATTTTTTTTATATTGTGCAACGTCCTATTGTCGAGCAACGCCATCAGTTCCTTGTCATAAACAGCGGTATTGTCTTGGGATTTTGCCAGCTTTAATAGTGCCAACAACTCACTCTTGCTCATATCGAACACATGCAAAACTTGGTCAACGGTACTGGCATAATCGTTGAACTCAATTTGCTGCTCACGCAACAGTTTGTCGGCAACGAAACCAAAAGCGGTGGTGACAACACTCGTAAAACCAAATATAATAAGCAGCTGACTATACATCGAATTGTCGGTGATATAGAGGCAGAGGAATATTGACGTTATGTTAATGCATGTGCAGACAAGCGAAATGCGTGGCAAGATGGAAATGCTGGCTATAAGCACAAGGATATAGCAAACTGTTATGTTGACCGTTGTGAGCATGGGGTCGTTAAGCCGCATAGAAGCTAAGACCAGAAGTCGCACGCTCTGAATGATCATTATCGAGACGAGGAAGACTGACATTATATTCTTCAGCCTTTTTGGTCCCTTTAATATATAGAAAAGGAGTGATACTGCCGATACAAAGACATAGCATGCCGAGCAAGCCAATGCAGGCTTAATTGTCAAACCATAGGAACCCACAAGGTGAAGACCGAAGAGAAGGATTGACAGAGGCGCAAAGGTCAGAAAGACGAGCTGACGGAAATAGTCACGGCGTTCCACCTTTGTGCTATCAAAATAAGTGTTTAGGCGATTAATCATATAATTATTAGTTTAGGTTTCCAATCTGCAAAGATAAGATTTTTTGTTGATTTTGCGTCTTTTGCGTCTCATTTTTTGTTTTTGCGTCATTTTGCGTCAGCCTAAAAATGAGAAAATATTAATATTATTAATATATTTGCATTGAATTGCAGACATTTATATATGTCTATCGTCTTTTCGATTAATAATTAAT
>NZ_NOVE01000092.1 GCF_002265625.1 Prevotella sp. 885
AAGCCGAAGTCCAAGTCTAAATCCAAGAAGTAGTGAAGCGCAACATCAACATAGATGACATCCTAAAGCCACTCTCTGAATGTCCACACCAGGCGTATCTCTCCAATGCTCTTCAGGTGGCGGACGTCTTAGAGTGGATTTTGGGACAGGTCGGCAAAGCGGAGATTTGGCAGACTTCGTTCTCAATCTCCGAGGAGTTCCTGCGTAGGCTCTTCTTCATCGAGAAGTCCGGCAACATTTCTGCCTTTAATCTTGTTCTCGACCATAAGGCTACGAACAAAACGCTAAAACTTTGGGCGTTCATCACACAGACGATGAAGCGTACCTATCTTGCCGACAACCATTCCAAAATCCTTCTCGTGCAAGCGGAATCTGGTGAACAGATTAGTGTTGTCACCTCGCAGAATCTCACGCGAGGCAACCGCCATGAGTCCACCTTCATCTCCACCTCGCCCGACATCTTCAACACTCTTCATGCGTCCGTCATGGATCTTATAAAGAACCATTCCGTTCCGCTAACCGACCTTTTCCAACAGCGCATCAACGCTGCCGGTGCTAACAATTAAAATAATATGGTATATTCAGAAGAAACTCTCACGCAGATTGAACAATATGCTTCAATCTACCTCAAAATAAGCGATATGGCAGTCATTCTTGGCGTACCGCCTGAGACACTACGCCGTGACATTGCAGACCGAAGCACGCCAGTTTCGCAGCGTTACCACCGTGGCAAGGCTGCTTCTCGTGTCAAGCTGTTGCATCAGGAGATGCAGCTCGCCTACGTCGGCTCTCCTCTCGCTCTTGAAAACACCCGTAACAACCTCCTCGATATGGAGGATGACGAGTAATTCCCAAATGAACAATTCATCATCGGCAAAGCCGACAACTCAAAATTCAAAACTCAAAATTCAAAATTCCTTTAATGTCACAATTAAGCATCATCGACATCGCAAAACAGGACCTTTACACCTCCCAATCGGAATTGGAAGGTAAATATCCTGTTCCCCAAATCGAACATCTACTTCGATTAAGGGACATGGTCACATGGTCTATCGCCAACCCTGACATGAAGGATCGTCAGTTTGTCGACGAGTTGCGAAGCCGTTACGGACTGTCGCAAGTCACGGCGTATGCGGACTTGAAAATCGTCAAGGCGCTACTACCTAATCTCTCAGAGTGTACGCGCGACTTCCACCGCTGGCGGTATAACGAGATGATCATGGAGACGTACCAGATGGCGAAGAAGCGCAAGGACACGAAGACGATGGAGAAAGCGGCCACTTCTTATGCGAAGTTCAACCGTATCGACATCGAGGACGAGCAATCTGTGCCGTATCACATGATTGTCGTCCAACCGTTCTTCCCGACTACGGACCCGCGTGTTGTGGGTATCACGCCAGTTCCGAACATCGACGACCGCATCCGAAAGCTCACGCAGGAGCTTACCACATCGCACCCCGACACCGAGAATATTGAGTACGAACAAGCAGACCTTGTGCTTGATGACATCTTTAAGCCTGAAGACAATGACGAACAAAGTTGACACTTCCCTTTGGGATATTGAGGCGAAGCAACACTCTAAGCGTGTGTACTTCAACAAACCTCAGCTTCTTACGCAATACATCGGCGCGAAGACTACGGTCATCGTGGCTGGACGACGCACGGGCAAGACGGACTCCATCGCCTCGCCTTTCGTGCTGCGTAACATGCAGCGTATGCCTGGATCTACTGGAGGCATCGTGGTGCCGACGTTCAAGCACGGACTTACCAACACGCTCCCTGGTCTGCTTGCAGCATGGAAGCGGTGGGGATATATCAATGGCGTGCATTATGTGGTAGGCAGAAAACCGCTGAAGTCGTTTTCTAAGCCAATCACCGAACCGGCTGACTATGAGCATGTAATCACGTTCTATAATGGCTCGGTGGCTATCATCATCAGTCAGGACCGCCCGGGCTCCTCCAACTCGCTCACGCTCTCATGGCTGCTCATCGACGAGGCGAAGTTCATTGATTACAACAAGCTGAAGGACGAGACTCTGCCTGCCAATGGTGGCATACGCTCGTACTTCGGGCACCACAGTTTTAACCATTCCATGATGGTGCTTTCGGATATGCCTCAGACCACCAAAGGCTCTTGGTTCCTGCACTACGAGGATAAGATGGACACGGAACTGATTGACACCATCAAGGGCACAATCTACAAGATTTGGCAGACGAAGGAGCGCATTGCACAGCTCAAAGAGCAGCGCAAGCCTATTCCTTCTTATCTGCCTAATTACCTCAAATGGCTTGACCAGTCACTTAACAGAATGCGCTCGGTGGCTGTCTATTACAAGGAATACTCTACACTCGAAAACTTACAGCTTCTCGGTGAAGAGTATATCCGGCAGATGAAGCGCGACCTCACGCCGAAGACATTCCAGACTTCTATCCTCTGTCAGAAGATCGGCATCTCGCACGATGGCTTCTACTCGTCAATGCAGGAGTACCACAAATATGATGCTTCGGATTTCGGCTACCTCGACTCGCTCGGCTACGAGCGCATCATCAAGGAGGCGCAGCAGGATCTTTACACCATCCACGCCAACAACCAGTTCTCTACGCTTAACAGCTCGCTCGACTGTCGCACGGACTCGGACATCGAACCTATGCAGCCTCTTTGCATTGGTATGGACTACAACGCCAATATCAACTGGATTGTGTGCGGTCAGCCACGCAACAATAGATTAAACATCCTCAAATCCTTCTACGTCAAATTCGAGCGCAAAATCCCTGCGCTCGTCGCCGATTTCTGCACCTATTACGCACCACACCCAAACAAGACGGTCATCTACTACTATGATGCCACCGCCCTCGGCTCTAACTATGCCGTGAACGACCAGGACTTCCACTGGGTGGTTGTCCATGAGTTCGAGCGCCACGGATGGCAGGTCATTGACGTGTACCTCGGCAACCCGATGCGCCACGATGAGAAATACCTTCTCATCAATCAGGGTTTTGCCGGAAAGCAACGCCTCATGCCGTACTTCAACCGCCAAAACAACGATGACCTGATCCTCGCTATCCAGTCCGCAGGAGTGGAGCGAGGGCGCAACGGCTTCCGCAAGAACAAGTCTATGGAGAAGCAGCCGGAGTCCGAAGAAGACCTTCTCGAACACCGTACCGACGGCACCGATGCCTTCGACACCCTCTATATCGGCTGCGAGAAGTTCCCACAGCACGATTTATATCCAATTGCGATTGGTGGTGTGCGATAATTGTTATATCTTTGTGGCATCAATCTTAAAAATGCTGATATGAAAATTCTTTCTTACAATATATCATGGTCAAAGCAATTCAAAATTGACTGGCTATTTACCAACAAGGGTATTGATGCTTTTGTAGTTCCAGAATGTGCAAACAATGACAATATCGTAGTGCCTGATAACTTCCAATTCTATTGGGTGGGCAACTATGCTACTAAGGGTCTTGGAGTTTTCGTTTCAAAGGAGCATAAACAAATAATACCAGATTGGGCAAACCCTAAACTCAGCTACGCCATTCCTATAATAATTGATGATGAATATTTATTGCTCGCTGTTTGGCCAACTATATTGAAGGGCATCACAAGTGATTCTTATGTCGACATCCTTTTAGAAATATTGGAGTGTTATAAAGAATACATCGCCAAATACAAGACAGTTATTATTGGCGACTATAATGTCATTTCTTCTAACAAACGAGCAGGAAAAAAAAATCCATATCCAATTTTTGACTGGATGCAAGAACATGGATTGAAATCGGTGCATCATTCGTTCCTCAATGAGACTTATGGCAACGAGTCGCTTCCGTCATATCACCACCAATTCAAGGAAGAATCTAAGTTCTTTATCGACTATGCTTTCACAAATGCTGAAATAGTAGATTACGAACTATTCACATGGGATGAAACCAACCGCATGAGCGACCATGTACCTATTATAGTTGAAATTAAATAATAAATAAGAATTCTATAAATATAGAGCATATGCCTGCTTATCAAGTTTCTAAAGACAACTATCTTCATGTTGTTGAATCATATACAATAGGACATTATAGAGGAGAAGACTCTGGAGCAATTTATCCTGAATACGAATTTCGTGATATAGAAACTTACAATCTCAACCCTATTAAAAATCATCAAATAGGAAATAAAACGATTGAAGATCTTGTGAAAGAAGCGTGTAGACAATTTCCTTATGCTGGAGAAATGTTCACTTCTCCACAAGCAAAAAAAATATATTTATACATTGTAACATTAGAAAATGTTTCAAATATTAGAATTCTTTGATTATAGGTGATGGAAATAGTAAAAATAAGTATCCCCTAATCACCCTTTCCTATACGCCTTTGTCTTGCGCCCAACGCAGGATGAAGGCTTTTCTGTTTTCAGCGGTAGGCTCCGCCTTCAGCACCTCCTTCGCTTCGCTCTTCGCACCTTTAGCATTTGCAATCTCTCAGGCGTGAGAGTCTATAACATAAGGTAGTCAATCCCGATTTTCAAAGGAGTAAGGCGTGGCGCACCGCCTTTCCTGCACTTTGTGCATCTTTTCTATGCTGTTATCTTGGTAGCTTGTTCCTCCGTCCCTGCCATTGTCTGTGGACGAATTGGCTTTTATTTCGCCACCAAAATGACAAGTATTCATATTAGCCTTTTCTCATCCGTTCCACACTCTCATTAGTGAATGAACTCCGATACTGCTGATGTTCATTTTTGTAGCCACAAGCACATCCACCTTTCTGCTTGCCTTAAAGATAGGTATCTGTCTGCCACGATTTCATCATGAAAGAGGTAGCCATCCCAT
>NZ_NOVE01000093.1 GCF_002265625.1 Prevotella sp. 885
AAGCCGAAGTCCAAGTCTAAATCCAAGAAGTAGTGAAGCGCAACATCAACATAGATGACATCCTAAAGCCACTCTCTGAATGTCCACACCAGGCGTATCTCTCCAATGCTCTTCAGGTGGCGGACGTTTTGGAGTGGATTTTGGGACAGGTCGGCAAAGCGGAGATTTGGCAGACTTCGTTCTCCATCTCAGAGGAGTTCCTGCGTAGGCTCTTCTTCATCGAGAAGTCCGGCAACATTTCTGCCTTTAATCTTGTTCTCGACCATAAGGCTACGAACAAAACGCTAAAGCTATGGGCGTTCATCACACAGACGATGAAGCGCACCTATCTTGCCGACAACCATTCCAAAATCCTTCTCGTGCAAGCGGAGTCAGGAGAACAGATTAGTGTCGTCACCTCGCAGAATCTCACACGAGGCAACCGCCATGAGTCCACGTTCATCTCCACTTCGCCCGACATCTTCAACACTCTTCATGTGTCCGTCATGGATCTTATAAAGAACCATTCCGTTCCACTAACCGACCTTTTCCAACAGCGCATCAACGCTGCTGGTGCTAACAATTAAAATAATATGGTATACTCAGAAGAAGTTCTCACGCAGATTGAGCAGTATGCTTCAATCTACCTCAAAATCAGCGATATGGCTGTCATTCTCGGTGTTCCACCAGAGGATTTACGCCGTGACATTGCTGACCGTACAACAGCCGTTTCGCAGCGTTACCACCGTGGCAAGGCTGCTTCACGTGTCAAGCTATTGCATCAGGAGATGCAGCTCGCCTACGTCGGCTCTCCACTCGCTCTTGAAAACACCCGTAACAACCTCCTCGATATGGAGGATGATGAATAATTCAAAATTCTCTTCATGTCACAATTAAGCATTATCGACATCGCCAAACAGGACCTTTATACCTCCCAATCGGAATTGGAAGGTAAATATCCTGTTCCCCAAATCGAACATCTACTTCGATTAAGGGATATGGTCACATGGTCTATCGCCAACCCTGACATGAAGGATCGTCAGTTTGTCGATGAACTGCGCAGTCGCTACGGACTGTCGCAAGTCACGGCATATGCGGACTTAAAAATCGTCAAGGCTCTGCTACCGAATCTCTCGGAGTGTACGCGCGACTTCCACCGCTGGCGGTATAACGAGATGATTATGGAGACGTATCAGATGGCGAAGAAGCGTAAGGACACGAAGACGATGGAGAAAGCGGCCACTTCTTATGCGAAGTTCAACCGTATCGACATCGAGGACGAGCAATCTGTGCCGTACCACATGATTGTTGTCCAACCGTTCTTCCCGACTACTGACCCGCGTGTTGTGGGCATCACGCCGGTTCCGAACATCGACGACCGCATCCGAAAGCTCACCCAGGAGCTTACCACTTCGCATCCAGACACGGAGAATATTGAGTACGAACAAGCGGATCTTGTTCTTGATGACATCTTTAAGCCTGAAGACAATGACGAACAAAGTTGATACTTCTCTTTGGGACATCGAGGCGAAGCAACACTCTAAGCGTGTGTACTTCAACAAACCTCAGCTCCTGACGCAATACATCGGCGCGAAGACTACGGTCATCGTGGCCGGACGACGCACTGGCAAGACGGACTCCATCGCCTCGCCTTTCGTGCTGCGTAACATGCAGCGTATGCCTGGATCTACTGGTGGTATCGTCGTGCCTACGTTTAAGCATGGACTTACCAACACGCTCCCTGGTCTGCTTGCAGCATTGAAGCGTTGGGGATATATCAATGGCGTTCACTATGTGGTAGGCAGAAAACCGCCGAAGTCCTTCGCGAAGCCAATCACCGAACCGGCTGACTATGAGCATGTAATCACGTTCTATAATGGCTCGGTGGCTATCATCATCAGTCAGGACCGCCCAGGCTCTTCCAACTCGCTCACGCTCTCATGGCTGCTCATCGACGAGGCGAAATTTATTGATTACAACAAGCTGAAGGACGAGACTCTGCCTGCAAATGGTGGCATACGCTCGTACTTCGGACACCACAGCTTTAACCATAGCATGATGGTGCTTTCGGATATGCCTCAGACAACAAAGGGGTCTTGGTTCCTGCACTACGAGGATAAGATGGACTCGGAACTGATTGACACCATCAAGGGCACGATTTACAAGATTTGGCAGACAAAGGAGCGCATTGCCCAACTCAAAGAGCAGCGCAAGCCCATTCCTTCTTATCTGCCCAATTACCTCAAATGGCTCGACCAGTCGCTTAACAAGATGCGCTCGGTGGCTGTCTATTACAAGGAATACTCTACACTCGAAAACTTGCAGCTTCTCGGTGAAGAGTACATCCGGCAGATGAAGCGCGACCTCACACCGAAGACGTTCCAGACTTCTATCCTCTGTCAGAAGATTGGCATCTCGCACGATGGCTTCTACTCGTCCATGCAGGAGTACCACAAGTATGATGCTTCGGATTTCGACTACCTCGACTCGCTCGGCTACGAGCGCATCATCAAAGAGGCGCAGCAGGACTTATATACAATCCACGCCAACAACCAGTTCTCTACGCTTAACAGCTCGCTCGACTGTCGCACGGACTCGGACATCGACCCTATGCAGCCTCTCTGCATCGGTATGGACTACAACGCCAATATCAACTGGATTGTGTGCGGTCAGCCTCGTGCCAACCGCTTGAATATCCTCAAATCGTTCTACGTGAAGTTCGAGCGCAAAATCCCTGCGCTCGTAGCCGACTTCTGCACCTACTACGCTCCACACCCTAACAAGACGGTCATCTACTACTACGATGCCACTGCCCTCGGCTCTAACTATGCCGTGAACGACCAGGACTTCCACTGGGTGGTAGTACATGAGTTCGAGCGCCACGGATGGCAGGTCATTGACGTGTATCTCGGCAACCCGATGCGACACGATGAGAAATATCTTCTCATCAATCAGGGCTTTGCCGGGAAGCAACGCCTTATGCCGTACTTCAACCGCCAAAACAACGATGACCTTATCCTCGCCATCCAGTCCGCAGGAGTAGAGCGAGGTCGCAACGGCTTCCGCAAGAACAAGTCTATGGAGAAGCAGCCGGAGTCCGAAGAAGACCTCCTTGAACACCGCACCGACGGCACCGATGCCTTCGATACGTTGTATATTGGCTGCGAGAAGTTCCCACAGCACGATTTATACCCAATTGCTATTGGTGGTGTGAGATAAAAGTTGTATCTTTGCGCATATTAAATCGAAAACAATGAGAAAATATTTCTTTATTTTAATGCTGAGCATATTTACAATACAAGTATCAGCACAAATTGAGATGTTTGATGAAAGTCAACAGATAAAAGAAGTTCCAAAAGCTGAGCCATATGATAGCCTAAGAAATATGGCAACACAAAAATTTGGAACAAAAAATAATTTTAAATACACCTTTGATCATCTTATAGGACAAACTTTGTTGTATTGTGGAGACCCTTATTCTTTTTCTTTAAGTAACAATTTCAAAGTTGGTTCCTATTACAAAGTTCAAGGAACATTACCAGATGATGTGGGAAGAGGACTATATTGCAGAATGCAGCTTGAAGACACCAAAACAGGTGAAAAGTTGAATGAAGGTGGATTAACTGGTGATAATTTTAATGCACGTTGGGTTGTAGTTGGACACTATGAAAAAATGAAATCGTTATATACAAATAAAAAATTTGTATATGTTGGAACCTCGAATGTTTATATTCATTATCCTTGGAAAAAAGCAAATGGGCTTATAAATATGGCAACAGATACCATTACAGATAATATCCCTGTTGGTTCTATTTGGACTTGTGTTGGTGTTCAAGTTAAGCCACGAAAGAAGACAACTGATATGGATGCAGATATGACTCTCGACAAAAGAAGCCCTATCGTTCTTATTTTTGACAATCCAAGTTATGGCAAACATTATTGCTATTTAGAAGCTGATGACGGGAAACCATATGATATGCTTATACCCGAAATTAAACCTTATGTCTGTGGAAGATTTCAACTGAAGTCGGATTATGATAACATTAAGGCTATTACTGCAGCAAATAAGGCAAAGAGGAAGATGTCGCTAACTAAGAAATTTGGGGCATCAAATGCTAACCTTATATTAAAGGGTATTGTACGAATAGGAATGACTAAAGCAATGTGCAGAGAATCTTGGGGAGAACCTGATAATATTAATAAAACCATTGGATCTTGGGGAACACATGAACAGTGGGTATATGGAAATAGTTATTTGTACTTTGAAGGTAATAAGCTAACTTCTATCCAAAATTAGTTTTCAACATTAGAATGTCATTTCTTATGAAGCGGAACACTGCCTAATCACCCTTTCCTATACGCCTTTGTCTTGCGCCCAACGCAGGATGAAGGCTTTTCTTTTTTTCAGCGGTAGGCTCCGCCTTCAGCACCTCATTCGCTTCGCTCTCCGCACCTTTGGCTTTTGCAATCTCTTAGGCGTGAGAGTCAATAAAGTAAGGTAACCAATCCCGATTTTCAAAGGAGTAAGGCGTGGCGCACCGCCTTTCCTGCACTTTGTGCATCTTTCCTATGCTGTTATCTTGGTTGCTTGTTCCACCGTCCCTGTCATTGTCTGTGGAGTAATTGGCTTTTTGTTCGCCACCAAAATGACAAGTATTCATATTTGCCTTTTCTCATCCGTTCCACACTCTCGTTAGTGAATGAACTCCGATACTGCTGATGTTCATTTTTGTAGCCACAAGCACATCCACCTTTCTGCTTGCCTTAAAGATAGGTATCTGTCTGCCACGATTTCAACATGAAAGAAGTAGCCATCCCAT
>NZ_NOVE01000094.1 GCF_002265625.1 Prevotella sp. 885
TCGCCGTAGCCACGCAGCCTCCCATAGCAGGTCATCAATCAGCTATTACTTCATTTGCTTGCATTTGTGGGTGCGTGGCTACGGCGAGACGCCATAGCCTCCTAAGTTAGTTTCGTCTGCTGAATAACTCAAAACTGAACAATTCCTAACTCCTAATTCCTAACTTCTAATTCCTAATTCGGACGGAGTCCGCCGTCCGCAATGCCTTTTCTTCCAGTTTCGTTTACCTTTGAAACACTCACTTTCTTATTGCGCTGATTCTTAGACTAAAAATTGTAAACTTTTTATTCGCCTTTAGTTTTTTTGAGTAACTTTGCACCCGAAATAATATTAATAGGTTCATTGTTTTCAGGATTCATACAAGAGCAATAGAACCATACTTACTTATTAAATACAACAAGATGAAGAAGAATTACGCTCTTTTATTATTGAGTGTGGCTGCGCTTACCGCTAATGCGCAGCAAATCAACGGCGACTTTGATGCTGCCTGGGAGAAGTGTGTTCCTTGGGACAGTAAAGGCAACACCATGAAAAAAGGTGTGCAGCCGCAGGGATGGCACATGGCTAACGTGGTGCTGGCTGGAGAAGTGGGCGAAAAAGTCACACGCTCTGCCGAAGACGAGCCTGCCAACTATGCCGTAAAGGTGAACAACATCTACAACTCCGCTGTGAAGCAGAACATCCCCGGATATTTCACGCTCGGCACACCGTGGGCAACAGCTGAGACATGGTTTACAAAAGTACGCAATTCTGACGGAGGCGTGTTCGGTGGTAAGGAATTTACATACCATCCCGACGCCATTTCCTTCGAATATCAGCGCGACAACTCTAACGGCACGGATGAGCAAGCCACCGTGCTGGCTTATCTCTGGAACGGCACTTGGACTCAGAAGGACGTGCCGGGAAATACGGAAGTGGGAGTTTTCGGATGGGGCAATGCCACTCGTGTGGACATGGAAAACCGTGAGCGTAACGTTCTCGGCATGAGCAAGACTGCCACCGGCGGAGACGTGACAAAGACCGAAGGCGCCACTCTCGTAGCCACCATCGACCACGCCATAACGGAGAGCACCGAGGGCGAATGGAAGACAGACACCATACCTTTCGTATATAAGGAAGGATGCGAGACTGCCGGCGTGGAGAACATCAACGTCATTTTCTCTTCCGCTAACTATTTCGGACCACAGAGCGACATCAAGGCGGGCAATTCTCTTACCGTGGACAACGTGAAGCTCATCTATTATCATGCTCTTTCTTCGCTCAAGCCTACTGACAACTACGGCTATGACGTAGACATCAACTTCTCTCCGGACACCTTCAACTACACCGTGGAGTCGACATACGATCCTGACTGGACCACCGTCGGCTACACCAAGAAGGGCGTAGGCGCCACCGTGGAAGCTGCCTACGACGACCTCACCGGTCAGTATATCATCACCGTGAAGGGCGAGGACTATGACGCTGAGACCAATCCCGAGGCTATGAGCGTCTACACCATACAGTATCAGAAGGCGGCTCCGACGCTGACATCTCTCAACGTGGCTGGTCATGAGTTTGTCACAGCCGGTAGCACCAGCACAAACTTCACCGCCACCGGCAACTGCTACACAGACGAAGTAAGCTATGTTGCTTCTTCTGAGAAAGCCAGAGTGGAGCAGACATACGACGAGGCAGAGCACAAGCTCACGCTTACCGTAAGCGAGGCAGGTTGCCCCTCAAGCGTCTACACCGTCACATTCGAGGGACAGAGCAAGGAGGCTGCTTACCAGATAGCCAACGCTGACTTCGAGAACTGGACCGACGACGAGAACGCCAAGATAGCTGAGGGATGGAACTCGTTCGACACCGCTGCCGGACTCTTCGCTTCGTTCGCCTCTATGTCTCCGATGCCGCAGAAGATAGAGGGATATAAGGGCAATGGCGTGCGCATCGTATCGAAGGACCTGTGGGTGGCTTACGCCAACGGCAACATCACAACTGGTCATATCAACATGGGCAGCACCGACCCGACAGATGCTTCCAACTATAACTTCACTGACCGTACCGACGTAAACGGCAACATGCCTTTCGCAGGACGTCCTGACGCTTTTGAGGTTTACGCCCGCTTCACTCCCGGCACAGCTAAGGCTGCAGCCGACGCAGAGCAAGAGCAGCCGGCTCTTCAGGGACGCGTACAGCTCATCCTCCACAAGGACGCAGCTTATCACGACCCCGAGATTGCTGAGATGGCTGACGAAAAGGTAGGATCAGCCAATGTGCTGATTCCCGCTACAGAGGAATGGACAAAGTTCACAGGTGAGTTCAGCTATGCCACTGACGAAGCTCCCGAGGTGCAGTACCTTCTGGCTTCTGCCACAACCAACCCCGTACCGGGTGCTTCAAAGGACGACCAGCTCGACCTTGACGAGCTTCGCCTCATCTATTACAGCACGCTGAAGAATCTGCAGATTGACGGCAAGACCGTCGAGGGATTCTCTCCCGAGAAGACAGAATACACCATAGAGAGCGACAACGCTGACCTACTTAACACCATCACGTTCGAGAAGAAGGGTGTGGGTGCGAGTGTGGAGAAGAACGTAGACCCCATCAACAACGTCTGCACCATCACAGTCTACGGCAACGACTACGACGTCAACCCTGCCAACAAGACTGTCTACACCGTGAAGCTCACTTCCACAACGTCCATCGGCTCCGTTTCTGCTGACAACGCTGCCAACCACAAGACCTACACCCTCGGCGGTGTTCGCATAAACAAGCCCGCTGCAGGTCTGTATATCGTGGACGGAAAGAAAAAGGTGGTGAAGTAGAATCGAAAGGCAGGGCTTTGACAAAAACCTGACTCCACAATCCGCTTATGGGCGCAAACCATAATCGGGTTTAAACAAAAGGCTTTACATTAGGTTTTACGAGAACCGGTTCTCGACAACCTAACGTAAAGCCTTTTATTTGTGCACAGCACGCACCCATAAGCGGAAAGCTAATGCACGCAGCTCCTACGATTTGCCTGCAGCCGTGTCCCGAGGGGACACGTATCCATCAGAAACCCACTGCAAGCTCCGAAGGAGCGCAGCTGTGGGACAAGCATCACTTCACCCTCTCTTGGTTCCGCAAAGCGGGACCGACTATCATCCTCAATACCATACGGGATGCGTCAGTCCCCCCTTCGGGGAACTATATTTAGGTGGAGGTGTAGCACGTACCCACAGCTGCACTGCTTCGCAGCTTGCAGTGGGTTTCATTATATAGGTCCCGCTCCGCGGAACCCTTACAAAACCGCTACTATTGCTGACACAAAACAATTGTTTCGGTCTCTTACTTCGGTCGTTGTAAGCATTCACCTCGTTCGATGTAAGCATTCACTTCGGTCGGTGTAAACACTCACTTCGGTCGGTGTTAGCACTCACTTCAGTCGGTATAAGGTTACGAAAGTGGCGGTGCGAGGTTACCCAAATGGCGGTTTCGGCTAACAAGCGCAATTATATTCCGTTTCTTATGCGTTTTCTCACAATTATTTAGTAATTTTACTGCAAACATAAGAATAACAATCCAAGAAAACGAACCATTACAGCCGATACAATAATGTCTATAGCATCTGCCTACATATAATCATACCTCTTTACTGATAAAATATTTTAATAATAAATGAAAAACAGGAATGTCAATATTAAGATTAAAGAAGTGTGCAATAATTGCGGTTAACACGATAATGTCAATATGGTTAATAAGGGCTATATTGTTTTTCGTAAAAACAGAACATGGCAAGCCCATATTATCAGATCATATTGAAGACGTTAAAGCATTGATATACATACTTGATACATTCGAGTATATTGCATTGTTCAGCTTTGCTTATATTTTAGTACCCCAATTCGGGATAAAATAGCGATTAGTTGCATATGAAGACAGATACACGAATTCTCTTCCCATGCCATCAGACATGGGCTATATATAAAGAATCGAAAGAGATTAAACAGAATAGTCATGATTTCACTGTCGGACAACGATGCTGCACGCCGTCTACGCTTCACTCCGCTATTGTCTTCCAGCAAATTTCCTGCATTTTCTGCATCAAAATGTTTGCAATACTCGTCTATAATACAAAATAATTCTGTCACTTTGTAATCGGTAGTCATATTAAATATTTTTATAACTAATTGATTTTCACCTATAAAGGTACAAAATACTTATAAGACTACCAACTTTTTTATAAACTATTTCTTATCCCGAACTGGGGTATCTTTTGATTCCTACATCAAACCACAACCGTGACAGTACGCGGACGGATATTCCCCTCGTTGTATATCTTTTGATTCCTACATCAAATCACAACTGTTCTGTGATTTTACCGAATGTTGTCATAGTTGTATATCTTTTGATTCCTACATCAAACCACAACTACCAACACTACGGCTATTTCTTTGCCCTTGCTGTATATCTTTTGATTCCTGCATCAAACCACAACGTTGATAGACTCTGTGCCTTCGACGAGGTGTTGTATATCTTTTGATTCCTACATCAAACCACAACTGGCGTTGTTAAGGATAGCCTCTTTTAAGGTTGTATATCTTTTGATTCCTACATTAAACCACAACCTATTTACCTATGATGATTATCATGTTCCGTTGTATATCTTTTGATTCCTACATCAAACCACAACCTTCAGCGGTTGCATGTTGCCCAATAGCGGTTGTATATCTTTTGATTCCTACATCAAACCACAACGTCGAACTGCACACGGCGGTTTGCCATCGGTTG
>NZ_NOVE01000095.1 GCF_002265625.1 Prevotella sp. 885
CCCGATTTTTGTCATTAATGACAAAAATCGGGAATAAAAAAATCTTTCTTTTCCAGCAAAAGACGTACCTTTGCATTCCCGAAAGTTGACACTAATGTCACTTTTCGGGAATGACTATGATTATAAAAAGAGATTATTATTTACAACAACTTATATCGAGCAAGTCAAACAATCTCATAAAGATTGTAACTGGAATTAGAAGAAGCGGCAAATCGTTTCTTCTCTTCAACTTGTTTCACAATCATTTGATTGAAACAGGAATAAGTGAAGACCATATAATAGAAATTGCATTGGATGATCGCCTTAACAAGAATTTGCGTGACCCTGATGTTATTCTTCAACATATTCGTGAACGTATTGTAGATGACAAACTCTACTATATAATATTGGACGAAGTGCAAATGATAGATGAGTTTACGGATGTGCTGAATAGTCTTTTGCATATCCGCAATGCGGATGTATATGTCACAGGAAGTAACTCCAAATTTCTATCCAAGGATGTGGTTACAGAGTTTCGGGGACGTGGTGATGAAATCCATCTGTTTCCATTGTCTTTTGCTGAATTATATAACTCTATAGGAGGTGACAAGTTTGAATTATGGAAAAGTTATTATACCTATGGTGGACTACCTGGTTTATTAGAGTTGGATAGCGAAAAGAAGAAAGCTGCTTACCTCCGCTCTTTACACGATACTGTGTATCTCAAAGATATAATAGAGAGAAACAACTTGAAAAACAGCGAAGAGTTTATGGAATTGATGCGTGTGATGGCTTCATGTATAGGCTCTCCATGTAATCCCAGCAAGTTGGAAAATACATTCAAAAGTGTAAAGAATGAAACACTTGACAGAAAAACCATATCCAAATATCTTTCCTACATGGAAGATGCTTTTCTTATAGAGAAGTCAATGCGGTATGACATAAAGGGTAGAAAATATATAGGTACACTTTCCAAATACTATTTCCAAGACATAGGATTACGCAATGCCTTGCTGAATTTCAGACAGGTGGAAGAGAATCATATCATGGAAAATGTCATATACAACGAGTTGCGCTTACGAGGTTTCTGTGTTGATGTTGGTATGATAGAGGCAAGGACTGCAAAAGAACGCAAACAACTGGAAGTAGATTTCGTCGCAAATATGGCTGACCGTAGATATTATATCCAATCAGCATTTGCAATGCCTGATGACGACAAGAGAGAGCAAGAATGTGCTTCATTGAAGCGAATTGATGATTCTTTTAAGAAGATAATCATAATGCGCAATGACATAAAACCGTATCACGACAACAATGGCTTTTTTATTGTTGGGTTAATGGATTTCTTGCTAAAGCCTGATTTGATAGAACAATTATAGAAATAGCAGAAAGAGCGAAGGTGTGCATAGAAACATAGAATGCACACCCTCGTAGACAAATGACGAGCCGTATGAACACATCTGGGGTCTTTCTTTTTTCTACTTCTTCTTTATCTCATATCCGATTTTCTTGAACGCCTCAACGAAGTCGTCATACTTGGCTTTGCGTGCATCGTAGACGATGGTGACCTTCTGGTCGTCCACTGATGTTTCGATTTTCTTCGTACCCTTGACGAAGCGGATGTTGCTCTTTATCTTCTTCTCACAGTTAGCGCAATGCATCTGCGGCTGTGTGGTAACTGTCAACGTGTCGGCGGTAGCGGCAAATGTCTTGCCGGCGATTACGAGCATAAATGCTGCTATTAAACTCTTCTTCATATTTTTTCCTTTTTTCTTTAAAATGATTGTTATGTCTATAACTTCTCTAACTTGTATCTTATTCCGATGTAAGCCATCGCTCCTGTCACGGGTCCCCACACCTGTGTGGCGTCAAACGCTGAAGTCCACGGATGATGGGAATGGAGGATGGGATTGTCAATCTTGTAGTTGGTGAGGTTCTCGCCTCCTACATACAGACTGAACTTGCGAAACTCCCTCGTCACCTGAGCCTGCAACTGGAAGTAGGCGGGATAACGGCTGCGGTCGTATAGTTCGCCGTCACCGTTGAGCTGACCAGTTACGTCAAACTGCCAAAGCTCGAGGGGCGTCTTGTATGAGAGTGTGAGCAATCCCTTATAGCGTGAAGTGAGCGGCTTCTGACGCAGCTCTCCGTCGTACGTACACTTCACGTCGTTCAGTCGGAAGGCGGCTGTGGCTGCCATTCCGCTGAACAACGGATAGGTGGCGTCCACCTGGAAGGTGTGGCTATAGCTCTTGCCGTCCAGATTCTCGAACGAGAGCGTGTGGGCACCTTTGGCTCCGTCGAAGTTCATTATCGTCTGATTCAGGAAGTCGGTGTAATAATACTCTGCGTTCAGCTCGAGCATCTTGCCGAACATCGGAATGTTCATGCTGACGGATGCTCCCATATTCCATGCCTCTTCCTGCTTCAGGTCGGGCGAGACTGTCACGTCACGTCCGCTTGCCAAGAGCGTCACGTTCTCTGCCAAAGCATGTGGCGAACGATAGCCCTTGCCTGCCGAAGCACGGAGCGTGATGATGTCCGAGGGCGAATACTTGACGTGCAGACGGGGCGTGACGAAGCTGCCGTAACGGTCAGAATGGTCCCAACGCACGCCTGGCATGACAGTCAGCTTTTCGCCAAGCTTATATGTATATTGCGCATACAGTCCGGGAGTGGTTTCGCCTGTTACTGATGTTTCGGGGTTCGGCTTTGTGCCCAACGGATTGAAGCGTTCGTCGTAACGGTCATAGTTGAGCGATGCGCCTACGCTTATGTTATGGTTAGCCGTAACGTCGGTCTCGAACATCAGCTGTGCGTAACCGTTCTTCTGCGTAATGTCATAACGGGTCTGTCCGAACTGGTTCTCGGCGTCATGCCACGATCCGTGGAGCATCAAAGCCACGGAGGTGTTGTGGTCGGCATTGAGCGTAAATCCGTTCTTCCATTGCATCTCGTAGCGGTTGGTCCTGACAGAAGTAGAATAGAGCGGTTCCGAGGAAAAAATGTCGGCATGCTTCGGGCTTTGTCCGCCTTCACGTTCGTCATGCAAGCCGCGCAGCATCAGCTGGCTAATCCAGCGTGGCGACACATACGCCCATCGGTGCATGACGTTGTATTGTCGCAGCTTTGGCATATCCATGAATCCGTCATCGTTGCCGTCATGGTCGGTCTGACGGTTCTCGAAGTGGAGCAAGGTGGAGGTGGAGAGACGGTCGGTCAGATGTATGCTTCCGTCAAGATTCACTTCCGTTTTCAGCTCGCTGTCCTGATAGACGTTCGCCCTGAGTCCGTCCGTGCCCTGCGGCTTCAGAAACTCAATGTTTATCTGACCCGTGGTGCTCTCATATCCGTTTTTGACGCTTGAGGCGCCCTTGCTCACCTGTATTGACTGCATCCAAGGGCCGGGCACGTAGCCAAGGCTGTAGGGCAGAGACGCGCCTCGCAGATTGGGCACGTTCTCCGTAAGCATCTGCACGTACGTGCCGCTCAGTCCGAGCAGCTTTATCTGCTTGGCACCGGTGGCAGCGTCGCTGTAGCTGACATCCACCGAAGGATTGGCTACGAACGACTCGCCCAGATTGCAGCAAGCAGCACGTATCAGCTGTCCCTGTCCGATGATGTCCGCATTGTCCACGCGGTATTTCGACTTGATGCCGTTAGTGGCTTTCACAACCACGTCCTTCAGCTCGTGTGTGGCGGCTATGCTGTCAGTCTGCGCAGCCATTCCCTGCGACACAAACATACATCCCAACACACCTATCATTGTTTTTTTCATATTCACTTAATTCTTATAACCTTCTCAAAAAATTATTCTTTATATAATTTATCCTGTCACTCTCCTTACAAAGCATCAAGGGATATTCTTTCATGATGTCCGAGTTCGCGAAATTCCTTTGGCGTCATGCCCGTCACTTGCTTGAACTGTGAGGAGAGGTACGCCGGCGAACTGTAACCTAGCCTGTAAGCTATCTCGCTTGTGGAAAGCTGGCTGTAACATAGCAGTTCCTTCACGTACTCGATGCGATGGATGATGGCGAAGCGCTCGATGGTTATGCCCTTCACTTCGGAGAACAGCTTGCTCAGCGCACTATAGTCTTTCGATAACTGACACGAAAGATAGTCGGACAGCCTCGGTCGTTCTCCTTCCGAACGCACCCACTTAAGGGACCACTGGAAAAAGTGTGTGGATATCGTAGTACAATAAAAACACTATATTGTCCGTTTATAAAGTCAAAGAACGGATAAATATGGAAAAGTATAGACTCCTTGCAGAATGTCTTTTGCCCGAACACATGCTGGATTGGTTCGACCTTAAAGACGTGTTTGTAGAGCAAAAGAAAGAAACAAAGCTTGTTCACATATACCTTGACGAAAACGAGCTGAGACCAGGTGACAGAACCGATATTCGT
>NZ_NOVE01000096.1 GCF_002265625.1 Prevotella sp. 885
TAGACGATGATTATCGTGCCTATAAAAGATATGGTGCTTATAGATGGAGTAAATATCTTTAATATTAATTTTTATATTTTTTTAAAACAACAATTATGAAACATTTTATTTTGATGATTCTGGCTGTTGTCAGCATGTTTGTAATGCCTAACAAGGCTAATGCAAGTGATGGTTCTTCTTTAAAAGAAGGTGTTTACAAAGGTGCTTTGACTTATGTCTACATGAATGGTGACAAAGACCCATATAGCCCAATTGAGGCAGAATTGACTGTCAACGCAAACGGAACAATCAACTTGTATGTTGATGCATTCAAAATTGGCAAAATGCCAGGTACCATCACTATTGATGCTAAAAAAATTACTGTCACAGATGGCTCATTCAAACAAGATATTGACAAAGCCATCTTGTTCAAGATGCCTTTGATTTCTAAAAAGGAGTTCAAGGCTAATGTCGATGGTTCTCAGACTGGAAATGATTTGAAATTTACAGTTTCATCTATAGATGCTACCTACCTTGGAGTATCATTTAAAGCAGTTGTAACCTTTGAGGGTACTTGGAATCGTGAAGCAGAGTAAATACTTTTAATGTGTTTTAGAAGTTCACCCTTTGAATGGGTGGACTTTAAATGTTAATCGGAAATGAAGAAAACAATAAAGACACTTGCTTTGTTCTTGCTTTGCTTAATGTGCCTTATTTTGCAAGCATCATGTTCTTCTGATGAAGAAATTACAGATGCTGATGCAAATACAGAACTTGTGAAAGAGGCAACAAATTACCTGAATGGTGAAATTGTGCTTAGAACAAATGCAACGATGAATGGAGTGAACAAGACCCTTTTACCAGAGGGATGTCCTACAAAGTTTAAGTTTGAATGGAGTAAGACTGACGCACAAACTTTCACCATTTCTTTGCTTGACTTCACGGTCGGAAACATGGGAATGATTATCAATTTTAAGTGTGATGTCAAGACCATGGTTCTCAACTCTTGGGAGCAGAAAGAATATACAGGTGATGGTTGGATAAAGTTTAAGGGTGAAGACGGTTCTGTATGGGGAACAGATACAGACGGTTCTGCATCAAGTGCCAAAGGTAGTAGCGTACAAGGCTATTACAATGCCAAGACCCACGAAATACAGTTCATCGTTAACTACAACATGATGAACGTGCGTTCTGAGTGCTTCAAGCAGACCATTGACAAGTCTCGTCTCGCTACTTTTGAAACCGACAAGGCAAAGTATGAGGCAGACTTGGCTGCGTATAAAAAGGAGCACGGAATCAAATAAGAGACTGTAGCTTATATATAAAAGGAAAGAGGGATATGCCCAGACATGTCTCTCTTTCTTTTTGCAAGTAAAAAATGAAGGGAAGAGAAACAAGCCATAGCGAGGCTGAAATCGTGTAAGGATTTGGAAAAAATAGAATGACAATATAAATGAAGACAATTAGAAATGTAATGCTCATCGGCTTGCTGCTGATACTCGCCCTCCCTGTCGCTGCACAGCGAAAGGTGAAGTTCGATATCTTCGACAAAGCCACCGAGCAACCAATCATCGGTGCAGTCATCACCTACGCCGACAACGAGAAATTGAAATCGCCACAGCGTGTTGTTACCAACATGGATGGTGAGGCTACTGTCTCGGTGCCTCAGAGTGACAAGTGTTATTACCAGGTGGTATCCGTGGGCTATAACCCTCTGAGAGGAACCATCGGAAGCGACAGCTCCCTCAAGCTCTTCATGACCGAGGACGTGATGAAGGTGAATGAGGTGGTGGTTACTGGTTCCCGTACTGCCCGACCTATCAAGCTCTCGCCAGTGAGCACGCAGGTGATCGGCGGTAAGGAACTGGTAGATGCAGGCTATGCCGACCTGACCAAGGCTCTGCAACAGGAGACCCCGGGTATGAATATCCAGAAAGTGGGATTCGGCAACGAAATCTCCATGCAGGGATTGGATGCCCGCCACGTGCTCTTCCTGCAGGATGGTGAGCGACTGACGGGCGACATGGCTGGCAACCTCGACTATGAGCGATTCAACCTCCATGCCATCGACCGCATCGAAATCGTGAAGGGTGCCAGCAGTACCCTCTATGGAAGCCGTGCGTCGGGTGCCGTCATCAATCTTATCACCAAGAAGACCACCAAGCCTATCGACATTCAGGCTGGTGTACGCTGGGGACAGATGAACGAGACCAACTACAAGAATCCTTCCAAGAAGGACTTCCTGTATATGTTTGAGAAGAACGCCGACCGCCCGAACCTGCAGAGCTGGGTGTCGGCAGGATTCAACGCTGGCAAGGTGACCTCGCAGACCGACGTGTGGTACTCTTCGAGCGATGCCTTCTACATGTATCAGGCGGAGAACGACAAGAAGGTCTATACCCAAGAGGCGAACCCTTGGCTCGACCACGACGTGACCATTACCAGCGTGGCTTCCCGTCCGCCAATGGGCATCGAGGGCACGGAGCATATCTCGGTATCGCAGAAGGTATTCTACGACCCTTTCAAGAACCTGGAGATTCTTGCCTACGGTAGTGCGTTCTATATGAATACCTACGACCTCATTCAGGACATGACCTTCAGTCAGGCGCGTGACTGGACGGCTGGAACCAAGATTAAGTACTCCTTCAAGGATTGGTTCAAGATTACCGCCTCCCTTCATGGCGACTTCTACGACCGCTTCAAGCGCCACGAGCGCATTGACAAGCGTACCAAGGTGTATAAGAGCCGTATCTTCCAGCCTCGCCTCTCCATCACCTCGCAGAAGTTCGAGGGTCACGACCTCATCCTCGGCATCGAGCACCTGAGCGATGACCTGACGAGCGACCGATTCAACGGCGATGCCTCCCACATCATGCGCACCCGTTCATTAAAAGAGACGGAGGCTTTCCTGCAGGACGAGTGGACGATGAACGACCACTGGATGGTTTCGGCAGGTGTGAGAACCAACTTCAGCCGTGCTTTCGGACTGATGGCGATGCCTAAGATTGCCTTCAAGTGGAGTCCTTCGGATCACTGGGCGTGGAGAGCCAACTATTCGATGGGCTATCGTTCGCCAAGCATCAAGGAGCTGTTCTTCAACTGGGACCACCTGGGCATGTTCATGATTAAGGGTAACGAGGACCTGAAGCCTGAGAAGAACAACTACGTGAGTCTGGGCACAGAGTACTCGAACGATAACTTTTTCATCTCGGGCAATGTGTATGGCAACTTCTTCCGCAAGAAGATAGAGGGCGTATGGCGCATCTACGACATGCAGTATAACTTTGAATACACCAACCTCGCCAAGCAGAACCTCGTCGGACTGGAGACCATCATGCGCTGGCACTTCCTCAACCACTTCACGATGAATGCCACCTACAGCTACGTGAACGTGAGCAAGACGGAGGGCATCCAGGTGAACACCACTTCGCCTCATGCTGCCACGGCAAGCCTTGACTATAAGTACACGAAGAAGAACTACCGACTGGGCGCCACCTTCTCGGCAAGCTACATGGGTGAGAAGAAATTCGATGTGCAGGACCGACTCTCTGTAAACGGTGAGAGCCACGATGCCTACTTCCGCTGCAAATTGCCACAGTATGTATTGTGCAATCTGTCGGTGATTCAGACCTTCTATAATAAGGTAAAGGTAACTGTGGGTGTGGATAACATCTTTAACTATGTGCCAAAGACCTTAGGTTCGGGCATCACCATGTTTAACGTGCCAGCCACGGCAGGAGCCAAGGCGCATGTGCAGGTGGAAGTGTTGGTAGATGAATTGGTAAAAGCATTTAGAAAGAAAAAATAATGAAGAAAGCATTACTATATATAATAGGTATGGCAGCCGCAATGACGAGCTGCGTATCTTATGAGGCAGAGGACTTCACAGGTCATACCTTGCCCCGAAAAACAGGTTATAGCACTGGCGTGACAAACGACTGGCTCTATTTTGACCTGAAGACGGGACATCGCTATAATGTGCTGAATCCTAACCAGAGTGTCATCGCCTTTATTGACGGCAAGCCGATAGAGGAATATTTCCATTATAAAGGTACTACCAAGCTCGTAAAGTATTGGAGTGAGGGCGTACAGAAGAACATCTTCGAGGATGCAGAGCGTGATGAGAACGGCGATACCATCTTCACCAAGAATCAATCTACAGGCAAGTTAACTTATGGCTCATCCGATAAAGTCCGTGGCATCCCTACCCAAATATATCAACGATACATGATAGATTTTCCGTAAAGATGTTTACCTTTGCTGTATGAAAAATGATGTCAGCATTAATATGTACAAGGGACTT
>NZ_NOVE01000097.1 GCF_002265625.1 Prevotella sp. 885
ACGAATATCGGTTCTGTCACCTGGTCTCAGCTCGTTTTCGTCAAGGTATATGTGAACAAGCTTTGTTTCTTTCTTTTGCTCTACAAACACGTCTTTAAGGTCGAACCAATCCAGCATGTGTTCGGGCAAAAGACATTCTGCAAGGAGTCTATACTTTTCCATATTTATCCGTTCTTTGACTTTATAAACGGACAATATAGTGTTTTTATTGTACTACGATATCCACACACTTTTTCCAGTGGTCCGAAAAGTATCCATACTCCCATGGATAACATTCCATTCTTAATGTGTCTATCCATATTGTATCGTTTTAAATTGTTAGTTATTGAAACGGCTATTTACTGATGCAAATGTATATAAAATTATCAGAAAAACAAATAGGTAGGAATGAAAATCTCAATTATTATTTGTAAATTTGCTACATCATAATATAAATAATGTCAACCCGTTAAAACATTTCCACCCATGAGATATCTTGACCCAAAAGCCGACCTTACATTCAAGAAGATATTCGGTGAGCATAAGGACTTGCTTATCAGTCTGCTTAATGCCCTGCTGCCATTGGCAGATGACGAGCAGATTGAGAGCGTGGAATATATCTCGCCGGAGCTTGTGCCCGACACGTACGTAGGCAAGAACAGTATTGTGGACGTAAGATGTCGTGACGTAAAGAACAGGCAGTTTATTGTGGAGATGCAAATGTTGTGGACTGAAGCATTCAAGCAGCGTGTGCTGTTCAATGCTTCCAAGGCTTTTGTGCGTCAGCTTGACAAGAAGCGTAAGTATGAGTTTTTGCAACCAGTCTACTCGCTCAATCTTGTCAATGAGATTTTCATGAAAGAATATCCCGATGAGTTTATCCATAACTATAATGTTGTGCACGAATTGCATAGCGATGAAGTGATAGAGGGACTGCATTTCACATTCGTGGAGCTTCCTAAATTCCAGGCACATTCCGTCAAGGAAAAGAAAATGGCTGTGCTGTGGCTCAGATTCCTGACAGAAATTGACGAACATACAAAGGAAGTGCCGCAAGAACTGCTGGACAATCCCGATACATCCAAAGCCTTAAAGGCTGTAGAGGAATCTGCTATGTCAAAAGACGAACTTCTTGCTTACGATGACTTTTGGGACAAATTAGGTGCTGAACGCTTATTGGTAGTTGATTCCAATAGGAGAAGCATGGAGGAAGGCAGGGCGGAAGGACTTGCAAAAGGCAGGGCGGAGGGACGTAAAGAAGGTTTAGTAGAAGGTCTTGCCAAGGGACGAGCTGAAGTAGCACGTAATCTACTGAACATGGGAATGTCAATTGAAGACATCTCTAAAGCGACGGGAATATCTAAAGACGAAATAGAGCAATATTCTTTATAGGAGGAAGAAATATCGGTCAAGCAAAGAGCTGTCATTCATTGATTAGCCTTGCTTGACCGTTTTTTTTATCACTCCACTCTCCACTCCGTGATGTTTCGTTCGTCTTTGACATCGAAGCCGATTCCAACCTTTACAATTTTCTTGTCGCTCATGGCAAAAGCGTCGGCATAATGGTTTGCGTTTATCTGGGCAAGAGCCTCATCGGCTGTCTTGCCGAATTTCAGTTCCATTATGTAGATGTGGTCCTGTGTCTCCATTGTTATGTCGGTACGACCCTTAGCCGTCCGTTGCTCCACAAGGATGCGATAATCTGTAAGAAGGGCGAATATGATGTAGAGCATCTGCTGATAATGTCCCTCATATTTGGTGTTCTCGCAATATGGAACAGTAGCAAGGAAGGTCTGAAGCAGATTTAATGCTCCGTCAATATCGCCATTCTTTATCAAAACAGACATTTGGGCTATGGCTACCTTTCCCTTCTGCGAACTTCGCAACAGGTAGTTGGGCAGCAGACTCTTAAACAACCCTATGCGTATTTCCTTGTTAGGAATACCCAATTCATAGAGATTGGTTGCTTTGTCATAGTCCTTGATAGTAATATATCCACTCTGATAAAGCAGAGGTACTATCGATTCCATCGTTTCTGTGGGAGCGTCAAAGTCGGATACGTCAGCCATCTCCCTTTCGCCTATCTCTATTGGAGTAGTGCCAAACTTGCGTATCATCTCTATAAGGAACGTCGGTGTGCCTGAGCCGAACCAATAGGAACCTATACTCTGCTTTGAGAAACAATTCAGCAGACTGTAAGGATTGAATATGTCAGGCGACGGCCATGTGAAATGGTAACCGTCGTAGTTATATTTCAGCGTTTCTATTGTTTTCTCACGAGTCAACTCCAATTTGTCTGCAAGACGGTCAATATCTGCCGACATCTCGCTGAGCAACTCTTCTTCTGTAATTCCACAAATTCCGGCATATTCCTCATCCATGCTTATATTGTTGATGTTGTTCAGTTCGCTGAAGATGCTGAGTTGCGAGAATTTTGTGATACCCGTCAGGAACACGAAGCGCAACATCGGCTCACACTGCTTCAACGGACTGTAGAAGTTGCGCATAAGATATCGCAAGCTTTCAAGCCGCTCGTCCTGATGAACCACATCCAGCAACGGAGCGTCATACTCGTCAATAAGCACAACCACTTGCTTGCCGGTCTTCTTATAGACGGAAGAGATGAGATTTGCAAGGCGCACATTGGCATCCACAGCGTCACACTCGATGCCGAACCTGCGTTCGTTTTCTTTAAGAATATAGTCAAGATACCTGTTCAGCTGGTCTTCCTCCTGATGTTTTCCACCAGAAAGATCGAAACAGAGCACGGGATATTCCGTCCACTCCTTTTCCAACTTTTCCATTGCCAACCCCTTGAAGAGTTCCTTGCGACCCTCAAAATAGCTCTGCAATGTAGAGACAAGAAGCGACTTGCCGAATCTGCGCGGGCGACTCAAGAACACGTATGCACTATCTGTATGCACCATGTTATATATATACTCTGTCTTGTCCACATAAAAACGGTTTTCTGTGCGTATCCGCTCAAATGTCTGTATGCCTAAAGGATATAGTTTTCTTGCCATACTCATGAGTTGTTTTCTATTACGATGCGAATATACAAAAAATAACTGACAAATCATTTAAAGGGCATACAAATATCGTTATGGTGCGCTAAATCACGATATTGCTACGCAGCTCTATACATAACAAGCCAATGTATAATCTTTGGGCGGTGACATATTATAAAGAGATACGTCTATCAAAAAACCACAGCTGCATAGAACGCAGCTGTGGATCATAATTGTCTATTACATATTGCTTGATGGCGTAATTATAACTGTTTCTTCATTATAATATGTATAAGAATAATCTTTTTCTTTTTGTGTTATTGCACATTTCATAATATGTTTACCTATTTTTTTGTCAGTTAGCTTAAACTCGTTAATATACGGGAAAGTAGAGGATTCTCCGATAAGTTCATCATCAAAGTATAACTTGATGGAGGTCTTCTTGCTGCATTTCTTACCTTTAAAAGATTTCACTATACTTTTAACCGTTTCACCTAATTCATAGTCTTTTCTTCCTGACATCAATTTAAAATAAGTAAAGCACTCATCATCTTTAATTGTCGTAAAATTGCTAAAAGAGTGGTTATAATAATTTGTCCTATTTGCAGCATTACGATACTTTATAGAAACAGTCCATGAATGTGGTTCCGTATCTTTATGTACGACTTGCGTATCCCAAATAAATGGAGCAGTCGTTTTTGTCAAGACAAGCTTCCCGTCCCAATAATAATCAACTTTTTCAATCTTTGTTCCTTGGGAAGAACGCTCTTCGTTTAAAATCGGATTCACATACAAAGTACCTCCGTCTTCTACTTGGTTATAGTCTATGTAGAAATCAACGAAATCACTTACAATATTGTTCTCTGACACTACAAAATCGTCTTTTAATGGCTCATCCGATAAAGTCCGTGGCATCCCTACCCAAATATCAACGATACACGATAGAAAAAGAACGGTATGTCCCTAACTCCACGCAGTTGGCCTCTAAATGCCTTAAGCTTGGAGTTGAGTGATTC
>NZ_NOVE01000098.1 GCF_002265625.1 Prevotella sp. 885
CAAGCTAAAAACATTCAGGGCTGAATTCAGAGGAGTGAATGATCTGAAGTTCTATCTTTATAGGGTAAAACAGTTATTTGCATAAGGAAATGCAGATTGTTAAAAACACAACAATATTATTTGAGCCGGTTAATCCAAAGAATGTGGAATAGGGGAGAATACGAAAAAAGCCTATTCGTAATGAATAGGCTTTCTCTGTTGGGATACTCGGACTCGAACCAAGAATGACAGGACCAGAATCTGTAGTGTTACCATTACACCATATCCCAATGTTAAAAATAAAGATGCTGCTCTTTTGAAGAGCTTTGTTGGGATACTCGGACTCGAACCAAGAATGACAGGACCAGAATCTGTAGTGTTACCATTACACCATATCCCAATATGTTTTGTCGCTAAATAATGGTTGACTATGTAGGTCGTTCCCTTATTTGCGTGTGCAAAGTTACGCATTATTTTTCAAATGCCAAAGCTTTTTACGTGTTTTTTTTATTTAAATGTTGATTTTATCCATACATCTCCCTATAGTATATCACGTCAAAACTGACAATATGTCGCTATTTATTCACGTAATGTGCTCTTTTCTGACATATTGACATATAATTGTTGCTTAGGTATGCAGTTTGTTTATGTTGACGATGAAAACAATATAAAACAAGAAAAATAAAGAAAGGAGAACAATAATATGACATTCGACAAATTCACAATCAAAGCCCAAGAGGTTGTTCAGGAGGCTGTCAACATTACACAGCGTCAGGGACAACAGAGCATTGAGCCAATACACCTCCTCAAGGGTGTGATGGTGAAGGCCAAGGACGTTGCCACGTACATCTTCCAGAAGCTCGGTGTGAATGCCAATCAGGTGGACATGGTGGTCGACTCTGAGATTCAGCGTCAGCCGCGTGTGCAGGGCGGGCAGCCATACCTCAGCAACGACGCCAACAGCGTCTTGCAGCGTGCGCAGGACTTCGCACAGAAGAATGGCGACGAGTTTACAAGTGTTGAGCCCATTCTGCTCGCCTTGCTGCAGGTCAGCTCTACGGCAAGCCGCATCCTCAAGGACGCCGGCATGACGGAGAACGAGACCGTCAAGGCCATCCAGGAGCTTCGTCAGGGTCAGAAGGTGCAGTCGCAGTCGGCTGACGAAAACTTCCAGAGTCTGTCAAAGTATGCCAAGAACCTTGTGGAGGAGGCACGCCAGGGCAAGCTCGACCCCGTTATCGGTCGTGATGACGAAATCAGACGCGTGCTGCAGATTCTCTCACGCCGTACCAAGAACAATCCTATATTAATAGGTGAGCCGGGTACTGGTAAGACAGCCATCGTAGAAGGACTGGCTGAGCGTATCGTGCGCGGTGACGTGCCTGAGAACCTGAAGGACAAGCAGCTCTACTCATTGGATATGGGTGCGCTTGTTGCAGGTGCCAAATACAAAGGCGAGTTCGAGGAGCGTCTTAAGAGCGTCATCAAGGAGGTAACCAATTCTGACGGTCGCATCATCCTCTTCATCGATGAGATTCATACGCTTGTCGGTGCTGGTGGTGGCGAGGGCGCCATGGATGCCGCCAACATCCTCAAGCCAGCTCTTGCCCGTGGCGAACTGAGAAGCATCGGTGCCACGACGCTTAACGAATATCAGAAATACTTCGAGAAGGACAAGGCTCTCGAGCGTAGGTTCCAGACCGTCATGGTGGACGAGCCGGACGAGCTTTCTGCCATCAGCATCTTGCGTGGCTTGAAGGAGCGTTACGAGAACCATCACAAGGTCCGTATACAGGACGATGCCTGCATCGCTGCCGTAAAGCTCTCTGAGCGTTACATCTCTGATCGCTTCCTTCCTGATAAGGCCATTGACCTCATGGATGAGGCTGCCGCAAAGCTCCGCATGGAGCGCGACTCCGTTCCTGAGGAGTTGGACGAGATTACGCGTAAGCTGAAGCAGCTCGAAATAGAGCGTGAGGCCATCAAGCGTGAGAACGATACGGACAAGATTGCACAGCTCGACAAGGACATTGCCGAACTCCGCGACCAGGAAAGCTCGTTCCGCGCAAAGTGGGAGAGCGAGAAGGGACTCGTCAACAAGATTCAGCAGGACAAGCAGCAGATTGAGCAGCTTAAGTTTGAGGCTGAGCGTGCTGAGCGTGAGGGCAACTACGAGCGTGTGGCTGAAATCCGTTACGGCAAGCTGAAGCAGCTCGACGACGACATCAAGAGCATACAGAACCAGCTGAGGTCTACGCAGGACGGCAATGCAATGATACGTGAGGAGGTCACCGCTGACGACATCGCCGAGGTGGTAAGCCGCTGGACCGGCATACCTGTTACGCGTATGATGCAGAGCGAGCGTGAGAAGCTTCTTCATCTTGAGGAAGAGCTCCACAAGCGTGTCATCGGTCAGGACGAAGCCATACGTGCCGTGAGCGACGCTGTAAGACGTTCGCGTGCCGGACTGCAGGATCCGAAGCGTCCTATCGCTTCCTTCATATTCCTCGGCACAACGGGTGTCGGCAAGACGGAGCTGGCAAAGGCATTGGCTGAATACCTCTTCAATGACGAGACGATGATGACGCGTATTGATATGAGTGAATATCAGGAGAAGTTCAGCGTAAGTCGTCTTATCGGTGCGCCTCCAGGATACGTAGGCTACGATGAGGGTGGTCAGCTCACTGAGGCTGTGCGCCGCAAGCCTTACTCCGTAGTGCTCTTCGATGAGATAGAGAAGGCACATCCCGACGTCTTCAACATCCTCTTGCAGGTGCTCGACGACGGCAGGCTCACGGACAACAAGGGTCGTACGGTGAACTTCAAGAACACCATCATCATCATGACTTCTAACCTCGGCAGCCAGTACATCCAGGGTCAGTTTGCGGGCATCACGCCTCAGAACCGCGACCATGTGATCAGCGACACGAAGGAGAAGGTAATGGAGATGCTCAAGAAGACCATCCGTCCTGAGTTCCTCAACCGTATTGACGAGACCATCATGTTCTTGCCGCTTACAAAGGATGAGATTGCACAGGTAGTGACGCTTCAGATGAACGCCGTTAAGAAGATGCTTGAGCCGCAGGGCTTCACGCTCAACGTAACGCCGGCAGCCATCAGCTTCCTCGCCGACGAGGGCTTCGATCCCGAGTTCGGTGCACGTCCAGTAAAGCGTGCCATCCAGCGCTGCGTCCTCAACGACCTCTCTAAGAAGATACTCTCCGACGAGGTTTCAAGGGAGAAGCCCATCACCATCGATGCCGACAACAACGGACTGGTGTTCCGCAACTAACTATTGATTACCACATATACACAAAAAAGGTGCTTGCGATCATGTGTCGCAAGCACCTTTTTTTGTATTTTAGACAATATAGTCTTCATAGTCGTATGGTTTTAAGAGTTTAACCATGATTTAAGGTGAAATAAATTCATTTTATTACTTATAAACCGTAAAAAAATAATAATATTCTCTTTGTTGCCATTTTATTTGTACTTTTGCAATAATGAAATTCATCGCAAATATGGCAAGTAAAAATTTGAATCGAATTAAAGTAGTCCTTGCAGACAAACAACGAACAAACAAATGGTTGGCAGAACAGTTGGGAAAAGACAAAACAACCATATCTAAATGGTGTACCAATTCAAGTCAACCAGACTTGGAAAGTTTAATGAAAACTGCAAAGCTTCTTAATGTAGAAGTTACCGAACTTCTTAGAACAAATGTTGAATAATAAACTTAGAAAAGAAAATGGCAATACCAAAATTTGAGGACTTTCGGCTCATCCGATAAAGTCCGTGGCATCCCTACCCAAATATATCAACGATACATGATAGATTTTCCGTAAAGATGTTTACCTTTGCTGTATGAAAAATGATGTCAGCATTAATATGTACAAGGGACTT
>NZ_NOVE01000099.1 GCF_002265625.1 Prevotella sp. 885
TGCAGAATCTTTCAATGCAAAAGTCAAGCATTTCAGAGCACAACTTCGGGGTATCATTGACAAGAAATTCTTTCTCTTCAGACTAACAAGATTGTATGCTTAATCCACACACTTTTTCAGGTGAGCCCAAATTTCGCTATTACCTTTAATCCAAATTTCAAACCTACTATAGTCACAGAACCACAGTTCTATCCAATAGCCAGAATTTGAGCCTTTGTCATAGCCATATTGGTTCCATATCTGCAGAAATGTGCATCTTTCATTATTAAAGTATCCGGGATCTTTTCTTTGAAAAATCAACTTTAAACAGTCTTTATTCAATTTTTCAAGACTTGACATTATTTCATTAAAGCAATACTCAGAAACTTCATCATTGTAAAATAATCTCGATATGTCTCTAACTTTAGCAAAGGGGTTGTCCTTGGTGTCGTTATTTAAAGAAAGTAGTTTTTCCACTTCCTCATTCATTTTTTCTTTATATCCCATGTTCTTCAATAATGTTATATACGATTGTAACTCACAACTATTACCACATGCATTTTCTAAAAGATTTGCAAGCTCCATTATAGATAGATTTTTATCGGCACCAATATCATTAAAGTTGCTTCCCTGTAAACAAACAGTCTTTACAACATTAAATCCGTTATGTTTTAATCCTGCCTTATAGTCTGCAAGTTGACATTGTTGTTCTTGAGCATTATTGAGCTTATTCTCTATAATAACTTTATTATGATTATTTATAATACAAATATCTATTCTTCGAGGTCCACTTCCGTCTGTTAACATCCTCCGAACAGGCATTTCCGTTCGTATTGTAACGTCTTCAAAAGTTTCATCACATTCTATCTCTTTAAGAAAAGCATCTAGAAAAGAACGCTCAAGACCATGTCGCCCTAATGGATTTAGCAGTTCTGCCAATATTGATGAGTGGCATATCTCTTTTTGCGAAACATATTTCACAAAAGTCTCCATAGGATTATATATGGGCTTTGAACCTTCAAAAGCAGGTACCTTGGCTATTAATTCAAGTATCTCTTTTTCGTTCATAATAATTATGGTATTAAGACGAATTCAACAGTCTATATTATTGTTGTATAGATAAACCAACACACTAATTGTCCAACTTCACAAATTCAAAATCATTCTGATTGCAGCATGCCTTCTTGTAGTCGAAGGCGTAGAGGCGCATGTATGCCTCCTGCAGTTCCTTGGCTCCATTGTAGAAGGGGTTGGTGGGGTGCTGCTGTGTTGTCACTGTCACAACCATTTCCGGTGTGAGGACTGTGCCGTTTGTACGTTTGATACGTTTAGGTTTTACTTGGAATACCTTACTCATAGTTATTCGTTTTAAGGTTTCATATACTGCCGATTGCACGGCTCTGTTTTTCTAAAAGGCAAAGGTAGAGGAAATCTGCGGACCTTGCAAAATTACAAGCGAAAAAAGAATGGCGCGAATCCCTTCTCTCAACACTTCCTTGTAAGTTAGGCTCTGGTAAAACCCGTAGAAAAGAAAATATGAAAGAGGAATCCACACCATATACTGGTGCGGACTCGCTCAAACAAATTGTGTTCTTTCTACGTTTCAATTTACCAGATTTCAACTTACAGAACTATTTGCTTGTTCGTGTCCACAAGAATATCTTGCTTCTGCATCGTAGCGACTTCAAGCGAGGACTTTCACCTGCTCTGTCGCATAGCGACTACAAAAGTGGGAAAAATCCGGTTAACTGCCAAACTTTTCGGAAGAAATCTTGCGGATTCCTCTAACTTTTCCTGTCTATGATGTATCCTCAAGCTTTTCCATATTTCTCATTCGTTCCTTTTTATTATCTGCCGCAAAAGTAAAGAAAAGATATGTCAAAAGTAGACATATCTGGAAAAAATCTGTGAAAATCTGCGGTATCTGCTGGAGAACATATCCTCAAGCAGCATCCATGATATCCATGTTAATAACAGGGTGCGCAGGAGTCTCCCACAGATCGCGCTGATGCACACAGATGGCATCTTGTCAAAAAACGCCTTTATGTCCGCCATGCAAATATCGTACAAAGAGTAAAAACATGTTACAAAATAAAAATCAATTCTAGAGAATCGAAAAGATGTTTTTATGGTATTCTGCTGAGCAAACAGCACCAATGCTTAACGATAGTGCCACTTTTACAGTACAATAGTGCCACTATTAGGGTGTAAAAGTGGCGCTATTGCATGGTAATAGTGGCACAATTGGAGTGTAAAAGTGGCGCTATTGCAACACAAATCGGCTTATTGCTGCTTCTTTTTTTTGCACACTTTCCCCACAAACCTTCTAATCCACTGTGTATAAACCGTCTATCCTTGCACGCTCAAAACTCAAGAATTTCGCACCAAAGATTTCTTCGTGCGTTCAACTCATAGTATTGAGCATCAGAAATGCAAATATTGTCTTTAGACATGAAGACATGTTTTTTTGGACATTAAGACATGAGGTACATGTTTTTTAGACAGGAAGACAGGAAGACATGTTTTTAGGTAATGGACTAACTGTAGAAGAGGCTATGTCAAAACTCAATCAGCGCGGGTTGAACCAACGGTCACCGGCGTGAAGCGGAAAGGTAAGGCCCAATAATCACATAGCCCTTTCAAGGCGTGCTATTGTACTTTTGACACACCCTCATTAAGAATTTTGACTTTTTGAATTCTTGCTTAGGCAAGCGGCAAAGCCGAGCGAGGAATTGTTCTCGGCTTCGCCTGCGATTATAAATTGTTCAGTTGAATTGTTAGGGTAAACGGTTAATTTCATTCAACATCGCATCGGTTCGTGCGAAAAAATGTAGATATAAGACCAGGAATGGATGGAGAACAGGCCTTTGTATGCTGTTGGCGATTGGGTGTAGATTAAGAATCCTAACGAAAAGTTTGGAGGTTTTCGATTTTAAGCGTATCTTCGCAGATAGAAGGTATAAATAAGACAAAAGGAGAACGAGATATATGGCAGACATCAACACAAGAAGATTACCTGTAGGCATTCAGTCGTTCAAGGTGATCAGGGAAGAAAACTATCTGTACGTTGACAAGAGCGACATTGTGTGGAATCTGGTCAACTTAGGACAGAAGTATAATTATCTGAGTCGTCCCCGACGATTCGGCAAGTCTGTGCTGGTTGATACGTTGGAGGCGTACCTTCAAGGAAGGAAGGATCTGTTCGAGGGGCTGAAGATAATAGAGATGGAGAAAGAATGGAAGCAATATCCCGTCGTCCGTCTTGACATGAGTCTGGCAGGCTCCACAGCAAAAGCCATCCAATCCTATCTTAGCGATGCATTCTCGGAATATGAGTCGACATACGGCATCACCCCATTACCGACAGCTTCACTTGCTGTAAGATTCAAAAACATTGTCACTACGGCATTTAAGAAGACAGGCAATAAAGTGGCAATTCTTATAGACGAGTATGATTCTCCACTTCAACACTCATGGATGACAGCCGAACATAATGATTGCACGGACGTTTATCGTAATGTATTCGCTGTACTGAAGGCTTGCGACGAATTCGAAAAATTTGTCTTTATCACAGGCATCACCAAGTTCACCCAAATATCTCTCTTCTCTGTCCTCAACAATCTGTCGAACATCAGCTTCACACCTGAAAACGCAGCCATCTGCGGCATTACGGAGGAGGAGATGAAAGAAAACTTCATGCCTGAAATCGGCTCATCCGATAAAGTCCGTGGCATCCCTACCCAAATATCAACGATACACGATAGAAAAAGAACGGTATGTCCCTAACTCCACGCAGTTGGCCTCTAAATGCCTTAAGCTTGGAGTTGAGTGATTC
>NZ_NOVE01000009.1 GCF_002265625.1 Prevotella sp. 885
GATGGCGCAGTATTTACACGGATGTTGGGTGCGGAATTATTCTCCCACGGATGGCGCAGAATAATCAGATAAATCCGTAATCAAAGAAAAAATCTGTGGAAATCCGTGAAATCTGTGGGAGAACACCCATTAAGAAGCGTGCGGAGGAGTCTCCCACGGATGTCACAGATTTTCACGGATGTGGGTGCGTGCGAAAAAACACGAATAGCACGAATCACACGAATGCAGCACAAGAAAAAATCTGTGAAAATCCGTGGAATCTGTGGGAGAATATTCTCAAGCAAAATCTGTGACAATCCGTGGAATCTGTGGGACAACATTCTCAAGCAAAATACGTGGGAATCCGTGGAATCTGCGGGAGTATATAATAATTAATTTTAATTTTTTGTTTTTCTTATGGATGAATTTAAGGTACGTAGTTACACAAAGAAGGAGCTGGCTCTTTTCTATTTTCCGGATGCCAGTCCGCACACGGCTGTCAATAGGCTGATGAGATGGATAAACCGCAACGTGCCTCTGTTAGTGGGGCTGGAAGGTCTGGGCTACTGCAAGACCGCCAGGTGGTTTACGTCGCGCGAGGTGAGGCTTATCGTGGAGCATCTGGGGGAGCCTTGAGAGGAGAAAAAGATGGAGAAGATGTCCTCGCGGCGCACGTTGCGTATGGGAACGTATAAGTGGGTCGCGGGGATGTCGTAACTTTGCGTTGTGAAAGTTTATGATCTGAATGTTTAACTAAAAAATCCTATTTTGTATGCTAAAGTACATCGTTTACAAGAGCGGCGTCAACAACGCCACCAAGGACAAGTGGTATGCGCGTATCGTGCATGAGGAGACTGTCGACATTGAGGGGCTGGCGGAACACATGCGACGCCACAACGCCCCTTACTCGAAGGGTCAGCTGAAGGGTATCATCACGGACATGGCGAGATGCATCTATGAGCTTACCACGGAGGGCAAGAAAGTGAAGCTGCCTGACCTCGGCATCTTCCGCATCAAGACCAACTCGAAGGGGGCGCAAACCGCGAAGGAGTGCACCATCGACGATTGTCTTCGCAATAAGAATCTCAGCTTCCGTCCCTCGGGCGCGATGAGGTCGAGGATGTGGGGCGACGACCGCAACGGTTTCGGCGTGAAATGGAAGCAGGTGGAGTATGTGGTGCGTGGAGTGGTAAGTAATAACTAAGAAATAACAAATAATAAATAACTAAATGCGTTATACGATACATCAATCAAAGGTAAACAACGGCACTAAGGGCAAGTTTTATCTTCGTCCGGTTTATGACGAGACAGTTGGGCTGGACGAGTTGGCAGAGCACATGGCTTCGCATAACTCCCCCTTCTCGAAGGGTCAGCTGCTTGCCATCCTCACGGACATCGTGGGCTGCATCAAGGAGCTGTGTCTGGAGAGCAAGTCGGTAAGGATAGACGGACTGGGCATCTTCGAGGCTCGCGTACGTTCGAAGGGTGCGAAGACGCGGCCGGAGTTTAACATTGCCGAGAATGTCCTGAATCTGGTTGTCTGCTGCCGAGGCGTGGACGAGTTTCGCAGCAGTCGCCTCGAAGTTAACACCAAGCACAATCTGGCCAAGACTGCGGAGGTGAAGCCGACGGCTAAGGCGGATTCGGTGAACACGGAGCAGCCATAATCAATAATCAATAATTAATAATCAAGAATAAGACGTGTTTATGGACAAAAATACAAGAGAAAACATACAAGTGGCATCAGCCATAGGGATGCTGATAGGAGGTTTCGCGCTTGCCGTCATCGGCTTCTTCACGCCTCCCGTGGGTCAGATACACGAAAGCGTGCTGGGCATCTTCGCCGAATGCCTGATTTACGCAGGAAGCATCTTCGGAGTGGCGATATACATTCAGACGAAGTATGCGGAGTTGAGGGCGTACGTGGAGGAAAGGACTCGGCGCTGAGCCTCATTTAGTAGTTATTATTTATTACTTATTAATTGGCTACGCCCTAATAGTTCGCACCCTACCAAATAATAACTACTAAATACTAAATAATAACTAATAATTAATAAATGTGAGAAGGATTACTGAGATTATCGTTCATTGCTCTGCCACTCGTGAGGGTAAGTATTTCACGGCTGAGGATATCGACCGTTGGCATAAGGCGCAGGGCTTCGCTTGCATCGGCTATCACTTCGTGGTACGTACGGATGGAAGGATAGAGATGGGACGCAGCATTGAGCGTGTCGGCGCCCATTGCAAGGGACATAACGGGACGAGCGTCGGGGTGTGCTACGTGGGAGGTCTCTCGAGAGACGGACAGCCTCAGGACACCCGTACGGAGGAGCAACGCGAGAGCATGATGATGCTGATTGGCGTGCTGAAGAGGATGTTCCCTGAAGCAAGGGTACACGGACACCGTGAGTTCGCCGCCAAAGCCTGTCCCTGCTTTGACGCGGCGGAGGAATATAAGTAAGTTGATGGACAGAAAAAACCGACTGGCTTTAAGCGACAAAACTTAAAATCAGTCGGTTTTCTGTATGTTTTTTAGAAGTCACACATATTAGCAGATCTAATATGGTCTTCGATTAGCAGACCTTGTGTGAGCCTTCGCTGATGACAACATCAATAACCTTGGGCTCCTTGCCGTACTTGGCAGAGAACTTTGCCTTTGCGTCAGCTACGAACTGATCGTAGAGTTCTTCCTTGACGAGGTTGATGGTGCAGCCGCCGAAGCCGCCACCCATGATACGGCTACCGGTTACGCCGTTCTCCTTGGCGATGTCGTTGAGGAAGTCGAGCTCTTCGCATGATACCTCATACTCCTTGCTCAGACCTTCGTGTGTCTCGTACATCTTCTTGCCTACTGTCTCGTAGTCGCCAGCGTTAAGGGCGTCGCAGACAGCAAGAACGCGGTCTTTCTCGCCAAGAACGAAGTGGGCACGCTTGTAGTCTTCCTCTCCTACCTCAGCCTTGACTTCCTCAAGCTGCTCCCATGTGCAGTCGCGGAGAGTCTGGAAATGTGCCTCAGGATGCTTTGCTGCGATATGCTTTACGACATTCTCGCAGCTGTTGCGGCGGTCGTTGTAAGGCGAACCTGCAAGTTCGTGCTTTACGCAAGAGTTGAGCAATACGAGCTTGTATCCGACAGGACGGAACGGGAAGTACTCGAACTCGCGGCTGTTGCAGTCGAGACGCATGAGGCATCCTTCCTTGCCGAAGACGCTGGCAAACTGGTCCATGATGCCACAATTAACGCCACAATAGTTGTGCTCTGTGGCCTGTCCTACGAGAGCCAGATCCCACTTGCTGATCTTGTTGTCAGCGAAGAGGTCGTTCAGACCGAAAGCGAAGCAGCTCTCAAGTGCTGCTGATGATGACATACCAGCTCCGAGGGGTACGTCGCCGGCAAATGCTGTATTGAAGCCCTTAACGTCTACGCCAAGCTTGCGCATCTCCTGCACAACGCCATAGATGTAGCGTGCCCAGCTTGCGCGTGGTCCCTGAGGATCGTCCACCTTGAACTCTACGCGGTCCTTGAGGTCGATTGAGTAGCACATGATTGTGTTTGTGCCGTTAGGACGAATCTCTGCCATGATGCCTGTGTCGACAGCTCCCGGGAATACGAAACCTCCGTTATAGTCGGTATGCTCTCCGATAAGATTGATACGGCCCGGAGACTGATAGATATTACCTGTTTTGCCGTCGAAATGCTTGATGAAGCGGCTTCTTACGAATTCGATATCCATGATTAAAAGTTTTAAAGTTAATAATAATAATTTGATATTTAAAAAAGACTTGCTCCTGAGACGATGAAGTCATAATGGGGGCAAGTCTTTATTGGTTTTTTTAGTTGTTATTCTACTGGGATGTCTGTATTGACGTTCTTCGAACCCCAGAATGCGAAGTAGAAGATGTATGCTGCACTCAGAAGCACAACGATGAAGCTGGTGATGTAGTTGTGTGTGAGGTCAACGACAAATGCCTGGAGCCAAATCATAACGGCAAAACCTGCAACCATCATCATAAATGCGCCTGAAGCCTTGGCTGTGTACTTGCCGAGTCCCTCTGTGGCGAGGTTGAAGATACCGCCCCACATAACTGAAGCACAAAGGCCTATGAGCAAGAATGCGAAGATGCCTACCGGAACCTCACCCCATACAAAGCTCATGGTTGTATAGTTGATACCCGGGCAGCTGATGGTCTGAGAAGTCGGGAGAATCATACCCAAAGCAACGAGAACCATAGCAACGAAGCTAACTGTAGCAATCATGGCCTTAGGCGAAACCTTGCCACCTACCATACCGCCAACGAAACGACCGATGAGCATGAAGATGAAGTATACGGCTCCGAGAGTGCCGCAATAGCCGGCATCCATGCCAAGTCCGGGATTGACGGCGTCCTTAGCAGCTGTAAGATAACTGAGAATGTATGTAGGAGGACCTACCTCTACTGCGCCGTAAACGGCAATGGCGAGCATGCCGAGCTTGAAGTGACGGAATGAGTAGCAGCTATACTTGTCTTCTGTTTTCTGAACACTATTGCTTGAACCGGTCTTGGGCTCCTCAATCTTTGTGAAGAAGATAACCACAAGAGCAAAGATGAAGATGGCAAGGGCGATGAAGAGAGCTGGAGCTGCATCAGACACTTGAGCCTTTGAAGCGTCACCAATAAGGCTACCCATAAGCATATATACGCAAACGGCAGCAGCAGAATTGAATACGCCACCAATCTGGATGAGCTGGTTGCCTGTGCTACCGCCACCACCAAGAAGGTTGAGCATCGGGTTTACTACTGTGTTGAGCATACACATGCAAAGACCAGAGATAAAGGCGCCGATAAGGTAAACGACGAAGCCCATAGAACCGCTGACCCATTGGATGAGCAAGCCAATGATGCCTACTACCAAGGCTGCAATGGCAGTCTTCTTGTAACCGAACTTGTCAATAAGCAATCCAGCCGGAACACCCATAAGAAAATATGCGCCAAAGTTACCATAATTACCTACCTGTGCAAGTGCTTCAGGTACCTTGAAAGCATTTTTCAGAATGACAGCCATAGGCGAGCAAAGATTTGTCACAAAGGCAATCATAGCAAAGAGGAATATCATCGCCATGATGGCTACGATACTGCCCTGTTTTTTAGAGGAATTTCCCATGTTTTTTGTTTTAGTTATATTATTTATTGGTTATTATTTTCAAGTGTTGGGGGAATTTCTTTTACTTTAATTTATTTGCATTAACGATTGAGAATCAGAAACTTGTGCTTCCAACTCTCAATCGCTAATTGTTTTTATTATAGTTATCGTTTTTTTTACTTCTCCACGCCAAACTTATAGACCGTCTTCTGGGTGTAGACCTGTCCTGGCTTAAGGACTACTGACGGGAAGTATGGACGGTTGGGCGAATCGGGGAAGTGCTGGGCTTCGAAGCAGATGGCACTACGACGGGGGAAGGTGGCGCCATGCTGACCCTTATATCCGTCTGCCCAGTTGTCTGTATATACCTGAACGCCTGGCTCCGTGGTATAGACCTCCATGGTACGTCCGCTTACGGGTTCCTTAATGCGAGCTGCAAACGACAGTTCGCCTTCTTCCTTCTTGTTGAGTACGAAGCAATGGTCGTATCCGGCTCCGTTCTTTATCTGCTCGTCGTCTGCATCGATGTCTCTGCCGACGGTCTTCGGCGTACGGAAATCGAAGGGAGTGTCTTTTACTAAGCGGATTTCGCCTGTAGGAATGGATGTGTTGTCGATGGGGATATAGAAGTCTGCGTTAATCTCGCACTCAAGGTTTTCGATAGTGGGTGTAGGATTTGCGATACCTGCCAAAGAGAAGAATCCGTGGCTTGTAAGGTTAACGACAGTCTTCTTGTTGGTTGTAGCCATGTATTCGATTACAAGCTCGTTATCGTCCGTGAACGAATACTCTACCGTAACCTTCATTTCTCCGGTATATCCTTCTTCTCCATAGGGGCTGATATACTTCAACACAAGCGTGCTGTCGTTCATCTGAAGGGCTTCCCAAACCTTGGCGTTGAATCCGTTCTTACCTCCATGAAGGCTGTTAGGGCCGTTGTTGATGGCAAGGTTGTATTCCTTTCCGTTGAGCTGGAAATGGCCGCGGCAAATGCGATTGCCATATCGTCCGATAAGAGTAGACAAATAAGGCTCCGGAGAGTTTATTACGTCCTGGATGTTGTCGTGTCCCTGTATTACGTTGGCGCGATTTCCGTTCTTGTCCGGCACCATGATAGCTACGATAGCGCCACCATAGTTAGTAATAGCAACCTCATTGCCTTGATTGTTTCTCAGGATATAGAGATCGGTCTGCTTACCACCAATAGTGGTTTGAAAATCAGTTCTTTTTCAAACCACAAACGTTTTCAGTTTCGGTAATGTTGTTCATAATCTAAGTTTTTAGTTGATATTTCTATAGTGCAAAGTAAATAAAAAAAGATGTAATTCACAAAAATTAATTAAGAAATTTCCGCAACCGCCCGTTAAAAACAATTAATCTTTAAAATATCAGGTATTGGATATAGCTGATATGAGCCAGCTAAATCCCCCAAACCCAACATACCGAGCTATAAAGTTCGGCTGACAGCATATACACGATAACGTATGGTACGGACATCTGTCCTCCTTCCACGGCTGCGTCAAAGACATCGCTTCCTGAGCGTATGTTTCCGCATATACAGCCATAGGTGATGCTTGCCACGCCTGCCATCGTACACAACAAAGGGACGAGGAAGGCGGAGAAGCTGCTCGGAAATAAGGTGCCGAGGGCGCTTAAGAGGACGGCATGCGGGGCTAATGTCAGATAAGCCACCACCACAAGAATGGCGGCTATCTCCCATAACGCCACGGTCATGGCCTTACGCTGGAAGGAGGGCAATGTGCTGAAGGATGCCAGGTCTGCAAGGATTTTGCTGCGCTTTACTTGTCCTGCCGTAAGCCCTATGAGCAATATATAGATAAGCAAGGGCGAACGTACGTTGTCGACCAAGCTGCTGCAGAACCATCTTACGCCGTCGGCTGTCAGGAGGGAGCTGACATTCGTGTCGAGTATGACAGATCCCCATACCCATGACACAAGCACGGTAATGACTTGCAGCAGGAGGAGCACACACGAGGCATACGCCATCAGACGTTGATGTTTAATCGTCATCGGCTACAAGATTGTTTATGTCAAGAATATGGAGTTCGATGGCTTTCACCACCAGACGTGTGGCGTTTATTCCGGCTCCGCCGTTGCCAAGCGGAAAGAGTTTCTGCACCAGCTCGTTCTGTCTCTTTTCGAGGCTCTTGACGCCAAATGGCATAGCACGCAGGTTGGATATCTGTTCCTTGGTATAGCCTAAAGCCAAGTGGCGCAGGAAGCGTTCGTCATACTCGTCGATTTCGTACTTCACCATCGATTCCTGATGGAGCGTCTGGGCTTCGATGGTCAGTCTGAAGCATTCCACGATACGGTCAAGAATGGGCTTGTTGAAGACCAGCTTGTCGCCTTCCATCGTGTTGATGACGTCGTCACGCGTAAGGAGTTCGCCACTCTTGAGGATAATGCCGTTACATCCTGCATCGAGAGCGTCCACCCAAAGACGTTCGTTGAGAATCTCGCCCGTAAAAATCAACACTTTCACCTCTTTATGATTAGTCTTCAGCTTACGGCAGATCTCAATACCGACGGTTGTTGAGCCGCCGAGTCCAAGGTCGAGCAATACGAGGTCGGGTTGCTGCTTGGCGAATACTTCCCAAAATGCAAGTTCCGAATCTGCCGTTCCTATAACCTCAGCTTCCGGCACCTCTGTTCTGAGAATGCCCTCGGTTCCACGGAGTTCCAAGGGTACGTCTTCTACTATGATAATTGTGAATTTTTCCATGTTTCTTTAGTTGTCTTTATTTTTATTATTGTTTGGTCCTTATTATCTACGGATGCCGATATTCCGCAAGCCCGTGCTCCCGTTATCTCGCCTATGTCGCGCATTATCTGGCAACATACCAGAAAATCGACGTCCGTTGTCAAAGGCGAGAACAGATTCTTGGCCTGTTCTGACGTCAGCCTTAGGGCGTTCATGGCAAGCGAGATGACGACGTAACCGTTTTCTGCCTGGTTGATTTCAACACTTGGTTTGTTTCCGCCATTCTTGCGTTTAAGAAGAGTTGTCAGATAACGCATCAGTTCTGGCGTACGCAAAAATCCTCCGACATCGCCAAGAGTGGAGACAGCCTGCTTGAGGAGCGAAGAATAGATGAGTTCGTAATACTCCACAAGTTCTGCTGTAAAACGTACTTCCCCTCCCCTATCCAGCATCTGCTTCAGTCGTGAGGGATAATACATGGTTTCGTGCTTGAGGGAGGACAGACAGTTGTCAAGGACATTATTGGCTACGTATAGCCTGTCACGATCTGTAATAGCTCGCCGGAGGTTGTCCTTCTTTATTTCCTCTTCTTCGTTAAGATCTTCTTTGGCTTTCTCATATTTCTTTGCCGTAAGGATAATCTCGTTCACTATACCTGAAATTTCGTCAGGCACTTTGTCGAGTCGTAGCTTGTTATTTTCGTTTCGCCATAACGCCTCCATATTCTTTATGAACAACGATACGTCCATATCTGTCATTTTCAGCAATTCCTCCGTCTGACCTATCTTGTCCGTCCAGAAATGATAAGAAAGTCTATGACGATAATATAATGGGTAGTAAACCGGGAATATCATCAAGAGCACTATTATCAGAACAGCCATAGCCACATTTCGGTTGCTTTCCGACTCCTGCATGGCGCTTACGTAAGAAGGCAAGGTGGCGTCAGCACTCAGAAAGCGGAACATCTGCGTGTATATGCTGTTGTTGTACGAATAGAGCGACCATTTATGTAGCGCCAGGGCGGCGACGGCTGTCTCGTTACGCACATCCAGAATGATGTTATAGTCTACTTTCACTCCGTTCTGCAACCATTCAAGTTCGGCTGCAACGGAAGGATAGTCTCCGAACAGCTTCATCATTTTGGCTTTCTTCCCCGCTCTTTCGTCGTCAGCCATCAGCAAGAGTCTTTGTTCGTTTATGCAGTTTAGGCAACTGTCGGCGAAGATCAGGGTTTTATAGTAATTGCCTCTAATGTTCGAGTAGTAAGCGCTATCGGCAAATGCAGCAGCCTTACGTGCATAATAAGACTGTTGTGCAGTAGCTTTTCCTGCAGCATTATGCTGCTGTTCTGCCATGGCGCCCTGCAATCCTGCGGCAAGGATTATCAGAATGGCAAGCGTCCGTCTTATACCCTTGGGAAGACGGAAGAAGAAGCGGCTTCCCTTACCAGGTTCACTCTCTACTCCTATTGTGCAGACGTTGAAAAGACTGCTTAGCTTGCGGTATTTCTCTATGATGCCTTTACAGTTGATCAGTCCGAATCCATGTCCGCCGCTCTTGCTTTCCTGTATGACATTATGGTTGAATATCTGTTGGGTCTGTTCTTTGGTCATACCCTTTCCGTTATCTGTAACCGAAACTTCAATCGAATCGTCCAACACACATGCTTCCAGTACTATACGTCCTCCCGAAGGAGTGAACTTACGAGCGTTGTCAGTTATGGTATTTATCATGAATAATGTCATAGTTCGGTCAGCCTTTACCACGACGTCTGTAGGTTTTATGTCGAGCGTAATGCCTCGCATACGATATTCCATGGCAGACTTTGCCAGTACAGCAAACAGTTCTTCCATGCAGAAACTCTCTATATGCATCATGAAGTCGCCTTTACTGAGCTTTATCCAGTCTGTCAGTCGTCCGTTATACAACTCGATAGTATTAAGGCATAGCTGCACATATTCGGTTTCTTCCTTCACCTCTGACGGAGCCTCCACCTTGTACGCCATCTTCTCCACTTCGCGTTTCATGCGATTTATAAGAGGCATGACGCTGGAAGCGAAAAACACCTTTGCACGTTGCTCGATGTTTCGCCTTCTGTAGTTATCAAGCTGGCATTCTGCAGCCCCAGTCTCCTCTTCGGTTTCCACGATTCGGTCACGGAGCGATTCGGTCAGCTCTTCCTTTTTCTTTACCCATTCCTCCTTTAGCTCCTCAATCTCTTCTAACGGAAACGACGGACGATTCTTGCGACGCTTCAGGACTATATAGACCAGCAAGCTTGCGAGCAAAAGGATGGCTATGATGGCTGTGCCTATCATTATGTCGAGTTCTTTTAGCGACGAGTCGAGCTGTTCGGCACGTGCCTCAAGCATGCGGTCCTGCCTCGTACGTTCCTGAATGTCAAGATAGAGATTGCGGTTATAGTCGCTTTGTCTCTTGTCGTCGATGGCAGAATATACAATAGAGAGCTGTTCGCGTATGGACGCCACAAGGTCAGGAGCTGCGTTTATGGCTGTGTCCTGACTGAGAGCATTGTTAAGGCAAATCAGGGAGGAAGGATAGTCGCCTATCGAGCTGTAAGCCTCGGAAAGCGTACGCCAGGCTCCAGCTGCCTGATACGTGTCGCCATAGCGCGCAAAGAGCACCAAGGCACGTTGTGCGAGGTTTCCGGCAAGGAGGCTGTCAGGCATATCGTCTACGTTTATATATTCAAACTCAGGATAGTTGGCTTTTATCAAGTTCTTTCTTGAAGCTGGATTTTGTATGTGCTCGCTAATAGCCTGAAGAGAGTTTGCTTCCCAGAAGTAGAATCTGTATTGTCTTGAAAGAACATAGCATCTGATAAGGTAGTCGAACTCATCCTGCTCTAATTGCGCTTTGGACGATGCCTTGAGAATGCCTCCTGCTCCAACATTATATAGATAGGACAGCATTTGAGCCGTGTCTTTCACAATTTCCCCATTAGGGTCGATGGCATTCAGACATTCAGCCGATTTCTCGTATTGTCCCACATAGTAAAGGTAAGATGACAACACGATGTCATATTCTGTACGTGCATAAACCATACGTGCTTTCTGACGCTCGTCCAGGAGTTGCTTGTCTTCCTCTATACGGCGCATATACAGTAGGGCACGTTGGTTGTGATGATAAAAATTCTTGTTTTCAGACTGTCGCTGGCACAAGCGCATAAGCTGCACCTTTGCCACAAGCAGCTCAATAGTATTGTCTGTTGTGCTTGCCACCTGATTGAGCAGGTCATACGCCTTGTCATAATCCATCTTTGCGATGCTGACAAAAGCCAGATTGTTAAGCGCTTCCGCCTTTCCGTCATCATAACCGATATTTTCAGCCAATATCAAAGCCCTTTGTGCATAACGCTTCGTGGTTTCGAGCGAACGATAATGGTTTTGGTATGACACGTCATTATAGTGGTCAATACGCATAACACTCTCCTTATTGTCGCACGAAAGGCATGCCAATACCACAAACAGCATTGGCAGCACAATGACGGATATATGTGAGAAAAGCTTATATTTCATGTTAATAATCAGACCTATGTGCTGCAAAGATACGTAATATAATCAGAAAAAGGATGAGATTATAAAGCTAAAAGCACAATATCAAACAATTTATTTGTGTGTTTTTACACAATTTACACTTTTTGTTGTAACTTTGCACAAACAAAGCTGTACAATAACTACTCGATAAACAAAATGGAAAAGATCAGAATTAAGGATATTGCGCAACGCGCCGGAGTATCTGTAGGAACGGTTGACCGTGTGCTTCACGACAGACCGAACGTTTCGAAACCTGCTCGTGAGAAGGTGGAGGCTGCTCTAAAGGAAATGAACTACCAGCCCAATGTGTATGCAAGTGCTTTGGCATATAACAAGTCATACATTTTCAATGTTGTGCTTCCGCAGCACGAGTCGGAAGCATATTGGGAGGAAATCGAACAGGGCGTGAAAAAAGCCATGGAGGTAAGACGCGACTTCCATATAGACGTGGAATTCTATTATTACGAGCGCTTCAACAAGGAAGCATTCGTAGACTGTTACACCAAATGCCTCGACTCAAATCCCAACGGCGTCGTGATCGTCCCAAATGAAATAGAAATTACGCGCGACTTTACCGACCAGTTGCACGCACGTCAGATACCCTTCGTTTTTCTCGACTCTTACATGCCTGACCTCAAGCCCTTGTCGTTCTTCGGTCAGGACTCGTTCTGTAGTGGTTATTTTGCAGCAAAGATGCTCATGCTGATCGCATCCAACGAAACCGAGATTATGCTTCTCAAGCAGATGAAGGACGGACATGTGACCAGCAAGCAGCAGGTAAACCGTGAGGTGGGATTCCGCCATTACATGGTAGATCATTTCCCTAACATAAAGATTACGGAACTTTGTGTACCTTTCAAAGGCACACGTGCCGAATATGACGCTATTCTGAAAGAATTCTTCGACACACATCACAATATCCATCATTGCATCACCCTAAACTCAAAAGCCCATATCGTTGGAGACTATCTCTTGCGAAACAACCGTCGCGACATTCAGATAATGGGATATGACATGGTGGCAAAGAATGCCGAATGTCTGCGACAGGGCAGCATCTCCTTCCTCATAGCGCAGCATGGCTATCAGCAAGGCTACAGCTGCATAGACACCCTCTTCAAAGCCATCGTCTTGCGCAAGAAAGTGCAGCTGGTCAACTACATGCCCATCGAGCTTCTCACAAAGGAGAACGTGGATTTCTACAGACGCACGCAGCTCTAAACCGAGCTGACATAACACATATACAGCCGTGCCAAACATCTTAATTGTGTGTCACAATTTGAAGCGATTCAGATTCTGTGGCACACATTTTATTTATTATAATAAAAAATGAACAACAGAAAAGGACTATTTGCCCTCAGCCCCTTATTCGTTTTTATAGCGATTTATCTTCTGACGTCAATCATAAAGGCAGACTTCTATGCCATTCCCATAAGCGTGGCATTCATGGTATCCTGCATATATGCTGTCTGCATCTGCAAGGCCAAGAACCTGAGCGCCAGAATAAACGTTTTCAGCAAAGGCGCCAGCAGCGAGAACATCATGCTGATGATATGGATATTTGTCTTGGCTGGAGCTTTCGCCAATACAGCAAAGACCATCGGTTCGGTAGACGCTACCGTAAATCTTATGTTGTCCGTCCTGCCTAACAACATGTTGTTGCCGGGCCTTTTTCTTGCAACATGCTTCATAAGCCTGTCCATCGGCACGAGTGTGGGCACGATTGTTGCTCTTGTGCCAATAGCGGCAGGACTGGCACAATCCTTAGGGGTCAGCACGGCACTCATGACTGCCATCGTGGTGGGAGGAGCCTTCTTCGGAGACAACCTCTCATTCATCTCTGACACCACCATAGCCGCCACAAGCTCTCAGGGATGCAGCATGAAGGACAAGTTCAGAGTGAACTTCTACATCACGCTTCCTGCAGCAGTCGTCATCCTTGCCATCTACACGTTCATGGGAATGGATATGCACACAAGCACATCCTCATACGATGTCAATATATGGAAGGTCATACCATACATAGCCGTTCTGCTGACAGCCATAATGGGACTGAATGTTTCGATAGTCTTGGTTATAGGCATCATTATGACTTTGGCTGTTGGTCTTGGCACAGGCGCAGCCGGACTCTTCCCTCTGCTTCACGCCATGGGAGACGGCATTACATCCATGGGCGAGCTGATTATCGTCACGATGCTTGCAGGAGGCATGTTTGAGGTGGTACGTCGTAATGGCGGCATCGAATACATCATAGAGAAGATTTCGTCACGGATAAGCGGCAAGCGAGGAGCAGAAAGCGTGATAGCCTTGCTCGTTGCTATCGTGGATGTCTGCACAGCCAACAATACCGTGGCCATCATTTCCGTCGGCAACATTGCCAAACGGATAAGCCAGAAATATGGCATCGACAACCGACGTGCCGCCAGCATTCTCGACACCAGTTCATGTTGCGTGCAGGCCATCATCCCCTACGGCGCCCAGATGCTTATGGCGTCAGGTCTGTCCCAGCTTGCTCCAATGGAGATCATCCCCTATCTCTATTACCCAATGGCACTCATCGTATGCGTGGCGCTATCAATAGTGGTTAGGTATCCGAAGAAATATGCATAGCCCCTAATTATCATTACAAGTAATCTTACACATTATAAATATAATGGCAAATATGGACATTATCAAGCGCAATTTCCTCAATCTGCTCCGAAACGGAGCTTTCGGCGAGCAACTGCCCATTGAAGCTATGTCAGACTTCAAGTGGAAAGTTCTCCTTAGCGTGGCAAAGATACACCTGGTGGACAACTGGGTGGGCGACAGCCTTGACAAAGGCTTGACCGTGTCCGGACAATCCATTCCTGACGCAGGAGCCTCACACCTGAGCAACGCTTGGCTCAACCGTAAGCTGATGAGCATCCGTGAGAACGAGCCTCTCTCGGAGGACGCATCTATAGAGACGCTCAATATGCTCGACATCATCGTACAGGCCACACAGTCCATAATAACCTACGGATTTTCGTTGGGATACATCATAAAAATCGGGCAATACATACGGCAGGACGGTCACAAGATTGACTACATAAAGCTGACCAAATGGTTGCACGATCTGCACATCTTCCGAATGGCACAACTCGAGGCTTCCATTCTTGTAGATTCGCTTGGCTTCGAGGCTGACGAAATACAATATATGGAATATATGGACAAGTCGGCACACACGCTTGTCACTTACTCCATTGACCATCCTTTGCGCATCAAGGCTGACGAATGGCATGTCAGACAGCTCTCCAACGGTATGATTGAGAACAATAACAAGGTGATGCTCCAAACCATTCGCAACTGCCACCGATACATGCAGTACGCTCCCATGGAAGCCGTCAGCACGCTATGTGTGAGATTCGTTGCCAGTCTCTCTAATTTGGCAGAATAACATACCTCGATACCTACTATTAGGTATTGTCGAAAAACATAAATTGCAGTAACTTTGCAAGAATAATTTTTATTAAAGACACATGAAATTATCTGATTTAAAAACAGGACAACGCGGAGTCATAGTCAAGGTGACAGGACATGGCGGATTCCGTAAACGCATCGTCGAGATGGGATTCATCAAAGGAAAGGTGGTGGACGTGCTTCAGAACGCGCCCCTTCAGGATCCCGTAAAATACAAGATAATGGGCTATGAAGTGTCGCTTCGCCATTCCGAGGCGGAGATGATAGAGGTGGTATCTGAAGAGGAAGCGGCAAAGATGGAAAGCCGGAACGAAACGGCTGAACCAATCCCTGCCAGCAACCATTACCTCTCAGACACACAGCTGCGTAACGCTGCCATGAAGAAACGACGCACCATAAACGTGGCTCTTATCGGCAATCCGAACTGCGGCAAGACTTCACTCTTCAATTTCGCTTCCGGAGCTCATGAGCGTGTCGGCAATTACTCAGGCGTAACTGTGGACGCCAAGGTGGGCCATGCCTCGTTCGAGGGATACGAGTTTAATATCGTCGACCTTCCCGGCACATATTCGCTCTCAGCATATTCTCCAGAAGAACTTTACGTCAGAAAGCAGATCATCGAGCATACTCCTGACGTCATCATCAACGTTATTGACGCAAGCAACCTGGAGCGAAATCTCTATCTCACGACACAGCTCATAGACATGAACCTCAGAATGGTCTGCGCCCTGAACATGTTCGACGAGACGGAGAAGCGTGGCGACAACGTCGACTATACGAGGCTCGGACAGCTCTTCGGCGTTCCGATGATTCCGACCACATTCACCACAGGACGTGGCGTGGAACTCCTCTTCCATATCATCATCAACATGTATGAAGGTCTCGACTTCCTCGACACCAAGGGTAATATGTCGCCCGAAATAGCCGAAGGCATCAGACAATGGCATGAGCAGTATGATAAGGACAAGGCGGACAGCTCGGATCATGAGGAAGACTTCGCCAGCGGCATCAAGCCGAAGAACAACGTCATCCGTCACATCCACATCAATCACGGACAATACGTCGAAGCAGGCATCAACTCTATCCAGGCCATCCTCAAGGAGGACGGTCAGCTGCGTCATAAATACTCCACCCGCTATCTTGCCATAAAGCTTCTCGAGAAGGACAAGGAAGCCGTCAAGCTCCTGGATGACGGATCGGAACCAAGCAAGAAGATTTTCGCAGCCCGAGACAAAGCCATGGCAGATATCCTCGAATACACACACGAGGATAGCGAGACAGCCATCATGGACGCCAAGTACGGATTCATACACGGCGCCCTGAAAGAGGCAGGATATAAGACCGGCGACAAGAAAGACACATACTTCATCACACACCTTATTGACAACGTCATAACCAACAAGTACGTGGGATTCCCGATTTTCCTCATAATGATATGGGTGATGTTCGAAGCCACGTTCTCACTCGGTCAATATCCTATGGAATGGATTGAGTCCTTGGTGGAATGGATTGGAAGTCTCGTTTCTGACAACATGCCGCAGGGTCCTATTAAGGATATGCTGGTGGACGGCGTCATAGGCGGCGTGGGTTCAGTAATAGTGTTCCTCCCCCAAATCCTCATCCTCTACTTCTTCATATCTTTCATGGAGGACAGCGGCTATATGGCACGCGCAGCCTTCATTATGGACAAGCTGATGCACAAGATGGGACTTCACGGCAAGTCGTTCATACCACTTATAATGGGATTCGGATGTAACGTTCCGGCTGTCATGGCAACACGTACCATCGAGAGCAAGCGTAGCCGATTCATCACCATGCTCATTCTCCCCCTGATGAGCTGTTCCGCCCGATTCCCTATATATATAATGATAATCGGAACGATGTTCGCACAACAATACCGATCCACCATCATGTTCTCGCTCTACATCATAGGCATCCTAATGGCTGTGCTGATGAGCCGTCTCTTCAGCAAGTTCCTTTTCAAGGGAGAAGACACGCCGTTCGTAATGGAGCTGCCACCCTACCGATTCCCAACAGCCAAAGCCATCGGACGCCACACCTGGCAGAAGGGCAAGGAATATCTGAAGAAAATGGGAGGCATCATCCTTGTGGCAAGTCTCATAGTATGGGCGCTCGGCTATTTCCCGCATAACGACCAGCTCACAAAGCAGGAACAGCAAGAGCAAAGCTTCATCGGACATATCGGACATGCCATCGAGCCCGTATTCCGTCCTCAGGGCTTCGACTGGAAGCTTGACGTAGCAGTCGTATCAGGCGTAGGTGCCAAAGAGATTGTGGCGTCCACGATGGGCATCCTCTACACCAGCGACGATGCTGCAGAGGAAGGAAGCGAGCAGGCTTACCGCCATCTTGAGCATCAGATGCTCGCAGACGGCATCACGCCGCTCGTGGCATACAGCTTCCTGGTGTTCGTCCTGCTCTATTTCCCCTGCATCGCCACTATCGCAGCCATAAAGAACGAGACAGGCTCATGGAAGTGGGCAGCCTTCGCAGCCACATATACCACATTGCTGGCATGGGTGGTTTCTGCCCTGGTTTACCAAATTGGAAAGTTAATAGTTTAGTATTTTTATCATGAAATATTAAATAATGTTATAAGATTGATTAATATCAATAAAACACTTGTAATAGACGCAAATAAAAATTATCTTTGCAACGTGTTTTTCATGGTATTAGATTATTAAGGTTAAGGAAGCATAGAGAGTCGTGAGATTGTCTATGCTTTTTTTCGTTTTCAGCCTCTCAAAGCTTATTATTCATTATTTTGAAAAATATTCGAAAAATTGATTGATTGTTTCAAGTAAATAACTATCTTTGCATAGTGTAAAGAATGAATGTAATATTTCAAACCCCAACCTAAACGCAATTTTATAAATCAACAAGAAAATTATTAACTTTAATATACGAAATGAACAATAAGAATTTAATGAATCAAGCAGCAAACAACATACGCATGTTGGCTGTCTCAATGGTAGAGAAGGCAAAATCGGGACACCCGGGTGGAGCAATGGGTGGTGCCGACTTTATTAATGTTCTTTTCTCTGAGTTCTTGGTCTATGATCCTGACCAGCCATCTTGGGAAGGACGAGACAGATTCTTCCTTGACCCTGGACACATGTCGCCCATGCTTTATTCTGCGCTTGCCCTGCAAGGCAAGTTCAGCCTTGACGACCTGAAGACTTTCCGTCAATGGGACTCTATCTGCCCCGGACATCCGGAGCGTGACGTAGAGCATGGCATTGAGAATACGTCAGGACCGCTCGGACAAGGTCACACCTATGCTGTAGGAGCTGCCATTGCAGAGAAATTCTTACAGGCACGTTTGGGAGATACCATGATGCAGCACAAGCTATATGCTTATATATCTGACGGTGGCGTGCAGGAGGAAATCTCTCAGGGAGCAGCCCGCGTAGCCGGCGTACTCAAGCTCAACAACCTCATTATGTTCTACGACGCCAACGAGATTCAGCTCTCTACAGAGTGCGACGTCGTAATGAAGGAGGACACACGTAAGAAATACGAGTCATGGGGATGGAACGTCCTCGACATTGACGGCAACGATCCAGACCAGATTCGTCAGGCACTCATCGATGCCAATAAGGAGACAGAGCGCCCCACACTTATCATCGGCCATACCGTTATGGCTAAGGGAGCACGCAAGGCTGACGGATCAAGCTACGAGCATAGCGTCAAGACTCATGGTGCACCTTTAGGAGAAGGCGCTTATGAGAACACTATAAAGAACCTCGGAGGCAACGCCGAAGATCCTTTCCGCATCTTCGACGAGGTGAAGGAGCTTTACGCTAAGCGCAACGAAGAGCTTCGCACCATCGTAAAGAAGAGACACGAGGAAGAGAACGAGTGGCGCAAGAACAATCCTGAGAAGGCAGAGAAGATGGCACAATGGTTCTCTGGCAACGCTCCTAAGATTGACTGGAGCTCACTCGTACAGAAGAAGGATGCTGCCACACGTGCCGCTTCCTCAGCATGTCTTTCTCTTCTCGCTGAGCAGGTGGACAATATGGTATGTTCTTCTGCCGACCTCTGCAATTCGGACAAGACAGACGGCTTCCTCAAGAAGACACACAACCTCGCTGCTGACGACTTCAGCGGAGCATTCTTCCAGGCTGGCGTAAGCGAGCTCACCATGGCTTGTGTATGCATCGGTATGTATCTGCATGGCGGCGTAATCCCCGCATGCGGCACATTCTTCGTATTCTCAGACTATATGAAGCCAGCCATCCGTATGGCAGCCCTTATGAGAGTGCCAATCAAGTTTATCTGGACACATGACGCATTCCGCGTTGGCGAGGACGGCCCCACACACGAGCCTGTGGAGCAGGAAGCTCAGATTCGTCTCATGGAGAAGCTCAAGAACCATAAGGGTCAGGATTCGGTACGCGTATTCCGCCCTGCCGACTCTGACGAGGCAACAGTATGCTGGCAGATGGCTATGGAGAACATGGACACTCCGACAGCCCTCGTACTCTCACGTCAGAACATCAAGAGTCTCCCAGAGGACAACGACTACGAGATGGTACGCAAGGGAGCATACGTGCTCAACTGCTCTGATGCTGACTATGACGTCATTCTCTTAGCTTCTGGCTCAGAGGTTTCCACATTGGTGGCTGGTGCAGAGCTCCTCCGCAAGGACGGCGTAAAGGTGCGCATCGTAAGCGCTCCTTCAGAAGGTCTCTTCCGCTGCCAGAGCAAGGAATACCAGGAGTCTGTATTGCCGAAGGGCAAGAAGATCTTCGGTCTTACAGCCGGACTCCCCGTAACACTCCAGGGCCTCGTAGGTGCTGAGGGTATGGTTTACGGTCTCGAGTCGTTCGGATTCTCAGCTCCTTACAAGGTGCTGGACGAGAAGCTGGGCTTCACAGCAGAAAATGTTTACAATCAGGTAAAAGACTACATATCTAAATAATATTACTATGGAAATAAAAACAATTGGAATTGCATGCGACCATGCAGGTTACGCATTAAAGAAATTCGTGATCGAGTATCTTGAGAGTCACAATATGCCCTATAAGGACTATGGTACATACAGCGACGTCAGCTGTAACTATCCCGAGTTCGCTCACGCACTCGGAGAGGCCATCACCAATGGTGAGGTCTATCCCGGCATCGCCATCTGCGGTAGCGGCGAGGGCATGTCCATGACACTCAACAAGCACAAGGGTGTACGCGCTGCTCTGGTATGGACACCGGAGATCTCTCAGTTGGTTCGTCAGCACAACGACGCTAATGTTCTGGTTATGCCGGGACGCTTCATCGACAACAAGACAGCCGAGAAGATCATGGACGAGTTCTTCAGAACTCCGTTCGAGGGTGGCCGTCACGCCAAGAGAGTAGAGATGATTGACCTCTAATCATCCGAAACAGAATCTTACTAATGAGGGAGGGGCATAATAGACAAAAATATTCTGCCCCTCCTTTTTTCAATCTTACTAAAACTCATCATGAGAAAAACTTTCGTTATGTTGTCCTTGGCGCTCACTTTGTCAGCAGGCGCAAGGACAGCCACACATTTCATTCAGGAAGACCAGTATCGTGCTAAGGTCGAGACAGCGTTCGGAGAACGTGTCAAGACCGTGGGCAAGCAGTTTTTCGTCACTAAGGGCGAGAAGCTTACCGGCGACGAGCTGGAGGCTATGAAGTTCCTTTACGCCTATATGCCACTTGCTGACGTAACCGACTACCCCACCTCCTTTTATGCCAACAACGTAAAGCTGTCCTTCGAGGCACGCAACGAGATGGCATGGGGAAACAAGGTTCCTGACCTTCTCTTCCGCCATTTCGTACTTCCCATCCGTGTTAACAACGAAGCGCTCGACAATTCGCGCGAGGTGTTCTTCCACGAACTCAAGAACCGTGTCAAGGGTATGAGCATGTACGACGCCATCCTTGAGGTCAACCATTGGTGCCACGAGAAGGTGACATATCAGCCATCTGACGCACGCACATCCTCACCGCTCGCCACAGTACGTACTGCCACCGGCAGATGTGGAGAGCAGAGCACATTCACCGTGGCTGCGCTCCGCTCCATCGGCATCCCCGCACGTCAGGTCTACACCCCGCGTTGGGCACATACTGATGACAATCACGCTTGGGTGGAGGCATGGGCTGACGGCAAGTGGTATTTCCTCGGAGCCTGCGAGCCTGAGCCGGTTCTCAATCTCGGATGGTTTAATGCCCCGGCTTCACGTGCCATGCTTATGCACACAAGAGCCTTCGGCGACTATAACGGTCCGGAGGAAGTGATGCTCCGCACCACCAACTTCACCGAGATAAACCTTACATCAAACTACGCTCCTGTAGCACAGGTGAATATTGTGGTTAAGGACAAGGAAGGACGCGCCGTCGACAACGCTCGTGTGGAATACAAGATTTATAACTATGCCGAATTCTTCACAGCCGTAACAAAGTATACTGACAAGAATGGTCAGTCTTCGCTCTCAGCCGGCATAGGCGACATGCTCGTATGGGCATCGAAGGACGGCAAGTATGGCTATCAGAAGGCTTCTTTCGGCAAGGACAAGACGCTTACCGTCGTCCTCGACCATGACGCCGTCAGCGACAGCAAGGAGACGGTGGCTCGTAAGCAGACCATCGACATCGTTCCTCCAGCAGAGAACGCCAAGATGCCAGAGGTGACTGACGAGATGCGCAAGGAGAATCTCCGCCGCTTCGCTTATGAGGACTCGCTAAGAAAGGCTTACACCAGCACGTTCCTCACACTCGAACAGGCCAAGCAGATAAGCCAGAGAGGAGCCGAATACCTTGTTAAGGCACGCGGAAACAAGGCCACCATCATCGACTTCATCAACAGCCACAAGGACAACGAAGACCGTGTGATGGCAATCCTCGCCACACTCTCAGACAAAGACCTCAGAGACATTACGAAAGAAATTCTGGAAGACAACTTCACGGCTAAGACCGATCAGGTTTCGCCGCGCGTGGAGGACGAGATGATCACCATCCCCTTCAAGAACTACTTCGAGAAGAACATTGACGCCAAGCTGCAGAAGCAGTTCCGCGACGATCCTTACAAACTGGTATTGTGGATAAATAAGAACATCCGTCTCAACCCTGACAAAAAGGCGCTCCAGATAGCACAGACTCCTGTCGGAACAATGAAGGCTAAGATGACTGACAATCGCTCTCGCGACATCTTCTTCGTGGACGTGGCAAGAAGCCTTGGCATCGAAGCTCAGAAGGACGCCGTGACAGGCAAGGTGCAGTATAAGAAGGACGGCAAGTGGACAGATGTCAACTTTGAGAGCGCCGGACAGAAGAACGCCGCTACCGGCAAGCTGGTGCTCAAGTATACTCCGACTGCCACTCTTGACGACCCGAAGTATTACAATCACTTCACCATCAGCCGTATCGTAAACGGCAGTCTGCAGCTCATGAACTTTGAGGAAGGTCAGGCAGATATGGGCAACGGCACCACATGGAGCAATGCCTTCAAGGACGGTCATAACTTCGACTGCGGCACGTACATGCTTACCACGGGCACACGTCTTGCCAACGGCAGCGTGCTGGCTGAGACCACCGTCTTCAACATCAAGGAAGGCGAGACCACCACTATCGACCTCGACATCAGACAGTCGTCAAGTGAGATAAGCGTATTGGGATCGTTCGACAGCGAGACCATCATCACAAAGGACGGAAAGGACGTAAGCATCCTCTCACAGACAGGTCGCGGCTATTACGTTGTGGCAGTCCTTGGTGTAGGTCAGGAGCCCACCAACCACGCTCTCCACGACATCGAGAAGATGAAGAAGGCATTCGAGGACTGGGGACGTCCGGTGGTATTGCTCTTCGAGAGCGAGGCAGACGCACATAAGTTCAATAAGGACGAATTCGCCAACCTCCCCTCTACCGTCATTTACGGTATCGACAAGGACGCTACAGTCCGAAACCGCATCGCCACAGCCATGAAGCTTCAGAGCAAGACACAGATGCCGATGTTCATCATCGCCGACACCTTCAACCGCGTAGTCTTCGTTTCACAGGGCTACACCATCGGTCTCGGTGAACAGATGTCCAACGTCTTCAACAAGCTGTAAGATACAGACATTTTCATATAAAAACATGCCTTATGGTTAATTATTAATTTGTTAATTATTAATTATTTCCAGGAATTAAAAATTAACCATAGGGCATGTTTTAAGATTTCCTATCCCTTCTTATAATTCTCACCCACTTTCCTCCTACATTCTCCTATATTTTCATGCATAATAAAGTGCAGGAGGGAAATAATACCACACGGAGCTTAAAAAAAGCAGAAAACAGGGGATTAGATTGATTTTAAAAACGTATCTTTGCAGATAGTACATAACAATCCGAAACATGAAAATCAGCGTCATCATACCCGTTTACCGCGTGGAGCACACTCTCCGCAGATGTGTGGACAGCATCCTCAGGCAGGACTTTACTGACTGGGAGATGATTCTTGTGGACGACGGAAGTGACGACGCTTCGCCACAGATATGTGACGAATATGCTGCCAAGGACCCGCGCATCCGAACCGTTCACCAGCCCAACCGAGGACTGGGAGCAGCACGCAACACGGGCATGGATGTAGCACATGGAGAGCTGATTATGTTTGCCGACTCGGACGACTACGTGGGAGAAGGAACGCTCGGAGCACTTGCCGCATATATGGACCGTAACGAAGACGTGGACATGGCGGAGTTTCCGTTCGAAAAGATCCGCGCTGGCGGGCAGTCAGAGCTCAGAACTTTCACGCCGCGCACCTACACGGACCCTATCGTCTACTTCTTCAAGGAGGAGGCTTATACTCACTCCTATGCATGGAACAAGATTTACCGCCGCACGACGCTTGGCAACGTGAGATTTGTGGAGAGAAAGAAATTTGAAGACATGCTGACGCTGCCACGCTTCCTAAAGGCATGCCGTAAGATAGGCATGACAAGCGTCGGACGTTACGTATATGTGGACAATCCCGATGGCATCACGGCAAAGGCTGGCAAGGAACTGGCGCACCTGCTGGAAGCTCATTCGGCGATGATGGATATCATAGGATGGGAATGTCCGCAGGGCATTCGGGAAAAGCTCTTCGCCAGATATTACGCACACGTGCTGAATATCCAGATTGACGTTTATCGTCTTGTGGGACGCAAGATGCTCCTGGTAAGACGAAAGAGATATTTCGGAACTCCAAAGCTTGCCATGGTGGCGATATTGGGAGTGGAAAGAACATGTAGAATAATGAAAACAATCTATAAGACATGCAAAAACAACCGTTAGTAAGTTTCATCATACCCGCTTTCAACGTGGACGCTGACATGCTCAGGGAATGCCTGGAGAGCATCATGGCGCTGTCGTTGAGTAGGGAGGAACGCGAGATAATACTAATAGACGACGGCTCGGACGTACCTGCCATCTGCAGCCTTACAGACGTAGCTGACGAGATTGTGTATCTCAGACAACCTAACAAGGGACTCTCCGAAGCGAGGAACATCGGTATAAAATTGGCTACAGGACGATTTGTCCAGTTTGTAGACGCAGACGACCACCTTATCAGGGCGCCGTACGAGCATTGTCTCGACATTGCCAGATATCACAACCCGGACCTTGTGCTCTTCGAGAGCACCTCGAAGGAGGAGAAGCAGCCTAAGACGCCTTTCGCCTACGACGGTCCGAAGACGGGAAGCAGCTATATGAGGCAGAACAACATGAGGGCTGCGGCATGGGGCTACCTCTTCGAGAGACAGATATTGGGCAGACTGAGGTTTACGCCCGGACTTTATCATGAGGACGAGGAGTTTACGCCGCAACTGATGCTACGCTCCGAACGCCTCTACACCACAGACGCCAAAGCATACTATTACCGTATGCGAAGCGGATCAATTGTCAACAACGACAACCCCGAGCATACGCGACACCTGCTGGCTGACACGGAGCGCATCCTGGAACACCTTCAGTCGCTCGTAGTGCCGGAGCATGACCGCCCTGCCCTCAACCGCCGCATAGCGCAGCTCACAATGGACTATCTATATAACGTCATACGCAGGACACGCGACCGCAAGACACTGGAAGAGACTATGGAGAGGCTGACGCAGAAGGGACTCTATCCCCTGCCCGACCGCAACTATACGAAGAAATACGTGTATTTCAGGAAGATGATGTCGCATTCGGTAACGCGCCGACTGTTATTCCTCTTAATAATAAAACGATGAAGATATTACTTATCGGCGAATACAGCAACGTGCATTGGACTCTAGCTGAGGGACTGAGACGTCTCGGACATAAGGTGACGGTGGTGTCCAACGGCGACTTCTGGAAAGACTACCGACGCGACATCTCGCTCGTCAGACGACACGGAAGGACGGGAGGACTCAGATTCTTGGGACGCCTGGCGCTTACCCTGCCGAAGCTGCGCGGATATGACATCGTACAGATCATAAATCCTATGTTCGTGGAGCTGAAGGCGGAACGCATTTTCCCCATCTACGACTTCCTAAGACGACATAACCGGAAGATGGTGCTCGGAGGATTCGGCATGGACTATTACTGGGTGAACACCTGCTGCGAAGACAAGCCTTTGCTCTACAGCGACTTCAATATCGGGTCCGAGCTACGCACCAATGCCGACGCTCTCAAGGAGAAGGCTGACTGGCTGGGGACAGCGAAGGAAAGACTCAACAAATACATAGCCGCTGACTGCGACCACATCATTACGGGGCTATACGAATATCAGGTGTGCTATGAACGACACTTCCCAAAGAAGACGTCATTCATTCCTTTCCCCATCGTCTGCAAGCCGAACGTCATGGAGCAAGCGCAGCACGAAGCAGACAATCACGAAGAGCAACAACGCCCCACACGCATCTTCATAGGCATCAACCGCACACGCTCAGAATATAAGGGTACGGACATCATGCTGAAGGCTGCGGAGGACGTGCAGAGGAAGCATCCGGAGAGAATGAAGCTCGTAGTGGCTGAGTCGGTGCCGTTCAGCGAATACTGCAAGATGATGGACGGTTCGGACGCCATCATGGACCAGCTCTACAGCTATACGCCTGCCATGAACGCCCTGGAAGCGATGAGCAAGGGCATCATCTGCATAGGAGGCGGAGAAGAAGCTAACTACGACATCCTCGGCGAACAGACCCTGCGACCCATAATAAACGTGAGACCCACATACGAGAGCGTCTACAGCGAGACAGAACGCCTCATAATGCATCCCGAACGCATAGCTCAGCTGAAGAAGGAGAGCCTGGAATACATTGCCAAGCATCACGACTACGTGAAGGTGGCACGGAGGTATGAGGAGATTTATATGCGCATCCTTAACGAATAGGAAAACAAACAATAAAAACGAGAAATACAGAAAACCATAAATATGAACATCAAGTATGATATGTTTCTGCTGCTTGCCCTTATGGGGACTGCCTCTGCAGGAGCGCAGAACAAGAAGGCTGCCAAGCCCAAGGCAAAGACCACAGCCGTGAAGCCTGCCATGTCGGCTCATGCGAAGGCTCTCTTTGACGAGATGCTGCCCAATACGCAGAAGATATTCGTCATAGACAGCATGGTGGTGAGCAAGGACAACATTCTGGAAGCCATCCCCCTGCCAGCGACATACGGAAGAATGGAGAAGACAGCCGACTTCTTCAACAATCCGGCGAAGGAGGGATATGCCTTTGTCAACGGATTCGGCAACAAATGCTACTACACGGAGATGGGCACGGACAGCATCTCACGCCTTTACATGCAGGAGAAGGTGGGCAATGAGTGGGGCGAACCCATTCCCGTTAAAGAGATAAACGAGCGCTTCACGGACATCAGCTTCCCGTTCATGTCGTCAGACGGCCTTACGCTCTACTTCTCAGCCAAATCAGAGGAGGAAGGTCTGGGCAAGCGTGACATATACATGACGAAGTATGACGCGGAGGAAGGCAAGTTCCTGCAAGCGGAGAATATCGGCTTGCCATTCAATTCAATGGACGACGACGTGATATACGTAGAAGCGGATGCGGACAAGATGGCATGGTTCGGCACGTCACGCCGACAGTCTGAAGGCAAGATCTGCGTTTACGCCTTCGTGCCGTCGCAGCAACGCCAGAACTATCAGAAGGACGAGATGACGGACGCACGTCTGAAAAGCCTCGCATCGCTGATAAGAATACGCGACACATGGACTACGCCCGAGATAAGAGACCAGGAGGTCAACCGTCTGGCTGCCATGAAGGAAAAGGCTAAGAGCAGCAAGGGTGCCACGGAGAATGCCGACTTCATCGTGAACGACAACCTCACTTACCATAGTGCACAGGACTTCCGCTCCGACGAGACCCGCAGGACTTACTACGACGTCATACGCCTCAGAAATGACATAAAGAGCAAGGAAAACTCGCTCGAGGCATTGCGTGACAAATACCATTACGCCTCGGCTTCTGAGCGTAACAAGCTGGCAAGGCAGATAATGTCGCTCGAGGAAAAGACCGAACAGACCCTACGCGACCTCAAGACGCTATCTGACAATCTGAGACGTGCCGAGATGCAGCTCATCAGACGATAGGAATTCCGGCAAAAGACAGACATAACCTAAAAACTAATGATATTATGGAGAAAAAGTATTTCGCAGAATCTGAACTGATAATAAATAAGGACGGCAGCGTGTTCCACCTTCATGTACGTCCGGAACAGCTGGCTGACAAGGTGATTCTCGTGGGCGACCCAGGTCGTGTGGCTCTGGTGGCTTCTCACTTCGAGGAGAAAGAAATGGAGGTGGAGAGCCGCGAATTCCGTACTGTCACAGGAACATACAAGGGCAAGCGCATCACGGTTATCTCAACGGGCATCGGTTGCGACAACATTGACATCGTCATGAACGAGGTGGACGCTCTCGCCAACATCGACTTCCAGACCCGCACGGAGAAGCAGCAGCTGCGCAGCCTCGAGATTGTACGTATCGGAACGTGTGGCGGACTGCAGCTCAACACTCCCGAAGGCACCTTCATCTGCTCGGAATACTCTGTAGGCTTCGACGGTCTGCTCAACTTCTATGAGGGCAGAAACGCCGTCTGCGACCTTAAGATGGAACGCGCCCTTATCGGTCACCTCGGATGGACCGGCAATATGTGCCAGCCTTATCCCTACGTCATCAAGGCTGACGAGAATCTGGTGGAGCGCATCGCCCAGAACGATATGGTAAGAGGCATAACCGTAGCCTGTGGTGGCTTCTTCGGACCGCAAGGCAGGCAGCTGCGCGTGCCTCTCGTAGATCCGCATCAGAACGAGAAGATAGAGAGTTTCGAGTATGAGGGTATGCACATTACCAACTTCGAAATGGAGAGTTCGGCTCTTGCTGGTCTGGCAAAGCTGATGGGACATCGTGCCACCACAACGTGCATGGTCATAGCCAACCGCAGAGCAGGCAAGGCCAATACGGGATATAAGAACATCATAGACGAACTCATCACTCTCGTGTTGGACAGAATCTAATAAAAAAAGGCTTTAAGTCTTGAAGTTACAGATCAATCTTTGTAACACATGACTTAAAGCCTTTTATATTTTCAGGAACCTATTGTTTTATTTGTTTACTCCCAACTTAATAGAGAGCTTCTCAAGCATATCGCGTGTCATTGAGTCGAGGTCGTACTTCGGATTCCAATCCCACTCCTCGCGAGCGCAATGGTCGTCCATGCAGTCAGGCCAGCTCTCTGCGATACCCTGCTTCAGAGGATCCACGTCATAAACCATCTCGAAGTCGGGCTTGTAGCGCTTGATGGCCTCGAATACGGTCTCAGGACCGAAGCTGAGAGAAGCGATGTTGAATGAGTTGCGGTGGATAAGGCGTGTAGGATCAGCCTCCATCAGCTGGATGGCAGCATTCAGAGTGTCCGGCATGTAGATCATATCCATGAGAGTGCCTTCCTTGATCGGGCAGACAAACTTCTCGCCACGAACAGCTGAATAGTAGATGTCAACAGCATAGTCGGTTGTGCCGCCACCCGGAGGTGTAACGTAAGAGATAACGCCCGGGAATCTTACCGAACGAGTGTCCACACCGTACTTGTTGAAGTAATAGTCGCTGATGAGCTCTGTTGTCACCTTAGAGATGCCGTATATTGTACGCGGACGCTGGATGGTGTCCTGCGGAGTCTTCCACTTCGGAGTGTCAAGACCGAACGAACCGATGGAGCTGGGAGTGAAGACAGCACATCCGTGCTCACGAGCCACTTCCAGGATGTTCCAAAGACCGTCAATGCCGATACGCCATGCCAGACGCGGCTTCGACTCAGCTACTACTGAGAGCAGGGCTGCAAGGTTATATATGGTGTCGATGTTGTACTGCTTCACAACATCAGCTATCATCTGAGGATTCGTTACGTCGCACTCTGCCTTAGGACCGCTTTCTGCCAGCTCGCCCTTGGGCTCAGCACCCTTAATGTAACCTGCCACTACATGGTTGCCACCATAGATTTCGCGCAGCTTCTTTGTCAGTTCCGAACCGATCTGACCGGTTGAACCAATGACCAAGATATTTTTCATACTAATAGTTTAAATTGTTATAAAGGATTTTCGTTAACTATAAGTTTTACGTTTTCTAAGATTTACGTTTGCGAGTGCAAAATAACTACTTTTTTCTATACTTACCAAATTTCCATCTTCATTTTTTTTCGATTTTATCGTCCTGACATCAAAAAGAAAGCTGCTGATACGTAATCTACATGGCATTTAACATATTTAACGCTGAAAAGTGATTGCGTATGAAAAATTATGTGTTAATTTGCAAAATAAATTCAACATAACTTATAAATCTTAATAACATGTACGGAAAAGTAAAAGAACATCTCGCTACCGCATTGGAGAACCTTAAGGCGGCAGGTTTGTACAAGGAAGAACGCATCATCGAAAGCCCGCAGCAGGCTGCCATCCAGGTAAATGGTAAGGAAGTGCTCAACTTCTGCGCCAACAACTACCTCGGCCTCTCTAACAACCCACGCCTCATCGAGGGTGCAAAGAAGATGATGGACAGACGCGGCTTCGGTATGTCGTCAGTACGCTTCATCTGCGGCACTCAGGACATCCACAAGGAGCTGGAGGCTGCCATCACAGAATACTTCCAGACAGAAGACACCATCCTGTATGCTGCCTGCTTCGACGCCAACGGAGGTCTCTTCGGCTCGTTCCTTACCGACCAGGACGCCATCATCTCTGACGCCCTCAACCACGCTTCCATCATCGACGGCGTACGCCTCTGCAAGGCTAAGCGTTATCGTTACGCCAACGCCAACATGGAAGAGCTGGAGAAATGCCTTCAGGAGGCTCAGGAGCAGCGCTTCCGCATCATCTGCACAGACGGCGTATTCTCAATGGACGGCAATGTGGCTCCTATCGACAAGATCTGCGACCTCGCTGAGAAGTATGACGCTCTCGTAATGGTGGATGAGTCGCACTCTGCAGGCGTTGTAGGCGCAACAGGCCACGGCGTTAGCGAGCTCTGCAATACATACGGCCGCGTGGACATCTATACCGGCACACTCGGCAAGGCATTCGGCGGCGCACTCGGAGGATTCACAACAGGACGTAAGGAAATCATCGACATGCTCCGTCAGAGCAGCCGTCCTTACCTCTTCTCTAACTCACTCGCTCCTTCCATCATCGGCGCAAGCCTCGAAGTATTCAAGATGCTCAAGGAGGACAACTCAATACATGACCGTCTCGTGGAAAACGTAAACTACTTCCGCGACAAGATGATGGCTGCCGGCTTCGACATCAAGCCCACACAGAGCGCCATCTGCGCCGTTATGCTTTATGACGCTCCTCTCTCACAGCGTTACGCCAACCGACTCCTCGAGGAGGGCATCTACGTTACAGGCTTCTACTATCCTGTTGTACCGAAGGGCGAGGCTCGTATCCGCGTACAGCTCTCAGCAGGTCACACACGCGAGCAGCTCGACAAGGCCATCGCAGCATTCATCAAGATCGGTAAGGAGCTTGGCGTTCTGAAGTAAGCCACTCCCCTATCACATAAACTCCCCTATCACACATAGGGACAAAAAAACAACATTCTTAAATCTTGCTTTTAGGGAGAAATAAGAATGTTGTTTTTTTTTTGTAAAATCCTTTGCCGTAGCCACGTACCCACGTCAGGTCTGTCTTCATGTTTTTTTAATCTCTTCATAAGGGCGTAATTGATAATTGACAAATTGATAATTGATAATAAGAGGCATTCTGAGTATACCACCAATTCTGGCACCATTTCTTTATATATACAATATATTATATTGTATATATAAAATTTTTCTAATCACTTTCTATTGTTTTCATTCCTTCATTTTTCGTTCTCCTATATTTCTCCTACATAAAAGGCCTTATTGTCAATTATCAATTATCAATTAACTCTCCCAGTATTCCGAGATTTCTGATGCAAAGATATGGAGGCAAGAAACATCCACTATACAACAACAACCAGCCACTTGAAGCACCGAAAACCGCCACTTTACGGCATGTGAAGCCGCTATAAGAGTTAATAATTCTTAATCGCTCTGTTTCTGCCCTCCGCAAACCCTCATTATTTGGATGTGCGAAGCATAGTAAGTAACTTTGTGTTGTTATAAAAAAATCACAGGCGGCACGAATGCCACCTGTGATATAAGAGAAGATTTACTGTTTACATTTCCTTCACGGTACGCTCTATGAGCGCCACTTCTTCCTCCGTTATGCCATACTTGGCATAGAGCTGTCGGTCGATGGATGGGATGTCGTCCGGAGTCCAGGAGATGTCGCCGGAGGACGTGAAGTTCTCCTTTGGTACGAAGATGAACTTCTCTGGGGAGAGATCCTGCGACGTTATGGTCTGGAGCATCAGGAAACGCGCGAACTTGGTGCTCAGGAAGGCATAGAGGTTCTTGGCCTCAACCTCGGTCTTGTATGCTCCGCCCACCAGATAGGTCTGCGTGCAGATGGTGGCAGGAGGAAGTATGGTCATGGCAGAGAGAACGCGGAACATTCCGTTGCGGTCGGGCGTGCCGGCATGTTCGCAGGTGGCTTTGGAGAAGACCACCTTATAGAGGTCGGTCATGTCCTGATTCTTGCGAATCTCGTCTCGGCGTACATAGGTGACGGGACCGGTGGACTTGAGAGCCACGACGTCACGATCGGTCTCAGGGTCGGCAGTTCCACGGTAAGTGGTGACAAATCCGAAGGGAGTCTGTCCGGTAACCTGCGTGCTGAGATTATCTTCTCCGCAAACAGCCGTTACCTTATTGACGATGGAGAGGGCGTCGTTGTTTCTGACGAATATGGCATACTGATTGAGCGACCGGTCGCACGTGCTGGTCTTGCCATGGAAGGTGTTGGTGAAGCGGCAAGGGCTGTTGTGGCGAGCGTCCCAAAGGAAGTAGTTGACACCTCCCGAGATGTCCACCGTGGGGAAGAGGTCCTTCGAGTCAACATAGTCGACGATGGCGCGGAAGCGGCAGTCTGCAAGCATGTCACGACGGAAAGCGTCCAGTCCTCTACCTCCCGTAAACCATCTTGAGGGCATGATCATGGAGATGTAGCTTGGGCCCATGTCGCGTGCCACTTCCAGGAACTGGTTGTAGAGCGGGATGCCGTAATTGTCCTTCTGTTCTCCGATGTTAAGCTGGTAAGGAGGATTGCCTATGATTGCGTCAAATTTCATTTCTTTGTCGTTTTTGTTCCAGAAAGCGGGACCGTCAGAGAGCATACGCGCCAGTCGGTTCTTATACACCATGACGAGCGGCACAAGATTGTCCACGCGTCGTACGTTCACGCAGATGTCCTTTCTGTAGCCAAGCAGGGTGCGTCTGGTTATCTTTTCGGCTATGTGCGTGCGGCAGACGGCGAAGATGTTATTCTCGAGAATGTCCTTCCAGAGCTTTAATGATTCTTCGTCGGTAAGCATATCGAAGAGTCCCTGCGACTGGCTGCTTCTCGACTTGTAGACGGAATATGCTGCATAGAGCGCATAGAGTCCGGTCTTGGAGCAGATGTCGAGGATGCGTGTGCCAGGCTTCATGAATACGCGCTCCGTGACGTCGCCGTTATATACGAAGCGTGGCTGCGCGATGGGCTTGCCCGTACGGTCATCGAAGAAGCAATAGCCGCCAAGCGTGTCTGCCATCTGGCTGTTTATGGTTCGCCATGGGGTAAGGATGGTCTCACGGTCAGGATAGCAGAAGTCGCCGAGGATGGCAGCCACCTCATTCATACGGTCGCCGACGGTCATGTTGTCAGCCTTGCGGAGGCGCTCCACTATGACCTTGGCTGTAGCCACGAAGATGTCCTCACGATAGAATCGCTTCAGCTTGTTGAAGAGGCGCACGGTAATGCCCGTAGGCATAAACTCCTTCCATGAGTCGGCATCGATGCCGTTGATGAACGAATCGAGCGTCAGTCCCTCGATGCTCTCCACCGTACCGTAAATCATGATGGGGAAGCGGCTGGATATCTGATTGAGGATGGCTATGGCTCGCTGGCGCGGAGTGAGGCGGCGTGTGAGTTCCTGAGCCGCGTTCAGTTTGGCGTCGCGATTGTCAGCGGGAGCTTTCTTCTCCGCAGCCGACTTGCGTGTCTTACGCTTTCCTCCGTTCTTGGCGTTCTCCACCATCTCACGGTTGCGTTGGCGCTCTGTGGCAATGCCGCGCACGATGGCCTCGGCTATCTGGTCGAGGACGCGAAGGTCCTGCTTGCGGAGATTGTCAAGATTGCCATAGAGACAGTCGTCGCGGAAGCCGTTGCGGATAAGCGATTCTGAATAGACGGAAGTGACGTTACGGATGAACAGCTCCGTGTCGTAATGACTTTGCTTGGAAGCCGAAATCTCCGTTATAGGGCAGAAGCGGAGAAACTCTGCCAACTTGGCGTAGCGGTCGTCTTCTGACGAAGAAGAGACGTTGTTGAGGACATACTGGTCGACCACGGCGAGGGTGCGTCGCGGCGAGAAGTCGATGGCGTAACATTCTTCCTTTACGCGATCTCCTGCATAGGGACTCTGACAACGGAAGATGGTCTGGAAATAGCGCATGCCTCCTGTCTCGGCAGATCCGGCAAGCATAAGCACGGCTGTCCATTCTGGAACGGAGACACCGGCTGTCAGCCTGCCGCAAGTAAGCGTAATGGTGCGATCGTTGGCAGCCACAGCTTCCCTTACCCGCTGGAGAGCGTCACGGTCAGAGCGTGCTCTCTCCACGGCGTCCTGACGCTCATCGCCGAGATTGCCCGCCACATTTACGACAGTATACCCACGGAACGGATTGGAAGGTGTGTCCTCTCTGAGCAGCTTGGCAAGGCCGTAGGCCTCCTTCACGCCGGGAAGATACCATAGAGTATGGAGAAGCGATCCGCAGATGTCCTTGTTGGCGTATGGGAAGAGCTTGTTCTGGCTGCCCTGCCCTATCAGCTGGAGGAAGCGGCGCACATCCTTCTCATGTGCGAAGACAAGATTGTCAAGCGAGTCGGTTGTGGGGTCTGTTTCTTCTGCCGTCTCCGTACGGAAAAACTCGGAGAAGGCGAAGCCGTCGGCATCCGTGCTATGGAAGCTGCGGAAGTCGCGTGAGAGATTATACGTAAGGATGTTCATCCTTGCCATTCCTTCGTAAGGATTGGGCTGTCCCGGATGTTGCGATGTCCATTCCTGCTTGGCTTTCTGCTCCATGGCGTAGTCCCAATGATAGACCTCGGCATTATCGAACATCTGCTGAATGTTGTATGGCGTGCCGGAGAGATAAAGCGTGCGGAGCGAATGACGCTTCTGCAGCTCGGCTATAACTTTCTCGCCGAGCTTAGAGATTATGCCTTCGTGAGCCTCGTCCACGATGAGGAGGTCCCAAGGAGCGCTGAAGATGTTGTTGTTTTTCTCGAATCCCTTCTTGAGGTTCACTCTCTTTGAGCCTCTGAGGTCCTGCATGGAGGCGAAGTAGACGTAATGTAGGTCAGGATTGTCGGCAAGACGTGCCTCCAGATCCTCGAAGGAAAGGACGGAAGAATCGGCCATGGCAGGACGCTTGCCGCCATAGAGCCAGTCTGTCAGTCCGAGACGCTCTAAGGAGACGTACCATTCAGTCCTTACATTAGGTCGATGTGTGAGGATAAGGGTGCGCCGGTATCCGCATCTGCGTGCCACTTCCAAGGCACACAGCGTCTTGCCGAATCGCATCTTGGCGTTCCAGAGCATGCGATGCCCGGTACGTAGGCAGGCAACGGTACGACTGATGGCGTCCTGCTGTTCGGAACGGAATATGATTTTATGATCGGATGTCATTTATTGTTTGGTGTTTTTTTTAAGAATGAGGTCTCTGAATAGGATGTTGTCGGCTACGAGTGGTGACGTGCGACGCCATTCCCTTATGACGCAGAGACAGTCGGTCTCGGGTATGGTGAAGCGTGTGCCGTCCATCTGCCATATATTCCACGACACTATCTCCGCCACCTTCATAATGGTGGGTAGCTTCGGACGACGTCCCCATCTCCTCGCATAATACTCGCAGAAGCTCACAAGGATGGACTCACGTGAGAGAAAGACGTTGTCGCCTTGCCAGTCATAGCCATAGACGGACTGTACTGCCTGCAGGGCCTTGCGCAGCCACAGACGCTTGTTGGCAACGGTAGGCTCTGAGGGCGTGTTCTCGTCGATGACACGAAACTTGCGGTCCAGAATGCCTACACGATGCGATATGGGTATGGGGCATGCCGTGGTGGCGTCATAGCGGCTGACAAGGTAAGGAGCCTCGCCACAAGCCACTTCCAGCCGCTTGCTCTTTACGTAGTCTTTCCATGTCTTTCCTTCTGGAAACCTGACGGGAGCAATGGTTGGCTGCCATTCGTGTACGCCGTCCTCTCGTGCCAGAGTGGTGTTGAAGGCATCAGGGATGCCAAGCCAGCACTCGTCCACGAGATTGTTCTGCATATTGCAGACCCACGTTGGGGTGAACACCTCTGCCCTTGCCTTTGAACGTGCCGTCCTTAGCGACTCGTGCTTCAGCGCACGTGGGCTGATGGCATCTATGCCGCGCTCCTGAAAGAAGCTCTCACGTATGGGCGCAAGACTGTCCTGTCCATACTCGTGTGTCAGCCAGGATATGTTACGCCGTTCGCCGTTGAGGAGCGTCAGCGTCTGGTCGCACAAGAGCATGGACAGGACATTATGGTCGGTTCTTGCAATGCGTATGATGTCGGCTGCGAGACTGTCCAAGGTGGTGGTCATCGTCGGCTATGCCTCCTTGAGCTTTATCTCGCAATTGTCGAGCGACTCGATGATGGCAAGCGACTCCACCTTTATGCCGTTGTCGCGGAGATACTGGCCGCCGTCCTGGAATGCCTTCTCAATGATGAATCCCATTCCCTCGATTGTGGCTCCAGCCTGTCGGCAGAGGTCGATGATGCCCTTGGCAGCATTGCCGTTAGCAAGGAAGTCGTCCACGAAGATAACGTGATCGTCAGGTGTGAGATAGTCCTTGCTGATGATGACGTCATAATCGCGCTGCTTTGTGAAAGAAGTGACCTTAGTGGTGAGCATGTTGTCCATAGTGCTCGGTTTCTTCTTCTTTGCGAACACCACGGGCAGATTCATTAGAAAGCCCATCATAATGGCAGGAGCGATGCCTGATGCCTCGATGGTTATGATTTTATTGACCTTGGAGCTGGCAAAGCGACGGATAAACTCCACCGCAATGTCTTTCATAAGGTTAGGGTCCATCTGGTGGTTAATGAACTTGTCCACTTTAAGGATGCCACCAGGGTAGCACTTGCCGTCTTTCAGAATTCTCTCTTTCAGAACTTTCATCGCTTATTGATATTTATTGTTTTTATTATATATACGGTTAAAAATATTCTTTTACAGTTATATGGTCAGAGCAAGCGGTCAACCAGACGGTTTATGCCAGGCACGCCAATTCTGAACCAGCGATACTTCGACACCTGCTTGCCTCCGAAACTAAGTATGAAGTCGCGGAAGCGTGACCGCTCAAACGGCAGTCCGGCATCGAGGAAATAGATGTGGCGCATACCCGCCTTATGGGCATTGTCAATGGCAGACCATACCGTGAACGTCGTGGGATGGAGGGAATGGTGTGTCTTGCGAAGGGACGCCATATGCCACATATAGGCATTGTCCTCGCTGTAGACGCATACGCTCACGCCGATGACGCGTCCCTTGTAACACGTGACATTCATCCGGCAGTTGTCCGAAGCTGCTATCATCCGGAAGAACTGAATGTCGGGGATGGACCGACGTGGCTTGAAACGGAAGAAGCGCTTGAGCAGACGGTAAGCCTGACGCAATTCCGGGCTGTCCTCCTTAATGGCAAAGCTCGCCACTCCCTTCTCCTTGGCTTCGCTTATGCGCCGAAGCATCTTCTCTGAAAGGCGAAGTGACGGCTCCACACTATGCAGCGAATTATGCACCTCCTGCCATTTTACGGGGAAATAATGGTTTCGTCGAAAACCGTCATAACCGAACATCTTGCAGGAGAGGTCGCTAAACTCCACGTAAAGACATCTTTTGTGGCGGAAATAATCAGTCACGGCTTTAAGGAATAGACAGAACACCCTGTCGCGATTCACACTATCGTCATACTCGCCTTCGCCGTACGCACGTCCATGCCAGTAGACAAAGGGAGGGAAGAGAGTCCTGTGACGGAAAACTCCTACGAGCATATGAGCCACAACACATCCCTGTCCGTCCTCCGCAATAGCCATGCATGGTTCAAGCGAAGGTGTGTGCTCCATTATACAGAACATCTCCTTGCTATGAAAGAAATTATGGCTGTGGAAGTCGGGCAAATCAGATTGTTTTGACACCAGTCGGATTATGACCTCCTCTTTCATACGGCAAATGTAGCAAATCTTTTTTAAAAGACAGGCATGTCATGAGAATATTTTGCAAAGCAGAACCGATATTTACCGATTCTTTTTTGTACTTTTGACGTCTGAAACGAATATCAAAGAACGGATTTTGCTTTCGAAACTAAAAAAAAGAATATGAATGTGATTATGATAGGTGCCGGCAACGTGGCCACACACATAGCTTTACGGCTCAAGGAAAAGGGACATACGCCCATACAGGTATGGAGCAGGACGAAGGAATCAGCCAAGACTTTGGCGGAGCAGACAGGAAGCCGTCCTGTGACGAGCATTGACGATATCCGCACGGACGCAGACATATATATAATATCGGTAAAGGACGACGCCTTGCAGGACGTGGCGAAGCAACTTGGCGAAAAACCAATAAACGGCATAGTGATACATACTGCGGGATCGATGGCGATGGACGTACTGGAAGGAAGCTGCAAGCATTACGGCGTGCTCTATCCTATGCAGACATTCTCAAAGGCGAAGACCGTGGATTTCGGACGCATACCATGCTTCGTAGAGGCTTCAGACGAAGAGACGAAGCGAACAGTAAGGGAATTGGCGGAGATATTGTCTGACCACGTGTATGAGATGAACAGCGAAGAGAGACAATGGCTACATGTGGCTGCTGTCTTCGCCTGCAACTTCGCCAACTGCTGTTTCGGCATGGCAGACGATATATTAAGGAAACACGGTCTTGACTTCGGCGTGATGTTGCCGCTCGTGGAAGAGACAGTAAGCAAACTTCGCACTCTGAAGCCTTCCGAAGCCCAGACCGGTCCGGCAAGACGCAAGGACATGAACGTAATAAACAAGCATCTGGACATGCTGAAAGACCAGAAGGAGAAAGACGTATACAGAATGATGACGGAAGAAATAATGAAAAGAAGTTAGGAATTTAACTTGTAGTATTTTTGTATTTTAGATTTAATATATGTATTTTTGCAAACAAAATATCACCTAAAAACTAAAATACATATACATATTACGCAAACATATACAAACATAAGATGAGAAACATTAAACTATTAGGTATCGGTCTGGCGCTCATGGCGTCGCTGCCGATGGTGAAAGCGCAAGAGAAAAGCGACCAAAGCTTCGTACATCAACAATCGGAAGCTGCGGACTATGTATGGCCGGAATCGCCACAAGTGATGCAGAAACTGAAGCATTGGCAGGATCAGAAGTTCGGCGTGCTGATGCATTGGGGACTCTACAGTCAGGCAGGTATCGTGGAGTCATGGTCGATATGCTCGGAAGACTGGATTCGCCGCGAGCGCTATAACAACTATGAGCAGGACAAGCAATGGTATTGGAGTCTGAAAGACACGCTCAATCCCGTGAAGTTCAACCCTGATCTTTGGGCTGACGTAATGAAGAAGGCAGGCATGAAATACATGATTTTTACGACAAAGCATCATGACGGATTCTGTATGTTCGACTCGAAATACACCGACTTCTCCATTGCTCACGGACCCTTTGCCAACAACCCGCGCAAGAACGTAGCCAAAGAAGTGTTCGACGCATACCGCAAGAAGGACTTTATGATAGGCTGTTACTTCTCAAAGCCAGACTGGCATTCGGAGTGGTTCTGGAATCCTTACTACGCCACACCACGCAGAGGCATCAACTATAAGCCGGAACAGCATCCTGACTGGTGGCGCAACTACGTGAAATACACGCAGAACCAGCTGGGCGAGCTGACCACAGACTACGGCAACATAGACATTCTATGGCTGGACGGCGGATGGATAACCGGCGAGCAGATCGGACTTGACTCGCTGCTTGTGGAAGCACGAAAGCGCAATCCGGGCATGATAAGCGTGGACCGCACCATACGCGGAAAGAACGAGAACTATCAGACACCGGAACAGGGCATTCCCGCCAAGCAGCTCAACATACCTTGGGAGAGCTGCATAACGCTCAGCCACGCATGGGGATATATTCCCGGAGCTAAATTCAAGTCGGCTTCCAAAGTGGTGGGCATCCTCTCAGAGATTGTGGCAAAAGGCGGCTGTCTGGCTCTCGGCGTAGGACCGACACCTGAAGGAACCATCCAGGAAGAAGAACAGAAGATTCTGCTTCAGATAGGCGACTGGCTCAAGCGCAACGGAGCAGCCATCTACAGCACAGTAACCACTCCTCACTATAACGACGGCAAGGTATGGTTCACAGCAGGAAAGGACGGCAAGACTCTCTACGCCATCTACGCAACGGAGGATAACGAGAAGACTCCGACAACCGTGACATGGACTACCAATATCCCCAAGGGTAAGATGACCTTGCTAAATAACGGCAAGAAAGTGAAATACACGGTCAAGGGCAACCAAGTGACTGTACAGATACCTGCAGGAACAAAGGCAGAACCGCTGGCGTTCAAGTTTTAAGGTTTAAGGTTTAGAATTGGGAGTTATGATTACTCTCAATTCTAAACTTACATTTTTTATAAACTAAATAGAACTATCGACCAACCATATGAAAACGCTACTAAGAATTACTTTTGCTGCTATGCTTCTTACGAGCCTTTTCTCATGCGAAAAAGCCACAATGGAGGAAGAAGGGGCGGTCAACAAACCAATAGAATTGGGATCGGAGATAAAAATATCGTTCGATGCCAATAACATATCCAACCCTTCATACGACGGAGATGACGAGGCAAGCAGGAACGGAAATACCGCATTAAAGAATTATTGCAGCCGTATAAGCCTCGCAATATTCGACGAAACAGACAACAAACTAAAAGCAGCCAATCAGGAATTGTCAGACAACAACTTCGGGCACTTCGACATAAGCCTTAACAAAGGCACATACGGCTTCGTGTTTATAGCACACAATGGTGACGGGAACCCAACCTTCACATCCCCATCGCAAATAAAATTTCCAGGAAACAAGGTTACCGACACCTTTTATTATTATGGACAAATGGACATAGAAGAAGACGCCACCTATGACGTAACTCTGAAACGAGCCGTCGGAAAGTTCAGACTCGTGGTGAAAGACGAGACTCCGAAGACCATAAAGCAGATGAAAATCTACTATACAGGCGGCAGCAGCACATTCGACGCTACCACAGGATATGGCTGCGTCAACTCAAAACAGACAGAATACAGAACGGTAAGCGAAGAGGCATACGAACAGGAATCGAGATACGAAGTATACACTTTCCCGCATCAAGGCGACAAGAAGCTGAAATTCGAGATATCCGCTCTTAGAGGAACAAAGACAGACTCGCCTGCCGACTACGTAAGAACAATTGAAAACGTCACGATGAGGACAAACACCATAACCCAATATTCAGGCTATTTCTATGGCGAAGCACCCGAAGGCGGACGCGGATTCAATGTCAGCATAGACGGAGAATGGAAGCAGGAAAACTACGAATACTGATAAACAGTCGACCTTAACATGCATTCAAGAAATTGACACACATCAATATCTGCTCTTAACAACGTGAAAATAAAGCACTTCGAAAGCCGAATATTGTAAAAACCTTGAAAAAGTAGGTCAGAAATTTTTATATAACACGAAAAACTTGTATCTTTGCATGACCTTTTTCAGAAAAGGGTAAAAACAAGATAACAATAAAATTATAAAGTTCAAATGACAAAAGCAGATATCATTAACAAAATTGCTGATAACACTGGTCTACAAAAGAAAGACGTGGCTGTTGTAGTTGAGAGTTTTATGGAAAGCATCAAGGACAGCCTATTGTCAAACAAGGAGAATGTGTACCTGCGTGGATTTGGAAGCTTCATAGTAAAACATCGTGCAGCTAAGACAGCCAGAAACATCCTGAAGAAGACAACGATGAAAATTGGCGCTCACGATCAGCCTAGCTTCAAGCCTGCTAAGTGCTTCATTGAAGAGATGAAGAACGCAACGATGGAGAAGTAAGAATAAATACATACAATTAACATATTAATCAATAAAAATTTAAAGTTATGCCTAACGGAAAGAAAAAAAAAGGGACACAAGATGGCTACTCACAAGCGTAAGAAGAGATTACGCAAGAACAGACACAAGAGCAAGTAAATAGAGCCGGCCAATAAGTGTCAGTTCCTGAAAGGGGCGTGTCAAATCAATGCATCCGCAGAGGACTTGGCGCGCCCCTTTATTTTTTATAATCTAAAAAAAGAGAGATGACAAGCGAAGTAATCATTGACGTACAACAAAACGAAATTTCCATAGCTCTCCTGGAAGACAAGAGACTTGTGGAGTATCAGACAGAACCACGTTCAGCATCGTTCTCTGTTGGCAACATATACGTTGCTAAAGTAAAGAAACTGATGCCAGGACTGAACGCCAGCTTTGTGGACGTGGGTTATGAACGCGACGCTTTTCTCCATTATCTTGATTTAGGAAGTCAATTCAGTTCTTACGAGAAATATCTCAAACAAGTTCAAAGCGACAGAAAAAGACTTTATCCATTCTCAAAAGCCACCAAGCTACCTGACCTCAGAAAGGACGGAAGTGTGCAGAACACGCTTACTGTAGGCGAGGAAGTATTGGTGCAAATTGTCAAAGAGCCGATATCAACAAAAGGTCCCCGACTTACGGGAGAGTTGAGTTTTGCCGGCAGATACCTTGTCCTTATGCCTTTCGGCGACAAAGTGTCTGTATCTACTAAGATAAAAAGCGGCGAAGAACGTGCCAGACTCAAGCAACTCATTAACAGCATCAAGCCCAAGAACTGTGGCGTCATAGTACGCACGGTGGCAGAGGGCAAAAGAGTGGCAGAACTCGACGCAGAGCTCAAGATCCTCATGAAACGCTGGGAGGACGCGCTCATCAAAGTGCAGAAAACACAAAAGCGCCCACAGCTGATTTTCGAGGAGACAGGAAGAGCCGTAGCATTATTGAGGGACTTATTCAACCCCACATACGAGAACATATACGTAAACGACGAGAATGTATATAAAGAAGTGAAACACTACGTGTCTCTCATCGCCCCAGAGAAGGCTAACATAGTGAAGCTTTATACAGGAAACGTCCCCATCTTCGACAATTTCAACGTCACAAAGCAGATAAAGTCAAGTTTCGGAAAGACGGTCAACTACAAGCACGGTGCTTACCTCATCATCGAGCATACCGAGGCCCTGCATGTAGTGGACGTGAACAGCGGCAACCGATCGCATTCTGACAACGGTCAGGAAGCCAACGCTCTGGACGTCAACCTTGGTGCAGCAGACGAACTTGCACGCCAACTACGCCTGCGAGACATGGGAGGCATCATCGTCGTTGACTTTATTGACATGAACCTTGCGGAAGACCGACAGCTCCTTTACGAGCGCATGTGTAAGAACATGCAGAAGGACCGCGCACGCCACAACATCCTGCCGTTAAGCAAGTTCGGCTTAATGCAGATTACGCGCCAGAGGGTTCGTCCTGCAATGGATGTCAACGTAGAGGAAACCTGCCCTACATGTTTTGGTAAGGGAAAGATAAAGTCGAGCATAATTTTCACGGATCAGCTCGAGAGTAAGATAGACCGACTCGTAAACAAGATTGGAGTAAAAACATTCTATTTGCACGTCCATCCATACGTAGCCGCTTACATCAACAAGGGATTTGTCTCCCTCAAGCGCAAGTGGCAGATAAAGTACGGACTGGGAGTACACGTCATTCCTTCGCAGAAACTCGCATTCCTGCAATACGAATTCTACGACAGCAAGAAGCAGTTTATTGACATGAAGGAAGAAATAGAAACTAAATAAAGAAAGCATGGCTTGGACATTCTGAACATTCTGCAGAGTTCCAAGCCATGCTTTTTTATCACATTAGTTTGTATTTCGCAAACTTAAGCAACAAGCACTTGCTTCCCACGTTATTGAACAATACTGTGGCTTTCTCGTTCTCTCCTACTCCCTCCACTTTAATCACCTTGCCGATGCCGAAACGCTGGTGTTCGATGGTGGATCCAACCGCAAGGCTATGTTTCTCCGTTGCTGCTGAAGACAGAGAAGCTGCGGGGGATTGCAAAGAGGAAGCCGAAACACGACGAAAACCTGAAGAAGGCGACTGACGGTCTGATGGAGAGGCTTGGCGACTGAACACTCCAAGACGACTGGAGGCAGCCGAATCTGTCCTTCGCAATGGCGAATCGAAGCCACGCAAACTTGTAGGCGAAGTAGCATATTCACGGCTTTCACGTCCCGGGAGCTTGCCGTTAACATTCATAAGATGACTGTCAATCTCACGAAGGAAACGGCTGGGGGTATTGAATTGCATATTGCCATACTGATATCTGCTCTTTGCACAAGTCAGAAAGCAATGGCGTTCGGCACGGGTCATCGCCACATACAACAAACGACGCTCCTCCTCAAGTTCACGCAAGCTCTCAAGTGCTCTTGCACTTGGGAAAAGATTCTCCTCCAGACCTACGACGAAAACCGAATCGAACTCCAATCCCTTCGAAGCATGTACGGTCATAAGCGACACTCTTCCCTCGTCAGAATTGTCCTCTAAGGCTTCATCACCTTTACCGTCACGATCCAAGTCGGTAAGTAGCGACACTTCCTGAAGAAAATGGCTCAACGAGACGCTCTCCAAGAGCCCTTCCTCACGCTTTGTGTCGACAAAGTCGCGGAGTCCGGACACAAGTTCTTCTACGTTCTCCATCTTCTCTTTCTTAATTTTGTCGTCGTCAGCCTCCGACACTATAGTCTGCGAGATGCCGCTCTCCTCTATTATTCGCTTTCCAAGCTGGTAAGCGTCCTTTTCAGCCATATCATCCATAAATCCCTGGATAAACTTATGGAAGTCAGAAACTTTACGTGAAGTGGCGACAGCAAGTCCGGTTCCGCTTCCGAGAGGATCTGCCGTCACATCCCATAGAGATATGTTGCGGTCATGAGCTGCAGCCGAGATCTTATCTACCGTGACATTTCCGATACCACGCTTAGGATAGTTGATAATTCGCTTCAGCGCCTCGTCATCATCCGGATTTGCCACAAGGCGGAAATAGGCTATGATGTCCTTTATCTCCTTACGCTGATAGAAGCTGAGTCCACCATAAATACGATATGGTATTCGGGCATGCAGCAACTCGTCCTCAAAGAGACGGCTTTGAGCGTTCGTACGATACAATATCGCCATATCGGAATAAGCCACCTGCTCACGAAGATGCAGGCGTCGGATATTGTTGCACACAACGCTTACTTCTTCACGGTCAGAATATGTAATGTCGAGCTGCACCTTGTCGCCTTCCAGATTCTCACTATATACATTCTTCGGAATCTGACGTTGGTTGTGGGCAATAAGACAATTGGCAGCCTCCACTATATTCTGCGTGCTTCGGTAGTTTCGTTCAAGCTTGAACAGCTTCGCTCCTTGATATACATTTCTGAAATTCAGGATATTGTCAATATTGGCTCCACGGAAAGCATAGATACTCTGAGCATCGTCGCCTACGACGCAGATCTTTCCTGAATCGCGTGTAAGGAGCGTGATAATGGCTTGCTGGGCATAGTTGGTGTCCTGATACTCGTCCACAAGAACATAACGGAACCTTTCGGCATACTTGACGCAGATGTCCTTGTTTTTAGAAAGGAGGAAGTACGTATAGTAGAGCATGTCGTCGAAGTCGACGGCATTGGCCATGCGGCAACGTAACATGTAGCGATGATAAATCTCGCCCACCTTAGGCATGCTGCTCCTTATGTCGCTCTCAAGAATGCTGCCATCAGAAAGATAGGCTTCAGGAGAAATCAGACGGTTCTTTGCCATGCTTATCCTTGACAGCACGGCAGAAGGCTTATACTTCTTGTCGTCAAGCCCCATCTCTTTCACGATGCCGCTGACAAGCGTGCGCGAGTCAGAATCGTCATAGATGGTAAAGTTCGACTTCAGTCCCACCTTCTCAGCTTCCACATGCAGGATTCGCAGGAATATGGAGTGGAAGGTTCCCATATTCAGATAGCGTGCCACATCCATACCCATCAAACCGCCGATACGCTCCTTCATCTCACGGGCAGCCTTGTTGGTGAAGGTAAGCGCCAGGATTCGCCAAGGCTCATAGCCCTGGCTGATAAGATACGCTATCTTGTATGTCAGCACACGCGTCTTGCCCGATCCTGCACCTGCAATAACAAGTTCAGGACCGTCAATATATTCCACCGCAGCCTTCTGGCTTTGGCTCAGAGAAGAAAGAAGATTTGTCACGATTATGGGATTATGAATGGATATGTAAAACTAACTGAATGGTATTGTGTGTCAGCAATTAATGACGTTGACGGTAATATCCGCCTGAGGTGGTCTCCGGATCATAGTCTTCACCCTCCTTCGGAAAGGACGGGATAAACCTCATCTGGTTTTCTATCTTGCCACGACGTGCACGGACATAGGCACTGGGATTGCTACTGTCATAGACACGCGGATTAGGCAACGTGGCAGCTATCAAAGCACATTCTGAGCGCGACAGCTCAATGGCTGTCTTGCCGAAATGGTGACGTGCCACAGCATCCGCGCCGTAAATGCCGTTACCCATTTCTATGGAATTAAGATACACCTCCATAATGCGTTGCTTGCTCCACAGCAACTCTATGAGTGCCGTAAAGTAAACCTCAAAACCTTTTCTTGTCCAGCTGCGTCCCGGCCAAAGAAACACGTTCTTGGCGGTCTGCTGCGAAATGGTGCTGGCACCGTGCTTTGTGCCACCAGAACGGTTGTGCTTGGCTGCCTGTTGAATGGCATTAAAGTCGAAGCCATGATGCACAAGGAAACGCTGGTCTTCACTCGCCATAACCGCTACCGGCAAGTGTGGCGAAATCTTTCCCAACGAAACCCAATGATGATTCATCTTTATGCTTTCTCCGTCAGCCGCCTGTTGAAAGCAACGTATCACCATCAACGGCGTGATGTAGACAGGAACAAAGCGATAGACGACAACAGCAAGAATAGTGGAACTGAAGAAAAGCGCCAACACCCAACGTATTATCTTGAAAATAGGATTATGTAATGTCATATATATAAAGCAAAGAAGTTAAGCAATCGCCCAATACAGATATCTGCGACTGCTTAACTTCCTAAATACTTAAATCTTATGCTTACTTAAGTGTGCCTGCATTTGCTGCGTCAACCATAGCCTGGCTTGCGTAGAGAAAAACCTCTACACGACGGTTCTGCTGCTTGCCGGCTGCTGTAGTGTTGTCTGCAACGGGCTCTGAACTACCCTTGCCCTGTACGTTCTGGAACTGAGCTGCAGAAACGCCACATTGCTTGAGGTAGTTGACAACGCTCTGTGCACGCTTGTTGCTCAAAGGAACGTTGATGGCATCATTGCCAGAAGAGTCGGTATGTCCGAATACGTCGATATGACAGTCAGAATTGTTCTTCAATACTGTAGAGAACTTAGCCAAATCGTTCTTTGAGTTGGCATTAAGGTCTGACTTGTTTGTTGCAAAGAGGATACCTGAATCGAAGGTTACCTTTACAGCCTCAAGACCGTTCTTGTCTGTTACCTTCTCCACCTTTGCGTTCTCAATCTGCTTAGCCTGCTCAGCAACCTTGTCCATGTGATGACCGATGATGGCGCCCGTACCAGCACCAACAGCACCACCAATAGCTGCGCCTACAGCTGTATTGCCAGCCAACTTGCCAATGATGCCACCTATGATTGCGCCACCACCTGCACCTATAAGCGAACCTGTACCCTGCTTTGTAGCACATCCTACCACTGCCAACATTCCCATTGCAATGGTCATTCCTTTAATCTTGTTCATAATATTTGTTTTCTTTAAATTAATTCTGAAAAAGCGTCTTCACAACGCTTTATTGTTTGCAAAGATAATGGTTTTTTCAATATCAATGGTAATGTTACAACATTTTTTTGTATTTTTGCACACAATTATGTGTTGATGTCAAACACGCAATACAACGGATTAAAAATATACACATTATACAACAATGGCAAAAGAATTAAAACATCTGACAAAACGCTCAGAGAACTACAGCCAGTGGTACAACGATCTTGTGACCAAGGCTGACCTCGCTGAGCAGTCTGCCGTACGCGGATGCATGGTCATCAAGCCTTACGGCTACGCTATTTGGGAGAAAATGCAGCATCAGCTCGACCTGATGTTCAAGGAAACCGGAGCACAGAACGCTTACTTCCCGCTCCTCATCCCGAAATCGTTCTTCAGCCGCGAAGCTGAGCATGTAGAAGGATTCGCCAAGGAGTGCGCCGTAGTTACACACTACCGCCTCAGAGTGAACGAGGACAAGACAGGCATCGAGGTAGACCCGAATGCAAAACTGGAAGAAGAGCTTATCGTACGCCCGACATCCGAGACCATTATCTGGAACACATACAAGAACTGGATTCACTCTTACCGTGACCTGCCGCTTATGTGCAACCAGTGGTGTAACGTAATGCGTTGGGAGATGCGCACTCGTCCGTTCCTCCGCACATCCGAGTTCTTATGGCAGGAGGGTCACACAGCCCACGCCACAAGAGAAGAGGCAGAAGAGGAAGCAAAGAAGATGCTCCACGTTTATGCCGACTTCGCTGAGAAGTGGATGGCTGTGCCGGTGGTACAGGGCGTGAAGAGCGAGACCGAGCGTTTTGCAGGAGCCCTCGACACTTACACCATCGAAGCCATGATGCAGGATGGCAAGGCACTCCAGAGCGGCACCAGCCACTTCCTCGGACAGAATTTCGCCAAGGCTTTCGACGTTACATACCTTAATAAGGAGAATAAGCCGGAGTATGTATGGGCTACATCATGGGGTGTGTCTACACGTCTTATCGGAGCGCTCATCATGACCCACTCTGACGACAACGGACTGGTGCTTCCTCCGAAGCTCGCTCCACTGCAGGTTGTGGTTATTCCTATCTCAAAGAACGACGAACAGCTTCAGGCCATTACTGACAAGCTCATGCCGATTATCAACGAGTTGAAGCAGGCAGGCATCAGCATCAAGTACGACGACGCCACAAACAAGCGTCCGGGCTTCAAGTTTGCTGATTACGAGCTTAAGGGTGTGCCCGTACGCCTCGTTATGGGAGCACGCGACCTTGAGGAAGGCACCATCGAGATTATGCGCCGCGACACTCTGGAGAAGGAGACACGCAGCATCGACGGTCTTACAGACTACGTTAAGCAGCTCCTCGAGGACATTCAGGACAACATCTTCAAGAAGGCTCTCGACTATCGCAACACTCACATCTATGAGTGCGACAACTATGAAGAATTCAAGGAGCGCGTAAAGGACGGAGGCTTCTTCCTTTGCCATTGGGACGGCACAGCCGAGACTGAGGCAAAAATCAAGGAGGACACTCAGGCCACTATCCGTTGCGTGCCGTTTATGTTCGAGCAGACTCCTGGCGTAGACATGGTGTCTGGCAAGCCAGCCAAGCATCGCGTACTCATCGCCCGCAGCTACTAATAAAAGCTACATAGTCTGAGCAATATACATATAATATATGTGTATGTTGCTCAGATTCATCATAAAGAACCAAACTTACCAAACTCTAACAAATAAACAATGGATTGGATAATTAGATTATTCACAGACACAGATTCCATTGCCCATATCGCCTTGCTTTATTCCATAGTCATCGCTGTCGGAATATTGCTTGGAAAGATAAAGATTGGCGGAATCTCGCTGGGTGTGACCTTCGTGCTTTTTGCAGGCATCGTTGCCGGTCACATCGGATTCACAGCACCCGTAAACATCTTGAGTTTCATACAGGACTTCGGACTTATCCTGTTCGTATTCTGTATCGGTCTGCAGGTCGGACCGGGCTTCTTCGAAAGCTTCAAGAAGGGTGGCGTAACTCTTAACTTGCTCTCCACCACCACCGTTCTTCTGAACGTGGCTGTGATGTTTGCATGTTACTTCCTCTTCTTCGACACCAACGACAAGACCAACCTTCCGATGATGGTGGGTACTCTCTACGGTGCCGTCACCAACACTCCGGGTCTTGGTGCTGCCAACGAAGCTCTTGAGTCTGTTTGGGCTGACAAGTCCACTCTCCCGCAGATTGCTTCAGGTTATGCTTGCGCTTACCCCCTTGGTGTGCTCGGCATTATCGGCGCAACCATCGCCGTACGCTTCATCACCGGCACAAAGTTGGCTGAGGAGGAAGAAGAACTGAGAGAGGCAGAAGCTGAGGATCCTCACGCAAAGCCCCACCAGATGCACCTCAAGGTGAACAATACTTATCTAGCAGGCCGTACAGTAGAGCAAATCAACGAGTTTCTCAACCGCGACGTTGTATTCTCACGCCTTATGCATGAAGGTAAAGTTTCGATACCAAGCAGTCAGGACGTCTTAGAGATGGGCGACGAGGTACTCGTGGTATGTGCAGAAGCTGACGCAGAAGCCATTCAGGCATTCATAGGTCCTGAGATAGAGATGGCTTGGGAGGAGGAAGACAGCAACCAGCCGATGATTTCACGCCGAATCGTAGTCACCAACTCTTCTATGAACGGTAAGACACTTGGCAAGATGCACTTCTCAAGCGTATACGGCGTAACAGTAACACGTATCTCACGTCAGGGCTTGGACGTCTTTGCCAGCCGCAACTACCGCTTTCAGGTGGGCGATAAGATTCTCGTTGTAGGTCCTAAGGATAATGTCAGCAGAATCGCAGAAATGATGGGTAACTCCGTTAAGCGTCTTGACCATCCTAACATCGCCACGATCTTCATCGGCATCATCGTAGGTATCCTATTCGGTAGCATACCTTTCGCTATTCCAGGAATGCCCGTACCTATGAAGTTGGGTATTGCCGGTGGTCCGCTCATCATCGCCATCCTGATTGGCCGATTCGGACATCGCATGAAGCTTAACACTTACACCACGACGTCCGCCAACATGATGCTTCGCGAGATTGGCCTTGTGCTCTTCCTTGCAAGTGTCGGCATTAAGGCTGGAGCCAACTTCTGGCACACAGTAGTGCAGGGCGACGGACTCTTGTATGTAGCAACTGGCTTCATCATCACCATCGTGCCCATCCTTATCGTAGGCGTTATAGCACGCCTGAAGTTCAAGTTCAACTACTTCACGCTCATGGGTATGATTGCCGGTACATGTACCGACCCACCAGCCCTTGCATACGCCAACTCTATATGCTCACGTGAGGCTCCTGCCATCGGTTACTCTACGGTTTACCCGCTTAGCATGTTCCTCCGTATCTTCACAGCACAGTTGATTGTGCTATTCTGCTGCGGATAAGCAAATTATTACATAATACTATAGCCACTTTTGAATTGTCAAAAGTGGCTTTTTTTGTTTATGTTTTTCCAAACAAAAATAAATCATTAACTTTGCATGTAAATATAAAATAAATCATAACATGCCACTTAGATTACCGGACAGACTCCCCGCGATAGAGCTGCTTAAGAACGAGAACATCTTCGTTATGAACAACTCTCGCGCCACGACACAGGATATACGCCCTCTGAGAATTGTGATTCTCAATCTCATGCCTTTGAAGATAACCACAGAAACCGACCTTGTACGCCTGCTCTCCAATACTCCGCTTCAGCTTGAGATTTACTTTATGAAGATAAAGAGCCACACGTCGAAGAACACGCCGATAGAGCACATGATGATGTTCTACAAGGACTTTGAGGTGTTGGCAAAGGAGAAATTCGACGGAATGATAATAACAGGAGCGCCGATAGAGCACCTCGAGTTTGAGGACGTAAGCTACTGGGAGGAAATATCCGAAATCTTCCGCTGGGCAGACACACACGTCACCAGCACTATGTATATATGTTGGGCCGCGCAAGCCGGACTCTATTTCCATTATGGAGTGCCGAAGCATAAGTTGCCCACCAAGAAGTTCGGCATCTTCGAGCAGCGTCCGCTAAAGCCTACACTCCCCATATTCCGTGGCTTCGACGACACCTTCTTCATGCCACACAGCCGTCATACGGAAGTAAGACGCGAAGACATAGAGAAGCATAAGGAACTTGACATCATAGCCGAGTCGGAAGAAAGCGGCGTGAGCATCGTAATGGCAAAAGACGGACGACAGATTTTCGTAACCGGACACATGGAGTATGCTCCGTATACGCTCGATCATGAATATCGTCGCGACAAGGATAAACGTGATGACGTAAAGATGCCGCAGAACTATTACGTGGACGACAATCCTGACAATCCGCCTCACGTGACTTGGCGTGCACATGGCAACCTCCTGTTCAACAACTGGATAAACTACTATATTTATCAGGAAACTCCATTCAATATTGACGACATAAAATGACATACACATCCCATAAAAGTAAAAAGCAACATACTTTGCGCCCAATCGAACTTCTTGCTCCTGCAAAGAACTTAGAATGCGGCATCGTGGCCATCGACCATGGAGCGGACGCCGTATATATAGGAGCAAAGGATTTCGGTGCCAGACAGGCTGCCGGTAACGAGGTCGGCGATATTGCCAAGCTTGCCGCCTATGCTCATCAGTTCGGCGCAAAGGTGTATGTTACCGTCAATACCATCGTATACGAGAACGAGCTTAGCAAGGCGAAGAGTCTGCTCGAAGACCTTGTACTTGCTGAGGTGGACGCCATACTGGTACAGGACATGGCAGTCGTCCAGATGATGCGTGAAATATCAGAAGATGAACGATTCAAGGGCAAGCGCTTTCCGCAGCTCCATGCCTCCACTCAGACCGACAACCGCAACAGCGAAAAAGTCGGATGGCTCGCAAGCGTTGGCTTCGACCGTGTGGTTCTGGCTCGCGAACTCTCGCTTCAGGAAATAACAGCCATACATAACGACCATCCAGACGTGGAGCTTGAGGTGTTCGTACATGGTGCTCTCTGCGTAAGCTATTCAGGAGCCTGCTACGCTTCGCAACATTGCTTCAGCAGAAGCGCCAATCGTGGCGAATGCGCACAGTTCTGCCGCCATGCCTTCGATCTTAAGGACAGCCAAGGGAAGACCATCATTCACGATAGCTATCTTTTGTCTCTTAAAGACCTCAACCAGCTAAGCAGACTGGAAGAGATAATTGAGGCAGGAGCCACGTCTCTGAAGATTGAAGGGCGACTGAAGGATGCCACATACGTGAAGAATGTGGTGGCTGCATATAACGAGGAGCTTGACAGAATAATAGAGCAACATCCCGACAAATACTGCCGTAGTTCTTATGGAAAGGTGAAGACAACGTTCACCCCCAACATCAACAAGACGTTCAATCGTGGATTTACCAACTATTTCCTCGACAAGCGCCGAGACGACATCTCGTCTATGGACACTCCAAAAGCAATGGGCGAATACGTGGGCTATGTGAAGGAAATAAGACACGGTTCGTTCAACGTGGCAGGAACGGCTACTTTCGCCAACGGAGACGGACTCTGCTTCTTCGATAAGGACCGTAAACTGGAAGGATTCCGCGTCAACCGTGTGGACAACAACCGCCTCTACCCTCTCTCCATGCCTGCATCATTAAAGCCCGGCATGGCTCTTTATCGCAATAACGACATGGAGTTTGAACGTCAGATGGAAGGTCGTACGGCTGAGCGCAAGATCGCTCTTAGTCTCACGCTTTCACTTGAAGACGGAAGGGTTTGCCTTTCTGCCTGTGACGAGATGGGAAGAAAAGCAAAAGCCATACTGGACGAGGACGTGCAGGAAGCAAGGACGCCACAGGAGGAGAACATAAAGAGACAACTCGGCAAACTTGGCAACACCATCTTCGCCGCAGAAGAGATAACCATCTGTCAGGGCGTAGGCTCACTCTTTGTTCCTTCCAGCAAACTGGCTGCCATGCGACGCGACATAACCGAACAGCTCGCAGCAAAGACTATGGATGACTATTCCTGCCAAAGCCGCAAGAATGCACGAAAGTCAGAAAAACACTTCATAGAGGCCTCCAAGATAAATGCCTCAAACGTAGCCAATCACATGGCAGAGACCTTCTATGAGGAGAACGGCGTGGCTCATGCAACAACGGCTTACGAAACCACGAACAACAGCCACACATACGGCACTCGTCAAGCCGCACAGCCGCTTATGACGTGCCGCTACTGCCTGAGATACGCCATGGGCTACTGCGTGAAGCGTGGCGGCAAACAGCCTACATGGAAAGAGCCGCTCTTCATCCAGTCAAGCGACGGCAGACAAATGAGGCTTGCCTTCAACTGCGCAAAATGCCAGATGGAGATTTATCCGAAGGAATAATTTCCAAGAAGAATAATATAAAAAGAGGTAATGAGTAGACTGAAGTTTATTGTATTAACATTAGTCATGGCAGCTATGCTGACCGGATGCTACAATTCCACAAGCACTAAGAAAAATGTGTTTGTGTCAGGCGACGTGAGTTCCGGAAATCCAGACACCTTGAGTGACGAGGAAGAGCAGACTGACAGCATTAACGACGCTTTCTACAATAAACATCACTACGCACAGAACTATAACTTCGTAGTGACAGCCGACTCGCTTCCTCTCCTCAGACAACAGCCGGAGGAATTGCTCGTCAATCTTCCCACGGACACTATTACAGTCTACCATAACGATCGACTCGTTGTGGTGGACTTCCGTCTGCTTAAGAACGACGCTGTCGATTCGGTATGGATTGAGGTGGCACGTGACCAGTATACATTCGGCTGGGTAAGGGAGAAACATCTGCTTAAGAGCACGGTGCCTGACGACCCTATTTCTCAGTTTATCCTTACCTTCTCAAATGTTCATCTGCTCATCTCGCTGATAATCATCAGCGTGATAGCCATCGGCTATCTGTTCTTCAACATACGCAAGAAGAAGGCAAAGGTGGTGCATTTCAACGATATCGACTCGTTCTACCCCACCCTGCTTGCCATAAGCGTGGCATCGGCTGCCACATTCTATTCCAGCATACAGATATTCGCTCCCGAAACATGGCAGCACTTCTATTATCATCCTTCGCTTAATCCGTTTGCCGTTCCTCCCATACTGTCTGCTTTCTTAGTATCGGTATGGGCAATGGTGATAATGACGATAGCAACCATAGATGACGTTTACCACAAATTGTCGCCAGCCCATGCCACATTGTACTTGTCAGGACTGGCTGCGCTTTGCTCTGCCAACTACATCATCTTCAGTATCACCACGCTCTATTACGTAGGCTACATCCTTTTACTTGCATACATTTTCTATGCCGTAAAACGATACGTAGCCAACAATTACTTCTCATACGTATGCGGCAAGTGCGGAGCCAAGCTTACCCACAAAGGACGTTGTCCGCATTGTGGAACCTTAAACACATAAATGTCAGAAAACGAATGAGGCTCCATAAGCGAGGAGCAGGTAACGCAGTAGCTTTCCTATGGTTATGCTAACGAGAGAAATAACAAAGTTGGCTTTCATCAGTCCCAATAATATCGTTATGGCGCTTCCTAACAAAGGCAGGAAGGCGAAGAATCCCATCCAGGCTCCTCTTCCGCCCATGAAGCGCTCAGCCTTACGCAGACTCTCCTCTTTTACGTGCAGATAACGCTCTATCCAGTCGAGCTTTCCGAGGCGACCAACACCATAATTAAATACCGAACCGAGCACATTTCCGATTGTCGCATAAACCACCAGCGTCATCGGACTCAGTCCGGCTGCCTGAAAAGCCACCATGACAGCCTCGCTACTGAACGGGAAGAAGCTTCCGGCAAGAAACGCTGCCAGCAGCATTCCCACGTATCCCCAGCTCATCAACACCTCCATAATGGCATCCGTAATGCCGGATAACGAAACAAGCATCAGAACGGAAACCATATATTAAAAGCTGTTAATGCGAGTGAGACAATAAGAATGACATAGAAAGAGATGTTGGTCCAGAAAGTGTGGGTGAGCGCAAAGTAATGACCAACCATAGGCGACGTGCTCACTATCAGCAAAGCCAGCTGATAATCCATCGACTGCGGATGAACAGCCATCATTACCATCGAAACCAACGACATAACCGAGAACACCTCGAACAGCATACGTGTACGTATCTTGTCCTTGAAGTTGTTCAGACGGAAATGTATCATGCCAAGAAACGAAAGCACCACCACGAAGCCTATCGTGCAAATCTTCACAAACTCCACGTCAGCCCACAAGCCGATGCCCTGAAAGTCTACAATAGAGCAGAAATGGTCCACCAACCAGTCTGTCTGATTCTGATAAAGATAATACGCACCTATAAACCAATAAGGCGTCAGCACGCCAAGAACCGAAGCCAGAAGGGTCCTGCCGCAGCCCACCATAATGTTGGTGTAAAGAATAATCCAAAGCACCGGCAACAGATAGAGTATCTGCACGTACATGGCACTTGCCAGTCCCAACATCACGAAAGCATAATAAACCTTGCCAACAGCCCTCTTGTCCTGATAAGCGCTGAAGAGGAACAAATAAAAAGATATGAAGCTCACCTCTATAGCCACACACTTGATGTCGGACAACAGGAAGAACGACATTACCGAAAGCACCAAGAAGGAGCACGACACCATACGACTGTAAATACGAATCAGCGAGTTGGCGTTGTTAAGTATCATCATCAGGAAGGAAGCAAGGGCAAGCAGACCGAACTGTGCCCACATGTGTCCTGAAAACATCCCTCCCAACAGGCACATCACCAAGGCATAAATGCCCGTAACAGGCAGGGAGATGCGGCTCTCTGCCACCTTGTTTTGAAATCTCTTCGTTATCACTACTTATCGAAAAAAATTAAAAATGGGGAGAGGACGAAAGCCATATTGCGTGGCCATCGCCCTTTCCCCTTATTGTTTACTCTTTGTCAGCGGTGGCGTATTACAGGTCCTGACCGATGTCACGACGGAAATACTTGTCCGTGAACGTAATCTTCTGAGCCTCAGCAAACGACTTTGCCAATGCCTCGTCCTTGTCCTTACCATAAGAACTTACAGCAATGACACGGCCACCATTGGTGACCACCTTGCCGTCAACCTCCTTGGTGCCGGAATGGAACACTACAGAGTCCTTTACGTCGCCGATGCCACAAATCTCGTAACCCTTCTTGTAAGCCTGCGGATAACCGCCGCTTACGAGCATTACGCAAACCACAGATCTCTCGTCGAACTCAATCTGACGCTGGTCAAGATTGCCTTCAGCCACACCCTCGAACAGGTCAACGATGTCGCTCTTCAGACGGAGCATCACACTCTCTGTCTCAGGGTCGCCCATACGACAGTTATACTCGATAACCATCGGTTCGCCGTCAACATTGATAAGACCGAAGAAGATGAATCCCTTATAGTCAAGACCGTCTTCTGCCAAACCATCCACAGTAGGACGAATGATGCGGTCCTCCACCTTCTTCATCCATGCGGCGTCAGCGAAAGGCACCGGTGTGACGCTTCCCATACCGCCTGTGTTAAGACCCGTATCGTGCTCGCCAATACGCTTATAGTCCTTTGCCTCAGGAAGAATCTTATAGTTCTTGCCGTCCGTAAGAACGAAGACAGAGCACTCGATGCCTGAAAGAAACTCCTCTATCACCACGTTGGCAGAAGCGTTGCCGAACATGCCACCGAGCATTTCCTTCAGTTCCTTCTTAGCCTCCTCCAGCGTAGGCAGAATCAGCACGCCCTTTCCGGCGCACAGACCGTCAGCCTTCAGCACGTAAGGAGCCTTCAGAGTCTCGAGGAAGCGAAGTCCCTCCTCCACGTTAGTGCCGTTGAATGTACGATACTTGGCTGTGGGGATGTTATGGCGAGCCATGAAAGCCTTGGCAAAATCCTTGCTTCCCTCCATCTGCGCACCAGCCTTTGACGGGCCGATGACGGGGATGCTGGCTGTACGCTCATCGTTCTTGAAGTCGTCATAGATGCCTTTCACAAGGGGATCCTCCGGACCGACCACTACCATGTCCACACCATTGTCGACAGCAAACTTCTTAAGGCTTTCGAAGTCGTCAGCAGCTATTGCCACGTTCTCTCCACACTCGCCTGTACCGGCATTACCGGGTGCGATGAAGAGCTTCTCCACCTTTTCACTCTGGGCAATCTTCCATGCTAACGCATGCTCCCTGCCACCACTTCCTAACAAAAGAACTTTCATTTTTATATTTTAAATTCGTTTACTTAAGATAATCATCGAAATAACGCGAAATTCTCTCATGGAGATGCACGCTCTGGTGTCCGCGCATGTTGTGCGGCTCGCCCGGATAAACGAAGAAGTCGGGCTGTGTGCCCACCTTTATACATTCCTTGAGGAACGAAAGGCAATGCTGCGGCACGACAGTAGGGTCGTTATATCCTGTAATGATCTGCAGTCTGCCCTTGAGGTCCTTCGCCTTGTTGATGAGCGATGTTTTCTCGTAGCCCTCGGGGTTGGCCTGAGGTGTGTCCATGTAACGTTCGCCATACATCACCTCGTACCAGCGCCAGTCAATAACCGGACCGCCAGCTACGCCCACCTTGAAGACGTCAGGATAGTTGGTCATAAGCGAGATGGTCATAAATCCGCCGAAGCTCCATCCGTGTACGCCAATCTTGTCTGCATCCACGTAAGGCAGGGTCTTCAGATATTCCACACCAGTCATCTGGTCCTTCATCTCCACCTGTCCGAGCTGACGGAACGTAGCCTGCTCGAAAGCCTTGCCACGATGCTCGCTGCCTCTGTTGTCGAGGATGAAGAGCAGATATCCCTTCTGAGCCATATAAGTCTCCCATCCGCGACTGCAGTAGTTCCAGCGAGCATCCACGTTATGGGCGTGCGGGCCACCATATACATATATGATAGTGGGATACTTCTTGTTCGGGTCGAAGTTCGTAGGCTTCACCATGCGATAGTAGAGGTCGGTCTTTCCGTCGTCAGCCTTAATAGTGCCGCAAGAATACTCGGGCACGTCGTAGCCCTTCCACGGATTCTCAGCCTTGAAGTAAGATGTCTTCTTGCCGCTTGCTATATCCACGATGGCAATGTTGCGGGGAATGTCCGGAGTTGAGTAGTTGTCGTAGAGGCTTGTGCCGTCTTCGCTCAGCACGCTGTTGTGCCATCCCTTGCCGTTGTCGTCCACAAGGCGGCGCTTGCCGTTGTCCACCGATACAGAGAAGATATTGCGCTGAATGGGGTTAGCCTCGTTGGAAGCTATCACGATTTCGTGGCGCTTTGCGTTGAATCCGAGCACCTCCATAACCTCCCATTCGCCGCTTGTGAGCTGCTTCACGTCCAGCGAAACGGTGTTGCTTGCCATGCGGCTGCCGTTCTTGCCGAGAGCGCAGAGATAAAGGTGCTTATATCCGTCCTTACGTGTCTGCATTATGAACTTGGTGTTGTCCCAAGGAAGGAACAGGATGGGGTCCTGCGGCTCCACGTATCGCTCGTCAGTCTCGCGATAAAGCTCGGCTGTCTTCTCGCCTGTCTTGGCGCTATAGCATGTGAGGCGGCAGTCGTTCTGGTCGCGGTTCACCTCAAACATATAGACGCTCTCGCCGTCTGGGCTCCAAGCTATGTTGGTGAAGTAGCGGTCTGTCGGGTCACCAGCCTTGAGATAAACTGTCTTACCGGTCTTCATGTCGAACACGCCGACAGTAACCTTGTGTGAAGTCTCGCCAGCCATCGGATATCTTGACGGGGCATACTTGGCTATAACCGACTCGCCCTCATCCATATTCGTAAACACGGGGTCGGGGATTTCCACCTGAGGATAGTCCGTCACCATACTCTGGTCCATGCGATAGAAAGCCAGCTTCTCGCCGTCTGGTGAGAAATAAGTGCCCTTTCTGATGCCGAACTCGTCACGATGAACAGCCTGTCCGTAGACGATGTCGCGTGATCCGTCCTCTGAAAGCTGCCATTTGCTGTCGCCCTTCTTCACGTAGAGGTTGTCGTCCTTGAGGATGGCAGCCGCTCCGCTCTTTGTGTTGAGCTCCAGTACTGCCTCGCCGTCCTCCATGTCCATGCGGTCAACGAGGTTGTGGCGCTTGAAGTCGACCATATAAATCACGTCGCCTGACTGCACCATCACCACCGGCTTGCCGGCAAAGGGGAAGGATGCGCCCATAAGCGAGCGTGCCTTGATGTCCTTCGTAGGACCAGCCCACTGATTGAACTGTGCCAGCGTCATCAGCTCCGTCTCCTTGCCCGTCTTCTTGTCCACCAGGTAGCAGGCGTTGCGGTCAAGGCGAACCAGCTGATTGCCCCACCAGGTGCAATACTTGTTCTGGGGCTGCATATCGCGGAAGTTGGTGCCGCCGAAGTTCAGGTCCTCCAGAGTGAAATGTTTCAGTTCCTGTGCGCTCATCGGAGTAGATGCCAATAATGAGAACAATGCAATGGAAATTAGTTTAGTCTTCATCATCAAAATTACGTTTGTTTGAGAATTTTCTATTGCTCTTGCCCGGCTTGCCGCCCTTTGAGAAGCCTCCCTTGGCGAAACCGCCCTGACGCTTGTACGATCCGCGCTCGTCGTCATTGTCCTGGAACTTTCCGCCACGACGGTCGCCGCCGCGTCGGTCAGAGTCTCTGCCCTGACGTTCCATAGAGCGGAACTTGAATGAGCGGATGTCAGCCTCAGCGTTTTCCTCGTCCTCGTCCAGACGCTTCTTAAACTCGCGGTTCTTCTTGAAGCGATGCTTCTCTGCCATCTGACGCTTCTCGTCCTCAGTCTTCACCACGCCGCCGTCCTGACGAAAGTCCTTCATGGTGCCGTCGAAGATGGCATACTTGCGGAACTCGCACTCCAACGATCCGTTATAAACCGGAATCTTGATGGATGGCTTCAGACCGATGGCCTCGAAGCATTCCTCGCGGTAGCTCAGCACCCAAGCCTCGTTGCCCATGAAAGCATGCTTCAGACGCTCGCCAATCATCTTATATGTATTGAGGAGGTTAGGCGTAGAGATGCGCTCGCCGTAAGGAGGATTGGTCACCATGATGCTCTTGTCGGCAGGCTTCTTGAAGTCCTTGAAGTCAGCATGCTCCACGGTGATGTCCTTTGTGAGACCTGCTGCACGAACGTTAAGACGGGCTGTGTTAACGGCCTTCATGTCCACGTCGTAACCATAGATATGGTGTGTGAACTCGCGCTCCTGCGAGTCATCGTTATAAATCTTGTCGAAGAGTTCCTCGTCGAAGTCGGGCCACTTCTCGAAGGCGAAGCTCTTGCGGAAGATGCCAGGGCTCATGTTATGGGCGATGAGAGCAGCCTCCACGAGCAGCGTTCCCGAACCGCACATAGGGTCGATGAAGTCGCAGTCGCCGTTCCATCCGGTCATCATAATCATACCTGCAGCCAGCACCTCGTTGAGCGGAGCCTCCACCGACTCCTGACGGTAGCCGCGACGATGGAGCGACTCGCCACTTGAGTCGAGCGACAGCGTAGCGTCAGCCTCTGCGATGTGGATGTTCAGGCGTATGTCAGGATTGCTGACAGAGATGTTAGGACGTGTGCCGGTCTTCTCTCTGAACTGGTCGACGATGGCGTCCTTCACCTTATAGGTAACGAAGCGTGAATTGCGAAATTCCTCAGAATAAACTACAGAGTCCACGGAGAAAGTCTTTCCCTTCTCTATATACTGTCCCCAGTCTATCTTCTTAATCTCTTCATACACTTCGTCCGCAGAGCGGGCCTTGAATCTTGCGATAGGCTTCAGAATTCTGATGGCCGTGTGGAGTTGGAAGTTGGCACGATACATCATTTCCTTATCGCCGGTAAACGAAACCATACGACGACCTATCTGCACATTGTTTGCCCCCATCTGGGTAAGCTCTCTTGCCAAAACGGGCTCCAGTCCCATGAATGTTTTGGCAATAAGTTCAAATTCATTCATATCTTATATTGATGCAATATTTTTCTGCCTACAAAATTAATAATAAATATTTAGCTATGACTCATTTGTCCCCTAAATTTAACATATCAATTTTCACAATAACGTTGTAACACGATTGTAATATGTGTTTAAACATGGTGTAACATCAAGATTCTAACTTTGCAGCAGAAAAATAAAGACAAACAAATATATGGAACCAATTTATTTATGCATCGTCGTCTTTCTGCTATGTCTTGCAGTATTCGACCTTTTCGTGGGTGTCAGCAACGACGCCGTCAACTTTCTCAACAGCGCCATTGGAGCTAAAGTGGCGAAGTTTCGAACCGTCCTTATCGTCGCCTCGGCAGGTGTGGCAATAGGAGCTATAATGTCTTCGGGCATGATGGACGTGGCAAGACACGGCATCATGCAGCCGTCCAACTTCTCCTTCTACGACGTGATGACTATCTTCCTTGCGGTCATGGTGACGGACATCATCGTCCTCGACATGTTCAACACGCTCGGAATGCCAACCTCCACCACAGTTTCATTGGTGTTCGAGCTTCTCGGAGGTACGTTCATCCTCGCCGTCCTGAAGGTGGCAGCCGACCCTAATCTTGCCTTCAGCGACCTCCTCAATACGGACAAGGCATTGAGCGTCATCATAGCCATCTTCGTGAGTGTTGCCATCGCCTTCGTGTTCGGTATTATCGTACAATGGCTCTCGCGTATTGTCTTCACATTCAATTACAAGCGCCATTCTCGTTACTCCATCGCCATCTTCGGCGGCATCGCTTTCACAGCCCTCGCTTACTTTATCTTCCTCAAGGGCATCGCCAAGTCGCACTACATCGCTGAGGACGTACGCACATGGGTGGAGGCTAACACGCAGATGCTCCTCCTTGCCACTTTCGTAGGCTCGTCCATCGTCATGGAGGTGCTCCATCTGCTCCGCGTCAACATCTTCCGCCTTATCGTCCTTATGGGAACATTTGCCCTCGCTATGGCATTCGCAGGCAACGACCTCGTCAACTTCATCGGCGTGCCTCTCGCAGGACTCGACTCATACAACGACTATGTGGCCAACTCTGGTGGCGTAGGCGTATCACACTTCATGATGGACTCGCTCAACGGTAGCGCCCAGACACCTCCCGTCTATCTCTTTGCTGCCGGCGTGGTAATGATTGTGGCTATGGCTACATCCAAGAAAGCCCAGAACGTAATCAAGACCAGCGTAGACCTTGCACGTCAGGACGAAGGCGACGAGATGTTCGGTTCGAGCCGTGCTGCACGCAGCATCGTTAGAGTGACACAGGAGTCGTCAAGCTGGATTTCACAATACATGCCCAAGAGCATCGCACGCTGGATTGACAGCCGCTTCAACAAGGAAGAGGCAGAACTTAACGAAGGCGCTGCCTTTGACGTGGTACGTGCAGCCATCAACCTTGTGCTTGCTTCGCTCCTCATCACCGTCGGCACCAACTACAAGTTGCCGCTTTCCACCACTTACGTTACGTTCATGGTGGCTATGGGATCGAGCCTTGCCGACCGTGCATGGAGCCGTGAGAGCGCAGTATTCCGCGTAACAGGTGTGATAAGTGTCATCGGTGGATGGTTTATCACAGCAGGTGTAGCCTTCGTTTCCTGCGCAATTGTCTGCATCATAATGTATTACGGCGGCATTGTTGCCAAGATAGCATTCATGGCTCTCGTCGTCTTCCTCCTCATCCGCAGCAACCGCAAGTATGCCGAGAAGGAGAAGGACGCAGACAAGGAGGACGTGTTCCGTCTGATGATGCGCACCCGCGACCCGGAGATTGTCTGGGACCTCCTTGCAAAGCACGTATCGCGCACACAGAGCTTTACCACACGCTTCGTAATGCAGAACTTCAACGCCATCATCGACGGACTGGAAAGCGAGCGTGCAAAGACACTACGCCGTGTCTCAAACGACTTGGCAAAGGAAAAGATTGAGCTTAAGAAGTATCGCCGTCAGGAGCTTCTCGCCTTGAGACGCGTACCCACAGAGATTGCCATAGAGCGAAACACATGGTTCCACCTCGGCATCAACTCTTCAGAGCAGTTCATCTATTGTCTCCGCCGCATCCTCGACCCTGTAAAGGAGCACGTCGACAACAACTTCAATCCGCTTCCGGCTGAGTACATTGAGGAGTTCCGTCCCATCCGCGCTCAGATCAACGACCTCATGCAGCAGACCGAATCGCAGATTTCAACATGCCGCTTCGAGAACTATCGCGAGACACTATCCCTCGCCGACCAATGCAAGGACGAGCTTTCTGTTATCCGCAAGAAGCATATCGACCGCATACAGCAGAGCAAGGACAACAGCAAGCTGCAGGTTTCGCTCGTCTATCTCAACCTCCTGCAGGAGAGCCAGCAGCTCCTCAGCAACATGCGCCATCAGCTGAGAGCAGCCAAGAAGTTCATAGACAACTGATCTGCATCAGTTCACAATACAATCAATCGAGATTCAGAAGGGGTGTCGCATTTCGCGACGCCCCTCTATCGTTTCTTTCATCAGGAAAAACATAGAAATACAGGGATGGAATCTTGTCATTTGGTCATCTTGTCATCTTGTCAAAATCAAATTCTGAATATCGTTATTTAGCTCTATAGAATAATATATTTAATATATATTATACTATAGGAGTCTGACAAACACTTTCGCTTTCTCATTTTGACAAAATGACAAAATGACAAGATGACAATCAGAATTGCGCTTGCGCTACTTTGCACGTCGTAAAGGAGAACTTTGGATATTGTAAAAGTCAACTTTGCACGTCGTAAAGGACAACTATTGCATAAGCGGAGATTACGCCGTATCTTTGCAGCATAAACGGAAGAATGCAGATGGCTGTCCACTCCCGTCCCCTCCTCACATTTCCTCTGCCTTCTTCACACTTCCAGCCTGCAATATCAGCCTTTCAGCCTCCTTACGGTCTGTTATCTGCGGATTGCGTTCCATGAAAATGCGGACAGCGCGGTCAATAAGTTTGGCATTTATCAGTTTGGCATTCACCATCTTGTTGCCCTCCACCCTGCCAAGTCTGATTTCCACCGTAGTGCTAATCATGTCGAGACACATCTTCTGCGACGTTCCAGCCTTCATGCGAGTGGAGCCTGTTACAAACTCCGGTCCGGTGATCACCTCCACTGCATAATCAGCCTCACGGGATATGGGCGAGTCAGGATTGTTGACAATACATCCCGTAGCTATTCCTGCCTCACGACAACGCTTCAATGCGGCAAGGACGAAAGGAGTTGTGCCGCTGGCAGAGAAACCTACAACAATGTCCTTAACGCTGACACCTCGCTTTGTCAGTTGCTCCCAGCCGTTCTGCAGGTCGTCCTCCCGCGACTCGCGTGTCTGCGTCAGACAGCCCGTACCTCCGGGGAATATGGCCTGAATCTGCGTTCCGTCGGTGCCATACGTGTTCTGCACCTCAATGGTGTCGAGCGTAGCCAACCGTCCGCCCGTGCCGCAGCCCACATAGAAGAGTCTGCCACCCTCGCGAAGCCTCTCCTCGATGGCACTTATCAGACTGTTCAGCCGCGGCAGGGCCTTGCCGACAGCCACAGCCACCGACATGCTCTCATTGTTAATTCCCTCGGTAATCTGCTCCACAGTCATCTGCTCCAAATGGTCGTAGTGCGACGACTGCTCAGTAATGCGTGTCTCCATAGAATTCCTCCATTTATAAAGTCCACAAAGGTAGCGTTTTTTATGGACACAAAAAAAGCCAAAAGAAAGTTTTTATCTCCCTTTTGGCTTTATGTTTAAGCTACGTGAAATGTTCACGCAATAAGTTTCGGTTTATCCGAAGTTGTCATACATGATACTTTCGGGATCCACTCCGAGCGAATCGAGATAGTCGGTAACAGTCTTGATAAGCATTGGAGGTCCGCAGAGATAGTACTCGCAGTCCTCGGGAGCCTCGTGATCCTTCAAGTAGGTGTCGCGGATGCAGTTGACGGCAAATCCCTCGTAGTACTTCACGCCCTGAGCATCGGCAATGGGGTCCTTGCGGTCGAGCGAGAGGTGGAAGTGGAAGTTGGGGAATTCCTTCTCCAGTTCCCAGAAATCCTCGAGGAAGAACGCCTCACCGAGAGCACGTGCGCCGTAGAAGAAGTGGAGCTCGCGGTCTGTAGTGTGGAGCGTCTTGGTCATGTGCATGATCTGAGCGCGGAGCGGAGCCATACCGGCACCACCACCAATCCAGATCATCTCCTTGCCTGAGGTGAAGTTAGGATGGAAGTCGCCGTAAGGACCTGACATCATAACCTTGTCGCCCGGCTTGAGTGAGAAGATGTATGACGAAGCGATACCTGTGGGCACGTTCTGGAAGCCCACCTGCGGACGCGGCAGGAACGGCGTTGTGGCGATACGCACGGTAAGGGTGATGATGTCGCCCTCGTCGGGGTAGTTGGCCATTGAGTAGGCACGTACTGTGGGGTTGGGGTTGTGTGCCTTGAGTGAGAAGATATTAAACTTCTCCCATGCGCCGATATAGTCCTTGCCGATAAGGTCCTTGTCGAAGTCCTTGTCGTAGTCGATGCAGTCGTATGCCGGAATCTTGATCTGAGCGTACGAACCAGGAACGAAGTCCATGTGCTCTCCAGGAGGCAGAGCCACCTTAAACTCCTTGATGAACGACGATACGTTCTTGTTGGAGATAACCTCGCACTCCCATTCCTTGACACCCATAACCGAATCGGGCACCTTTATCTTCATGTCAGACTTGACCTTGCATTGGCATCCGAGACGCCAGTTGTCCTTGATTTGCTTACGTGTGAAGTGGGGCTTCTCAGAATCGAGAATCTCGCCGCCACCCTCGAGCACCTGCACCTTGCATTGTCCGCAGCTGGCCTTACCGCCGCATGCAGAGGGAAGGAAGATGCCGTTCTCGTTAAGCGTGGTCATGAGTGACGAACCCTGCGGCACGTTGATGGTCTTGTCGCCATTGATTTCGATGTTGACATTACCGCTCGGGCTAAGGAACTTCTTTGCAACGAGCAGGATGACAACCAAGAGGAGTATCACAACGAGGAAAACTCCGATACTTGCAAATATAAATGATGTATTCATAGCGTTGAGTCCTCCTTATTAAATTTTAAGACCAGAGAAGCACATCATGGCCATTGCCATGAGGCCTACGGTGATGAATGTGATGCCGAGACCCTGAAGAGGCTTGGGCACGTCGCTGTACTGCATCTTCTCACGGATGGCACCCATGGCTACTATGGCCATTGTCCATCCGATACCGCTACCGAGCGCATATACGATGGCGTCAACGACGTTGCCGATATACTGCGTGTTGGAAGGATCGAGGTTGATGCGCTGCTGCATGAAGAGCGAAGCACCCATGATGGCGCAGTTAACGGCGATAAGGGGAAGGAAGATACCCAGAGCTGCATAAAGCGACGGAGAGTATTTCTCGACAACCATCTCGACGAGCTGCACGATACCTGCAATCACAGCGATGAAGAGGATGAAGCTAAGGTAAGAAAGGTCGACGCCCTCAACGAGACAGTCCGGGCCCAGCACCTTTGTCTGCAACAGATAGTCGACAGGCACGGTTACGAGCAAGACGAACGTTACGGCAAGACCCAGTCCCAATGATGTCTTCACGTTCTTCGACACGGCAAGGAACGAGCACATACCGAGGAAGAAGGCGAATATCATGTTGTCCACGAAAATGGACCTAAAGAAAAGGCTTATTAAATGTTCCATAATTCTTAGTTATTTTCTTTGTAGAAATAAGCTCTGTGTATCCATATCACTCCTCCGAGAAGGATGAGCGCCATGGCAGGCATTGTCATCATACCGTTGTTGATGTAGCCGGCATCGTAGGCTCCCTGCGGGATAACCTGGAAGCCGAGGAGCGTGCCGCGACCGAGAAGCTCACGCAGACCGCCAACGACAACGAGGATGTAGGCATAGCCGAGACCGTTGCCCACGCCGTCGAGGAACGAAGGCCAAGGCTTGTTCTGCATGGCGAATGCCTCAAGACGTCCCATGAGGATACAGTTGGTAATGATAAGACCAACGTATACTGACAGCTCTACGCTGACATCATAGACGTAGGCCTTCAGAATTTGGCTCACGATGGTAACGAGAGCAGCAACAACCACGAGCTGCACGATGATGCGGATACGGTTAGGTATGGTGTTGCGGATTATAGAGATAATCACGTTTGCGAAGGCTGTGATCACCGTCACGGCAAGTCCCATCACGATGGCAGGCTTGAGCTGCGATGTCACGGCGAGAGCCGAGCAGATACCGAGCACCTGTACGAGGATAGGGTTGTCGAGGTTCAGAGGATTGGTGAAAGCCGCCTTATTTTCTTTTGAAAACAAACTCATAATCTTATTTCTCCTCCTTATTTAGATGTTAAGAATTTTGAATACTCACCGAGGCATGTGTGAAGCATGTCGCTCACGCCGTTACATGTAAGCGTAGCGCCGGTTACGGCGTCGCATTGTGTGGCGGGGTCTGTCACCTCATTCTTCTTCACTACTGAGAGAGCCACGTCAGACTTGCCATCCACGAAGATGTGCTTGCCCTTGAACTGGTCCTGCCATGCGCGTGAATCCTTGATTTCGGCACCAAGACCTGCGGTCTCGCCCTCATGATTGAAGTAGGCTCCATAGACTGTCTGCCTGTCAGCGTTTACGGCGATGTAGCCGTTGATGCCGCCCCAAAGGCCCATACCGTATACGGGGATGACGTACTTTGTCTCGCCGTCCACGTTGCATACGTAAAGCGCGAGCTTACCCTCCTTCATAGAGGCGCTGTTGCAGAGGAATCCAGCCTCTGTGCCGCCCTGTGCGCCCTTTTCGATAGTGGCACCATTACGGTCGATGATCATGTCGGCTGTGATTACCTTATTATATGTCTCGGTTGCCTCAGCTCCGTCGATGTCACGGATGTTGAGCGCAGCGAGAATCTGCTTCTTCTTGTCGAGAGCCACGTTCTCGTCCTGCTGCGGCTTGAGTGTAGAAGACACGAATGCAAGCAGGAACGCAACGATAACTACGATAACGACAGAATATATGATTGTGTAGGAGTTTGAACTGGTGTTCAGCCCCTTTTTCTTTGTTTCTTCCATATTCCGAATTTGTTATTTGTTTGTTAAACGTTTCATTCTCTTGGAGATGTTCTTCTGTACCACGCAGTAGTCGATGAGCGGAGCGAACATGTTCATGAAGAGGATGGCGAGCATCATGCCCTCTGGATAACCGGGGTTCATAACGCGGACGATAACTGCCACGATGCCGATCAAGGCTCCATACCAGTACTGGCCACATTGTGTGCGGGCTGAAGTAACGGGGTCAGTAGCCATAAAGACAGCACCAAAGCAGAAGCCACCAAGAATGAGGTGCTCATACCAAGCAATCGGAGTCATGCCGAGAGCCTGGAAGATGTAGGCTGTCACGGCGCCTCCAACGAAGACGCTGAGCATGGTGCGCCAAGAAGCGATGCCAGTCCAAAGGAGGATAACGGCACCAATAGCGATGGCGATAACGCTTGTCTCACCTATTGAACCCGGGATAAGACCTACGATCATGTCGCAGAGGCTACCGTTCACGGCTGTTCCCTGTGCTATCTCGCCGAGCGGAGTGGCGCAGGTAAAGGTATCAGGCAGAGTGTTGCCAAGACCGAAGAATGTGTCGTTAGCCACCCATACTGCGTCGCCTGACATCTTTGTAGGATATGAGAAGAAGAGGAACGCGCGCGTGATGAGCGCCACGTTGAAGATGTTCATACCCGTACCGCCGAAGATTTCCTTGCCGATAACCACGGCGAAGGCTACAGCCACAGCGAGTGCCCACAGCGGACAGCCCACGGGGATGATGAGGGGGATGATGATACCCGATACGAGGAAGCCCTCCTGGATTTCCTCACCCTTCCATTGTGCCCAGGCAAACTCGATGCCGAGACCTACCACGTAGCTGACAATGATTTTAGGAAGCACCTGAAGCGCTCCGTAGAGGAACATTGAGAAGAACGAAGCGTCGGCAAGTGCGCCGGCAGCCTTGTAGTTCTGGAATCCCACGTTGTACATACCGAACAGCAGGGCGGGGAGCAGAGCTATCACCACGAAGCTCATGATGCGCTTCGAGTCGATGGCGTCGTGAATGCTCACACCGGTCTTGGATGTCTGGTTGGGTACAAACAGGAAAGTCTCAAAGCCGTCGAACAAGCTGCGGAAGGCGTGGAGCTTTCCCTTTGGCTCGAAGTTGGGCTTGATGTCGTTAAGATATTTTCTCAGAAAATTCATACTTTTCTCTTTGTAATTAAATTAAACGTTAAGCATTCTCCTTGCGGAGCATGTCGAGACCCTGACGCACGATGTGCTGGAGTTCGAGCTTGGAAGAGTCAACAAACTCAGCCACGGCGAAGTCTTCTGGTGCCACCTCATAGATGCCAAGCTGCTCCATACGGTCGATGTCGCCAGCGATGATGGCCTTGATAAGATATTCGGCATAGATGTCCATAGGGAGCACCTTGTCGTACTCGCCACTCATGATCATGTGGCGCTCACCACCCTTCACACGAGCGTCGAGAGCATACTCCTTGTTCTTGCCGAAGAGCCATGAGAAGTAGCTGCGGCTTACAGAGAAGTCGTTGGTACGCGGAAGAATCCATCCGAGCATCTCGTCCACGTTGTCACCCTCAGGTATGACTGTAATCTCCGATGTATGACCGCCTACGAAGTCGTCCTTCGTAGCCTTGCGTCCTGTGAGCGGATTGCCGTTGATGATGCGTACGTGGTCCTTGGCAGCGAGCTTGCCCTCAAGGAGGTCAGCTATGGGCTGTCCTACGAGCACCTCTGCATACTCCGGCTTCGTGATCTCGCTACCTGCTACAGCCACAAGACGGCGGAGGTCCACCTTACCGGTACGGAACAGACGTCCGAAGAAGATTACGGCTGTCGGATCGACAGTCCAAACCACTTCGCCCTTGTTGACGGGGGCGATGTTGTTCACCTGAACGCCTACGTTGCCTGCGGGGCAGGGTCCGTCAAATACGTTCACCTCCACGTCCTTTGCTTCGGTAAGCGCCTTGCTGGTCTGCTTTGCGCCGATGCCGAGATAAACGGGAGCCACCTTCGAGAGGGCTGTCAGACCCGTCTGGAAGTCCTCCTCATTACCCTGCAGCTCATACTCGAAGTCGCCAGCCAGCGGCATATCACGAAGAGCGCTGACGAAGACGGCACGGGGCTTTTGGTCGGGAGTGGTGGATACTGCGTAGGGCAGCTGGTTGATGTAGCCGAACAAGCCAGCTTCAAGCAGAGTCTTCACCACGGCGTCGCCGTCAAGCGAAGCCACCTGTTTCAGACCGAAGTCGACATACTGCTGATCCTTGTCAGCTTCTACGACAACGCGCAATACCTTGCGACGGTCGCCTCTGACAACTGCCTGCACTACTCCACTAACCGGAGAGGCGAACTTGACGTCGGTCTGCTTCTTGTTGACAAAGAGAGCGTCGCCTGCCTTCACCTTGTCGCCCTCGCGAACGACAACCTTAGGAGTCATGCCTACAAAGTCGTCAGGTACAAGGGCGTACTGGGCAGCAGCCTTAACGGAGAACTTCTGCTTAGCAGCCTTTCCCTTCAGGTTGATGTCCAAACCCTTACGTAACTTAATTACATTTGCCATAAATATATAAAAAAGATAATAAAATTGTCTTCGTTTTGATTCTGTAGCAGATTTGTCCTTAACAAAAATTAGACAATAGCCGTTTCAGCCTACAAAATTACTGAAATATTCTGTGTTTACAACGTTTTTTTGCAAGGAAAGTGGACTACAAGTAGCGAATTTTGGGTCAATACCACTAACTTTGCACACAAAACCATAAAGCAGATGCATACAATTCCAAAAATCGACATAAAATCCGCCCCTAATAATATCTCCTTACGCGACGTGGCTTTCGGTTACCGGACGCAGGGCAGCCGTTCTGTTACGGAGATTGCACGTGGCATTAACGCTTGCGCAAAAGCAGGCGAACTGACCTGTCTGATAGGCAGAAACGGTATAGGAAAGTCCACCCTGCTGCGTTGCGCAGCTCGCCTTCAGGACTATTCTGACGGCTGTATTGCCGTAGGCGGGCGACGGGTGGAGGACTTGTCGGCTTCGGAATTGGCACAAACCATAAGTATAGTGCTGACAAGACGACCTGAGACTGCCAACGCCACGGTAGAAGAGCTTGTGGCATTAGGACGTGCTCCTTACACCAACATCTGGGGAACGCTTAAGGAGGACGACCGTCGTCAGGTGGACGCAGCCCTTGAGAGCGTGGGAATGACGCACATGCGCAGCAGAAGAGCCTTGAGCCTTAGTGACGGCGAGATGCAGAAAGTGCTAATAGCCAAGTCGATGGCGCAGCAGACGGCTGTCATCATCCTTGACGAACCAACCGCCTTTCTCGATTTTCCTGCAAAGGTGGAGATGCTTCGGACGCTACGCCGCCTCGCCCACGAGCAGGGCAAGACAATAATAATGTCTACTCATGACATAGAGATTGCCTTACAGACAGCTGACCGCATCTGGCTGATGCAGAAAGACGGCATTGTGGAAGGTACGCCTAAAGATATTGTTAAGAATGGAGACTTGAAAGCCTATATCGGCGACAACGGAGTATGTATAGACAAGGACACGATGGCACTCCGAATAGAAAATATAGTATGAAAAGCCAAAGCATAATCCAAAAAAAATGGCTAACTTTGCAGACTTGATTTAATTATCGGACTCTCACGGGTTCAGAATCTATTGGTTTTTTAAAGTTAAAAAAAGAGTAATAACAAGCAGGTGTTAAAACGAATTGTCAACATAACAGTATGGACCTTGATAGGGCTTTACGCCTTTATTGTGGCTGTCATACATATTCCTACAGTTCAGTCACTTATAGGAAATGCCACAAGTAATGCTTTAAGCAGCAAGTTAGGCACGAAGGTTACCATCGGACGCATAGACTTGGGCTTTATCAATCGCCTTATCATCGACGACTCGCAGATGCTCGACCAAAGCGGAAAGCAGATGCTAAAGGTGTCGCGCATATCTGTAAAGATTTCTCCCTTGGCATTGGCAAAGGGCGAGATAGAGATTACGTCAGCCCAATTCTTCGGTCTGAAAGCCAATCTCTACAAGACCACTCCGGAGGCCAAGCCTAATTTTCAGTTTGTCATCGACTCACTTGCGTCGAAGGACACAACCAAGCAAAGCACTCCCATAAACCTGCAGATCAGCTCGCTTATTCTACGTCATAGCGACATCCGATACAGATGTCTCTCGAAAGCCGGTACGCGGAAGAATTTCTCCGTGGACGATATTGACGTGCGCAATATCAGCTCACATATTATAGTTGACCGCATCACCAACGATTCGCTCAATATTAAGGTGAAGCGCCTGTCATTCAAGGAGCGTTGCGGACTTTCCGTAGACCATCTTTCGCTTCACGCAGTCGTGGGACGAACTAAGGCAGAACTCCCCTACCTCGAAATAAAACTGCCCAACTCCGAGCTGCTTGTCAAGAACATCGAGGCCACGTATAACATCAAGGACAACACCATCGAGAAGAAATCGCTTAAATACCGTGGCGAGATACTTTCCGAACGCTTCGCCCTACCCGACCTTGCATGTTTCGTACCCAAACTCGCCAACATTACCGGTCGCACTTCCCTTAAAGCGATGTTCAGTGGCACGGCGGAAAGCATTGACATCAAGCAGCTTGCCGTTTCCAACGACATGGGCATGAAGCTTGAAGCGGAAGGCGTCGTAAACGGACTTTCCTCCAAGCCTTCATGGAACTGCCGACTGAAGGAAATGCAGATGAAGCAGCAGTTTGCAGCTATGGTATTGAAAACGTTTACGGGCAAGGACCTGCCTAAGGTGGTTGAAAATATAGACCATATAGCCCTTACGGCTCACTCTTACGGCAACATCGACCTTCTGCATGCAGACGGCAAGCTGAAGACCAATCTCGGCGATGCCGACTTCGGCGTGAAGAAGGAGGGCAAGAAGATTGTGGCTGACGTCAAGACAAACGGACTGGGCATAGGCGAACTGCTCCAGAACGACAATCTCGGACGCATAGCCGCCAATCTGACTGCTACGGCTACGTCAAAGGACGACGTGCATCTGAAGGGTAATATCGCCAGCCTCGACTTCAACAAATATACTTACCGCAACATACGTCTTGACGCTTCTTATCGCGGCAAGACGCTCAAGGGCGTTCTTACCATGAACGACCGCAACGCCGACATCGACATTAACGCGCTCTATAACGGAGCGTCCAAAACACCTAACATCGACCTTAAAGCAGAAGTTCGCAGATTTGTGCCAAGCGTGCTGAATATCAGCAACAAATGGGGAGCTGCTGCATTCGCCCTCAACATAGATGCCAACATTCGTGGCAATAACGTCAACGATGCTGCAGGCTCGTTGCAGATAAGCAATCTAAGCATGCAGGAGACGGAGGACGCATACTCGCTCGCCAACCTCAGAATTGACACAGGATTTAAGGACGGCGAACATTTCCTCGACATGAACAGCGACTTCGGCAACGTGGCAATTACGGGTAGCTTTGACTATCAGACCATCGTCCGTAGCCTTAAGAACATGATAGCGTCCAAATTGCCTTCCATGCCGGGTCTTGAAAAGAAGCCCACACGCGGCGACAACGCATTCACCATCAACGCACTCATTAATGATACCGAATGGCTCAACAAGCTATTGGGCGTACCTCTCTATATCTCACAGCCCATAAGCATTAGTGGCGGCATGGACGAGAAGAATCAGAAGATTGACCTGCGTTGCGACATCCCCAACTTTTCCTATAAAGACTCACACTTTAGCGACGCCTTTGTGACTATCGGTTCGCCCGGCGACACTCTACGTGCCGACATCAGCCTCAAGAAGCTGTCTGACAAGGGCAAGGCTTTGGCGCTCCGTCTCTCGGCGGACGCTTTCGGCAACCGTCTGAAGACCTCCGCCGCATTCCGCACCAACAGCCGCCATCCCATGCACGGCGTCATCAACGCCAGCACCCTCTTCGCCAAGAACGAGGAGGGACTTGCCACGGCTTACGTGGACGTGCTGAAGTCTGAAGCCACCATAGGCGACTCCACATGGCACATCATGCCGGCAAGCATCACTTACTATAAGAATCATCTTGACGTAGACAACTTCACCATCAAGCACGGCGACCAGCATCTTATCATTAACGGCACAGCCACGAACGACCTGCAGGACTCGCTTACCATAGCGCTGAAGGACATCGACGTGAGCTACATCCTGAATCTCGTCAACTTCCATTCTGTCGACTTCTTCGGAATGGCGTCGGGCAACGCAGTCATGGCTGGCGTGTTCAGCAAGGAACCGCAGATGGGCGCCGACCTTACCGTCAAGCAATTCAAGTTCGAGACGGGACGCATGGGCACACTCTATGCCAACGTGGCTTACGACAACGAGGAGGGACGCATCAACATCGACGCCAAAGCGCTCGACGAGGACAACAGACGAACGATAATCAACGGATATGTGTCGCCGAAGCACAAATTCATCGACCTTGCCATTAACGCCAACCGCACAAGAGCCGAATTTATGGAGGGATTCTGCGACAGCTTCATGGACAACATCGACGCCGACATCATCGGCAACTTGAACGTCGTGGGACCGCTCAGCAACATCAACCTTGTGGGTAAGGCTGTAGTGAGCGGCAAGGCGCACATGTCGGCGATGAACACCACATATTATCTAAAGAACGACACCGTGACATTCGTTCCGGACGAGATTAAGTTCGCCGGCGACACCATACGCGACCGCAACGGCAACATAGGTCTGCTCTCAGGCAGCATCTATCACAAGCACCTTACCAACCTCTCATACAGCCTGAACGTGAAGGCAAAGAACCTCTTAGCGTACGACACCCATTCCTTCGACGGCAACTCGTTCTATGGCACGGCGTACGTTACGGGCGACTGCTCCATCGTGGGCAAGAGCGGCGAGGTGACCATCGACGTGGAGGGCGTGCCCGAAAAGAACAGCATCCTTGTTTATAACGTGAGCGACAACAGTTCCGTATCTTCTCACGACTACATACATTGGGCTAACCACGACCAGACGGACGACAGTCAGGACGATGAAAAGGACAACGACAAGCGCAACAAGGTGGACATCAGCACCAACATCAAGCTTAACTTCCTCATCAACTGCAACCCTGACGCCACCCTGAAGATCATCATGGACGAGGCCACGGGCGACTACATCACGCTTAACGGAAACGGCGTGATGCGTGCCTCATACTTCAATAAGGGATCGTTCGACCTTTACGGCAACTACATCATCGACCACGGCATCTACAAGCTCACTATACAGAACATCATCAAGAAGGACTTCCAGTTCCAAAAGGGTGGCATGATATCGTTCGGCGGCGACCCATACAACGCCTCGCTGGACATGAAGGCACTCTACACGCTCAACAGCGTGAGCCTGAGCGACCTTAACATCGGCAAGTCGTTCACAAACAACAACGTACGCGTAAACTGTCTGATGAACATTACGGGCACTCCCGATGCACCGAAGGTGGACTTCAATCTGGACATGCCTACGCTTGGCAACGACGTGAAGCAGATGGTATACAGTCTGCTCAACGCCGAGGAGGAGACCAATCAGCAGGTGCTCTATCTGCTGGCTGTTGGCAGATTCTATTCACAAGGCACAAACAATGCCGCTGGCGAGTCCGGTCAGCAGTACAGCCAGACATCGCTCGCCATGCAGAGCTTTCTGAGCGGTACGGTCAGCCAACAGATAAATACCGTGCTGAGCAATGTCATAAACAGCAGCAACTGGAACTTCGGAGCCAACATCTCTACGGGCGACGAAGGATTCAACAACGCCGAATATGAAGGTCTGCTATCCGGACGCCTGCTCAATAACCGCCTGCTTCTGAACGGACAGTTCGGCTATCGCGACAATCCGAACGCCACCACCAGCTTCATCGGCGACTTCGACCTGAGATACCTGCTCTTCCCCAACGGCAACCTCGCCATCAACGTCTACAACAAGACTAATGACCGCTACTTCACACGTAACAGCCTTAACACGCAGGGAGTGGGTATAATCATGAGGAAGGACTTCACAAAGATGTCTGACCTCTTCTTCTGGAGAAAAAAGAAGACAAAAACAAAGTAATTATTACAACCTACCAAAACCTACCCCACATGAAAAAGCAAGCCATCGCAGTCGTCCTTATGCTGTCTGCTTCTGCCATACACGCCCAGAACAACACCTGGCAAGCCCCGACAGGGACAAGCAGCCTATGGGAACAATTCCTTGACAATCTCAGCGACTATGACGACATAGAAGCTGGTAACACGGAGGAGATGTACGAGCTGCTGCGTGAGCTGGAGACCAATCCCATAGACCTCAATAACGCCACGGACGACGACATCCAACGACTGGCTTTCCTCAGCAACACACAACGTGAGGAGCTTACCGAATACCTCGACCGCCACCGCCCTATCCGCTCCATAGGCGAACTGGCAATGATAAAGTCGCTCGATAATGTTACGCTGAGATTGCTGAACTGCTTTGTATATTTGGGCAACATAGACGAGAGCCGTAAGTTTCCGACTTGGAAGGAAATAACGAAGCATGGCAAGAACGAGCTGGTGGGCTACGTAAAGATACCATTCTATGAACGTAAGGGCGACCGCGAAGCGTATCTTGGATATAAATACAAGCATTGGATACGCTATAAGTATAGTTACGGACAACTCCTGCAAGCCGGCATTACGGGGGCGCAGGATGCGGGCGAGCCTTTCTTCGGAAGTCATAACAAGATGGGCTACGACCACTATGCTTTCTATGTCCTTGCAAGAAAACTCGGCAGAATCAGGACTCTTGCCTTAGGACAATACAAGGCAAGGTTCGGTCTTGGACTTGTCATGAACGCCGGATTCGGTATGGGCAAGACCACTTCCCAGGTTCTCGCAACCCCACAAAACAGCATAACAGCCAACGCTTCACGTTCGGAAGCGGCATACCTACAAGGCGTGGCATCCACCATAGAGATATACAAAAACATCACCACTACGGCTTTTGCTTCATACCGCAAGATTGATGCCACGCTTAACGACGACTCTACCATCAAGACCATACTCAAAACCGGCTATCATCGTACCGAAACCGAGATAAAGAAACGTCACAACGCTTCGCAGACCACAGCAGGAATGAACGTCAATGTCAAGCACAACGGAATAAGCGTAGGTGCAACGGCTGTATATACGGCTTTCAGCAAGGACTTGAAGCCAGACAAGTCGCAAGCATTCAGACTCTATTCTCCCAACGGCAACAACTTCTGGAACGTCAGCATCGACTACGCATACATACATCCACGAATCTCCGTAAAGGGCGAGACGGCAACGGGCAACTCACATGCTCTTGCCACCATCAACACCATCTCCCTCAAAGCCAGCCGGACGCTCACCCTGACAGCAATACAACGCTTCTACTCGTATAAGTATTATTCGCTCTTCAGCCGTTCGTTCAGCGACGGCGGTCATGTGCAGAACGAGTCGGGAATGTATCTTGGTGCCACATGGACACCTTTCTCACAGCTGAAAATCATGGCTTACTCCGACTACGCCTATCATCCTATGCCAGTCTATCGCGCCTCAAAAGCGTCTCGTTCCATAGACAATCTCATTCAGACTACCTTGAGTTTTTCACCCGTAGACATAACTCTACGCTATCGTCTCCGTCTGAAGCAGGAAAACGGTGCGGACGCTTCTTCCCCACTCATAGACAAGACAGAACATCGTGGAAGATTTCAGCTTAACTACAAGCAGAAAAGTTTCACTATGAGAACGCAGTATGACATGGCATACACCACGAAGACCAGTCAAAGCATTGGATGGATGGTGTCGCAGTCGGCAGGATATAAATATAAAGAAATACTGGAATGCAACGCCGGCGTGGGTTATTTCCGGACGCATGACTACGACAGCCGCATCTACACTTACGAACGAGGCATGCTCTACGACTTCTCCTTCCCCATGTTCTACGGAGAGGGCATGCGCTTCTTCCTCCACCTCAGCACAAAGCCAACAAAGAACTTACAGCTAATCTGCAAGGTGGGCACAACGAAATATTTCGACCGTGACAAGATTTCAAGCGGCTATCAAGAGATAAACGATTCAAAGAAGACCGACATGGAAATACAGGCGAAATGGAAATTCTGAAGAAGCACTCTATTTGTTTAGAAATAGAATTATTTAAGTTATGATTCGAACGAAGCAAGGCTTTTAAAGAAGTAAGATTGAGCTTTGGAAAGGGCACAAAAAAAGTTGGAGAAGTTCTTGTATGCAAGAATATCCCCAACTTTTTGTTTTATAAATCAGTCGTCGCTTACTTTGTAGCAACGTTAAGCTGTGCATTCACCTCGTCAAGGATTCGCTTAACAAACTCCTCCTTGGTCATAGTGGCCTGCTCGCCACCACCCTGCTTACGCATAGCAACGAGACCCTCAGCAGCCTCCTTCTCGCCAACGACAACCATATATGGGACACGGCTCAGCTCGTTGTCGCGAATCTTACGGCCTATCTTCTCGTTACGGTCGTCAACGATTGCTCTTACGCCAGCGTTGTCGAAGTAAGCCTGAAGCTCCTTGGCATAGTCGTTATACTTCTCTGAGATAGGCAGAATGGCCACCTGGTCAGGAGTAAGCCACAACGGGAAGTGACCAGCTGTGTGCTCGATGAGCACGGCTGTGAAGCGCTCCATTGAACCGAACGGTGCACGGTGGATCATCACCGGAGTCTTCTTGGTGTTGTCCTCATCTGTATACTCCAGCTTGAAACGCTGCGGGAGATTGTAGTCCACCTGAATGGTACCAAGCTGCCAACGGCGTCCGATGGCGTCCTTAACCATGAAGTCGAGCTTAGGACCGTAGAAGGCAGCCTCGCCAACCTCCTCACGAACCTCAAGCCCCTTCTCACGGCAAGCCTCACGAATGGCGTTCTCGCTCTCTGCCCAAATCTCCTCAGAACCAATATACTTCTCGGTATCCTTCGGATCGTGGAGCGAAATCTGAGCCTCATAGTTGTCGAATCCGAAGATGCTGAACACCTTGAGGATGATGTCGATGATGTTCTCAAACTCCTGCCTTACCTGATCTGGTCGTACAAAGAGGTGAGCGTCGTCCTGTGTGAACGTGCGGACACGTGTCAGACCGTGAAGCTCACCACTCTTCTCATAGCGGAATACTGTACCGAACTCTGCTATACGAAGAGGAAGGTCCTTGTAAGAACGCGGCTTGCGGGCGAAAATCTCGCAATGGTGAGGACAGTTCATCGGCTTGAGCATATACTCCTCGTCCTCCTCCGGTGTGTGGATGGGCTGGAAAGCGTCCTTGCCATAGTGAGCATAGTGGCCCGATGTGACGTAGAGGCTCTTGCCGCCGATACCCGGAGTGATAACCTCCTGATAGTTGTACGGCTTGAGGAGTTTGCGGAGAAGTTCCTGCAGACGCAGACGGAGGTCTGTGCCCTTAGGCAGCCAGATGGGAAGACCCTTACCCACACGATCAGAGAACATGAAGAGCTCCATCTCCTTACCGATCTTACGATGGTCGCGCTTCTTGGCCTCCTCGAGCATTACGAGATACTCATCGAGCATCTTCTTCTTCGGGAATGAGATGCCGTAGATACGGGTCATCTGCTCGCGCTTAGCATCGCCACGCCAGAAAGCACCAGCCACGCTTGTGATCTTCACAGCCTTGATAAGGCCTGTGTTGAGCAAGTGCGGGCCACGACAAAGGTCGGTGAAGTTGCCCTGGGTATATGTAGTGATGGTTCCATCCTCAAGGTCAAGGTCGATGTGCTCACACTTGTAAGTCTGACCATCAGCCTTAAACTCCTCAAGGGCGTCGGTCTTTGAAACCTCACGGCGAACAACCGGCTCGTTCTTCTTGGCAAGCTCCATCATCTTTGCCTCAATCTTTCCGAAGTCGTTCTCGGAAATGACCTGTCCTTCTGCCGGCATTACGTCGTAGAAGAAGCCGTTCTCAACTGCAGGACCGAAGCCGAACTGAATGCCAGGATAGAGTTCCTGAAGCGCTTCTGCGAGCAGGTGGGCTGATGTGTGCCAGAATGTGTGCTTGCCCTCCTCGTCCTCAAACTTGTAGAGAGCGATGGTAGAGTCCTCCTCGATGGGACGGTTCAGCTCTACTGTCTCACCATTTACACCGCAAGATACAACGTTGCGAGCGAGAGCCGGTGAGATGCTCTCGGCGATTTGTAACCCCGTTACGCCCTTTTCGTACTCACGAACAGAGCCATCCGGAAATGTGATTTTAACCATAACAAATTAGTTTATTAATCGATATCTTTGCAAAGGTACAATAAATTATTAGTATAATTCGATGATTTTACGTAATTTTGCAAGCAAGAATTAAAATACAATTTATCAAATAACAAATAAATGGAACTGATTAAGAAATACTTCCCCAACATAACCGACAAGCAGGCGGAACAGTTCGGCAAGCTGAAGGAGCTTTACGACGACTGGAACAGTAAGATAAACGTGATTTCGAGAAAGGACATGGACAACTTCTACGAGCATCACGTGCTTCACTCGCTTGCCATCGCTCACGAGATTAAGTTCAGGGACGGTTCGAAGATTCTCGATCTTGGTACAGGTGGCGGATTCCCTGGAATCCCCCTCGCCATAATGTTCCCGCAATGTCAGTTCAAGATGATTGACCGTACTGGAAAGAAGATTCTCGTGGTGAACGAGGTGGCTAAGGCGCTTGGATTGGAGAATGTGAAAGCGGAGCAGCTTTCAGGCGAAGAGGAAAAGGGGAAGTACGACTTCGTGGTGAGTCGCGCCGTAATGCCCCTCCCCGACCTTGTGAAGATAATAAAGAAGAACGTCGACCATAAGCGTCAGCAGAACTCGTTGCCTAACGGTCTTATTTGTCTGAAGGGTGGCGACCTCAACAACGAGACAAGACCATTTAAGAATATCGTCAGCATGACTGACATCCATGACATGTTTGACGAGGAGTGGTTCAAGGAGAAATATCTGATATATCTGCCCTTATAAATCATTAATCAAGAAAAAAGAAAAAATGCTTAATATAGAGACCTTCACATGCAACATGTTGCAGGAGAACTGCTACGTGGTTAGCGACGACACCAAGGAATGCGTCATCATCGACTGCGGAGCTTATTATGAGGAAGAGAAGCTTGCCATCGAGAAGTATATAAAGGAGAACGGACTTACCCCAAAGCACCTTATAGCCACACACGGACACCTCGACCATAACTTCGGCGACGCATTCATTACCAGCACGTTCGGTATTCCACTCGAAATAGATAGCTCGGATGAGGAATACGTTAAAGCCGCAGACAAGCAGGCTGCACTTTTCGGAATGACGCTGGATGAGCCTATCGTGACTGACATCAAGACTTTCCACGCCGGCGAGCACATCCTTTTCGGCAATCATGACATCGAAGTTATAGAGACGCCGGGACACTCTATGGGTTCGGTGGTACTCTACATCAAGGACGAGAAGGTGGCTTTCACGGGCGACACGCTCTTCCGCGGCTCCATCGGACGTACAGACTTTGAGGGTGGCAGCATGCTTATGATTATCCAGAGCCTAAGAATGTTCGTACAGTTCCCTGACGACATTACTCTCCTGCCGGGACACGGACAGAAGACAACGATGGGATATGAGTTGGCACACAATCCGTATCTGGACAGATAAGAAGCCAAAACTTTCAAAAAAGTTTAGAAGTTAGAGAAGTTAAAAAGTTGAGATTGAAAACAGAAAAGATAATCTTAGGTATCGACCCTGGTACGAACGTCATGGGCTATGCAGTCTTGCGCGTCATAGGCAACAAGGCTGAGAAGGTTTGCATGGGCGTAATTGACATGCGCAAATGCTCAGATCCTTACCTGCGCCTGGGCAAGATTTATGCACAAGTGACGGAGGTCATTGACCAATATCTGCCGGACGAGATGGCAATCGAAGCGCCTTTCTTCGGTAAGAACGTACAGTCGATGCTGAAGCTTGGAAGGTCGCAGGGAGTGGCCATCGCAGCAGCCGTCAATCATAGCGTTCCCATCCACGAATATGCCCCTATGAAGATAAAGATGGCAATTACCGGCCAGGGACAGGCTTCTAAGGAGCAAGTGGCGGAAATGCTGAAAAGATTACTCCGACTGGACACGGAGGAAATGCCTAAGCTGATGGACGCAACGGACGCTATGGGCGTGGCTTACTGCCACTTCATGCAAGCCGGAAATCCAGTCACCACAACCCACTACCGGGGATGGAAGGACTTTGTGAACAAAAACAAGGACCGACTAAGCGAGAACGGACATTAAACAACAAAGAAATAACGAAACACACGGGATTATGAAGAAAATCGTATTTATGATGGTGGCGATGCTAACATTCGCCATCAACTCGCAAGGACAAGAAATATTCAAGGAGGTGAAGCACATTCAGGAGAGCGCAGAAGCACTTGCAAACGACACGACAAAGAATCTCGAGTCGCGCAAGATTGCCTGCTTCAAGTATGATGCCATTTATTACCTCATCGACAAGGCAGCCGTGGAACCCACATTCACAGAATACGAATTGGGCTTACAGACTGACGCCATGATAGAGTTTGTGAATTACTTCGTGGCCCGTCTCAAGGTTACGGACAAGGCTAAGGACAAGGATCTGCTGAAGGCTAAGTTTAAGGCTGCCACAATAAACAACTCATTGTTTAACGACATGGACAAGGAACTAGTTTACGGATACGTGGACAACGACAAGTTCATAACGCAGTTCTCGCTTGATACAGACTGGGTGAAGGCATTGGAGGAAGTGAAGAAAAAGTAATGCCCACAAGAGAAAACACTTAAACAACTGAATAAACAAAGCGGACGATACACTTTTTATAGTTGTATCGTCCGCTTTTTGTCTTTATTACATTATTCTGCCTTTCAAAGAGAAGCCTTACGCTCCCTTTATCATATTGAGGAAATACTGGTGCACACGAACATCGTCGTTGAGTTCTGGATGGAACGCCGTAACCAACTGATTGCCTTGTCTTGCGGCAACGATGTGTCCGCCGACCTCAGCAAGAATCTCAGCGTCACCTTCCACCTTATTAATATAAGGCGCTCTGATGAATGTCATCGGGATGTCCTCACCAACGCCGTTCATCTTGTCCTCCGTATAGAAGCTGCCAAGCTGACGACCATAAGCATTGCGACATACGTCGATGTCCATAGTGGAAATACGGTCGAAAGACTGTCCTTCCACCTTCTTTGCCAGAAGGATAAGTCCGGCACATGTGCCGAATACGGGAAGTCCGTTACGTATGTCGTTTCTGACGGACTCGAGCAAGCCCAAGTCCTTCAGAAGCTTCAGTTGCACAGTACTCTCGCCTCCAGGAATCACAAGACCGTCCTTGGGCTGATCCCAGTCAGACAACTGGCGAATCTCGAAGGTTTCGGCTCCAAGACGCTCCAACATCATCTCGTGCTCAATGAAGGCACCTTGTAATGCTAATACTGCTATTCTCATTTCTTACTTGCCTCTCTCGGCCATAAGAACCTCGATCTCGTGCTCGTTGATGCCGACCATAGCCTCGCCGAGATCCTCAGAAAGCTCAGCAAGCATCTTGGCATCGTTGAAGTTTGTAACGGCCTGAACGATAGCTCTTGCACGCTTCTCAGGATTGCCGCTCTTGAAGATACCAGAACCTACGAATACGCCCTCAGCACCAAGCTGCATCATAAGAGCAGCGTCAGCAGGTGTAGCAACACCACCGGCAGCGAAGTTTACGACGGGAAGCTTGCCGTTCTCGTGTACGTACTTCACCAAGTCGTAGGGAACCTGAAGCTGCTTAGCTGCCTCGTAGAGCTCGTCCTCAGACATTGATGTGAGACGACGTATCTCGCTCTGCATCATACGCATGTGGCGAACAGCCTGTACAACGTCGCCAGTTCCCGGCTCGCCCTTTGTACGAATCATAGTGGCACCCTCAGCGATACGGCGCAAAGCCTCGCCAAGATTGCGTGCTCCACACACGAAGGGAACCTCGAACTTGTTCTTGTCGATATGGTAAACATCGTCAGCGGGAGAGAGAACCTCGCTCTCGTCGATGTAGTCGATTTCGATAGCCTGCAGAATCTGAGCCTCTGCGAAGTGGCCGATACGGCACTTAGCCATAACGGGGATTGAAACTGCCTCCTGAATGCCCTTAATCATCTTAGGGTCGCTCATACGAGATACGCCACCAGCAGCACGGATGTCTGCGGGGATACGCTCGAGTGCCATAACTGCACATGCACCAGCTGCTTCAGCGATGCGAGCCTGCTCAGGTGTAGTAACGTCCATAATTACACCGCCCTTGAGCATCTGTGCCAAGTTGCGGTTCAGTGTTTGTCTGTTTTCAGTCATAATGTTTGTTAATAAATATCGTTTATGTTATACAATCTTGTATCTAATGCGGAATGAACGCTTCATCTCGTCCCAGTTGGTTCCAAGCATTACAAACTTGCCAATCTGTGAGGTGGAACGTACATGTTTTCCAAGACAGGGGCAGACATCATAGTCGCCGATACGCACCAGGCGAAGCTTCTCGGAAGCATCAGCCGGCAGACGGTCAAGCTTGACATCCGCAGGAATGTGGTCTCTGTCGACAACCTCGTAGGTAACTGGAAGGTCTTCAGCGATAAGCTGGTTCATGCGGTCCTCTATCTCCTTCTCCTCCTTGCGTGAGGGCTTGTGATCGAGGATGAAGCTTATCTTGCTCTTCTTACGCTCTATATGAGCGTTGCGCGAGCGCTCACATCCGAACATTCTGATCATCGTCTGATTGAGGAGATGTTCGGCTGTATGAGCAGGAGGAAACTCTTCCTTGTTATGCTCATTGAAGACAATATCTGTATCCATACTCAAATTGAATTTAAATATTCTACAATCGTGTCCACTTACATTCACCAGTACGAAATCGTCATTCTTGAAATCGGCAGTCATTCTTCCGCCACCCAGCATGTCCTCAGCCTCAACAGCCTTATGCGGAATACCGAGGAAATCGAATGCATGTGATGGGATGACCACCTTGCACGTTACATCCTCGTCTGCGAAATTGGCTACCACCAACATCATTTCGTCATCTGCCTTACGGAGGAAAGCATATTGTCTTGAGGCAAAATGCCCATTGACATACATAAGGTCGAAGAACTGACCTTCGCTTACAGCCTTCTCCTTGCTGGCGATTTGGAGTATGCGGGTATAAAGAGCGTCAAGTCTTGCCTCGTCTTCTGACAGGCTGTTATCGACGTATGCTCTATATAATGACGGTACTGTCCAATAGTCGAAGATGGTGGTACGTCCGTCCTTGCCGCTGAATCCCTCTGCGTCCATGCCTCTCTCGCCATACTCCTGACCCGCATAAACCATAAACGGATTGGAGCGCATCAGAGTGTTTACGACAAAAGCCGGATAAGCGCGGAAAGCGTCGCCTGCGAAGAAATCGCTTGCTACGCGTTGCTCGTCATGATTCTCCAGGAAATACAGCATATGGTCGTGGATGGGGTCAACCCATTGCCAGGCCGTTGTTATCTGGGATGTGGGGCTATTGCCGCAAATCACGTTACGCATAGTGTCGTACATGCCCACCTTATCATAAAGATAATCAAAGCCTGCGTCAACATAATGGCGATACTCCATGGGGTTATAGACCTCCGCAACGAACAGTATAGACGGATAAGCACGCTTTACGCTACCGATAGCCCAATTCCAGAAAGCTGGCGGCACCATCTCAGCCATGTCGCAACGGAAACCGTCTACGCCCTTTGACGCCCAAAAAAGTAAGATTGATAACATCTTTTTCCAGGTATCAGGTGTAGGTTCGAAGTGTTCGGATCTTCCGCCGGCATCACAATAGTCTATGCCATAATTCAGTTTTACTGTTTCATACCAGTCGTTCTTTCCAGGACGGGCATCGAAGTGGTCATTACCCGTTGCTTTGGCTGGATATTCTGTGTACGGAGTGTCTTCTCCGCCGTAGAGGTCGATATCAGGACGAAACTCCTCGCCTACGCAATAATAGAAATTATTGTCGCGGTTGAAGGAATGGTCCTTATTGTCATCAGCTCCAAGATCTGCCACACCTTCCGGCTTGGCTATCGACTTGTACTGACGTGCCACATGGTTGGGAACAAAGTCGATGATGACCTTCAGTCCGTTAGCATGACTGCGCTTAAGCAGCTGCTCAAACTCCGTCATACGCTTGTCTACATTCTCCGCCAAGTCTGGATCGACATCGTAATAGTCGGTTATGGCATAAGGCGAACCTGCCTTTCCTTTCACGATAGCAGGATGCTGGCGCGGAATGCCATAAGAGGTGTAGTCTGTAGATGTGGCGTGACGGATGATTCCCGTATACCATACATGGGTGTATCCCTTGCCTCGGATTTGTTTTAGTACTTTATCGTCAAAGAAGTTCATCTTTCCGCAACCATTCTCGGCAATCGTGCCATCGAACTTATTGTTGTTGACACGGTTACCGAAAAGGCGGGTGAACACTTGATAAATAAGTATTTTCTCTTTGGCCATAATATCTTTAAGCGATACCGTGAGCTGCCACAGTCTTGTCGATGCGGCCGATCATACCCTGAAGGGCCTTGCCCGGTCCACATTCTGTGAAGTCGTCTGCGCCATCCTTAATCATATTCTTCACACTTGAAGTCCAGCGTACGCTGCTTGTCAGCTGTGCGATGAGGTTGGCCTTAATCTCTGAAGGATCTGTATGAGGCAGTCCGTCTACGTTCTGATATACGGGGCAAAGAGGAGCCGAGAATGTTGTAGCCTGAATAGCCTTCTCCAATTCTTCCTTAGCGGGCTGCATAAGCGGAGAGTGGAAAGCGCCGCCAACCTTAAGAGGCAGAGCACGCTTTGCGCCGGCTGCCTTCAGCTTCTCGCAAGCAGCGTTAATAGCGTCCATATTGCCGCTAATAACCAGCTGGCCGGGGCAGTTATAGTTTGCTGCAACGACAACATTGCCCTCTGTGCTTACCTCAGCACATGTCTGCTCTATCACTTCGTCAGAAAGACCGATGACAGCAGCCATTGTTCCGGGAGCAGCCTCGCAAGCCTTCTGCATTGCCATAGCACGAGCATAAACCAGCTTCAGACCGTCCTCGAATGAAACAGCACCCGCAGCCACCAAAGCTGACAGCTCACCAAGTGAGTGTCCTGCTACCATTGCAGGCTTAAACTCGTCGCCGAGGCAGATGGCAGAAATTACGCTATGAAGGAAAACGGCAGGCTGTGTCACCTTGGTCTCCTTAAGCTGTTCGTCTGTGCCGTCAAACATTATATCTGTAATACGGAAGCCAAGGATTTCGTTGGCTTTCTCGAAAAGATTCTTTGCTGTCTCGTTAGACTCGTACAGGTCTTTGCCCATTCCGACAAACTGTGAACCCTGTCCTGGAAAAACAAATGCTTTCATATAATTTTTTTATTCTTTTATAATT